>CAZPRJ010000028.1:0-87158 GCA_964588805.1 uncultured Microcoleus sp. | reverse complement strand
CATGAATGATAGAGGCTTCCAGTTTCCACCCTTACCAACCCCGTTTTTCGGTGAATAAGGTTCCACATCCGTCAAGAAATTAATTTCTTGGCTAATAGCTTAAGTCCATTTCAATAGACTAAAACTCTTATTCAGTCGTCTTTAGACGACTTGCGCTATTATCCCGGAGTTTAAACTCCGGGCTGTTTGGAGGAGAATGAATAGCCTTGCCTTATAAAGAGAAGAACAAGAATGCTACCGACAAAAATTAAATTCAGCAAATGATGAATGTCACCAATTAACAACTCGCCGCAAACCCATCTCTACGCCGATCGCCAGCACCGACCATCAACCCATCCGATGTTGCTTGGATAGTATGAACACCACCAAAAAATAAATTCTTTTCTTGCCATTGCACCACTTGATGCTCAGCCCCTAGCCTAGTTTTATTCAATTCTCCCAGCCCCAATCCCGGTTCAAGATTAAAAATATTATTTTCCCAATGTACCCTAGGACTCTCAACCGCTTCATCAACCGTCATACCAAAATCTAGAATATTAGAAATAACTTGTAAAATTGCTGTTCTAATCCGATTAGACCCCCCACTGCCTAAAACAATTTCAGGTAAATTATTGTTCAAAACGATAGTAGGAGACATCATTGAAGATATCCTGACGTTCTCTTGCCATTGATGAAATCCATGTGGATTTAAATCTTCTTCCCCCAACATATTATTCACCATAATTCCTGTGTCCGGAATGATGTATCCTGACCCTTCACCATTAGTTGTAGTAACACTGGCAGCATTTCCATCGCTATCTAATACACTGATGTGAGTCGTACTTCCCCATTTATTCACCGTTTCTAGAAGCTTATTTTTATAGGAAAGCAAATATTCATCGTCTAAAAATTTTTCAGCAATTCCTTCTTCATGCAAATTCGCATCATATTCATCTTTCCGGGCTTCATTGGTTAATTGCATTACTTGAGCTAAAATGTCTAAATGACGAGCAGTACCAAAGTCTAATTGCGTTAAATTAAAATTAGATAATAACTTTAAAGCAAAAGCAATTAAAATCCCTCCTGAACTAGGAGGAGGGTTAGTTAATAAAGTATTGCCACGATAATTAATCATCAGTGGTTCTCTCTCAATAACTCGATAATTTTTTAAATCAGCTAATGTTAAGTGACCCCCTAAATTTTGGCAATCTTTGACTAATTGATGAGCTATATCACCTTGATAAAATTCTTTTACCCCTTTGTCTGCTAAATACGCTAGAGTTTCAGCAAATTCTCTCATAATTACTTTTCCACCTAGCTCTAGTGGCTCACCCGTAAGAGAAAAAACTGACTGTCCTCCCTGAACTTTAGTCACAATCGGCTTCAGGATTTCTGCTAAACAATAATATTGAAATTGATTTAACGAAATTCCATATTTGGCATAATGAATTGCTGGTTCAGCCACTACTTTAAACGGGAGTTTACCTAATTTTTGGTGAACATGAAACACCCCAGCAATATTACCAGGAACCGCCATAGAACCAAGTCCAATATGAAACTCCTGAATTGCATCCCCAAAATTAACAGCGACTGGATAAAAATCTATATCACTTTGATTTCGTTTATACCTTGGGGTTTGAGAGAAAAAATCAAAAAGAATATTTTTATTCTCACAAGTATGGGCTAAAAAAAAACCTCCACCTGCGGCTGAAGTGAGGCCAGGTTCAGCCACAAAAGATGCTAGCATCGCCGCAACAGCCGCATCAAAAGCATTGCCACCATTGCGAAACATTTCTAAACCAGCCTCGGCTGTTTTTTCATGTCCGGCAGCAATAATACCGTGAGTTTTTTGATTCGTCATTAATTCCAACAAATGAGTATAAATTGATAATAATCTGACTTTTAAGTAGGTAGGTGTAAAAAAATGACCATAAATTTGTAGGGGCGGGTTTAGTCAGAATTTTTACTATATAACAGTTTCATATCTTCAAAACCCACCCTGCCCATTTACTTTATTTATACCCACCTACTTACAACCCATTACCAATCAGGATGAACGGTGCCCAGTAATAAGGATCGCTAAACGAATCAGCTACAGTAGAATCACCTGTAATTAAAGCCATTTGAGCTTGACGTAACGCTTCAGTTTTCGTGATGTTACCTTTAGCGAGGATTTTATAGAAAGCATCCATTAATGCTTGGGTTCCACCATCATCCACTGCCCACAATGTTGCAATAGCAGCCCTTGCCCCTGCTTCTTGCATTAGATAGCCAAATCCTAGTATTTCTTCCCCATTACCTAACTTTCCTCCCAAACCTGTTTGACAAGCACTCAGAACAATCAAATCTACATTAGTGAGTTGCCAGTTTTCCACCTCATTTAAGGTGACGCGATCGCCATTGCCCAATAAAATAAAAGAATCATCAGGCTGACCCACTAAAAATGCAGCATGGGTAGCTAAATGGATGATATTATAATCATTAAGACGAGGAATAGTTGCCTCACGAGTAAAATTTTGATCGAGAAGTTCCGTGGAATTTGGAATTATCTTAACTAAATTTTCGATTTCACGAGCTGCAAACGGCAATCCGGCAAACGAAAAATTACGCTGGCCAATTTGAAAGCTATAATTCCCTTCCGTAAAACCAGCCGCTAAAACACGCGGTTGAGTGGAGGGTTGGGTATTAAAATCAGTAAGGCTATCGGCTGTAATATGATTGATACGAAAGCGCTGGACTAACCACTGTTTGCCATCGTATAAAGCGGCGAGAGGAATGTAGCGTAATTGACCATCTGGAGCATAAATCAACGTTTTTGCTTCAGCTTGAGCTAAGTCATTTTCTATCGGTTTAATCAGCCAAGTATAAAGTTGTTGAGCTGGAATTTCGGCGTTTGTTGATGGTTTAGTGAGTGCAGCCCGAAACTCAAGAATAACTCGATTTAATTCTTCTCGTTTTACCGCAACCGTGCGCCGGATGGGAGGAGAATAAGGGGTTGTTAAAATCAGTTCTAAACGGTCTTCTAAAATTAAAGGATAAAGTAATACTGCCCCTTGTCCCAGCTTTTGCAAATTATCCTGAATATTTCTAAGGCGACGTAAGCTGAGGGTTTGATTTTGGGTTAATTGACTTCGTTCAGCATTGAGGGCGATAACTTCTCGAGAACGGGAAAATTGATTAAAATCTGCTGTAATGGCTTCTTGGGCTTTAACCAATTCAGCAATGCGTTTGGTTTGAGTGGGTGTACGATTTGCTTCAGGAATTTTTCTTAAGGCTGTCAGTTCTTTTCCTAGGTTAATCGCTTTATCTTGAATGGCTGAGTAATTCGCTGCAACTTTCTCCTCTTGGGGAAGTAACTCTACACCTTGAACAGTTTGTTCATTCCCTCGAACTTTACGCAAATAATCCTGAAGTTCCTGCACTTTGAGTAAATCGAGTACCTGTTGGGCTTCTAAAACTCGATTTTGTTTGAGTAATAAATCCGCTAATGAACGATAGGTATCCGCAATGGTGGTGGTGTAAGATTCTTGTTGTTCAGGGGGTAAAACTTGTAAATCTTTGCGGATGGTTTCTGTAAGATTCACCGACTGTTTATAAAAAACAATCGCTAATTCAGGTTGGTTTTGGATTTGATGTAAATAAGCTATATTCCCAAGGGTAATACTTTCTCCAGCTTTATCCCCCAATTCTTTCAAAATTCCCAAGGCTTGTTGTAATTTTTCTAACGCCTGAGAATAATCCTCCAAATGGTAATAAGCAACGCCCAGACTATTTAAAGTGCGCCCTTCGCCCGGACGATTTCCAAGCTGTGAAAAAAGGGCTAAAGCTTGTTGATACAATTGAACCGATCGCTCATACTGCCCTTGATGCTCATATACTAATCCTAGGCTATTCAGTGTGGCTCCTTCACCGGGTTTATCACCAATAGTTTGACGAATTCCTAACGCTCGTTGCAATGCTTTTAAGGCTGAAGGATATTGCTCTAATTGATCGTAAGCAATCCCCATATTATGGAGAGTGTAGGCTTCTCCAGGTTTCTCGCCAATGGCTCGACGAATTTTTAATGCTTGTTGGTAGAAATCTAGCGATTGCTGATTCTGTCCCAAATTGCTGTAAACTAAACCTATATTGCTTAAAATTCGTCCTTCTCCTGCTTTATCGTCTAAAGGTTTGAGAACAGCTAAAGCTTGTTGATAGAAGTCTAAGGCTTGGGGATATTGAGCCTGGCTGTAATAAATTCCGGCAATATTACTGAGGATGTTGCCTTCACTGGATGGCTCACCAATTTCCTTGGCAATGGCTAAGGCTTGTTGGTAGTGATCGAGCGATCGCTCATATTGTCCCAGATGGTCATACACTAAACCTATCGTGTTGAGCGTTCCCGCCTCACCCGCACGATTGCCGATATCCTGACGAATTACTAGCGCTTGCTGGAGAAATTCTAAAGCTTGGGAATACTTGCCCTGACTATCATATACAATTCCAATCCCAGCAAGGACACGACTTTCACCCAAGCGATCGCCAATTTTTTGTACAATAAGCAAAGCTTGTTGATAAAGCTCTAGCGTCCTCTCGTACTCTCCCAACTTGCGATACACACTACCCATCGTCTGGAGAGTTCGGCCTTTTCCAAACGTATCCCCGACTTCATCCCGAATTAAGAGTGACTGCTGCAACAATTCCAAGGCTTTGTCATATTGACTCAGGGCGTTGTAAACTTGCCCTAACTTAAATAGAGTTTCTCCCTCACCCGCACGATTCCCTACAGTTTGATGAATGTTCAATGCTTGCTGCAAAACGTCTAAGGCTTGGTCATCTTGACTGAGATTGGTGTAAACTTCTCCTAAATGAGTCAGGGTTTCCCCTTCTCCTTGGCGATCGCCTAACGCTTTACGAATCATCAGTGCTTGTTGCAAACTTTCTACCGCTTGAGGATATTGGCTCAAATCGTTGTAAACTTGGCCTAAAGTCGTTAGTGTTTCACTTTCCCCTGCGCGATCTTTCAACTTGCGACGAATAGCCAAGACTTGCTCAAAGGTTTTTAGGGCATCTCGTAACTGACTGCGGCGAAATTGTTGAATGCCTTGCTGTTGTAATTGTTCGGTTTTAGTGTCCTGATTTTGAACAGCGACAGGCTCAACTGTGGCTTTTACTGGCACTTGCGCTACAGTATGGGGAATGCCAAATAAGGGCAATAAACCAGCCGTAAACCCTAACAGGTGCAACGAGACAATACAACAATAGCGGCTATCCATTTTCTAGCGGTTGCCATCCTCACCCATACATTTATTATCGAGTTCCTCCCGGCGCAGGACGAGAAGGCACGGGTACTCCTTCTGGGGGATTGAAATGAGTGCTTCTTACTGGAGAAGATTCGGGTTTAGAAGAAACTCCTTGAGGAAGTCCGATCGCATCGGTTAGAATTGCATCTTTCAATTCTACGCGAGTCATATTAGCCTTGCGAACATCAGCTTCAGACAAGTTAGCACCAGTTAAATTCGCTCCTTCTAGATTAGTCGAACGCAGATAAGCTCCAACTAGAATAGACTTACTTAAATTGGCACCACTTAAATTAGCGCCTTCGAGGATAACTCCTGTTAAATCAGCACCACTTAAATTAGCCCCTTTTAAATTAGCAGACCGAACATCAGCCGCTATTTTTCCAGTTGCGCCTAATTTAGCACCACTGAGGTTAGCACCACTCAAGTCAGCGTTAACTAATTTAACTCCTGTCAAATCAGCACCGCTTAAGTCACATCCCGGACAATTTTGCGTGTCTTGCAGTTGCTTGAGATGTTCAGGATTTCCAGCACTCGCGGGAGTGGTTAGCCACAAGGAAGACAGTATTGTAGCGGTAGCTATGAGAATTCGCTTCATTAATTTAGGGGCTAATTCAGCCAAAAGCAACTTGCGTAACGAATCGGTTTGAGGTAACTACATAAGGGCTGTTCATCCTTAATTTACACGCTCGACTGTAACCCGTAAAGTTATTGAGTCTTTCCCGCAATAGTAGGGGCGCATGGCGATGCGCCCTTGCTAATTTCCATGCACCCTTGATATGGCATTTATGCATAAGTCTTGATGGTTATATAGCATTTCTCAATCGTGTCAGGTATGCTCGAGCCCCCTCGCATCCCCCTTAAAAAGGGGGACTTGAAGCTCTTTTGATGTGCCTTATGAGACTAGGAAATGCTATAAATTGCGATCGCTCTTTTTGAGATTGGCTTGTGTACGATGGGCTTTGAGGATTAACTCGATGCCTTGGGTGAGCATGGATGGGATAACATCGAGGACAGGTTTACCTGAGAGTATATCGAGATTGCCTTTCACTCCAATGAGTGTGGCTTGGATAATGAATGCCAAAGCGATGACATTTCGCAAAACATTTTTGCTTGCTTCTGGTTGTGGCTGATGATGGATTTGTTTTTTGTGATTCATTGAATTCACCTCGGTTTGGGGTTACAAGGTGAATCGTTTTTTTGGGTTACTCCCCACGCACATCCCCATACAGTCGCTAGAATCTTGATATAACAAGGGTTTGCAGCTTGGGGAATTTCCCTGTTTGAGGCTTTAGAATTTCTTAAATATTTCTTTATATTTGACGGATGCCAAGAAATATTCGTTGGGATGAATCAGTTAAGGAAAATGTGCTGAACCTGGCAGAAGCTTTGCTATATCAGGCAGAGGAGGAATTAGACGACTTGGCACTCAAAGAGGCTGTTCAGGTGGAGTGGGTGACAGCGAATAAGCTGCGAGTGACGGGAAAAGAGAAGCAGCAACGCGGGAAAAGAGAGCAAATCGTTGAAGTTGGCACTCGGAAAGAACATCTAATCAGGTTAGTTAGAAAGGCTGGCAAAAGCTTAAAACTTCCTCAACGAAAAAAGGAATCTAGCAGCAGTCTACAAGAGAGGGAATTGGCAGAGGTTCAGATTGCACTCGACTGCTTGAGAAAGTTGGGAGTGTTTGAGGAGGAAAAGAATACCCGAAAGAATCAAGGTTATTGGAAATTTACTCTGACGCTGAAACATCAGACGGCGACAAGGGAAGAGAATTTGCAGGTGGTGAGGCAGAAGTGGAAGGAACACCCAAAGACAAATTCTCGAGTAACTTCCTCGACAACACCAATACTGGCAACAGAGAAAAGCATCGACTGGCGGGAAGTATGCCGCACGATGTTAGAACGTCACAAGCGTCTGACGACTAATCAGCTAATGTTTGCTGATGAGGACATGAAGTTTGAGTTAGATGATATTCATGTGCCGCTAGCACTGGTGCAGCGTACCAAACCAGATAAGCGCAGTGGGGATATTTCGCCAGAGCAAGGTTCGCGACTGTATGAACCAATGTATGAGGAGAAGCAACGGTTTAAACATGAGGAGTTTTTGACTCAAGTTCTCCAGCAAGGGAAAGGGCAGACTCAAGGAAGGCGAATTGCCCTAATTGGAGAACCGGGTGCGGGGAAAACGACGCTGCTGCAAAGTCTCGCATTCTGGATATTAGATCAGAATTTGGGTTTGCCGATTTGGATTTCTTTGGCAGATTTGCAAGGGAAGACGCTTGAGGAGTATTTTCTGCAACAGTGGCTGAAGAATGCTTTGGAGGTGGTGCGCGTTACGCTAGAACAGGAAAACGCTCTCCTTGAGTTATGCAAGAGTAGCCGTGTGTGGCTGTTGTTGGATGGCGTTGATGAGATGGTGGTGGGTTCCGTAGGGGTAAGGGCGCACGTCGGTGCGCCCCTACAAATGATTTCATCTCAACTGGAAGGGTGGATTGCAAAGGCACGGGTTGTGCTGAGTTGTCGGTTGAATGTCTGGGAAGCGAATTTAAACGCGCTGGGTGATGACTTCGAGACGTATCGGCTGCTGGATTTTGATTATCCTCTTCAAGTAAAAGAGTTTATCTGTCGCTGGTTCCGAAAAAATGATGCCGACAAAGGGGAACGGTTATGGGCAGAGTTGGATAAATCTGAGCGTCAGCGTATCCAGGATTTAGTCAAAAATCCCCTGCGGTTAGCGCTGTTGTGTAGCACGTATAACCCCCCCAGCCCCCCTTATCAAGGGGGGAGTAAAGATTCTTTTAGTTCCTCTTATCAAGGGGGGAGCAAAGACTCTCTTAGTTCCCCCCCTTACCAAGGGGGGGCTAGGGGGGGTTCTTCCGGGTTGCCCAGTACTAAGGCAGGACTCTACCAACGATTTGTTGAGGCGTTCTACACCTGGAAAGACAATCGCTTCCCTACGACTGAAGATCAGCAAGAGGAATTAAATGCAGCGCTGGGACGTTTGGCAAAGCGGGCAATTGACCAAGAAGTATCTCGATTTCGGTTACAGCATAGGCTGGTGCGTGAGGAACTGGGCGATCCAAAACAGCAGGGTTCTCTATTTTGGTTAGCGCTACAACTGGGTTGGTTAAATCAGGTTGGTTGGGCTGCTGAATCGGAAACTCAAGAGAAAGTTTACGCTTTCTTCCATCCTACGTTTCAGGAATATTTTGCAGCGCTGGCAGTTGATGATTGGGACTTTTTCCTACCCCGCGCTCATGATAACCAGAATCCTAAGCCAGTTTCAGAGAGATACCGCATTTTTGAGCCACAGTGGAAAGAGGTGATTTTGCTGTGGTTGGGGCGACCTAATGAAGAGGTGGCGAAGGAGGAGAAGGAGGCGTTTATCAAAAAATTGGTGGAATTTGAGGATAGGTGCGGTAGATTTTATTGGTATCGAGCCTATTTTCTAGCAGCATCAGGAATTACAGAGTTTGAGGATTTTACAGGTTCAGATGCAATAGTAGCGCGAATCATTAGGTATGCTTTTGGCTATTTCAATATTAAAAAAAAGTACTGGATAAGCTTTTTTACTCCGATTTCAAAAGCCGCCAATGCAGTACTGAAAGAGACAATTCGCACCCAAGCTATTGCTTCCTTAGTTGAGTTTATCGAGAACTATCAATCTGAAAAGATTCTTGTAGAAGCAACAGTGATTTTAGCGGAAATTAGGAATGGTAACTCCACAGCTATCGAAAGAATTTTTAAAGACAATTCCATGAGCGTAGAAGCTCTAGTTGAGTTAATTGGCAGCTTTCATGATGAAGATACTTGTAGGCAAGCGGCAACCAGGTTAGGGGAAATAGGCAAAGGCGACTCTACAGCCGTCAATGCTCTAATTCAATTAATCCAGAACTCTCAAGATGAATATACTCGTTTAGTAGCCCTTGAGAGTTTAGGGAAAATCGCCCAAGACCCCCCAATAGCAGTCTCTATACTAGTTGAGTCAACCCAAAATCTTGAACTTGATGAAGAAGATACTGTGCCAAATTTAGAAAGCTTATGGGAAATTTATAAGGGCAATCCAATAGCAGTTGCGGCTCTAGTTGAGCTAATCGAGGACTCTCACGATGAAAATACCCTTCAGTATGCTGCATATAGTTTAGGGATAATTGGAGAAGGTAACTCGAAAGCTATTAGTACTCTAGTTGAGCTAATCCGGAACTCTCACGATGAAAATACCCTTCAGCAAGCAGCAAAAAGTTTAGGAAAAATTGACAGAGGTAATTCATCTGCAATTGCTACCCTTACTGAGTTAATCGAAAATTCTCAGGATGATTCTACTCGCCTCCAAGCTATTTCGAGTTTGGCGCGAATTGACGAAAGTAATTCAATTGCTATTTCTGCTGTAGTTCAGTTACTTGAGAATTCTCAGGATAACGATACTGTTCGACAAGCAATATGGATTTTAGGGAAAATTGGCAAAGGAAACCCAACTGCCATTGCTGCTTTAGTTGAGTTAACTCAGAACTCTCAGAATTTATCTACTATCTGGCACGCCGTAGCAACTTTAGGGGAAATTGCTCAAGGCAATCCTACTGCAATTACTGCTCTAGTTAAGCTATTAACTCAAAATTCTCAGGATGAAGTTTTTACTGAGTATATCCTTGAGGAAGTTATTCGTAGTTTAGCAAAAGTTGGTAAAAACAATCCTATTGCTATTACTACCTTGATGGAGTTAATTGGAAACCTTGAGAATAAATCTGACTGTGGACGAGCGCTCTGTTGGACAGCAGCAGATTATTTGAAGGAAATTTTGGCAGAGAGTCAGATGGCGGAAGTTGTCACCATCTTGAAGGATTACTTAGACAAAAATGAATCTTGGCGTTTCCAAAATTACTACAATGTCCTCTGGCACTGTGCCCAAAGCATGACTTACCGAGACTTTTATCAAGCTTGGCACCAGCAAGAAGAACTAGACAATACAACAACTCCCAACCCCCCTTTTTAAAATGGGGGTGAAAGACGAGAGTAAGAGTAATTCCGGTTCCCCTTCCTCCCTGTGGGGGGAAGGGGTTAGGGGATGGGGGTCACTGCAAATCTTCACACGCAGTCATGCAATCGCACATATACTGGACTGGATACAGACGATTTAAACACAGCGATCGCGTCAGCCAATAGCAGAATATGCGATCGCAAATAAGCACCTAGGCGTCAAAAAACAAGATAATTTTGTAGGGGCGGGTTTAGGGATAAAACTTGACAAAAACAATTTCTTATGTTATAGAACCCTTTCCATAGTTTGAATTGTGAATTGGAGCAAAGCGACGTGAATATTCCCAGCAATTTAGTTGAGGAACTCAAACTTTACCTCAAGCAACAAACAAAAAAAGGAGACCTTGAAGCACAAATGCTCTTAGCTCAACTCGAGCAAGTCACCCCATCCCCATCACAAATAACCCAACAACCAATGGATACCACATCCTATGAAGAAGCAGGTTTGGGGTGTTAATCCTGATTTTCAATACCAAACTGACTCTATCAACATCAATGGATAAAGGACGCCAACCCACCCCTTGGATACATTCAAATAGAATTCTATAGGGATGGGAAAACTTCCCTTACTCCATCAGGCACATTGAGACAACATTGAAGCCGCAGACTGCTGCTGCACAGGCAGAGCAATTATAAACTCAGCTCCTTGTCCAGGTTCAGATACACAAGTTAACAGTCCACCATGTTTTTCCACAATGATCTGGTAACTAATCGACAAACCTAAACCTGTGCCTTTACCCGTTGGTTTAGTGGTAAAGAATGGCTCAAACAATCGGCGGCATACGGCCTCACTCATGCCTGGCCCATTATCAACAATCCGAATGACCGCATGGGGAATCTCCTGAGTAGAGGCTCCCAACTCATCTCGGATGAGGTCTTCAATTCCCGTCGTAATCGTAATCTGGCGGGGAATCTCACCAGCATCTGTGGATGAGTGTAATACATCAATGGCATTGGTGAGCAGATGCATAAACACCTGATTGATTTGCCCTGCAAAACACTCCACAGGCGGCAGAACTCCATACTCTCTAACCACCGAGATTTCGGGATACTCGTCTGTTCCTTGCAGACGATGCCGCAAAATCAACAGCGTACTGTCCAAACCCTCATGCAGGTCAATCGGCCGCATTTCAGTTTGCTCAGTTCTTAAAAAGTTTTGCAGAGATAAAACAATCTGACGCAGACGGGTTGCTCCCACTTTCATCGAAGACAGCAGCTTCGGCATATCTGCCATCAAAAAGCTCAAATCAATCGCATCCTTCTCAGCCGCAATCGGAGGAACGGGTTCCGGATAGTGATGGGAATAAAGTTCCATCAAGCGCATCAAGTCTTTGATATAACAATTGGCATAGTCCAAGTTGCCATAAATAAAACCCACTGGATTATTGATTTCGTGGGCAATCCCAGCAATCAACTGTCCCAAACTCGACATCTTCTCAGTGTGAATGAGCTGCGCTTGAGTCCGTTGCAGAGTTTCTAATAAAGACGTGGCATGTTGTTTTTCAGATTCTAATTGTTGAGTCTGTTTTTTTAAATTTGCCTTAGAAAGACGTAGAGCTGCCTCTGTACGCTCATGTTCGGCAATCTCCTGCTTCAAACGCTCATTCATATGGGTTAACTGGGCGGTGCGTTGCGCCACTCGAGTTTCCAACTGTTCATTCGCTTTTTGCAACGCTTCAGCCGCCAGCTTGCGTTCTGTAATATCCCGTGCCACCCGAGCAAAACCTTTCAACTGCCCATCGTCACTATATAATGCTGTGACGACCACATTTGCCCAAAATTTAGACCCATCTTTGCGGAGTCGCCAACCATCCTCCTCAAAACGGCCTTGACGGGCAGCAATAGCTAATCCTTGCTCGGGTTTACCCAATTGAATATCTTCTGGGGTATAAAAACGAGAAATGGGCTCACCCTCAATCTCTACGGCTTGATACTGATGGATGCGTTCTGCACCTGCATTCCAAGTGACGATGTGGCCAGTTGGGTCTAGGACAATCATGGCGTAGTCTTTGACGCCTTCGATCAATAAGCGAAACTGTTCTTCACTCTCCCGCCGTGCTGCTTCTGCCTGCCGACAGTCTGTGTTATCGCGTATGACAGCATAAACGACGTTCTGCTCTCGACAAGCCGTCGCATTCCACAACAGCCATTTGTAGGAACCA
Source organism: uncultured Microcoleus sp. (assembly GCA_964588805.1). Classification (GTDB taxonomy): domain Bacteria; phylum Cyanobacteriota; class Cyanobacteriia; order Cyanobacteriales; family Coleofasciculaceae; genus CAZPRJ01. The sequence goes on along the minus strand of CAZPRJ010000028.1, from coordinate 74,705 downwards.
TCTCGGCAACGGTAGCGGTTTTCAAACTGTACCGTTCCTGTTGCGGTGGTCAACTTCTGCCATTGCTTGAGCGTTAATGCTCGGTCTTCTGGATGAATCGATTCCATCCATTTTTGGTTGGATAATTCCTGAGCGGTATAGCCCAAAATTTGTTCGCAGCGTGGGTTACATTGCTGGATATAGCCATCAAAACTCACCACGCAAAACATATCCAACGTCAGGGCGAAAAAGTTATCCAGAGAACCACAGGCAAAATGCTCTGGGTCTGCTTCCCGTCCGTTACTCTGGGTACATAGGGTCAGTGCAGTTTGGGTTGCCATTGCTCACTCACATGATTGGTTAGACTCAACTCCTCCCTGATTTTCCGAGAGCGACAAGGAGACTCACGAGCAGGAATCAAAGAACTTGCTCGACTTCACCTCGTGACTACACGGTTGAACGCTCGCTTACGAAGCGATTTGTTATTTTGTTATGCACCACTGCTGCAAAAGCCGTGGCTGAGAGGCAAGCAGACACACCCAAAAGTCATGAAACTTTTAAATCTTTACCACTAGTCTAAAGCCTATAGATGGCTTTTTGGATAAGTTCATAGTAATACACATTTTTTTATTTGAAAATTAACATTATTTAATTGATTGATGAGAAAAATCTGTTTGTTGCAAAGGTACTGTCATTTAGTTAACGTCAAATCGACCCTGATTTATGTCAAGAATGAACTGAAATGACAAGAGATTTACCCTTCACACCAGTCTTTGGCATCTAAACAGGCTTAAGCAATCAGCCAAGGCAGCCAAATTGCTAGCGTCAGCAAACTCACAAATAAAACAGGAATAGTAAAAATCAAAGCCCAGCGAATATACTGAACCCAACTCATAGATTGCTTTCGTCCCAATAGCACATCTAGCCAAAGTAAAGTCGATAGACTACCAATTGGAGTAATTTTTGCGCCAATATTACACCCGATGATGCTGGCGTAGATCATGCCTTCCTGAAGGGCTGGATCGATCCCAAAAAGATTTTGAATAGCAAAAGCATTCATCATCAGTCCTGAAAGATTATTGAACACCCCAGAAAGTATCATGGCTACCCAGCCCGTACCTGTTGCTGTTTGAGTGAGTCCCCACACCGATAATGACTGGAACAGTTGACTCAAAGGGAGTATGAACTGTGTATTACGCAAACCCCAAACAATCACATACATCCCGAAATAAAACAAAATGACCTGCCAGGGAATGGTACGCCACACCTGAGCCATGAATCGGATTGCTGATTTTTTCCGGGAAAATCCACCCCCGGCTAGAGCTAGCATCCCCAAGGCACCAAAGGCAATAAAGATGGAAACCGGGACACCAAGGGGTTGAGCCAGAAAGTAGCTGAGGCCAAGGAATCCCAACAGGGGAATACTCCAGCGGCCAACGAGGGAATTGTCCATCCCAGCAGGGGGAGGTGGCACCGAGGCTACTATATACGTCGCAGGAAGATCACGATGGAAATAGAACCAGAGAACCCCAATACTCGTGAGAATCGCCATCAACGTAACGGGAACCATCACCAAGGTGTAGCGCAAAAATGAAAGATGGAAATAGTCAACAAGAATAAGATTAATGGGATTGCTGATCGGCAAAAGCAAGCTGGCCGTATCAGCAATAAAGCCTGTGGCAAATACAACCGCCAAAATCGCTGGAGAGTGAAACCTTAAGCTGAGTAACATCTCGATGACAATGGGCATCCAAATTAAGACAGTAGTGTAGGGGTTGAAAAAGGCTGTCACCAACGCCCCGATGAGTATCACCCAGACAAAAAGCAGAATCCCTCGACCCAATCCGGCACGGACTAACCCATGCGCTAACCGATGGAAAACACCGGCTTGCTGGAGAATCAGGGCAATGATCATCAACGCGATCGCACTCAGGATCGCATTCCAACTCAGTGCCCAAACGGTAACGATGTCTGGCCAAGTGACGACACCTGTTGCTAGGGCGAACATAGCTCCCACTAGCGCACTCCACCCCCTGCCTAGTCCTCGTGGCTGCCAGATACTTACAATCAGCGTGAAAATGACAAGGGCAAGGGGCAAGGCGATCACTCCGCTTGAGTTGTATAGCAGAAGGCTCCAGGGCAGAAGGGATGCATATTGACGGGTCAAGGTTTCAGTATGAAAGCGAGAGTCCTTATTACCTTGGCGACTGCTATAGGTTACTCCTATATATATAGAAAAAAAACAAGCCTCTCGGTTAAGAAAGGCTTGAACCATCAATTTAGGCGAATTGACTTACGGTTAGAAGGGAGTTGCTAAAGCACCAGCAATGGCCGATGCGATCGCAGAAACTGACGCTGTACCAAACAGCCACCAAGCTGCTGCCGCCGCAGCTTTGCGGGTTTCTTCCGCTTGTTTTTGGGCTTGATATTTGGCCTCTTCTATGCGTCGTTGCGCTTCCTGTTGTAGGCGCTCGGTTCGGTGTAGGATACTGTTGCGAGTACGATCGATTTGGTCTATCAGTCGGTTGGCATCAGCTTCGGAGATGTCCTCGCGGGAACTCATCAGCGCCACTAAGGTATCTCGGTCAAACTGACTCAAGCGATCGCGCAGTGCCTCAAACCCAGCTTGGGGGTCATCAAACAGCTTGCGGACATCAGCTTTGATCCCATCGTAATTGAGTTCCGGACGCTCTAAACCGTTGAGGTAGTTGCGAATTTTAGCGAAGATACGGTCGATGGTGGCCTGAATGCTCGCTTGTAAATCCCGCATTTGGGCAACCATTTGGTCACGAACACCAAAGATATTATCGGCAATGCGGTTCGCTTCTGCTTCAGAAATATCTGGGCGTTGTGCCAACAGGGATACAAACGTAGCACGGTCAAACTGACTCAAGCGATCACTGAGGGTAGACATTCCGGCACGGGGATCATGCAACAGAAGCTGGACATCACGCTTAATTCCTTCCGGATTAAGTTCATCCTTGCCTGTGTTGCGGAGGTAATCGGCGATCGAGCTTTGAAAATCTTGCACCTGTTGCTGCGTCCGGCTGGCCAAGCGTCGGGGTGCTTTGACGATGCGGCGAATTGTAGATTGTACCTGATCGACAACCTGATTGGCTTGCTCCTGACTCATGTCCTGTCTTTGAGCCAGTAACTGTACCAACGTATCTCGATCCATGCGAGCTAAACGCCCCCGAATGGCATAAGCACCGGAGCGGGGATGTTCTAACAACTTGGTTAAGTCGCGTTGAATTCCATCAGGATTGAGTTCTTCTTTGCCGGTATTCCGCAGATAATCAGCAATCGACGACATCACTTGGTCGTATTGGTCTTTGGCCTTGCCTGCCAATACTTTAGGCGTATGGGTGACACGAGTCCAGACGCCTTCAACCCGATCCAGAATCTGATTAATTTGTTCCTCGCTTAAATCTTGACGCTGATTCAACAGTTGCACCAACGTCTCGCGATCAAAACGTGCTGCCCGAGCTCGAAGTGCAGCTAACCCTGCGCTTGGGTTTTGCAGAACCATCTTTAGCTCTCGCTCAATATGGTCGGGGTTGAGTTCTTGTCTACCGGTATCCCGTAATAGGGACTCAACTTTGAGCCACTGGGCTTCAATTTGGGCTTTAGCGGCTTCTTGAGTTTCTTGAGATTCAACCAAGGCGCGATCGCGGGCGTGCTCCAGGTGAGGAATAATCTCGTCTATTTCGCTAAGCGTCAGGTCTTGGCGCTGGCCTAATATCCGGGCAAATGTGGAGCGATCAAACTGAGCCAGGCGATTACTCAATTGCCCATAACTAGCATCGGAATCTTCTAAAATCGGCTTCAAGTTGAGCTGAATTTTTTCCGGTGTCAGGTCGGATTGGGGAGTAATCAACAGATATTGTTCCACAGCCTCCAAAACGGCCATAGTTTTTCCACGCTCATAAGCTGCGTGAGCTGTGGTTAAAACTTCTAGGCGAATGGCTTCTAGCCAGTTGGAAAGGTCTCTAATTTGATTTTGAGTAAACAAGCCCTTTTGTTGCAGCAAGCCTACAAAATCCGAGCGATTAAGCTGCTCTAGCTCATTGGCCACTGTTTCGGGGTCAGCTTCTGGATCATAGAGAACCTCTCGGAATTCTCGCTCCAGGATTTCTCTATTCTTCATTTTCCAAGCCGGTGTATTGAGCAGATAAGTTTCTACATCGGTTTGAATCGTGCTGTAGGCTTGGTTAGAGGTTTGACCACCGGCTAAGGAGGCAATTTTATCAGCTTGATCTCCAACTTGATGTTTAACCTGCTTGAGCTGGCTGACAACTTTTTCTACATCCAAGTCGGACAAATCGGTGCGTCCCATGACGAGGCCAATGAGGCTATTGACGCCCATAGTCATGGCCTGAGCAACTGGGCCTGAGTTCTGTTGAGCTTGTTGGCTTTGTTCGCGAGACTGGCGACGCTGACGTAGTTCGTAAACGAGGTCGTCCAATCGCTCACTAAACTCTTTTCCAAGTAACTGCTGGGCTGTTGAGTTTCGGATATAGTCTACTAACTCTGACATCGGGTCTTTTGAAGGAAGCCGATTTACGGTTTTCTTCCAAGTGTCTTCTAGCAGGCCAGCGATGCCATTAATATCCTTTTTAGAGAGATCGCTGCGGCTGCTCACTAAGTCTACAAAGGTTTGGCGATCGATGTCTCGCAGGTTTCCACTGCGGGCAATTTCTTGAAAACTGGGGTCAGCGAGTAAGTTTTCAAATTCTGAACGAATCGCATTCAAATTCAATTGTGGAGGCCGCAGAGCTTGTAGGTAATCCTCCAAATTTTCCCGAACACTAATCGGGTCGATCCCGGCGGTCAATTCCCGTCGTACTGCCGATGCTGCGGCTTCAGCCGTTGTCACGACTTGCCGACTTGCTGCTCCTCCACCAATGGCGGCGGCGGCGGTTCCCAAAATCGCTTGAAAACCTGATGTGGCGGCATTCACCACTGACCCCACTAGAGAGCCCACGGTTGTGGAACTCACCCAAACCAGAAGTGAGAAGTAGGTCGCCCAAATCACTAAACCGACAATGGCTCCGAACCACCAGAAATCGAACAAACTCAGTGTTACCGCTAAGAAACAAGCGATGAATAGGGCAATAGTAACCGTGACTAGAGTCCAAATTCCCACCCCGGTACTAATTTTACGAATCGTACCCCCTACGCTTTCGTGTTTATCGTCATCGCTATGGGAATGAGATGGACGCCCCAGGTAAGAAATACCGGCAGCAACGGATAGGTTAGTCAGTAATAGCTGAAAGCCAAAGGCCAAAAGCACACCTGAAATCACAGCCGTCAAAATTTTGGGTCCACTGAAGACTAAAGCGGCTTCTTCTGGCATGGTAACAGGTGGAGTTACGGGAACCTGTGCCAACCAAGAGTTCCAGCTACTGAGTTCCAGTGCCATTCCCCCATATTCAAACATGGTGTCTTCCTCGTCTATTTTTTCTTTAGTTATGTGGCGTAAGTCTATAGATTCCTAAAATAGGAGCGCCTTTTTTATTTCGACCAAATCACACATAACGTTTAGAATCGGTGCCAACGAGGGTTTAAGTCATCTCCCTACGGTGTGAAACGGTAGAGTTTCCATGTTACCGAATGGGATGCTGTGATAATTTTGTGGGGGTTCAGCACGATGAGTGGTGGCTCACTGTCTCCATGCTGATTCACTGAACACATCTTGTTAGGGGATCTAAAGATGGGTTAGTTAGCGGCTAGGACAAGAGGCTCCTGCTGAATTGGAATTGAAGGCTCTCAAGATAAGTGTTGTGGTCTGGTTAAAAAACCGGGAAAATCGTCCTTGAAAAGACGCCTGAGCCGTTTCTTGATTGCCGCCAAACGAGCGATTAGTGCTAGAAGTCGGGTCTAAACTGATGTTGTTACTGTTAGTTAGATTAAGAAAATCGCTATTGTCTAGAGAATTTAAACTGCCTTCAGCCGTAAAGAAGTCTAAGAGAACTGGAGACTGATTAGAGTCTGTATAATCATAGACTTGAAAGACTACAGTTCCATAAGAATTTGCTGTTTCTTCGGCGTTATCTGTTGAGGTGGTTAGACCTAATAAACCATCAAAATCAAAGGAAAATGTTTGGCCGGCTGCGACTTGAAAGTAGTAACCAAGCGCTACGGCAGAGCTATCTATATTCTCCGTGTAGCCGATACCATTGCCCCGTACTGTACTGGAAGATGTGGTGAAGGCAGTGGTTTGAGAGGGGTTCGATAAGTTTCGGTCAAACGCTGCGTTAGATTCGGCTTGGGTGGTGACTAGATTGTTATTGGTTGTTTCTAATTGATTGGGACTGGTAGTGATTTCAACCAGGAGAGGATTATGACTAAAATTGCTGAAATGTGTCGTTGTTTCAGAAGTTGCTAAGGTAGCCGCATAGCTGGGTAATGCCATGAATACCGAGCCTGTGACTAAAGGAGTAAGACAGAAGAATAGTTGTTGGGGGAGTTTTAAATTCAATTTCATGGATGCCTCTTTTTACTTCAAGGATTTTCAGACAGAAACTCTACAACCTGTAGGGATTTTTATGACTGATTTTAGACTTGGAAAGCACCCGTTTTTTGATTGGTTTGTTATAGTTGAATTTACACATTTTCTTCTTACAACTGTTGTTTCGGTTTCACCTGAAGCTTAGTATCCGGCTTACGCTCTTGCAATTTTAAACTTAAAAAGTCAGTTCTCTGGGTTAAGCCTTTAGCTTTCTCAATCATTATCGTAATCCTTGACGGCTACCATCGCTGTAAAGTTGCTGTGAGTATGTATAAATTCTATTTAAAGATCTTGTGAGGCCAGTTTTTCCCTAAAAAAAGCTTATTTCAGAGCCCTTACAACCCGGATTTAAAAACTTATTTTTGCGATTTTATACAACACGATATTACTTTTTAATGTGATGAAGATCACAGGTAAATAGAGATTTAGATCAGTGCAATCGAGAAGACTGGAAACAGGTTTAAAATTTGATGACCCAACCGGAGCTGTAGCGTCTTGCCTAATGTTGGACTGACTAACAGTCTAACGTTCTATTCCTGAGATAGGTACTCGTCCGACCAATGGTATTTTGGCAAAAGATACCCAAGGATACTCGTGCCTCTAACTATGACTACTGATGCTCCCAAAATTCTTGCCCTTGATTTCGACGGTGTAGTGTGTGACGGACTGATTGAGTATTTTCAAACGTCCTGGCGCACTTACTGTCAAATTTGGAATCCCGATGACTTAACTCCACCCGCTAGCTTAGCACCTCGCTTTTATCGGTTGCGGCCTGTAGTTGAGGTCGGTTGGGAAATGCCAGTTTTATTGAGAGCTCTGGTTCTCGATATCCCCGAAGAAACCATCCTGGAGGACTGGTCAACGGTTGCTCAGTCTCTGATTGAAACTGAAAAATTGGATGCACTGGAGATGGGTCAAAAATTAGATCACACCCGAGATGAATGGATTGCCACAAATTTGGAGGATTGGCTGAGTTTACATCGTTTCTACCCTGGTGTCATTGAGCGAGTGCAGAGCTTTCTATCGCCAGAGAATTTAACCGACTTATTTATCGTTACCACCAAAGAAGGGCGCTTCGTTCAGCAGCTTTTGCAGCAGCAAAATATTCAACTTCCAAAAGGAAGAATTATTGGCAAAGAATGCAAACAGCCTAAACACCAAACTCTGCGGCAATTGTTAGCAGCCTCTTCAACTACAGCCGAGAGATTGTGGTTTATAGAAGACCGTTTAAAAACTTTACAATCTGTGCAGCAGCAATCCGATCTCCAGGAAGTTCGGTTATTTTTAGCGGATTGGGGCTACAATACAAAAGCTCAACAGCGATTAGCTCAGAACGATTCACGCATCAAACTGTTGACTTTGGCAGAGTTTGTTCAAGATTTTTCAGCTTGGCCAAATTAGGGATTGAGGATGAAACGAACCTATTCCCTATCACCGATGAGCGATTGTGCTGACTAGTACAGCGTGGACTAAATCAAGCTACTGTTCACGTATCAACGAAAGGCTTACTATGTAAACATTTTAAATATTGAATTTTGAATTTCGCCTAGCGGTACTAGTTACATCAGGCAGTGGCTCAAAGTTTTGACATGACTTTAGTGAATGCGTAAATTTGCTTAACCCATGCTCGATTTAACCAAGTTGGCCGGACAACTGCCGGGAATTAGTCAACATTTGAGTTTAGAAGCGGCGGCAAGTCGTCAACGCTTAGAACTCGCCCACAAACTTTTAGCCCAAACTCGAAAGCGACAAAATGAACTGGTGCAGCGTCAACAACAATGGCGCGATCGCATCATCTTCACGGCGGCCACACCCCTAGAACCCTTAGATACTCGCATTGACATCGATCCTCCCCCCGAAAGCCATACCATTTTTGCAACGGATGGTTCTCAAATTGCACCGTCCCATCACGAAATTGCTTACTGCTATCTGATTAATGTGGGTCGAGTGATGTTGCATTATGGGCAGAGTTTGTACCCACTTTTAGATAGTTCGCCTGAAGTTTTTTATCGGCCTGAAGATTTATATTTGTCGCGGCAATGGGGTATTCGCACCGAAGAATGGATGGGATATCGGCGTACCGTTTCAGAAGCAACGGTTTTAGCTGACATGGCTTGCCGTTGGGTCAAACCACCAGGCCCACATTTTGATATTCCCAATTTAGCAATGGTGGATGGTTCACTGATCTACTGGTTTTTAGAAGGATTGCCCGTAGACGCACGCGATCACATATTGCCTCCGATCTTAGACTCCTGGAATCAGTTGCGTTCTGTGAATGTTCCCTTTGTCAGTTATCTGAGTGCGTCTCGTAGCCTGGAAGCCTTAAACTTCCTACGTTTGCAAGCTTGTCCCCACGATACCCCCGACTGCGCCACCCACTGCGCTAACATCACAGACAAGCTTCCTTGTCAAGTCATCGAACCTTTGCGGGATGCCACTTTTTGGTCAACATGGTTACAACCCGGACAGCGTGGCCCCTTGCTGCGTAGTTCGGCGCGGATTTTAGAGTTGTATGGCGACCATCATGTTTACTTTTGTTATGTTCATGTGGGTGCAGAAATTGCCCGTGTGGAAGTTCCCCAATGGGTTGCGGAAAATTCTGCCTTATTTAACCAAGCCCTTAGTTTAACCCTAGCGCAAGTTTATAAAGGATTTGGATATCCGGTGGGGCTAGCCGAAGCGCACAATCAGGCCGTAGTACGAGGAGGCGATCGCGCCCGCTTCTTTGCCTTGCTAGAACAACAAATGATTCGTGTTGGTTTAAGAAATGTGGGGACATCCTATAAGGAAGCTCGCAAACGTGGCAGTATCAGTTAAATCAAAGCTAACATCGGTAAGTTCAGTTGTAGAAATCCTTTATTTACAGGGTATTTTTAAATATGGCCAACCCCGTCAGAATGCTCTTTAAACAAGACACCGTGATCAAGCAATCTGCCATTGATTCTAATCTCTTAACCAATGAGCAAAAGCAGAATGTTCCAGTCGGTACGTTACTCGTTTTACAAGCTTATTCCGACCCCGCACAGAGCAGCAATCATTACAAATTTACGTTGTCTAATTTGCAAATCAAAGGCTTCAACACTTGGTTTGCCTTTGCTCCCCATGTCCGTATCCTGCAAGAATCTATCACTACGGTTCAGTCAGTTAGTGATCTAGTCGCTAAGCAGACAGAAAAAAACATCGTTAAAATTTATGTTGGCATAGTCCCCACAACCCAGCAAACGAGTTTTTTGAAACTTGTTTTTAACGTCGATACCATCATCAAACGCAGTCCCGTTGACTCTCAATTACTAGCCGATCAGTCTAAACAAACCATACCAGCCGGGACACAGCTCGTTCTTTTACACAACAAAGCTGATGCCAGCAACATTGTCAGCTTTCCTATCCAGGATGGGCATATCAAAGTCTCTTTCAAAGACTTACAATTCAAGGGATATAGCCAAGATTGGTTTGTATTTGCTAAACACGTTGGCATTACAACCAATAGCTAGTATAAGCCGATGAAGGAGTGGGTATAAGAGGGAAAATTATCTTGTAAGCCCTGATATTTGGGGTACTCCATTTTTTTGGGGAAAAATAAGAGCAGCCGGGGAGCGCAGAGAAATGAAATATAGATATAAACTTTATTATTCTTCAAATCTGCACAATTGGGATGCTCCCCTAGAATTCCTACCAATCTTCCGCTTCATCGCGGAGCGTTTCAATCAATAAATCCATCTGTTGCTGCCGCTCTTGCAGAAACACCTCACATTGATGCAGATACTTTGTAGCGGCTGTAAATTGCTCAAAGACTTCAGCTAAAGGCAGCTCACCTGTCTCAATCTGCCTGATAATGGTTTCGACGTTCTCAACAGCTTCCTCGTAGTTCCAGCGATCGGGGAAAGGAAGGTTAGAGTTCAAGTCCGAGGAATTGAGCGGGTTATTCATCAGAAGAGGAACTGATCAGGGTAGCACCACTACTCATAGTACGCTGTTGCGCTTCCAGTCGCACGGTGGCAATACTCATTGATATCTTAACCCCCTGACTTCTGACTCCTGACTCCTAACTTCCTTATTTCATCAAATTTGAAAGCTTAAAGGTTTAATCTCTGTCAAACTTGAAACCTTCGCGAATATCGGCAGGTTCATTGAGCATTTGAGGAACTACGGCTGGATTACTCCCTAATTCATCAGGATCGGAGTTAGAACGCCCGATATATGCCAAATCTCTGGGATCGACCGTATCGTTAAGGGCAGAACCCTCTTCCTTGCGTTCCTTCTCTGGATTAACCGTTGGCTTTTTTTCTTCAGGATTCATATTACTACTTTTATCTGACAATAGCTTACTCACAGGTTTTATCTTAAACACGCTGTTGCTCAGGAATACCCTATCAAAGGGCAGAATAATTGCCAGCCGCTTTTACCTTAGAACGAAAGATTTTTCTTTCAATAAACCCCTCTCCCCTAAACATCCGGCTTTTTATAGAGTTTTCATGCATAAAGGGTTAGAACTTAAGGATAAGCACTACCACTACAGGACTAATTTTTACTTTTTTAAGAGATTTATTGTAACTGTTCAATCCATTGAGGAATGGTTCAACGATGCTGCAAGCGCAACAAGTTTTACTGGAGCGATATCAACTTCAACAAAGCTTAGAGTATAATGCTGGTCGTCAAACTTGGCTTGCACAAGATTGCTCAACAATCCCTCCTCATCCTGTCATTATCAAGCTTCTTGCTTTCAGCCCTCAAATGCAGTGGGATGAATTTAAGCTGTTTGAACGAGAGGCTCAAGTTCTCAAGACTCTCAACCATCCTCGAATTCCTAAATATAGAGATTATTTTTCTCTAGATCGAGACAAAGGAGAAGGGTTGTGCTGGTTTGGTTTAGTGCAAGATTATATTCCAGGTCGTTCTCTTCAGCAACTACTAGATGAAGGCATACACTTCACTGAACAACAGGTGCGATCGCTAGCTACTCAAGTCCTAGAAATTCTCATATATTTGCACGGATTAAATCCACCTGTACTGCACCGAGATATTAAACCCAGCAATTTAATTTGGGCAGAGGATGAGCAAGTTTATCTTGTTGATTTTGGTGCGGTGCAAGACCCTACGGCTGTTGAAGGTACTACATTTACTGTCGTTGGTACGGCAGGTTATGCTCCCTTAGAACAATTTTATGGAAAGGCTGTTCCGGCTTCAGATTTATATGCATTGGGAGCAACCTTAATTCATTTATTAACAGGTATAGCCCCTATCGATTTGCCTCAGCAAAATTTACGTATCCAATTCCGCCATTGCCTCGGATTTAACTCTAGTCTTTTACATTGGGTTGAAGCGCTTATAGAACCTGATTTAGAGCTAAGGTTTAGTTCAGCGTCTCAAGCTATAGAAGCCCTACAGTCAGGTTATTTATTAAATTTGGTAGAGTCCAAACCTTATCCTCTAACTAGCAGCCGTATTCAAATCAAAAAATCCCCTAGCCAGCTTACCATTAAAATCCCAAGAGCTAAAAAATCTCCAAAAAAATTCTTTCATCTTGCTACAAAATTAATTCTAGGGTTAGGTTCTTTTCTTTTTTTGCTCCCTCCTATTTTTATCGGTATTGGACTGGCTATTTATGTGATAGTTTCCATGCGTACTGGTAATTTAGAAATATCGGCATTCCTGCTCATCATCCCTTTAATTATTTTCTTGTGTTGGTCTATTAATGTTGTAAGAAAAGAATTAGAAATCGTTCATAATGAATTAAAATTATCACGCCTTCTCTTTTTTAGTCATCAAGTATTTTACTCTCATATAGATAGTAACTATATTGTGATTGAGCAACCTATTTTTAGCCCCGAGCGCCACTTGACTTGCCGAATAACAGACATTCAATCTATTGAAGTCATGCCTTTTGAAGGAGTCATTATTCACTCAAAAAAAAATCGGTATGTTTTAGGGCAGGGGTTAACTGAAACTGAATGTGAATATTTAGTCCAAGAAATTAAAACTTGGTTGTCTACAAAGTAGAACTAAAATAGAAATGAGACAAACTTTTTTTCTTTAATTGAGGCATTTCTTAAGCATTACGCTTCCAGTAAGCGCCACTAACAATACAGGAATAAAAATCATGCTGCAAGCTGAACAAGTTGTTAATGAACGCTATCAACTCAAACAACTCCTAGGAAATAATCCTAACCGTCAAACCTGGTTCGCTCTCGATCTAGAGACTCACCCTAGACAACAAGTGATTGTCAAACTGTTACCTTTTAGCCCTCAAACTCAATGGGATGATATCAAGTTATTTGAGAGAGAAGCACAAGTTCTGAAACATCTTAATCATCTTCGCATTCCTCAGTATCGAGATTATTTTTCTATCGAAAAAGAAGACAATAATGATTTACCCTGCTTTGGCTTAGTACAAGACTATATTCAAGGTTTATCTTTACAACAGTTATTAAATGATGGTAAGCAGTTTAGTGAAACTGAAGCTAAACAAATTGCTATTCAATTATTATATATTTTAAGTTATTTGCACGAATTAAGCCCGCCTGTGCTACATCGTGATATCAAACCTAGTAATATTATCTTGTCCGAAAATCAGCAAATTTATCTCGTTGATTTTGGCGCTGTACAAGAAAAAGCTAGGGCAGAGGGTGTTACATTTACTGTCGTCGGTACTGGGGGCTATGCTCCGCCCGAACAACTGTGGGGACGAGCTGTACCAGGGAGCGATCTTTATGCATTGGGAGCGACTCTTATTCATTTATTAACTGGTATTTCTCCGACTCATTTATCCCAGCAACGAATGCGCCTACAATTTCAGGATAAAGTGGCACTGACTCCTGATTTTGTCCAGTGGATTGAACGTTTAACCGAGCCAGCTCCTGAACGACGTTTTAAAGAGGCACGTCAAGCCCTCGCGGCCTTGGAATCATCCGCTAATCATCGGAAGATAATGGTTCAACAAGCACGTTATGGAAGGATTGGAGGTTTAGCTTTACTCCAATACTCTGCTGTGATGCTTTTTGCTGTTGCCGTACCTTCTTTTGTGGTTTATAAAGATGTGTGTAAACAATGTGAGGGAAGAAGCAATATTCGTACTATTAATCGTGCTCAACAAGCTTACTTTTTAGAACATTCCCGATTTTCCAATTCCCTTCAAGACTTAGGGTTGGGTACTACAAATGAACCCGAGAAGTATAAATATTCTATTCGTATCACTCCGTTAGCTGCCTATAATTATGCAACGCCTGGTGATACCCCGATTAAGGGTTACGTTGGAAGTATCTTCCTAACCCCTACGAATGATGGCACGGATGAACTTTTGACTTTAACATTTATTTGTGAATCCAAATCTCCTAGCTTGATTCGCCCACCTGCTCCTATTGTCCGAGGTAACATTTTAGAATGCGGGAATGGTACTAAATTTCTAGGGAGTACCGACGATAATGAAGCAGGACGTACTATCTTAGGTAAGGATTCGGCTTTGGCTTATAATTCCCTCAATTATGCCGCCGATGGTCATTACAACCAAGCTCTTTTGGTAGCTGAGGCGATTGAGTCTAAAGCTCTTAAAGAAAAGACATTAAATGCCCTCACCCATCAGTTTCCTGGCATTTTGCAAAACGGATATGTTGCTCAAAATTTGACTCAAGCTCTTGCGATCGCCAAACGGATTAAAGATGATGATATCAAAGCTTGGATATTTGCAGATATTGCCTATAAATATGCCGCCCAAGGCCACCACTCTCAAGCCCTTCAGATTCTAGCCCAAGCGCTTGAAATTGCTAATACTCTTGAAGATGCGGATACTAAAGCAATGGTTTGGAATGACATTACTTATAAATATGGTCTAGCCGATAAAAAGTTTCTTGAAAAGTAGCTGAGTCCCCAATTTTCTCACACCGTATCAACTCGCTAACACCATAATTAATAGTTATCCTACTCAAAAGCTCATTGATTTTGCTGCCGTTGATGATACGGATATACAGGTTTAAGTCGCGAGAACTCCAATTCAAAATTAATTTTTTGAATTTAAAAACGTACTCGTCGATGTGATAGTTCGTGCCATCTCACCTAAGTTTCGCAACAATAGATTTTATCCCTAGTCTAAAAAGCGATCGCTTATGAGTATCACCCGTAAATGGTCAGCGCAGGAACAGCGAGCGATAGAAATTTTGATTCGCCTCAAGCGACTGTATCCAAATGCGACCTGTACACTAAACTACGAAACCCCTGTCCAGTTGCTCGTGGCAACCATCCTCTCAGCTCAATGCACGGATGAACGAGTCAATCAAGTCACACCCGAATTGTTTCGTCGTTTTCCCGATGCCGTATCTTTAGCAGCAGCAAACTTGGAAGATATAGAAACCATTGTTCGTTCCACTGGATTTTATCGCAACAAAGCCAAAAACATCCAAGCATCCTGCCGTATGATTACACAGGAATTTGGAGGCCAAGTCCCCAAACGCATGGAAGAACTTCTTAAATTACCTGGCGTTGCCCGTAAAACAGCAAATGTTGTCCTGGCTCATGCGTATGATATCCACGCAGGAGTAACCGTCGATACCCATGTCAAACGCCTCAGCAACCGCCTAGGTTTAACCGAACACACAGACCCAATTCGTATCGAACGAGATTTGATGCGGTTACTGCCCCAAGAAGACTGGGAACATTGGTCAATTCGACTGATTTATCACGGCAGAGCAATTTGTCAAGCCCGTAAACCCCTGTGCGATGATTGCATTCTGGCCGATTTATGCCCTAGCGCTCAGTTATCAAAACCAAACCTGACAGAAGCTAAGGTTGTAGAGTCCGATACTTCTTTACCTGCAACGACGTAACGCATCGGCTAAGATAGAAGATGCTGTATTTTCTGGACTGCAAGGACATTCAAAATTCATGGCCAAAAAAAGCATGATCGAGCGCGAAAAAAAGCGCAAGAAATTAGTTGAAAAGTACGCAGACAAACGCGAAGAACTTAAAGAACAGTTTGCTCAGGCAACCACTCAACGTGAGAAGCTAGAAATTCATCGCAAGATACAACAATTACCCCGCAATAGCGCCCCCAATCGTGTACGAAACCGTTGTTGGGTGACAGGCCGTCCGCGTGGTTACTATAGAGATTTTGGATTGTCTCGTAATGTGCTGCGCGAGTGGGCGCATGAAGGTCTACTTCCAGGTGTGGTTAAATCGAGTTGGTAGTCAGTAGGTCGTTGTTGGTTCTGGGTTATGGGTAGATCAACCAATAACCAACAACCAGCAACTAATAACTAATTTCCACAGCAGCGATCAATGCCCAGACTTTGTAAGAGTAAATCACTGACGGCATTGGCGATCGCAAATTCGCTGTAAAAACTCTCGCGAAAGTCAAACGACTGCATCTCAGTCAAAATCGCAATCACCAGTGATCCCAAGTCATTCTCGCCCTCCATACGCTGGCGGACGAAGATTTGGGATGCCCGTTCGGCAATTTGTTGATTCACAGGTTCTGGAAGAAACTCCTGATCAAGCCAATTGTTGAGAGACTCTCGTAACCATTCCCCCTCTTGTTGGGCATTTTGAGGAGGTGGAAGGGTAATTGGTGGAATGGGTTTAGCCATGAGTCAAGATAACAAGACAACTGCTTGGAAACCATTTTAGGTGCCAATGGAGGAGGAGGGAGGAAAGTTAGTTGAACAGTGGTAGGAAATGAGTTAGTGAATTTTCTTTCTCTCCACTCTTCTACTCCCCCACTCCCCAGAAACTTTTCAACTTATAGGCAAGGAAGGATTTGCAGAAAGTAGCCTCTTTGTGGACGATTCACCCGCTTTTCGCAACCGCCGAGTTAGCTCAATACTCAACAACCCTAGCATCAGTGATTGACCCACGACAGCAAGAAGCACGCTGATTCCTGTCACATATTCTAAACTTGCCCAAGGAAACGCCGAGAATAGCCAAATGCCAGGATTGTCTAGAGGTTCCATCGACAGAAATGCCAAGGCGATAGGAGGTAAAACAATCAACCCTCCCAAGGTTGTAGATGCCCACAATGCACGTTTTGGCGTTTTCATCAAGAGCATGAGTTGAGCTATTGCTGCATAGACAAGTATCAGAGTCAGGCTGACTGATAATCCCCAAAGCGCTGGCGTTTTGTATTCACTGTTCGGCCATAGCAGTATCCAAGCCAGCAACATAGAGGATGCGATCGCTAAATTTAGGGCAATTGCCACTAAAGATGGACTTTTTTCACCCCAAATCAAATCCTGCATCACATTGGTTCGACGAGGGGAGGATTGCTTGTGCCGATAGCGTACCCAATCCTGCATTGCTTGTCGTTGGGGGCTCAATGCTGCAATGAGTACCAAAAATAGCACTAAGTTGAACACCAGCAGAATCTGGAAATTCTCTAACAACCCTTTGCCATAATTCATCCAACTTTTGTGTTCTGGATTGAGAGCAAACCCCAAAATGACAACTTCAAAGCAAACTGTCATCCAATAACTCTGCGGTTTACCCAAAAGTGTGGCACTAGGGTTATGGAAGCAACGCTGTAGCCCTTGCCACACCCAGTAAGTCCATAATCCATAGTTAAACACCATCAAGCCAGCAATGCTCCAAAGGCTAATACCGACAGGCACAGAGAAATAGTGCAGACTACTGAGCGTACTAGAACTGTAATCATTCAGACGGGAGGCATCTAGAGAATTAGCACCAATGACAAAGGGCAAAATGAGCTGTGGGTTAAAGATGAATAACCAGTCCAATGACGTGTGAGTGATGTAGCTACTATGCATGAGCATCATCAGCATTGGGTACAGGAACATCAACATGGCACCACCACCCAACCAAGCTTGAAACCCTCCTAACCATTTGCCAACTAAGCCAAAGAGCAACGCTACACTGTAGAAAAACAGGCAACTAACACCTAAGACACTGTAATACCCCAGAATCACAGTTAGTGGAATTTGAGCCAACAACCCAGCAACCCCATGTAACGGCAAAGCCAAAAATCCCATAAGATAAAGCAAAATCGGGACTCCCAACATTTTGCCCATCAAAATACTTGCACTAGAGTGAGGAGTAAGGCGCAGAAAATTTAATGTCCCGCGACGTTCTTCTTTGGCTAAGTCACTAATCAGCATATAGGTGCCAGCTACTAGCAGGATAAAAATACCCATAATGCTGAGTGTGACAAATACATCTTTCCACCACAACTCCCAATGAATCACAAACCCTCCAGCACCATCTGCTATACATTTCTGGTACTGGGGATGCTGCATAACTTCCGTGCAGTATCGGTTATGTATGTTACTCCTATCGGGATTGGGAACGGGTAGCTGACTGGCGAAACTCATCAGCAATAAAAGTTGACTAATGAAAGAAACCGCGACGGTTATCAAGATATTGCGAGGTTTCAGGCGTCCTTTGAGTTCGCGAAACCACTGGGGATTCCATTCGCTGAGTTGGTTGACTAAATTCAGTGCCATAGATTTAGTTTCGTCTGTGTGACTTTTACTTATGCGTTAGCTGCGTACATCTAGCCTTACAGCAGATTGCAAGTTTTTGAGGTACAAACAGAACAACAAAACTCAAACAGCAAGCAGCCTTCATCCCTGACTTTTAACCCCTGAATTCTGCTGTAATACTTATCCCTCTGGATTGCCCCTCTTATGCAAAAAGTTGACTCATTTAAGCGGTAGAGAATCACCCAATTTTGAGGATTGTTGGGATTCTGACGTTTGACAGTTGACGTTGAGTGCTTGACTTGCCTAGCAGATTTTTGGAAAATTGTGAGATTTGTTGTAATTGTGCCTTTCCTCGGTATGATAATTAACCGGTTAAGGTAATCAGCGATTGACCGATTCCACTTTTTGCATCGTCTACGGAGTACACAGCCAGCATGACACAACATTACCGGATTACGCTTTTGCCCGGTGACGGCATTGGGCCGGAAATTATGGCAGTCGCGGTAAATGTCTTAAACGTCGTAGGCGAACAACTTGATATTCGTTTTGAGTTTACGGAAGCATTGGTGGGGGGAGCAGCAATTGATGCAACGGGTGAACCCCTACCCCCTCAAACTCTAGAAATTTGCCGCGATAGTGATGCGGTTTTGCTAGCGGCAATCGGGGGTTATAAGTGGGATTCTCTTCCTCGTCACCTCCGCCCTGAAACTGGGCTTTTGGGATTACGAGCAGGTTTGGGTTTATTTGCGAATCTACGACCGGCTAAAATTTTCCCTCAACTGATTGATGCCTCAACCTTAAAGCGAGAAGTCGTGGAGGGTGTTGATATTATGGTGGTGCGAGAACTGACTGGGGGACTTTATTTTGGTCAACCCAAGGGTATCTTTGCCACAGAAACCGGCCAAAAACGGGGCGTCAATACGATGGCCTATACTGAAGCCGAAATCGATCGCATTGGGCGAGTTGCGTTTGAAACGGCTCATAAACGAGGTAAAAAACTCTGCTCAGTAGATAAGTCTAATGTATTGGAAGTCTCGCAGTTGTGGCGCGATCGCATCACTCAACTCGCCTTATCATATCCGGATGTTGAATTATCTCATCTGTATGTAGATAATGCTGCCATGCAGCTTGTGCGGGCTCCCAAACAGTTTGATACGATTGTCACCGGCAATCTGTTCGGAGATATTCTCTCAGATGAGGCGGCGATGCTCACTGGCAGCATCGGGATGTTACCTTCTGCCAGCTTAGGTGAAAAAAATCCTGGGGTGTTTGAACCGGTTCATGGTTCCGCTCCCGACATTGCCGGACAAGATAAAGCCAATCCTTTAGCTCAGGTACTCAGTGCAGCGATGATGCTACGCTATGGTTTAAACGAGCCAACGGCATCCGATCGCATTGAGCAAGCTGTACTTCAGGTGTTGGAGCAAGGCGATCGCACAGGGGACATCATGTCGGAAGGGATGAACTTGCTAGGTTGCCGAGCGATGGGAGATGCACTGATTCAGGCATTAAAAAAGACTGAATCCTAGTGTGAGCTAAAGCGTTTCTAGGCTCTACGCTCCCATCCTCTTGTTGTAATTGCATTATTTTATTAAAGTCGAGCTTAACGAATAGGGGTAGGCGGGTGGTATATACATCATCACATCAATGGCCAGAACAATATACAGAGCAGATGGATCTTCCCGTATTGTTAGATCCATCATTGCTGAGGGCAGCTCGACAGATTTATCGTACTTATTATGAAGTCCATCCAGATATTACGCAGCGCCCATCTGGTGTAGCAATTGACCGATACACCTATCGTGGCAAGCTAATTTTTAAACGGAAAGCGATTCTTTTACCTCAGGAATGTTTTGTTCCTTATAGCCAACTAGAATCGGAAATTTATTAATTATTATAATGGCTTTTTAGTCAAGGTTGTTGGCTTTTTTCAAACCAGCACCAAAAACAACCATGGAAAGTTTATTTGTTGCTACAACATCTTTGATTGTGTTTGCAGTGGGTGCAGCATTTGGCAGCTTCCTAAATGTTGTAGTTTATCGGCTGCCTGCAAGATTATCCCTATTTTGGCCGCCTTCTCGCTGTCCTCAATGTTTACGTTCACTGAAAAAAAGAGACAATATTCCTGTTTTGGGATGGTTATTTTTAAAAGGTCGTTGCCGTTATTGTAAAAGCCGAATTTCTCGGCGTTATCCTATCGTTGAAGCCATCACGGGTTTATTATTTTTATTCATTTTCTTAACCTATGGTTTTAGCATCCAAACTTTAGGATATTGCGCTTTTGTGTGCTGGTTACTAGCCCTTTCCCTCATTGATTTAGATACCCTGACTCTTCCCAACCCACTAACTCAATCTGGATTGGTTGCTGGTTTAGTCTTTCAAGGAACTGTTGGCTTTTTGCACACGTCTGAATCGACAAGCGTATCCGGGCAGCTCATGACAGGTATTGTCGGAGCTGTACTGGGGATTTGGTTATTTGACCTTATTGCTTTTGGAGGTTCAATACTATTTGGACAAACGGCCATGGGGGGCGGCGATGCTAAATTAGCCGCTCTGATGGGAGCATGGTTGGGATGGAAGTATCTACTCTTGAGTGGGTTTATCGCTTGTATTTTGGGAGCGTTTGTCGGGGGAGGCGCGATCGCTCTGGGTTGGTTAAGCAGAGGACAACCCATGCCTTTTGGCCCATTTCTGGCCTTAGGAGCAGGCTTGACAATTTTTTGGGGTGAGTTGATTTTGTCTAGTTATATGCAGCTATTTTTTCCATTAAATTAAGCGAATTAGTCTTCAAGCTACATTAGAGTCTTGCCCATCCTTGGTAGGATGAACCCAAAACTTACGATCTTAGCTGATAAGATTAACCTGTGCCTTGGATAACACTAAAAACAACAAAAACCCGATGGGAAGCCGAGTTGATGCAGCAAGTGCTAGCCGCTCACAATATCCCGAGTCGGATTATAGACACGGGGATAATATCCTATTTCGGTGCGGGAAGTTCCGCAGCCTTGCAAGTGCGCTCCCAAGACCAATGGACGGCTTTACTTTTGTTGAGTTGTCCAGATGAAGAGCAAGCTGGGGCATCTGATAACAATTAAGGAATAAAAAAAATACATGTCTTTATTTGATTGGTTTGCAAATCGACGGAAATCAGAACCGATAAATCAACAACGACAGGAGCGGGAGATTGCGGATGGACTTTGGACAAAATGTCCGGATTGTGGGGTCTTAGCCTATACAAAAGACCTGCAAGCCAATCAAATGGTCTGCTTAGAATGCAATCATCACATGCGAGTTTACAGTGAGGAACGCATTGGGCAGCTCATCGATGCCAATACCTGGATGCCGCTTGACGAGCATTTGCAGCCCACCGATCCCCTAAAATTTCGCGATCGCAAATCCTACAGCGATCGCCTCCGGGAAACCCAAGAGAAAACCGATTTAGTAGACGCCGTACAAACGGGTACAGGTCAATTGGAGAGTTTACCAACGGCGCTAGGAGTCATGGACTTCCGCTTTATGGGCGGCAGCATGGGTTCTGTAGTGGGCGAAAAACTTACCCGTCTCATCGAACACGCTACTTTGCGGCGTTTACCGGTGATTATTGTCTGTGCTTCGGGGGGTGCCCGGATGCAAGAAGGGATGCTTAGCCTGATGCAGATGGCCAAAATCTCCGGCGCACTCGAACGCCATCGGGAAGCGAAACTTTTATATGTCCCAGTTCTGACTCATCCAACGACGGGGGGAGTGACGGCCAGTTTTGCCATGCTAGGAGACATTATTTTAGCAGAACCCAAGGCCACCATAGGTTTTGCTGGACGCCGGGTGATTGAGCAAACCTTGAGAGAAAAGCTACCGGACGATTTTCAGACAGCAGAATATTTGCTCCAGCATGGCTTTGTGGATGCGATTATCCCCCGAACCCAGTTGAAAAAGACCCTGGCTCAGCTCATCCGCCTGCATCAACCCGCCTCAACCCTGTCGGTATTTCCCATTCCAGAAGCCATGCGATTGAGTGTCACAAAGGGAAGTGGAAGCTAGGGCAAGGGAGCGGGGGAGCTCTTTCGGAGCGGAGGAGATGTTAGTGATGAGTTTGTTGCCGTCGTGCTGTAGTAGTGCAGGGCGGCAGATGTTTGTGACTACTTTCCAGCGACAAGGGGGACAAATCGATCCCGACCTCATCAATGTTAGGGAAAGGTGTCGCAACAGTGGCATCATATTCATAAGAGAAAGACTCGATCTTGATTCAGCCAGCCAATAATTATGGGTTTTGCAGACCTGTCCATTGCGGAGATTGCCGCAGAGTACGACCTTCCGCCGGAGGAAGTATGCCACCGATGCCAGCAGTTGGGAATTGCTTATAAAACACAAGAAACCCGTCTGCCTCTCGAGGATGCCAAGGCAATTATTTCTCAAATTTTGTCGGAAAGGCAGAGTTCAGTGAATCCTGCCAGTCCGGGAGATTAATCTCGACTTATGGTGAGCGAATAATTTCTGTGGGAAATGCCCATCCAGCCAGTGCGTCTTTAGTTGGCACTGAAGGAAGATTTTTTTGCGATCGCGCTTTGACGGCGATGCTCTCAAATTAAGGATCGGCGACGGATTGAGTTTTTCCTATATTAAGTAGCCAAACGAATGAGCCAATTTTTTGAAGGAGAACCAAGAATGAAGCGATTCATCTTGCTTGCAGTGGCGACTGTGTTCTTTGCTTTTCAACTTGCAGTCGGAAATGCAACAGCAGTTGAACTTGATCCAGAAATCCGCACGGTGAAAGCCAGCGAAGCGGGTGACACCATGACTCTAAGTCTCGAACAAGTCCAGAAAGGCAAACGCCTGTTTAACGATACCTGTGCCCAATGTCATGCAGGCGGCAGAACCAAAACTGACCCGAACGTGGGGCTTTCTCCCGATGTGCTTGCCGGAGCAACACCCCAGCGTGATAATATAGCTGCCTTGGTGGATTACATGAAAAATCCCACCACGTATGACGGCGAAATTGAAATTTCGGAGTTACACCCCAGTACGAAGAGTGCTGATATTTACACAGAGATGAGGAACCTAACTGATGATGACCTCGAAGCGATCGCAGGTCACATCCTACTTCAGCCGAAACTCGTTGACGGCTGGGGACTGGGTAAAGCCTTCTTCTAACCTGGACGCTTGTGTGATGGGTCATAAGTCATTGGACATTAGTGAGGGGTGAGTTGTGAGCCATGAGTTGCAGGTACGTCCACGTTTTTCTATAACCTGGAATTCCTACTGCTACTCGCTAACACTACTCATCCCTACTGACTAATGACTATGGATCGATGACTATTGACTAAGGACTCATGCTGACTAAATTGATCAAAATCAGTCAAGTTTTGCCTTCCTTAGAGCGTCAACGGTTCTGTGTAAACGTTCTCCTAGCCACTGCGATCGCATTATGGGGTGTATTTGTCGTTAGCCCACCCGCTTATGCCGGTGTAGATAGCTACGTCAGACGCTACCTACAAGTCAGTGAACCTGTTGCTCTTGAAATGGATGAGCAGGGACATACCAAACCGTTCTCTGGAGAAGACTTGTCAGAGGGGAAAGAGCTATTTGAGACTCATTGTCTCAATTGCCACGTTGGAGGAGCTACCTTGCCCGATCCAGCCGTGTCATTAGCACTGAATACCTTGGCAGGTGCCACACCGCCTCGCGATAACATCAACGGCATTGTGAATTTTTTAAGAGAACCGATGACTTACGATGGTAGCGATGCCTCATTTTGGTGCCGAGAAGTTCCAGAAAGTTGGATGCCACAGGAACAAATCGAGAAACTGGCAGCCTTCGTACTGCGGGCAGCCCAAAAAGCACCCGGATGGGGCACCTCAAATTTTTGAGAGCAGTTGCAGGAAGCTTTTCTAATCAGGAAAGAACGGTAAAGATTTGCTCTAAGATATTGATAAAGACTTCAATGGCGAATTTTCGGAGACAATAATGAAATTCCAAGCCACAATTTTACGCAAGATAGGTTTGCTACTATCTTCAGTCTTGCTGATAGTTGCTAGTTTTGCGTTGTCAGCCTCCCCAGCCGCAGCAGATACTTACACCGTAAAGATGGGCTCGGATACTGGGCAGCTCAAGTTTGTTCCAGATACTTTGACCGTTAAGCCAGGTGACACTGTACAGTGGGAAATGAACAAACTGGCTCCTCATAATGCTGTGTTTGATGCGGCTGGAATACCGAATAAAAGCGCAACACTTGCTAAAGAACTGTCGAACGATAAGTTACTGTTTGCTCCGGGTGAGTCTTACAAAGTCACGATTCCCGATGATGCTCCCGAGGGTTCTTACTCCTACTACTGCCAACCTCACCGAGGTGCTGGCATGGTCGGTAAAATTGTTGTCAAAAGCTAATCCCTCAGTATTAAACGCGAGAAGTTGACAGACAAAAGAAACAAAAATAGTTCCCATATCAGTCCGTTGATTGAGGGAAAAAGGGCACAACAGTATATCCAGTTAGGTCAGACTAACGAACTAATGAATAGCTCAACCTCTACTCATTAGATGAGTGTTAATCAAACTAACGATATCTCTGCCCATGTTCTAACCTAGATTTGAGCAGGGCAAGCAAGTTTTTTCAATTCCACCTTTTGCCAAAAAGGAAACCCTCTCACTCAAGAGAGGGTTTTTTTATACCTAGACTTTAACCATCCTCAATAATGGGGAAGGCAAATAAGCCACAGATAAATAGAGTAAACACCGATAAAATAGATGCTCTTACAATACATTTAGGTGGCTACAGTATGTTTCCTATTAGCGATGATAATCCAACTCGGATTACACCTTTCGTCACTTATGTCCTAATTGGTGCAAATATCTTTATTTTTTTGTATGAATTAAGTTTAACCCCAGCCCAACTGCAACAATTTCTACAATTGTATGCTGTGGTGCCCAAAGAGTTAACGGCAAGTTTCCAGGGTATCTCGGTTAATCAGCCAGTAGCCGAACCCTTGACGTTAATCACCTCCCAGTTTCTACATGGGGGGTTTTTGCATATTTTTGGGAATATGCTGTTTTTGTGGATTTTTGGCAATAATATTGAAGACCAGTTAGGGCATATCAAGTACTTAATTTTTTATCTGGCTTGTGGTATTTTAGCCGCTTTATCTCAATGGATTTTCTCAACAACATCGGGTATTCCCTCTTTAGGGGCTAGTGGTGCGATTGCAGGGGTAATGGGGGCTTATATTCTCCGATTTCCTCGTGCTAGCATCCGAACCTTAGTATTTTTAGGATTTTTTGTTACATTCATCGATATTCCCGCCATCTTCTTTTTAGGCATCTGGTTTGTACAACAAGCCTTGTATGGAATTGCCAGTTTGAATGTACCCAGTAATATCGGTATGCAAAGTGGTGGTGTGGCTTACTGGGCACACGCGGGGGGTTTTGTTTTCGGTGCAATTTTGGGGCCATTGTTGGGATTATTTCCAGGTAACTCTCGAAACTAAGGTTTCTCCTCCAGAACAATCCTGCCAATGACGGTAACATCGTACTCAAACGAACAAAATTAGAAATCTATCTCGAGTTAGCCGTCAAGGCAGACAAACTAAGATATGTTTTGTTTAGATTTGTTAATGCATAGGAAAGACAGCAGTGGTTCCTCTACGCGATGAAAATCCCATCAAAATTACTCCTTATGTCACTTACGCCTTGATTGTCGCCAATGTTTTAATTTTTTTCTATGAACTTACATTGGCTCCCCCTGAACTCAATGGTTTTTTCCACCTTTTTGCAGTTGTTCCTAGGGAACTGTCTTACAGTTTCAATGGTATTTCTGTACATCAGCCCGTGCCAGAAGCCCTAACGTTGATAACATCCCAATTTCTACATGCTGGATTTACCCATGTGGGATTTAATATGTTATTTCTATGGATTTTTGGCAACAATATTGAAGAGGAGCTAGGTAGTATTAAGTTCTTACTTTTTTATCTAAGTTGTGGAATCTTAGCTGCACTCTGCCAGTGGTTTTTCTCAGCGAACTCTCTAATTCCTTCCCTTGGTGCTAGTGGTGCAATCGCCGGTGTTATGGGGGCTTATATCCTGAAGTTTCCCAATGCCAAAGTGGTGACATTAATTCCACTCGGCTTCTTTTTCACCACCGTGAGAGTACCTGCTGTTTTCTTCCTAGGTTTTTGGTTTTTGCAGCAAGCATTTAATGGGGTGGCTATGCTAGAAGCCCCGGCCAATGTGGGCATGGAAAGTGGGGGAGTTGCCTATTGGGCACACGCGGGAGGATTTATTTTTGGCGCTATCCTCGGCCCCTTATTAGGATTGTTTGCTCCTCATACTAAGCCTCCAGCTTATACGACAGAACCGAAATCATAATGTCCAAACTTACGCAGGGATGCCATATATAAGAAGGGCGCATCGCCATGCGCCCCTACCCATTGAGGATTGCTTTATACACAGATGTGAATTTCCAAGTTTGGCTAAGATTACGCTATAAATAGTTCTGTTTAGCTGGTTGAGTAGGATGGGCAATATTCACTCCAGCTTTTCTAATGAGAGAAAAATCTACACAGGTGTGAATTTCGGGATTTAATTCTTAGGTTTGTGAATCATTAATACACAGAGTTACCAAAAGTTTAATACCTCTGGAATCTTAGAAGTATCAACCATTTTTTCCAGGGTGTGGAATGATGAAGCTTACTTTTTTCCCACTGATTTGTGTGGGTGATGTCCTTACCATTATCACAATTTTAGCGATCGCCTTGAGTCATCCTGTAAAGGCATGGGTGAAGACCAATCAATTCTTGACTCAGATGCAATTTTTAACTCCACCACCTTACTTTATTGGAGAGAATTCCTCACCCAATAGGGTTGACAAACGTTGTGCTGATACCCTTTATCATCATCACCCTAGAGAAATTTGGGTAAGAAAGTTTGATAAACCTCCACCTATACCTGACTTTCCTGGGGGAAGTCGGTAGTTTACCCACTCACAGGCAGTATACCGACTTTTCAACCTAAAGAAATGTTTCTATGAATTTAGCTTTTAGAGACAATATAAAACGGTTTAAAATTCTTGTTTAGGAGCGAGTATGAAGGATTTATTGACGGAATACATTACCCTTCACCAGGAAGCGACTCACGAACAAGTCAGGCGTGAAAAAGTTAGCAATCATCTAGTACGGCAGGTTGCTCAAAATAAGAGTACGCCTCCTAAATTACTCAGAAAATTAGCAATCAGTAGTGATAGAGTGACTCGTCAATATGTGACAGCCAATCCCAATACCCCCCTTGAAGTATTGCTGTTGCTAGGGGGTCAATTTCCGCAGCAATTGTTAGATAATTCTCGATTTCTTGCCTCGTGGCTAGAGCATTCCAGCTTAATTAACAAAATACCAATTAATACCCTCATTGCTCTGCTGAAGCTGGAGAAGTTACCGATGTATGTGATAAAACAGGCATCACATAGCCTCAACGCAGATGTGCAGTTGGCCGTGGCCATGAATCCACAAACTCCCAGGGAAGTATTGGAGAAATTAGTGAGGAGTGAGGATGCCAAAGTTGTAGAGGCAGCACAAATGCACGTAAACTGGGCAGGAGAAATTTGCCTTAAGAGCAAGCAGACAGCCGAGTTTCTGCTATTGTACCCACAAATCCCCAATGAGATTTTAGTAGAATATAGCAGCTCAGTATCATGGCTGGAGCGTTATGCGATCGCAATACATCCTAATACCCCACTCGATACGCTTCATCGGTTAGCAGGTGATGGAAATCGTGTCGTTCGTGCTGTAGCTAAAACTAATTTACAAAGTCGTCATCAACAATTATGACTCCTTATCTTCTTCGCTACATGACTTTAGAGCTCAAGCTGCATAGTTGCCATTCGTTCAAATATATCTTCAGTTCCCAGCAATATCCATCGCCAGAAGATACCCAAAATTTCACCCAAAACGAGAGAGAAACTCAACCCAAATATGTGTTTTATGCTGGAAAATGTAGAATCCCTTTACATCATCAGTATCTCCGCTTTCCCTTCTATGGATTATGACCATCAGGGTTAGTTTGGGTGTTTTTTATTGCTATGATGGTGCGACTTTTTAAGCTAAGCCGCACCATTATTTACTGAGCAATGAAAGCTTAATATAGGGAATCTTTATCTTTATACCTAGCTTTATTTTGCCTTACGTAAATGTCTCGGTAATAGTTAACTAATCGTTTTTTACTAATAGGCGCTAACCCTTGAGCATCTGCGAAATCATCAACTTCTGCAACGTCTTCTTTAGTGGGGCGAACGTTTGGAAACAAATCATCTTCCGGGGAGCCATAGGGAGGGTATAAATCATCTTCACCCGGAGGTTGATCGGAAAATAAGTCGTTATAATTGGGTTTAGAGGTAAATAAATTATATTCTTGGGGGTTAGTATCAGACATCATGCTTCCCTGAATTAGACTCCTAATAAAATAAACAAACTGCAAGATACCTGCGATCTGCTTGCACGAGTGAGTTAGTAGGAGTAATAGGGTTGTATTGTTGTGTCTTGATATATAGATACCAGTTGATTGACACAAGAATGAATATAGATGCACCCCTGTTGCTGAGATTAGATTGTTAGATTCAGGATGCATCCTGACCATATCCCAATCCTACTCGACTCCTAAATCGAAGGTTCTCTTCCTTAAGTAATATCTTGCTTGAGTACGCGCTTATCCCCGTTTCCTTCATGCAATAAATACTTTTCTTGTCTCCCCGTTTCTAACATCCCCCTTATCCAGCGAAAATTAAGGGGGTGGAAGTTAGAGGAAAGAGGAAAGAGGAATGTAATACCATTTATTTATTTAATGAACTTGGTATTACTGAACGTCTCAATCCCTCTTCCCTGGATTAGATTTTTCTCTCTGGAGGAGCTGCTTTTGGAAGTACAGAACGCTCATCATCTGGAACTTGTATCGGAGTATTCAAATATTTCCTGGCCGTTTCCTCAGCTACCCGTTGGTCTTCTTTACTTACAAACTGACTCTCATCGAGTAAATTTTGGCTCCGTGCAGCTTCATCCCTGCTAGGCCGTCTACCGTTTTTCCATCTATATTTGTAATCCATAAATCAAATTTAAATTATTTTTCATTGACATTTTTAATCGTATAGTACGTAAAACCAGCAGTGCTTCTTCCATAGGTTCACTGTGTAACCATCGGAAATAATTATAAAAATCCTTCAAAAGACAGTTTTATTTCTTTTACCTCCTGCTAAGTACTGATTAAGAATACGCTCAATTGCTGCCTTATGAATGATAGGAATTACCCAACTCCGAGTCTGAAAGAGTGGTAAACGTTGTTTGAGCCAAACTGTGAGATTATTCCCTTTATCTCCCCCCCACTTATAAGCAGCAACTTGCTCCCATCGAATTAATCCAAATTTAAAGTAAATTCCATTTTCTCGTAGTTGTAACCGACTCAACCCAGCCCAGTAAAAATAAAATGCTGTAGTCCAATAGAGGATAACCTGAGATAGGTAATATTCAAAGAGATGGGAACTTTCATCAAAGCCCTTTCTGGCTAAATCTACAAACACAATGGTTTGGAGCATGGCACTGAAAACAAACAGTAAACTGGCGAACAACATTATTTTGTAATTTGAAGTTCGTCCTAAATTCCATAAAAGATAACCGGCACGTTTCTTCCGTCGTGACCAGGTGAGGATGTTTGTCCAGAGTATCAGTGCAAACAGAATAAATATGGCTGCAAAAGAAAAATCTTGCCAGGGCTGTGGAACAGAAAGTAAGGCAAATATCAACCCCACAATCAGGAGTAAAATCAAAGCGGTTGCCAATATATTTTTCCACGCCGCTTTTTTAATAATCATTGATTTTGACCTCCTTTCATTCCCCGTCTAACTTGTGATAACGAGGGCTTTCCTAGCGATTAGATTACGATAACGCAACCTGGAGGCAAATGTGGCAAAATAATCTAACTATTTTTTACAAGCTCTCTCCCTACAAAATAATGGCAAACGTCACAGCCCAACCAGTCTGTTCAGCAACGCGCTGAACGAGGTAGCATAAATTGCTGACCCTCTGCCGCAAATGAACCGCGAACCATCAGCCAAGAATCACCATCAAGGACATGAGGGAACGATTGAACTTCAGTATCAAGACGGTCTGGAGTGAAATAAATCGCAACCTCCTCAATCGGTTGGGGTATCCTTTCAACCAGATCGGCTAGAGAACAGATTTTAGTTCCAACTACATCAAAAAGCTTGAGTTGGGTATTGTCTATCTCCATCGAAACGATCAGATCTAAATCTTCTGCATAGTGTAGAGGTTGAGTGCCTTCATAAAAGCAAAATACGGGTTTTTCATGCCAAATTCCTACAATATTTGAGATGGGTTGTCGTGTCTCCAATAGTTTATGCAGCAAACTTAAATCTTGAGTATCTGCAAGATTCAGTCGGCGAAATCCATTCTTGTAATTCGTAGAGTTACATTTACCGATAAATAGGTGTTCTTCAACAACTCGAAAACCAAAAGGTGTGTAAAATTCAGGTTGTGCTGTAGTTAGAATTAGTGTTTCGTAACGATTGGCACAGTAGTCCAACACCTCTTCAATAATCTGGCGATAGTAACCACGTCGTCGGAATTTTGGGTGAGTACATACAGCGTGGATTCCTCCCGCTAGTACGGGTTTTCCCATCAATTGCATAGGAATTTCCAAAACTCCCACATGGGTAATAGCCATGTCATCGTGAAACCGAATAAACGGTGTAGAAGCCTCTTCCCAAGATGCGCCCAATTCTCTAATCGATTGGGCAGCTTTACGGATTCCAGGGAAGGTTGTTTCTAGTAAGTCAAACAGGCGATCGCTTAAAGTACAATCTTCCGAAAATGACCGTTGAAAGCGATACTGGCTCATACATAACCCGCTCAACTCTACTAGTGTAAAAAGTGACGTATACCCGTCAAAACCATCACCAAACCTAGCTCATTTGCTGCTTGAATGGAATCTTTATCCCGCAAACTACCACCGGGTTGGACAATCGCCTCAATTCCTGCGGCGGCGGCCGTTTTCACAGAATCATCGAAGGGAAAGAAGCCATCACTGGCAAGAATTGCACCTTTAGCTTTTTCCCCTGCTTGTTCTAAGGCAATTTTTACCGAACCCACACGATTCATCTGACCGGCACCTACTCCTATTGTTGCGCGATCGCGTGTCACCACAATGGCATTCGACTTCACATGCTTACAAACCTTCCAAGCAAACAATAATTCTTCCATTTGTTGCGGTGTCGGTTGGCGTTGTGTCACGACTTCCCACTGATCTGGAGTCTCTACCACATCATCAGATGCTTGCACCAAAAATCCCCCGGCGATCGCTTTCACAGTTTGCTGTGGCCCTCTGTTTAACTCCGGCAAAATTAACACTCGAACTTTCGCTTTTGCTGCCAAAATTTCCTGTGCTTCTGCCTCGCAAGCCGGTGCAACCACACATTCTAAAAAGGTCTTGGTTAACTCCGTTGCCGTTGCAGCATCAATCGGTTGATTCAACGCCACAATCCCCCCAAAAGCCGAAACAGAATCAGCTTGAAATGCTTTTTGATACGCCTCTACGAGCGTTGTTCCTAACGCCACACCACAGGGATTGGTATGTTTTAAAATCGCTGTCGCGGGGGTATCCGTAAATTCGGCAATAATCCGTCGTGCCGCTTCCAAATCCACCAAATTGTTATAACTTAATTCTTTCCCCTGTAAAATCGTTGCCCCTGCAAACCCCGTAGGTACTGCCCCTACTTGATACCAAGCGGCAGGTTGATGAGGATTTTCCCCATAACGCAGGGATTGCAATCGCTGCCCTGAGAGGACAAATTGAGGAGGAGGTAAGGGTTCTCCGGGAATGGGTGCGAATAGGGAATCATCACTGAGGTAAGTGGCGATCGCCCGATCATAAGCTGCCGTATGCCAAAATGCTCTTTGAGCGCAAATCCTGCGGAAATTCAACGGGGCTTTACCCTGATTTTGCCGTAACTCCCGTAGGTAATCGTTATAGTTCCCTGGATTACACAAAACCGTTAAATGGGCAAAATTTTTCGCGGCCGCTCTTAGCATAGCAGGCCCCCCAATGTCAATCTGCTCAATCGCCTCTGATTCAGTGACATTGGGACGAGCAATCGTTTGCTCAAAAGGATACAAATTCACCACCACCAAATCAATGGGACGAATCTGGTGTGCCTCCATCTGTTCCCGATCCTCGGGCAAATCTCGACGGCCCAAAATTCCCCCATGAATCCGAGGATGCAGGGTTTTGACTCGTCCGCCCAAAATTTCGGGAAATCCCGTATAGTCAGACACTTTTTGCACCGTGAGTCCTGCTTCTTGCAGCGCTTTTGCGGTTCCCCCACTGCTGATCAGCTCAAATTCAAATTCCTCCACAAGTTGACGGGCAAAATCAACTAATCCCGTTTTATCCGATACACTCAGCAGTGCTAAACGTCCCATGACCGACTTAATCTCCCCTGATAGGCAGAACTAATCATAACTCTTCCAGCATATCGGTGAAGTGTATTTTAGCGAACGTTACTTGTTGTTGGTTAGTTGTTATTTGTATTTTTTAACAAATAACTAACAACAAATAACAAACAACAAAGCGGCGGACAGCTATTCCTCCCATGCCTAGAAAGAATGACCTTCCCGCCGCTTTCAGTAGCTCTTAAAAGAGACAATAACCTCTTAGAGCCTTAGGACATCGGATGGAACAGTAAGTCAGGGAAAAAGCGGTTAAATTCAATCAAAAGTCCGGCTGTGATTGCCATCCACAGCATAAACAAAACAGGAGCCGTCGAAAGAAATCTTGGTAAACCGTCCATGAATCTTCTCCTTATACAACGTAGTCAAATCAAAAGAATTAACGAGGTGAGACGGGAATCTCTTCATCTTTAGCCGTCAATTCACCAGTTGTGAATTCTTTGAGGGCTGCCAGAGGCCAGGTAAAGCCCGTTAGCATGAAGCTAATCGCTTTGGGAACATCGATAATGATTTCTTTTTCTTCGGGGTTTTTTTCGTTTTTAACGGATTGCAGATAAGCACGGCCAACCCAGCCAATCCAGCCTGCAATATACAAAAACAAAACACTAGGAATCAGAAAATCACCAGCCCGATTTAAGCGACCATCTACAATTAAGTGAGGTAATCCCTCTGGCCCACAATAAGCCTCAGAATAGCGCTCGAATCGATTTCTTCCAGAATTGGGGTCTGCTGTGGTGTTGCGAGCAGCTTTAGCGCGTTGCTGAAACGCAGGAGAGTCCTTACAAGGAACAAGTCCCGACACTTCCGCAGAAGCTGGACTAACAACGCTAAACCACAAACAAACTGCAAAAATTAGAGCCAACAATCGTCGCATAAAATTGTTTCCCTTTGTTAAGTAACAAAAAGTTTTGTGTACAATAAATGAAAAAGAAATTATTGGTACACCCAAGCAATATTACTCTGACGGGTAAACCTAGTAAAGTTTAATTAACCCAAAGTAGCTATTTTTAATAAGGTCAAGCGCTAATGGCTTGCGTGTTAGCAATAGAAACAAGTTGTGATGAGACATCGGTGGCAATTGTCAACAATCGCCACTGTTGCAGCAATGTGGTGGCGTCTCAAATTCCACTCCATCAACAATATGGCGGTGTGGTGCCGGAGGTGGCATCACGCAGTCATCTGGAAATGATTAATTCAGCGATCGCGCAAGCCCTGGTGGATGCCAAGCTAGACTGGGGGGCAATTGATGGCATTGCGGCGACTTGTGCACCGGGGTTGGTGGGTTCCCTATTAGTAGGGTTAACGGCGGCCAAAACCCTGGCTGTTGTCCACCAAAAGCCTTTTTTAGGCGTCCATCATTTGGAAGGACATATTTATGCCAGTTATCTTAGCCAACCGGAGTTAGAACCCCCTTTCTTGTGCTTGCTAGTTTCCGGCGGTCACACCAGTTTAATTTATGTAAAGGATTGTGGTCATTATGAAACGCTAGGGCAAACTCGCGATGATGCGGCAGGGGAAGCGTTTGATAAGGTGGCGCGATTGTTGAAGCTAGGCTATCCAGGTGGGCCTGTGATTGACCGATTAGCCAGAGATGGGAATCCCGAAGCGTTTAGATTACCAGAGGGGAAGGTGTCTGTAGCCAGTGGCGGCTATCACCCCTATGATTCAAGTTTTAGTGGCTTGAAAACAGCAGTCCTGCGGTTAGTGCAGAAATTAGAGAAGGATACGTCTGAACTGCCAGTCCCTGACATTGCTGCCAGCTTTCAGGATACTGTAGCGCGATCGCTAACTAAACGGGCGATCGCTTGTGCTCGTGATTATGGGTTGTCTACCATTGCGGTTGGGGGTGGGGTGGCGGCCAATAGCCAGTTAAGGAAGCACTTGCAAGCGGCTGCGGCCGAGTCCAATTTCCGGGTACTATTCCCACCTCTGAAGTATTGTACGGATAATGCGGCGATGATTGGCTGTGCGGCGGCTGACCATCTCAACCGAGGGCATACCTCTTCACTCACGTTAGGAGTAAACTCGCGTCTACCCATTACTGAAGTAATGCAGCTTTATACAGTGGTATAAGGAATGGTTTGCAGAATCAGAGAATGTCCATGAAGTCTATCTTTTCACCGATTCAACAGCTCCTCATCACTTGGCTGCTTATCATAGTAACCGGTTGGGTCACGCTGAATGCTCTAGGCTATGTAGGGGAAATCATTAGCATTTTGCTCACAGCAGGTTTGATTGCTTTTTTATTAAATTATGCGGTGGCGGCATTTCAGTCCTTCTTACCTCGGTCTGTTGCTGCTATTTTGGTCTATTTAATGGCTGCCTTTGCTGTGGTTTTTATTGGTTTAACCTTAGTACCACCAGTGTTTAACCAAGGACGACAATTGGTAACTAATTTACCTTCATTACTTGAGCAAGGTCAAGAGCGATTAACCAACTTTCAACAGTGGAGTTTAGAGCATAATTTACCCTTTGATGTGCGAATTTTAGCATCACAATTATTAGCACGAGTACAAGCACAGGCAGAAGCGATTGCCTCGACCATTGCCTCGACCGGTTTAGGATTAGTCGTGGGTACATTTAACTGGTTTGTAGACTTAATTCTTATCCTGGTTATTTCCTTTTATATGCTCATTGATGGGGAGCGTATTTGGCGAGGAATGACGGGTATTTTTTCTCCAAGAATCCAAAATGGACTGACTCAATCCCTGCGACGAAATTTACAGCGATTTGTGACAGGGCAGTTATTATTGGGTTTATTTATGGCGACTACCCTCTCCCTGGCTTTTTGGATTTTAAAAGTTCCTTTTTTCCTGCTGTTTGCCGTTTTTATTGGATTGATGGAAGTGATTCCTTTTATTGGGGCAACCTTGGGAATTGCTACTGTAGTTAGTGTCGTAGCATTTATTGATTGGTGGCTAGCCTTAGAAGTTTTAGGAATTTCGATCGCACTCCAACAGGTTAAAGATAATTTGATTGCTCCCCGGATTATGGGAAATTTAACAGGTTTATCCCCGGTAATTATTTTTGTATCGTTGTTATTGGGTGCTAAAGTCGGGGGTTTATTGGGCGTGATTTTAGCGATTCCACTCACCGGTGTCGTAAAAAGTCTGACTGAAATTGTTCTCGATCCCACACTTCCCCCCCAAACCGGAGCTTTTTTTCAGAATCCTTTAGAAAGACGAAAATTGGGGCGCACACTCTCTCCCGGTACTGAAGTGAATGAGGAAAGCGAATCTTACGATTTTTCGGAACCTGTTGACTCCAACTAAACGAATCGTTGCATTCAAGACGATTTTCCCCTTCCTACTTGGTTTTGTGAAAAATTTTTTAACAATACCCGGAAAGATTGGGAAACTTTACTCATAATATGGGTTGTATTTTCTAGTTTTGACTAGAGATGCTAGACATAAAGTATATTTTATGGTATGAACTCAGTGTTAAAGATAGGCGATCGCGCAATTACAGCCGAAGAGATCATTCCCCTGCTGGCGAACTACCAACTCCTAAAGCCGTTGGTGCGGGAAATTATCATTGATGAAGCGATCGCGCCCATCGACTGTACCCCCGAAGAACTCGACCAAGCTCGCCAACAATTCTTTGAGCAAAATCAGCTCACCACTGAGGAAGCGAAACAAGCTTGGGCAGCAAAGCAAAATTTGACCCTTGAACAAGTGGATGCTTTAGCGATTCGGGGACTCAAAATTGAAAAATTCAAACAAGCCACCTGGGGACATAAACTCGAGTCCTACTTCCTGAATCGTAAATCCCAATTAGACCGAGTGATTTACTCCCTGATTCGCACTCAAGACCCAGGCATTGTTCAAGAACTTTATTTTCGTATCTTAGAAGGAGAACAATCCTTTGCCGACCTAGCGCGGGAGTATTCCCAAGGGCCGGAGGCAGAAACTGGTGGATTGATAGGGCCGGTGGAGCTAAGTACACCCCATCCTGCGATCTCGCAAATGCTCCGTTTGAGCCAACCGGGGCAACTTTGTCCCCCCACACGCTTAGGGGAATGGTTTTTGATTGTACGCTTAGAAAAATTTTTCCCTGCTCAGTTAGACAACCCCATGCGCCAACGGCTGCTCAATGAATGCTTTAGTACTTGGTTGTCTGAGCAATTAAACCAGCAATTAGCACATCTTTCTTAACTGAGATCTATTCTGAAAATAGGGGTCAGGGGTCAGGAAGTCAGGGGTCAGGAGTCAGGAGTCAGGGGTCAGGGGTCAGGAGTCAGGGGTCAGGAGTCAGGGGTCAGGGGTCAGGAGTCAGGGGTCAGGGGTCAGGAGTCAGGAGAAAAGATTTTCATCCTTTGTTGTCAACGATTGAGCGCTCTTGGTACTTCAGTGCCAACGACAAACCTATGTGATGTCCGTCAGACTTGTTAAATAATTTGGCTGACTTGAACTAAAAGAGATAGAACAGACTAGGATTAATGCCAAAAAGCAGACTATGAAATTAACAAATTTTAAATAAACAAATCCTGATTGCACCGATCTTAAGGTCAACACTTAAGCAGTCATAGCTCTAGGGCTTAACTTCGGTATTGCATAAGTTTGCCAGTTGGGAGAGATAAATATTATAGCCATGCCATTGGCTCACCTTACCCAAGTGATGCCACGCGTCATTGATCATGTTCGCTCCCCAAAATCTCTGGCCTCACTCCAACCTCAATTACAGTGAGTTCTAAATGACCTATACGACGACGATACAAGAATTTCTCGCGGGCACCTATCCCTTTGATCGGCTGTCATCGTCAGCACGGCTCAAACTGTCCAACCAATGTCAGTTGCTGCGCTATCGCATGGGTCAGCCTATTATGATGCGGGAAAAAATGCCCCCTCACATTGCCATTCTGTTCCAAGGGCAAGCGCGTCTTCTGGGACATGACCCCCGGCAAAATTCCCCCGCAACGCTGAAATTGCTCCAACCTGGAGAAATTGTCGGTTGGGTGAGTTTGCTCAGAGGCATCCCCTGCGAAACAGCGATCGCCTCCAATGAGGCTGTATGTCTCCACCTCAATACCCGAGACTTCTTGGCGTGGTTGGATAGCGAATCCGCTTTAGCTTCTGCCTTCCGTTCCCGTTGTTCTTTAGTCGAAGTTTTTGAGCTATTGGGGGCGGAACTCTCCCGCAGAGCACAAGCAGAGGTCAATCTTAAAGAACTGGCTCTGCAAGCGTGGTCAAACGCCTTAGTCGTCAATGTCCCCCGTGGGCAGCAAATGGCTAGCCAACTGGATAGCGATCGCCTATGGTTTATCAGTGGAGGAGCCGCATCCAATTACCCTGTGGGTTCTTGCCTCGACACCGAAGCCGTCACCACATTAACCGTCAATGGCATGGGAGCAACCCGCCTGGTGGGCATTCCGGCTGATTTGTTCTCAGCTACCTCCTCAATAACCCATCCCGAAATCTCTGGAACTCCAGATGAGTTAAATCTCAGTGAGATTCCTGTCGCTCCCGATGACCTTCCAGGAAGCTATGCCTCTGACGAATCTTCAGGCAAACGACAGTATCCCTTTGTACGCGGCCGAGGAACTATTGAGGGAACCGTTGCTTGTTTCCAGATGCTCTCCCAACATTTGGGAATGCCGTTCCGCAAAGATTTAATCCGACGCGTCATTGCCAATCAAGAGTCGCGCACGGGCAGCCTTTCCCTCCAGCACTGCGGTGCTATTGCCGAATTAACCGGACTCTCTGCTCAACTCGTTAACGTTCCCGCCGAGTCCATCAACCGCCTACCTACACCAGCGATGCTGAGTTGGGGTGAAAGTTTTGCCGTTCTCTACGAAACGAATGAACGGGAACTCGTCTTAGGGATACCGGATCGCGGGATCAAACGCTTCAAACCCGCACGGTTTATTGAAGAATGGAGCGATGATGGGCAAGCACTGCTGCTCAAACCCACCAAAGATACACCTAAACAACGGTTTGGACTGAGCTGGTTTATCCCCTCCCTAATTCGTTATCGCAAAGTCTTAATCGAAGTTTTAATTGCCTCCTTCTTCGTGCAGCTATTTGGTTTAGCCAATCCCTTGATGATTCAGCTCATCATCGATAAGGTGATTGTGCAAAATAGCATTAGTACGCTAAATGTTTTAGGAATTTTGCTGGTTGCTGTTGCCATTTTTGAGGCACTGTTAACGAGTCTCCGAACTTACTTATTTGTCGATACCACCAACCGCATCGACATGACGCTGGGTTCGGAAATTATTGACCACCTGTTGCGGCTGCCCTTGCGGTATTTTGAGAAGCGACCCGTTGGGGAATTAGCCACCCGGATTAATGAGTTGGAAAATATTCGCCAGTTTCTCACCGGGACGGCCTTAACGGTGGTCTTAGATGCGGTTTTTTCCGTGGTCTATATCGTCGTCATGTTTATTTATAGCTGGGTACTGACCCTGGTGACATTGGCGGTGATTCCCCTGTTTATCCTACTTACGGTTTTTGTTTCTCCGATTGTGCGGCGACAGCTACGGACGAAAGCAGAACGACAGGCAGAAACGCAATCATATTTGGTGGAGGTTTTATCGGGAATTTCTACCGTCAAAGCCCAAAATATTGAACTTAGGGCTCGCTGGAAGTGGCAAGAACGTTATGCTCGCTATGTAAGTGATGGATTTAAGAATGTTTTAACCTCTACGGCTGCTAGTTCTACTAGCAATTTCTTGAATAAAGTCTCGGCTTTATTAGTGTTGTGGGTCGGAGCTTATTTGGTTTTAGATCAGCAGTTAACTTTAGGGCAGTTAATTGCCTTCCGGATTATTTCTGGGTATGTGACGGGGCCTTTACTACGGTTAGCGCAAATTTGGCAAAACTTCCAACAAACCGCCCTCTCCCTCGAGCGTCTGAGTGATATTGTGGATTCGCCCCAAGAAGCGGATGAAATGGATCGCAATAATATTCCTCTGCCGAATGTTCAGGGCGCGATTAAGTATGAGAATGTTTCGTTTCGCTTTGCTCCCAGTGGCCCTCTACAATTGAATAATATTAATGTAGAGATTCCAGTTGGTACGTTTGTGGGGATTGTGGGTCAGAGTGGTTCGGGTAAAAGTACTCTGACGAAGCTATTACCACGGCTGTACGATCCCCTTTCGGGCCGGATTATTGTAGATGGTTACGATATTAGTAAGGTGGAACTCTACTCCTTACGGCGTCAGATTGGGATTGTTCCTCAAGAAACGCTTTTATTTGATGGGACAGTGCAGGAAAATATTGCCCTAACTAATCCTGATGCTAGTTCTGAGGAGATTATCGAAGCGGCTAGGATTGCAGCAGCTCACGATTTTATTATGGAGTTGCCCAGTGGCTACAACACCCGAGTTGGGGAGCGGGGTTCGGCTTTATCAGGGGGGCAGCGGCAGCGAATTGCGATCGCCCGCACTGTTCTACAATCGCCCCAAATGTTGATTATGGATGAGGCAACTAGTGCGTTGGACTATAACACTGAACGGCAGGTGTGTTTAAATCTGGCTCAGGTTTATCAAGGACGCACGGTATTGTTTATCACGCACCGTCTCAGTACCATTCGCAATGCCGACCTGATTTTGATGATGGATCAGGGGGCAATCGTGGAGCAAGGCATTCATCAGGAATTAATGGAGCAAAAAGGTCGTTACTACTGCCTCTACATGCAACAAGAAGGGCAAATGTAATTGCCAATGCTGGGAAATGGGAAAACGTAGAAGCTGTGGAGAGATAAAAAGATGAATCAACAAAATGGGACTAAATTAAACCACAACAACAATCAAGCCCTAAAGTCCCCCCCTGTTGCGACTCAATTAAGCGAAGTGACGATTAATCACCCCAACGGTAACGGCAACGGGACTCACACCCATGGCAATGGCAATGGTAATGGGAATCACAATGGCTCTCAAGCCAATGGCCATGCTTCATTTGATCGCCATGTAATTCTCAAGCAACCTAACCATTGGTCACACAGTATCCTTTGGGGGATTATTGGCGTCACCACTTTTGGTGTGATTTGGGCGAGTGTTGCCAAAATTGAACAAGCGGTTCCCGCCCAAGGAAAGCTAGAACCCCAAGGTGCAGTGCAGGAGATCCAAGCGCCTGTGGCTGGGGTCGTTAAAGAAATTTATGTCAAAGATGGACACTCTGTTAAAAAGGGTGATGTATTGCTCAGACTCGATCCGACAGCCGATAACGCGAAACTCGCTTCACTGACTAAAGTTCGTGCGGCCTTAGTCAAAGAAAATCAATTCTATCGTGAAGTCTTGAGCAATGCTGATCGTGTATCGGTGAGCGAACTGAGTACATCTCGATTGGGACTAGCACCCGAAATCGCTTCGCTGACCAAAAGTCGAAAAGCTCTGATTGAAGAAAATCAGCTTTATCGTACTCTTTTGGGTGGAGATACTCAAGGTAATAGCCTTAGTCCCGAACAACGGGCGCGTTTGCGAATTGTTACAGCAGAACTGAACTCTCGCATTGCGGCCAATCAGTTAGAAGTGGGGCAACTCAATCGCCAACTCAATCAAAATCAAGTTCAACTCGATAATTCTCAAAGTCGCTTTAAGGTGGAGGAGGGAATTTTGAATGAGATTGAGCCTTTGGCAGAAGAAGGGGCAGTTCCTCGCATTCAGCATTTGCGGCAGCGCCAAGAAGTTAAAACACGCCAAGCGGAAGTGAGTCAGTTGATTCAGGAAGAACAACGCTTGCAGTTAAAGGTAGGGCAGGCCAAACAACAACTGGCTAATACTTTAGCGGCTTCTCAAAAGGATTTAACAGATCGCATAGCGACCAATGATAAACAGTTGGCTGAAATCGATAGTCAGTTGAATAAAATTATTGTCGAAAACGAGAAAAAGATTGCAGAAATTGATAGTCAGTTGAGCCAAACCCAACTGAACCTGAATTATCAAGAACTGCGAGCCCCGGTTGCAGGAACAGTGTTTGATCTTAAACCCGGCGGTACTGGTTTTGTGACCAATTCAACAGAACCGATTCTCAAAATCGTGCCAGATGATGCCTTGATAGCTAAGGTGGATATTACGAATAAAGACATTGGTTTCATAAGAGAAGGGATGGCCGTTGATGTCAGAATAGACTCATTCCCCTTTAGCGAGTTTGGGGATGTGAAAGGGACAGTAAAAACGATTGGTTCTGATGCCCTTCCTCCTGATCAAATTCATCCTTATTATCGATTTCCAACTGAAATTCAGTTGAAGCAACAGTTTATTTCCGTTAACGGTCGAAAAGTCCCCCTGCAATCAGGGATGTCGATCAGCAGTAATATTAGAGTTCGCGATCGCACGGTATTAAGCATCTTCACGGACTTGTTTGCCAAAAATGCAGATAGTTTTAAAACCGTGCGTTAAGGGACTTGTATTTTGGATAAAATCGGCTAAGCTATTAGGGAGTTCATTGACAGGGACATCTAGGTTTAGAGAGCAGGTAGAGATCAACAGGCTTTTTTCAGGTGTTCTGTTGAAATCCACCTCATGCTCTCCTTGTGCATACGGTCTATCAGTTCAAGCTTGACTCCCTGATTGAGTAAAATTCATGACTCTCATCAACATCAAAAAGCATTAGTCGAGACGAAGCAATATACCGGGAAATCTCCGATGAGATTTCCCTTTTTTTGTAAAAATCTAACAGTTAGGCAATGGTAAATCCTACAATTCTGGTGACGGGCGGCGCTGGTTACATTGGTTCCCATGCAGTTCTTGCTCTGCGGGAAGCCGGTTATGAAGTGGTGATTTTGGACAATTTAGTTTATGGCCATCGCGACATCGTAGAGTCGGTACTTAAGGTCGAACTAATTGAAGGGGATATTGCCGACCGAACCCTACTTGACCAAATCTTTAAAACACGGGAATTTGCCGCCGTGATGCACTTTGCGGCTTATGCCTACGTGGGTGAGTCCGTGGGTCAACCGGCTAAGTACTATCGCAATAACGTGACTGGAACGCTAACGTTGCTGGAGGCGATGCGTGATGCCAACATTAAAAACTTTGTGTTTTCATCCACCTGCGCCACCTACGGTGTTCCTGAGCAAATTCCCGTGGTGGAAGACCAACCTAAACAGCCCATTAATCCCTATGGGATGAGTAAGCTGATGGTGGAACACATCTTAGATGATTTTGACCATGCCTATGGGCTGCGTTCCGTGCGTTTTCGCTATTTTAATGCCGCAGGGGCTGACCCCCAAGGGCGTTTGGGTGAAGACCACAGCCCTGAAACTCATATCATTCCCTTGGTGTTGTTGACGGCGATGGGTAAACGGGAGAGTATCTCGATTTTTGGGACTGACTATGATACCCCGGATGGCACTTGCATTCGGGATTACATTCACGTCACGGACTTAGCTCAAGCGCATATCTTAGGACTGGAGTATTTGCTCAAAGGGGGAAACACACAGGTGTTTAATTTGGGTAATGGGCAGGGGTTCTCGATTCGGGAAGTGATTGAAGCAGCCCGTACTGTTACAGGTCGCCCGATTCCTGTCACGCTGGCAGACCGTCGGCCGGGAGACCCTCCGACGCTGGTCGGCAGTGGAGAGAAGGCTAAGCGAGTGTTAGGGTGGAATCCTCAGTATGCGGAGTTGAAAACTATCCTCAAACACGCTTGGCAGTGGCATCAAAAGCGTCACGAGGTCTAGGGTACTGCCTCTAAGTAGGTTATATAGGTTATAACAGATGTGGT
Source organism: uncultured Microcoleus sp. (assembly GCA_964588805.1). Taxonomy (GTDB): domain Bacteria; phylum Cyanobacteriota; class Cyanobacteriia; order Cyanobacteriales; family Coleofasciculaceae; genus CAZPRJ01. The sequence goes on along the minus strand of CAZPRJ010000028.1, from coordinate 31,642 downwards.
AAGGGGGAATTAGTACCTTTTAAGAGCAGGTTAATCAGCGATGAATAGTCAGTTAGATACTCTTCAAAAACCCGATCAATCAAGCGATAAAGTTAGGATACTGAGTGTAGACATTGATAATGTCACAGAATCAGAAGTCTTGGAACAGCTTGAGCGGGGTGTAGTATTTACTCCTAACGTCGATCACCTGCTCTTGCTGAAAAATGACCCTGATTTTGTTCAAGTTTATGAGACAGCAGACTATAAATTGTGTGATAGCAAAATTTTGTGGTATGTTTCTCGATTCTTGGGAACACCAATAAAGGAAAAGATTTCAGGTTCTGATTTTTTCCCAGCTTTTTGTGACTATCACAAAGATAATCAGGACATTAAAATTTTTCTCTTAGGAGCGCAAGAAGGAGTAGCACTCCAAGCGCAGGAAAACCTGAATGCTAAAGCGGGACGGGAAATTATTGTAGGGGCGCTCTCCCCTTCTTTCGGATTCGAGAAAAATGAAACGGAATGCCAAGCCATTATTGAAGAAATTAACAATTCGGGAGCGACCGTTTTAGCGGTAGGCGTAGGGGCACCGAAGCAAGAGAAATGGATATATAAGTATAAAGACCAGTTGCCCAATATTAGGATATTCCTGGCGATCGGGGCAACGATTGATTTTGAGGCAGGAAATAAAAAACGTGCTCCCAAGTGGGTGACAGAGATTGGGTTGGAGTGGTTACATCGCTTGCTCTCTGAACCCAAGAGATTATGGAAGCGGTATTTGATTGGGGGGCCGATCTTCTGCTGGTTAATTTTGAAGCAGAAGTTTCATCTTCGCAGTATTAATAGTATTCGTATCTTGAAGTCAATTCCTGATTTGTAGAGTCTTGGCGTGAGTGGTATCACTTTTGTAGGCTAAATCCTTGCTACTTAGTATCATTTAGCTTACATTCTATTATTATCTATACGGAGTAATGGAATAAACCACTCATGAAAGTACTCGTTACTGGAGCTGCTGGATTTATTGGCTATCATTTAACTCAACGTTTGTTAACTGACGGTATAGAAGTTTACGGAATTGACAATCTAAATGACTACTATGATGTGAATTTAAAGCAAGCTCGATTGGCTCAGTTACAACCCCAAAAAAGATTTACATTTCAGTTGTTAGATTTAGCTGATCGTGAACCCCTACTCCAATTATTCCAAGAACAGTCTTTTGATTATGTCATCAATTTAGCAGCACAGGCTGGGGTGCGTTATTCTATACAAAACCCCTTTGCTTATGTCGATAGCAACTTAGTCGGTTTTGTCAATTTGATCGAAGGGTGTCGCCAAAATCCAGTCAAACATCTCGTCTTTGCCTCTTCGAGTTCTGTTTATGGGGCAAATAAAAAAGTTCCTTTTGCTGTGACTGATAACGTGGATCATCCCATTTCGCTTTACGCAGCTAGTAAAAAAGCGAATGAACTGATTGCTCATGTCTACAGCCATCTCTACAATGTGCCGACAACTGGATTGCGCTTTTTTACCGTTTATGGACCTTGGGGACGCCCTGATATGGCTTACTTCAAATTTGTGAAAGCCATTGAACAAGGGAAGTCTATTGATGTTTATAACTTCGGTAAAATGAAGCGAGACTTTACTTATATTGACGACATCGTTGAAGGGGTGGTTCGAGTGATGCATAAACCGCCCCAAAGCCAATCTGAAGGAGATAGTACCCCATCTGGGGATGTAACTCGTAAACCTCCCTACAAAGTTTACAATATTGGTAACAATAGCCCAGTGGAACTGATGACTTTTATCGAAGTGATCGAAAAAGAATTGGGCAAAAAAGCTGAGAAGAACTTGTTACCCATGCAACCGGGTGATGTCCCAGCTACTTATGCAGATGTGGATGATTTAATTAAAGATGTAGGATTTAAGCCTGCTACATCTATTGAAGAGGGTATTCATCACTTTGTTCAATGGTATCGGGAATACTACAAAATTTGATGTGATCATTTCTAGCACGGAAGTTTCTTTGTTGATGGAAACTTCCGTGTTTCTTAAAGCTTTTATTGAGGTTTATCAGTAGCCAAGTTAATCAGAATTGACTTGGCTATATTAAGTAGAATCTAAAAAGTTCAGGTAATGGGTAAGCTTTATCCTTTCTGAATACGAGTCGCCCGGCTGCGGCGAATGAACTGAAGAAAAGAGCTACTAACTTTCGGTGAAAGTACGCGGATTAGCAGTAACTTTACTCCTAAAGTTATTGCTCTTTTATCAGTTAAAATTTGGGGATAGAGCTGAATGGCTTTGAATAACTTCTCGCGAGCTTGCCTCACTCCCTCTTCACCCCCCATACGAGTAAAGCATAATCCTGCCCAAGTTAGATAAGATCCAGCCAAACTTCTATTTTTAAGATATTGAAGTTCGGGCGGAGCCGTTTGAAATGCTCGCTCTAAGATAGCAAACTTAGAGTCTTCTAATGCATCAAGGTTGGTACTCGATAAAGAGCTAGAAGATTGACGATACAAAACTTGAGTTTTGGGTACAACGACAAATGGCCAATCCCGTGCTAACCGGAGAAAATAGTCCCAATCTTCACTGTAATCGAAAGTTGTATCAAATACACCAACTGATTCTACAGCTTGCCTGCGAATCATCACGTTGGAACCACTGCTAATGAAATTTCTAAACAGCATATCCGGATACACATTCCCTTTAAAGTACAATGGCTCACCTTGGAATGCCTGTTGTCCGTCTTCAGTCATCACACAAGTCCAACTGTAGGCAACTCCAGCTTCAGGATTTTTTCGTAGTGCTGCTAGCTGAAGTTCTAACTTATCCGGTGTCCAGATATCATCAGCATCAATGAAAGTAATAAACTCTCCTGTTGCCTGAGCAATGCCATGATTACGGGCTCTAGCTGGGCCAGCATTTTTTTCCAGAGTAAAAATTTTGAGGCGTTTATCTTCAACAGTTTTGAGCCGCTCTAACGTTCCGTCAGTTGAACCATTGTTAATCACAACTAGCTCAAAATCTGAGAATGTTTGTTGTTGAACTGAGTTGATGGTTTTTAAAATGGTATTTTCAGCATTATAAGCTGGAATGATGACAGATATAGTGGGCATGAGTTTAGGGTGAATGAACATCTAACAAGACGGTGTTAATTTGATTAAGTTTGTACCGCTTCAAATCTAAACTTTATCCTTAGTGAATTAACTCACCTCACTCTTAAACCAAAGCGAGTTAGGACGCAAGGCAAATCGAGTAGCCCAGATGGTAAAAAGTGGCATGGCTACAGCATGGGAGATAAGTACGGCTGCGGCTACGGCTTGGATTCCCCACTGCATAGCAACAATTAATGATATTGCAAACAATACAGTAAAGATTAAGCTCCATTTAACGTTAATATCCGCTTTATCTACGGCTTGTAATAGCATGGAAGCGGCACTGGCAAAGGGACGAGGCAAAGCCGAAAGACAGATTAGTACTAATATGGGAATGGCACTGACCCATTTTTGTCCAAAAATAATGGGTACATAAAACGGTGCCATACTCGATTGAAGTAATATGAGGGGAATAAAAACGGTTGCAATTGTTTTAAGGCTACTGAAATATCGATCCTTAACTTTTTGGTATACTCCTCTAGCCGCACACAGGTGAGGGAACAAGGCTGTAACAAATGAATTCATTACATTTAAACTGATTCCAAGTCCAGCATTGAAAGCGAAGAAGTATATCCCTAGAGCATCAACCCCTAAAAAGCGTCCAATCAGTAGATAATCTAAATTAGCTCTAACTTTATCTAATAACTGATAACCCAGAACATTAGTGCCAAAGCCAACAATTTCACGCCAACGGTACAGGGAAAAAGACTGAGTGGGTCGCCAGGAATGGTATTTGTAAGCACAGAAGAACCACACAAATGGAGACAAAACAACACCAGGTGTAATGATAGCCCACATTCCTAAACCAAATAGTGCCATCAGCATGGTTCCAACATTAGCGACAATCGCTTGCATGGTGGCAGCAATTGCGACAATATTAATACGATTCTCTCGTTCAACTAAAGCCATTTGAATCGCATAATTTGGCATTAATAAGTAGTTTAATGCGACAAAGCAGATGGGAAAGACAACTTGAGTTTCATTGTAAAACCAAGCAATCGGAAAAGCCAAAAGACATTGTGTAACAAAAAGGAATATACTTAATATCCAATTTAGCCAATATGCCGTATTACTAAGAACCTCTAAATCTTCTTCATCTGCTTGAATCAGTTTGGCTGCTACTCCAGATTTGAGGGTAAAAACCAGCGCGAATTCCTTAACCGTCAAAACAATCGCCGCCAAACCATAATCATGAGGGCTAAGTAAGCGAGCTAGAATCACCGTTGTTCCCAGGCGAAAAACCCGATTAACTAACTCTCCGCCTCCCAGCCAGCTCACATTGCGAATAAATTGATTGGAAAATACCTGCTTTATCTTAGTAAACAACATAGAGTGTTTGTGCTTGATTTTAGGTGATTAATCTAGTCAGCAAAACCCAATACTTAACTGTTTGATGAATACCTTTTTGAAACTTCAGTTATTTGCTTTTCTTCTAGCATTTGTTGCTGCCAAATACTCCGAAAATCTATCGAATCGGTGACGCTATTGTAATACATTGAAAGGGTAAATGCCACATACAAAACCCAGTAAATATCTGGTTCGAGTATCAGACTTTCAGTCAGATTCAGCAGAAACAAAACCGTCAAATATAAGATTGGTAAAAATCCTTCTGCTGTCTTGATTATGCGAATCCAAATCACGGAACGAATACTGAAGGACAGAAAACTCAATAAAAATACCGTCAATCCTATTAAGCCTACATGGAGGCATATTTCTAAGAATCCATTGTGAGCATTAGGAGGCTCAAAACCAAATTCATTTAATCCCCTCCAAATATCTGCGGCCTCGCCTTCCCAGCCATTCAACCAAAATGCATGATATCCGTAGCCTAACCAGGGACGTGCTGCGATTTTGTCCATCAAAAGAGTCCAAATGTCGGTACGACCGGTTAAAGTGATCTCTTGCCCAGACCCAAAAATTTTTTCTGCATTGCTGACAACCGAAACCACTACAGTTCCTACCACTAAGATGATCGCGATAAAAAACGGTATGGCTTTAGAGTAACTCCACCGCAAAGCTTTATAGAACGGTAAAAGAAGCAAAAGTACAACGAGTACAACTAAAGGGGTTTTAGCCCTGGACTGAACGATCATAAATAGGGAAAGAAAAGAGCCAATCCACATTAAATTGCGGTATTTGCTACAGAATGCACCGACACAAAAGATGATGGTACTCAACATCATCAATCCGCCCATCAGGTTTTTATGAATATAGACACCTCGCCAAGCTCCCGTATGAACCAGATCCTCCATGTTGGCGATAAAGCCTCGACCTACAACTCCGTAGCTGGGAAGGGCGACGCATAAAAATATGCTGAGTAGTATGGCTAAGCCAAACGTGGCAGCCACTAACTCAATTTGCTCCCTCATACGGTAAAGCGTACCAAAGTACACTCCAAATACCGTTACCCGTAGCAAAGGTAAAACTTGTTCCATCGTAGAGTTTGGATCGTCCGACCAGTAGAACGATGTTAAAACCAACCCCATTAAAATCCACAAGAATTGTTCTCGAATCCCGATACTCACAACCCTCTTTAATCTGGCAATCATCAGGAGCAAACTAATGACTAAACCAACATGGGGTAGTGCTTCTTTCACCGGATGAAGAGGGTTCGTTGAAGAGATGTAAGGCGCTAAAGCTCCGCTATATAAGAAAAGCGATATAACAACAAACGCCTTTTCTGCATGCCTTTGAAGGGTAAGCATAACTTTAGGACTATCAAAACGGGTGTATTGAGATTAGATTAGGAACGACCAACTTCTTGTTCTGCTTTAGAAGCCGCCTGTTCTGAAAGTCCCAATCCAGAAGATTCTTCAGTAAAGTCAGTGGAGTAGGTATTTGCATGATAGAAATAACTATCCGACTCGTTTTTGAGAATCACACCGTTAACCACTAAACCTAGAATATGTTGACCTGACCGAGCTAAAGATTCTTTGGCAAACGTTGCACTGGTAACATCAACCACCCCAGGTCGGGCAACAAACAAAATACCATCTGCCATTTTCCCCAAAATCAACCCATCAGAGACATGAACTAGGGGAGGCGCATCAATAATGACATAATCGTATTTATCACAAGCATAATTAATGATTGAAGTCATACCTTCAGATTTCAAAAGCGCGACTGGATTTGGGGGTATTGCGCCACAAGGAAGTACATCTAAACTCGGTAAAACTTCTCTCACTGCTTGTTGAATTTTGACCTGCCCGACAATAACATTACTCAAGCCCACTTCATTGGTTAAATGCCAGGCATGATGTTGAAAGGGACGGCGCATATCAGCATCTATGAGCAAGACTCGTTCCTTCACTTCTGCTACTGCTGCAGCTAAGTTGGCTGCTACTGTAGACTTACCTTCTTTCGAGACAGAACTACAGACCACAATCACATGAGGTGCGGGTTCAGAACCCAGAAATTCTAGATTAGATTGCAGCATCCGATACATTTCACTAATCGGAGAGTGAGGTGTATCTCGAACAGGAAGATTTAAAACAAACGCTTCTGAATTAGTATCATGCCCTTTGCCTTTTTTAGGGTTTTCAAAAGTAGGAATAGTTCCTAATAAGGTATACTCGAAAAGCTCTTTAGCCTCTTTGATCGATTTGATCGATTTGTCTCTCATTTCTAAAATAAAGACCATGACTCCAGCCAGTAAAAGCCCCGAGACAAATCCTCCAAGTACTAAAACCGGAGCTATCTTATCAGCTAAAGGTTTTTTCGGAACATCCCCTGGTTCAATGATTCGAGCGTTCCCTATAGTTTGATTTTCCGCCGCTTCTAACTCTTGAAGTTTAGCTAAGAGAGCGGTGTAAGTAGACTGGGCAGCCTCGACTTTTCGTTGTAATTCCCGTTGCTCTTGATCTAATCGAGGTAGAGTATTGATGCGTTGTTGGTAAGCCGCTTGGATGTCTTTGAGAGCAGCAATTCTCGTGGATAATCCTATGCGTTCTCCTTCTAAAGTAATTAATCGATCAAACAATGTCAGTTCTAAGTCGCCAGTTTGCAGACTATTGCTGGGTAGCGCCTGAATACTACCAACTTCTTGTCGGATTCGTTCTTGCAAAAGAGCTTGAAGAGAGGCTTGCTTACTCCTGAGAGCAACGATTTGGGGATTTTCTTCTCGGAAGCGGCCTCGCTCATTTGCTAGTAAATTCTCTAAGGTTTGAAGCTCAGTTAACACCACCTGTATGGCAGGAGTTTGGCTGAGTTTACTAAGAGCTAAAGCTTGCTGTGCACTCAAACCTAATTTTTGCCTGAGTTCCCTTGATTGAGAAGCTACGCCCTCTAATTGAGTTTGCAGATCAGCAAGTTGCGATTTTATCTGTTCAATCGCTGCTACGGTTGATTGGGCTTCTTGTTGTATATCTACAACTTGGTGGGTTTCTTTAAACTTCCTTAAATTCGCTTCTGCTTGACGAAGTACGGCTTCAGTTTTGGGTAACTCTTTGTAAATAAAATTGCGAGCTGACAATACTTGAGCTTGATTAACAGCTATATTATTCTCTATGTAGAGATTCATTAGTGTATTAACCACAGCAGCTACTTCTGTGGCACTGTCGCTTTCGTAAGAAAGCTCCAAAATATCTGTTCCCCCAATATTTTTCACATTCAGCTTCTTTTTGAGGGATTTCTCAGTCAGGGGGTCGCCTTCTTCATCTTTTAGCCTTAATCGGGTGATGGTTTTTTCGATCAGAGGATTAGAAGTCAAGACCTCTGACTCAGTTTTTAGCGGATTCCCTTGCATGGTCAGAGGGGTCAGCTCTTTAGAAGTGGCTCCTTGACCCAATCCTGTCAGAGTAGATGTTGGATCTGCTTTGATCAGCAGTTTTCCTGATGTACCGTATGAGGGTTCTCGTAGAAATGCCGCTACGGTTGCCAACGCTAGCACGGTGCAAAACGTACCCGTAGCTGGTATCCACCGACGCTTGAAGCTCAACCAATATTGCTTAAAATCCAGGTCTAAGTTGTCAGATTTTACGTTGACAGAGTTCAAAGCCAACGGATTCTCGGTAGATTTCATAACCCAACTAAGAAACTACATCGTCACGAATGATGCTCAAAGCCCTTAACTCATCTAGTCTAGAGAGGATTGGGCTTATATCCTTATATCTAAAAAAATCTATCAAGATGCCCCCCTACCCATTTTACGCTCTGCAAATAATTATTTTGCAATTCAAATATATTAACATATTAGAAAAACTTATTAATAATGTATCAACATAATCACAATAATAACCAGTTTGTTTACATAGTTGACCTCTAGCTTTTTCATGAAGTTTTAATGAATTCTCGCCCTAGGAGATATAAAGTTTTGATGAAGTTTATAAATAACTCAATATTTATAAATTGACAAATTATTTTCTTTGCCAGAGTATTATAGGGACATCAGGATTGTAAAGTCATTTAATTACACTCCTAATTAAGTTTTGTTAATTTTTTTACTACAGCAACATCCTAGTTGTAGTAATTATGGAATATTGATTGGTGATCAGGGCTACGTTAAGAGAAAAGCAGACAAAATGCATACAGTAAAAAATCTCATTCTTGCATCTATCTTATTGCTGATTTTGTCTAATATTTAAAACGTTCAATTGCCATTATTCCTGAGCAGACCATGAAAAGTGTTTCTGTCATTCTACCAGTCTATAAAGTCGAAAAATATATCGCTTCTGCTCTGCAATCTGTCGTTAACCAAACCTATCAAAATTTAGAAATTCTGATTGTTGATGATGGTTCTCCTGACAAGAGTGTAGAAATCTGTCAACAGTTTACAGATTCAAGAATCAAAATCATTCGCCAGGAAAATAGAGGTCTCGCAGGTGCCAGAAATACGGGTATTCGCCATGCTCAAGGAGACTACTTAGCATTTCTAGATGGCGACGATTTGTGGCTGCCTGAAAAAATTGAAAAGCATATTGAACACTTAGAAAATGCGCTCGAAGTTGGGATTAGTTTCAGTCGTTCTGCTTTTATTGATGAAGCTGGACAGCCTTTAAATGCCTATCAAATGCCTCAACTTCAAAACATTACTCCACCGGATTTACTACGTCATAATCCAATTGGGAATGGTTCGGCTGGAGTATTTCGACGGGAAGTGTTTGAAGCTATTGCCTTTCCAGATGAGCGTCATGGCAGTGTAGAAACCTGCTACTTTGATGAAGATTTTTCAATGTCTCAAGACATTGAATGTTGGTTACGCATTGCCATTCAGACTCCATGGCAACTCGAGGGTATTCCTGAAGCCTTGACTCTATATCGGGTCAATCCACAAGCAATTTCTGCTAACTTGCTCAAGCGTATTGAGATCTGGGAAAAGCTGTTTGCCAAAGTTCGTTCCTACGCTCCAGAACTGATGGCTCAATGGGAAAACATATCCTTAGCTTATCGGCTGAGGGATTTAGCGCGTGAAGCAGTACGTAGGCAGGTGGGTTCCACAGCAGTGCAACTGATCCATCAAGCGTTGGCTACTGATCGGCGTATTCTGCTTAAAGAACCACGCTCAACTATTTTCACTGCAGTAGCAGCTTATTTACTTTGGCTTTTACCGCCTTCGGTTTACCGTCAAATTGCAACTTTAGGGGCAAAAGTCACTGGAGGTTTTCAGAGACAGCGTATTCATCAAGACCTTAAGCAAGCAGCATGATCAGCTAAAATTTTTTCTGAAGTATTGAACTCATTCAGTTCAATCCAATTGGCATCCCATCAGGTAATTTACTAAACATAAGGAGCATTTACCATGAAGCTCGTTTCCGTCATCATTCCCGTTTACAAAGCTGAAAAATACGTAGCATCTACCCTGCAATCGGTTTTGAATCAAACTTATAAAAATTTGGAGATTCTCATTATTGATGATGAGTCACCTGATCGGAGTATAGAAATTTGCAAGCAATTTTCTGACCCAAGAATCAAAATCATTCATCAAAAGAATCGAGGATTATCTGGAGCCAGAAATAAAGGTATTCAACAGGCACAGGGTGAATACCTAGCGTTTATCGATGCTGATGACTTATGGTTACCCGAAAAGATAGAAAAGCATGTTGAACATTTGGATAACTCACCAACAGTAGGGGTTAGCTTTAGTCGCTCGACTTTTATCGACCAAGATGGCGCTTCCCTCAATATCCACCAAATGCCCAGGCTGAAAAATATTACTCCCTACCAGGTGCTTGCTCGTAACCCCATCGGGAACGGATCGGCAGCAGTTTTTCGCAAACAGGTGTTTGAAGATATTAAGTATCAAGATAATCTTCATGGTTACGTGGAAGACTTTTATTTTGATGAGCGCTTTCGCTTAACACAGGATACAGAATGTTGGATGCGTATTGCCCTCCAGACATCGTGGCAGATGGAGGGTATTCCTGAATCATTGACTCTGTATCGAGTAAACTCACAAGGACTTTCAGCTAGTGTGCTAACCAAATTGAAGTCGTTGGAAGAAGTGGTCGAAAAGGTACGTTCCTATGCTCCAGAATTCATTGCTCAGTGTGAAAACCGAGCGAAAGCTTACCATCGGCGATATGTCGCCAGAAGAGCCGTAACGTTGAAAGATGGTCCAATGGCCGTGAAACTTTTTAACAGTGCTATAGCGGCTCATTGGCAGATTTTGATTGAAGAACCTCGGCGGACATTGATAACGGGAGGAGCTGCCTATTTACTTTGTCTTCTACCTCAGTCCCTATACAGCTCAATTGAAGCACTAGCATTAAAAGTAACAGGGGCAACCCAGAGTCGTCGAATTGCCTTAGAACAAGCTGGAAGAACACAGTATAACACCCCGTAAATTAACCCTCAATAATTTTTTCCTGCCAAGAGTCACAGTAGGATAATTAAACATCTTCGAGCATGAATCTGTAATCTTTGTTCTACAGTAGTTGAAACTTAATTTCTCAAGATGTCTAATCCTATCTTTACTGTGACTCAACAGTATTTTTCGGTGAACATAGGTCTCACTATATCGGTTAGGATTTTGATTGATGTTGGTTTTCAAGCCAACACTTTTGGCTTGAAGAGGGAATCGCACAGTTTGTAGACTGGTAGAAGTCTTACTACTGAGTTGAATTAAGGGAGTATTAGATAAATGGCGCTCGTAGTATGCATACTTATCAGTTTAATCGCCTTTGCTCTAGGGTTTTATCTGGGAATATTAGCGCCTAAGCTTACTCAAAAATGGGGTTCTAAGCGGGTTGATTTATTTAGCCAAGTTGTTCGCTTAGCGATGGTTACCTTACTGAGTATGATCGCGGTGGGCCAAATTTGGTTGATTAGCTCTGTGGGTAATCTAGCTACGGGCGAAGTTGCTGTAGCAAGCTCTGATCAACCCCAGAGTTCTATAACCCTCAATGCCTCTTCTCAATCTAGAGTTAGCCAAGCACGGTATGAGCGATTAAGCCACGGAGTTAACTTAAGTCATTGGTTTGCTCAAACGGATCTGACCCCTGAAAATTTCCAGAATCGCATCACAGCGAAAGACATTAAACGTATTAAAGACATGGGTTTTAGGCATGTTCGCCTCCCTGTAGATCCGGAGATTTTATTCAATGAAAAGAATCCTGAACGCCTAAATCCTGACAATCTAAAATATATTGATACTGCCCTTGATCAAATCTTGGCGCAGAAGCTTGGGGTTATTGTCGATATTCATCCGAAAAATGGATTTAAGCAGCGCCTTTATGAAGATGAGGCTTTTGTCGAGGTGGTGGGCAAGTTTTGGCAAACATTGGCCAAGCATCTCAGTAATCGTAATCCTGAATTAGTTTTTCTAGAGGTAATGAATGAACCTGCCTCTGCTGATCCACAAGTTTGGTACACCATACAAGAGAAACTTATGGCGGCGATGCGAAAAGGTGCTCCTCAGCATACACTCATTGCCTCTGCTAATGAGCGAGTTGGCGATGTTTGGAACTCCATCAAAGCACTAGAGGAATTAACACCTCTTGATGACCCGAATGTGGTTTATAATTTCCATTTCTATAGTCCTCATGACTTTACCCATCAAGGTGCAACTTGGGGAGCTAAACGATGGAAATACTTCCTTAACCTTCCTTATCCTTCCAGTCCAGAGGCAGTAGCTCCGATCCTACCCAAGATTACAAACGAACATGCAACCAAAAAATTACGGGAGTATGGCGAACAACGGTGGGATAGAAAAAAACTAGAAGAATTATTGAGTCGTGCTGCAACTTGGGGAAAAGCGAATAATGTCCTTGTAACTTGTAATGAGTTTGGCGTATATCGCAAGGTTACTCCAGAAAAAGACCGTGTTACCTGGTTGCGGGATGTGCGATCGCTGCTAGAAAAGTATCAGATGAGTTGGGCGATGTGGGATTACAATGGTGGTTTCGGTCTATTTGTCGAACGCAATGGCAAGTATGTCCCTGAGGAAACAACTTTAAAAGCGCTTTTTGATAAGCGTTCATAAGGTAAACTTCCCAAATCCGAGTTTTTCTCCAATCTCTCGGGTTTTCCGAAGTTATAGATTTGCCGATTTAAAAGTGTGTTTAACTTCCAACAAACAGGAATGGAATTGTTGGAAGTTTTTTTTCAGGACTTATATAGCAAAAGTCAGAAGCAAGAGGATACAGGGCATTCAAATGGGGTAAATCTCTGGTGAGTTAATGTGCAATTGTATCAAATCCGTCTGAACAACCAGATTATCGTAGGGGCGGGTTTTGATGTTAAGTTTTCGGTACTCGCCAAAGCTGATTTCTAAACCCGCCCTTACACAGATTTTATGGCCATTGAACCGGATGTGATATCAGCGCTTGGGGGCGTTATCAAAAGCACGAGCAATAGCATTCCAAGCTAACTTCCGCTCTAGATTAATATCGAGTGGTAGAGGTCGTACTTGCATTCCATCTTTTCGTGGGTGAAAATCAATGTGATAGGTAGAAGCATCACTCAGCCCCCAAGTCACTATTGTTTTAACAGCAGGTTCATCCAGGACGGCGGCAAGAAAATCTTCGTAGACTCTAGCAATAATGCGATCGCGGACTGTAATATCAGACGGTAATTCTTCATCCGCTACATCCAATTCAGTAATCATAATTTGCAAGCCCAGGCTAGCAACGTCGCTGAGGAATTGGCGTAATTTTTTGTAGTCACTGGTACGGCTACCAGACAAGTGAGATTGGATACCAAGGGCATGAAGTGGAGTCCCCTTGGACTTGAGACGCTCTAGTAGTTTCAGGATTGCAGTTCTTTTTTTATCACTATCAGCATCATCGTACTCAATCCCAAAGTCGTTATAGACTAAGAGTGCGTTGGGGTCAGACTGAGCGGCCACTCGATAAGCTAAATCGATATAATTTGACCCTAACAACTCGAACCACGCTGTTTTCTGCAAGCTCTGAGGATGGTCTTGGTATATGTTAATCGCCTCATTGACCACATCCCAGGAGTGCATTTTTCCTGCATAACGCCCAGCCACCTTCTGAATATGCTCAACCATAAACTTTTCAGCATTTTGGCGATTGACTGTTTCTTTAAACCAAGGGGGTAAAGAGATATCCCAAATCAGAGGATGTCCACGAAATAGTAAATGGTGAGTTTGGGCAAATTTAGCCATCCAATCGGCAGCAGTAAAATCAAATTGATTGGGGCTAGGACGGAGGGGATGATTAGGAACAGGTCGCTTAGGATACCACGTAATAAACCATTTAAAAGACCATTCTGGGACTAGCAAAGCACATTCTCGTGCATAGCAGGCAGCTAGTTTTGGGTTCAAAATGAAGTCAGGATAACGACCGGCTGCCCCATAAATAATGCCCTTAGCCGCAGCACGCTCTTTTAAAGAACCTCCTGGGCTTACAGTAAAGTCTCTTGATCGGTCATCAAGGGCAAGAATCTGAAGATGGTGATATAAGTCTGCACCCTTATGCCAAGCAACTAGACCGGCAAAGGTTCCTAAACCTAACCAAACGGCTTGCCGTCTAGTCAGTAACCAGTTTTTGGGCATTTAGATCATTTATCTCAGGAGATAAAATTCATAAAAAAGATGAGGCCAAAAAATATGATGTAAACTTCATAGTAAGTTTACGGTATCCATTATAAGATCAGCTATAGTAATCTAGAAAGCGAACTTAGAGGCTGTAATTGTTCATTACGATTTTCTCTACTTGGAGCCATTTAACGAACTGGGAAATGCATCTCAAGAAAGATTAATAGGGTGTTCGTCAACGGGTGTAGAACTATCCAGTAGAAGTTAAGCCTCTTCTTTTTGGTTTGCTATTCTAGAGCACATAACTATTCGCCACTTGCTGTATCAGGTGCAAAGATCTCAAAGATCTAAGCTTCTACTCAATTTTAGGGCTGCGTATCTGCTTCAACAATTATTTATGGCTTCTGATCAAAAGCCATAATCAATGCTGGGCATTCATCTTAGTAAGCTATTCCACATATAACTTACCTAATCCGGACAGGCCACAAGATGTTTGCCAACAATACCCGTGCCAACTAGATGTGGAGCAGCTTATCTATCTCACAAAGCTTGGGAGAAGACCTAACTATGCTCTTTTCAAATAAAAATTGGTAGTGCCAGTTACTTGAAGTGACAGGTTTGTAATCCCTGATGATTACTAGCTTAGTCCCCGAAAATTGAAGATCGCTCTCTCTCAGGGTAGATGAATGGAATTTCTTTCATCTTTGCATTCATGGCTGATAAAAAATATCAAAAATTCTCAGTGTTCATGCGTAAACCGATTCTGACGATTTTCTACCAATTCAATCCTTGGGATAGCACTATTGGTGGAATTCAGACCGTTATCAGTTTATTTATTAAGTATGCACCTAGCGAGTTTGAGGTCAGGCTCGTAGGAACTGGAAACGATCCCACTCAAACCATAGGAAAGTGGCAAGATGCAGAATTTATGGGTAGAGAAATTTGTTTCTTTCCTCTGTTCACCTTAGTAGACGACGATATTAGGCGACGGGTTCCAACAACCGTTAAATATACGGCTTCCCTTTTAGGACGTAACTTTGCCTCAGATTTCATGCATTTTCATCGACTCGAACCAACATTAGCAGCCCTTCCTTGGCCAGGAGATAAAACCCTTTTCATCCACAACGATATTCAAACGCAGATGAAATCTGCCAATAATAAAAATGCAATTTTGTGGCGACGATTTCCTGCTGCCTATTTTGCTCTTGAGGGCTTATTAGTCAATCAGTTTACCCAAATCCTTTCCTGCAATACAGAGTCCTTAGAACTGTATCGACAACGTTACCCAGCGATCGCTGATCGTGCGGCGTATGTTAAGAATACAGTTGACAACGAGATTTTTTATCCTTTATCTTGGGAGGAGCGTGAGGCTAAACGACGTAGCCTCACTCAGCGACTGAATCTAGCAAAAAATACACGCTTCATATTGTTTGCGGGTCGTCTGCATCCTCAGAAAGACCCTTTACTCCTCGTTCAATCATTCGCCGCTTTAAACGAGCCCAATATTCACCTGTTGATAGCCGGCCAAGGAGAGTTAGCCGATGAAATCCGTTCTCAGATTGATCAGCTTGGGCTATCTAAACAAGTAACCCTGCTGGGAGCGGTAAAACAAGCAGAACTTGCAGATTTACATCGTGTTTGCAATGCTTTTGTCCTCAGTAGTGCTTACGAAGGTCTTCCCTTAGTTGTCCTCGAAGCACTTGCCTGTGGGACGCCCGTAGTTACGACTCGATGTGGTGAAACACCGAGGCTGCTGACTGCTGATAGTGGAGTGGTTTGTGAAGAACGGACTCCAGCAGCGATTGCTGCTTCCTTACGCAAAGTACTGCTCCATCCAGAGAATTATCCGAGTGCATCTTGTGTGCAAGCTGCTCTGCCCTATAGTGCTCGCACTGTCGTCACTGAAGTCTACAGTCAAATGTGGGAGCGTTGGAACCAAGATTCTCGTTCACCCAGCTTCACTCACACATCATCTGAACCTCTAGGCTAATCAGACTTTTACAAAACAAAAGTTGTCAGTTTTAGTGGCAACTAATCCTCAACTCGGCTTGAGCAGGAACTTAAAATAACGCAGTCAATGGAGTTCCTCGCATTGGTCAGTCAATTATCCCTATCGTTTGTTCATCTCTACACTTGTCTCTCTCATCAACAAGGATTAATCCTATGAAAATTGCCGTGATTGGAGTCAAAGGTCTACCCGCTAAGCAGGGAGGCATCGAGAATTACTGTGCAGAAGTTTATCCCCGTATGGTTGCACAAGGTCATTCCGTAGATCTGTTTGGTCGTTCCTCTTATACGGAATCGCCTTGGTTTAACACCTATGACTTTCAGGGTGTAAATATTGTGTCTTTACCCTGTTCTCAATTAGGAGGAGTGGACGCTTTTTTGAGTTCAGCACTTGGAGCGATCGCATCGAGTGGAACCCGCTACGATATTGTTCATTTCCATGCCTTAGGCCCTGCTCTATTTAGCGGTTTACCAAAAGTTATTTCGTCTGCAAAAGTAATTGTTACCTGTCAGGGACTAGACTGGCAACGGGCTAAATGGGGTACTCTTTCTAGTCGCCTGATTCGTATGGGTGAACAAGCGGCAGTGCGCTTTGCTGATGAAATTATTGTAGTCTCCAAAGACCTGCAATCTTACTTCTTAAATACCTATGGTCGGGAGACAGTTTATAGCCCCAATGCCCCAGCAACCTATGCTGAATCAGACCCTAATTTTTCTCATGGTACTTCACTGGGTCTCCAACAGGGACGCTACATTTTGTTTTTAGGCAGACTAGTTCCTGAAAAACGTCCGGATTTACTCATCGAAGCGTTTGAAGGGCTGAAGCCTGAGGGTTGGAAACTGGTTTTTGCGGGTGGTGTTAGCGATACTAAGGGATATGTTTCAAAGCTACTCAACAGGGTAGCAAAAAATCCAGATGTAGTATTTGCAGGTGAGCTCAGAGGTGCTCGTCTAGCAGAGATTGTGCGGGGTGCTGGAGTGTTTGCCTTACCTTCTGATTTAGAAGGACTACCTCTAGCCATGCTAGAGGCAATGTCAGAAGGGGTTCCAGTAGTAGCAAGTGACATCCCACCTCATCAGCAATTGATTGATCAGCAACGAGGAATCCTGTTCAAAGCTGGAAATGTAGATTCCTGTATCGGTTCCCTGAACTGGGCAATCCATCATCCTGAAGAGCTAGCTGTAATGGCGAAGAATGCACAACAGTATGTGAGTGAAAATTATAGTTGGGATCGAATCACTGCTGATAATTTGAGAGTATATGAAGCTCTTTCTGGTTCACCTGACCAATCAATTAAGCGTGAATTAAAGCAGAGTGTTCAGTTAGGCTCAGATTTAAACAGTGTACAACAAGCCATGAAAATCCCTTCTCCATAGTGCCTAGGTTTGATGATCTGAGTTTGATACAACCAGGGAGGCTGCATCAAGAAACAATAACGAATCAGGTTCTCTCCTATTACCCAAGATCAATGTTTCCAGCTTATATCAAACTCAGGTTGTTATCAGCTCTCACAACTGTCTGTCTAGTAGTATTCTTATGAACGAGCGATTAGTATTACTATGCAATGTGCTGTTTTTGCCGAGCAAGCTCGTCATAAAAATCACCCAATTTTTTCAGACACCGAAAAAAATACGGGCTAGTTACAGCAATGGTTCTTTTCATTCTTATATTGCCCTGCTCACACTACTAGCAGTAGTTTTCTTGCAGCCAATTTTGACTACAGGTTGCGCTTCTGATGCCAACGCGGGGAATAAAGCTCTACCTGTACAAACAAATTTTCCTCGTGGCTGGAATAATGTTGCCGTGGGAGGCGGGGGTTATGTCACTGGTATTTATCTTCATCCTCAAGAACCTAACTTAACTTATATCAGAACCGATAACGGTGGTTTCTTTCGTTGGAGTCCAAAGGATGAGAGTTGGTTGGCACTCACCGATCACTTCCCTCCCTCTGAAATCAACTATTATGGTGGAGAAGCACTAGCGTTAGATCCAAACAATCCAGACGTAATTTATATTGCGGCTGGTAAGTATCTAGCAGAACTAGGCACAATCTTTAAATCCACAGATCGGGGTGCTACCTGGGTTAAGTCAGATTTAAAAGTGCCGATGGGGGGCGACGAAGATAAGCGGTGGGCAGGGAATCGGTTAGCTGTCAGCCCTTTTGACTCTAACAAACTGTTTTTTGGGTCTCGGCAAAATGGCCTGTGGCAATCCGTTGATGGAGGAATGACTTGGACTCAAGTCAAAACCTTACAAGCAACTTCTGACCCAAATATTGGAATTTTAGCGATCGCATTCGATCCACAAGTGTCTGACCGAGTTTATCTCAGCGTATACGGAGATGGGATTTATCAATCCACAGATGCCGGGATCACTTGGATCAAAATGGAAAGCAGTCCCTCAAAAGTAATGAAGTTAGCAATTGCCCGAGACAGTACCCTTTACGCAACCAGTGCTGCTTCTCCTGGTGTTAGCAAATATATGGATGGGGTGTGGAAAGATATAACACCAAGAGAGCAAGCTAGCCATGTATTCAATGGTTTGAGCATTCACCCAAAAAATTCCAATGAGGTGTTGGTTAGCTTAGGGGAGGCAGGCTCAGCAAAAATCTATCACTCTCGAGATGGAGGAACTACATGGGTGGAAAAGAGAGCGACTATCAACAATACAGTGTCTTGGTGGTCGAACAAATTTTTCAGTGACCATACGTCTGCAATACAGTTTGATCCTCACGTTCCAAATCGGGTTTGGTTAACCGACTGGTTTGGGATTTGGCGTACAGAGGATATTAGTGCTAATCCTGCTGTCTGGACAAACTATGAGAAGGGACATGAACAAACAGTGGTCTTTACTTTGGTTTCACCCCCTAAAGGGCCTTTGCTCTTGAGTGGTATTGCTGATATTGATGGGTTCTACCACAACAGATTGGACATCTATCCCACCACACGCTTTGGGTATGAAAAACTAGGCTATGACTTTTTTCAAGACAACTTTTTTCAGGACACTTACAGCATTGCCTATTGCGCTGTCAAACCCCAGCATCTAGTGAGAGTGGGCGGAAACCGATGGAATTCTACTTATACCGGAGCCACATCAAAAGATGGGGGTTTAACTTGGAAACGGTTCCCCTCTTTTCCCGCTAACACTGTACCACTACGGGTAGCTGTCTCAGCAACTAATCCTAAAAAGTTTGTGGTAACCGTTAGCGAAGGTCAACCGTTGCAAACCAGTGATGGTGGTGCTTCTTGGCGGCAAGTCGTAGGATTACCCAATGGCTTCAAGGGCCCGTGGAAATGGTCTCAACCCTTAGTAGCGGATGGAGTGAATGGGAATAGATTTTACTACTACGCTGACGGAATAGTTTACCGTAGTGACAACGGTGGTTTATCTTTTCATCCTGTTAATACTTCTTTACCCAAAGAAGACTGGTACTCCATTAAAACAATGCCAGGGATTGAGGGAGAAGTCTGGGTCAGCTTGGATGATCAAGGACTCTACCGCTCTACTGATGCAGGTAAGACCTTCTCAAGAATTTCTCAAGTTGAGAGAGCCTATTTATTCTCCTTCGGTAAACCCCCAAACAACAGTGACGTTTCTGTTTTGTATCTTTATGGAACTATTGCTAACCAAAGAGAAGGATTATTCTTATCTTTGGATCGGGGAGCAACCTGGAACAATATCAGTGAACGCAATACTCCCATTGGCAGTAAACCAAATTCGATCGAGGCTAGTAAACAGCAGTTTGGCTTAGTGTTTTTAGGGACAGATGGGAGAGGAATTTACTATCATGTTAATGAGCAATAATTCCAATCTATCAAGACAATTAACGACGATTAAATTATAGAGGTAAACTTTATCTCTATTTATTTCTAAAAGGTGCTCTATTTATAATCCTTTTCCCCCTTTCCCAAGATGAATAATGAGAAGTTTTCATTTTCATTGAATAATTCCCAAGCTAACCCTGAATCTAATTCTATTTCAGATTCAGTTCGCTATAAAACCAATTGGCAAATCTATTTACCTCTAGGGCTGATAACTAATGGAGTTGTTTGGAGTATTGCCTTACTGTACCTAAAATTAACCTCTCCTACTTACACGAGCGAATGGGCGATTTCTATCCCTAGTGCTAAGTCATCTGTCAATGTAACTTTACCAGGGATTGGGGAAGCTTCTTCTTCGAGTGATTCGCCATTCAATAAAGAAACCTCAGACCCTAGAGAAAACTACAAATTCATAGCTGAAACGGATGAGGTCATAGAAGCAGCCGCTAATCAACTTAAAATGCCTATAAATAAATTTGGCAAGCCTCGGATTGGAACTATAGCTAACACTACTCTGATGAAGTTTGAGATCAAAGGAGATACACCTATTGAGGCTCAGCAAAAAGCGTTAGCCCTCCACAAGGCTTTGACGGCAAAGTTAGATGCACTGAGAAAAGAAGAACTGGCTCAGCAAGATCAACAATTAAAAGGAACTCTTAGCGCTTCTGAAAAAAAATTGCATGAAGCGCAGCAGCGTTTATCTAATTACAAAGGCCAAGCAGGTTTGAGTGGATCTGAGCAACTCCGAGATCAATCAGTTAATCTTGAGTCTTTGCGGCGGCAACGTGCTGAGATTTTAGCTCAGATGCAGCAAACTGGTGCAAGACTAGAGCAGTTGTCAGCTAGCCTAGGCTTATCGGCTCAACAAGCTGCCGATGCTCTCACCCTTCAATCAGATCAGCTATTTCAGAAATACTTAGCTGATTACACCGATACTAGTACACAGTTAAGTCAATCGAGCGCTAGATTTACATCCGCTGCTCCTGCCGTCATTGCCAAGAAAACTCAACAAGATATAGCTCAAGCTGCACTAGTGCAACACGCTGAGTCATTGTTGAAAAGACCCATAACTTTAGAAAGCCTCAAACGACTGGTTTTAGATGGTAGTAATTCATCTTCACAGCGAGCAATTTTACTGCAAGAATTGATTTCACTTCAGGAACAACAACAGGGGCTTCAAACTCAAGCCCAAGAGTTGGAACGCCAGACTAGTTTACTAGAATCTCGGCTTGCAACCTTTACTCAAAAAGATTCAAAACTAGCGGCTCTTCAGCGTGATGTTCAAATCGCAGAGGCGGTTTTTTCATCAACTTTAACCCGACTAGACCTGAGTCAATCGAATATCTCGGCTTCTTATCCATCGATTGCAATGGTAAAGAAGCCTGACCTGGCCACAAAACCAAGTACCCCGAAAAAGACATTTGTTTTAGTAGGGGCAGTTATGGGGTCTTTTTTCTGTACGACAGGAGTCCTATCGTTGTTGTTAGTGGATCGCAAAATTCAGCAAGCTAAACACAACGCTAAGCAGAAGGCTGAACAGCAAGCAGAAAAGAGCGAACAAAACCACCATCCTTACACATTTAGCTCTGTGCCCAAAGAAAAGTGAGCAAAACTATAATCAAGCCACAAAATCTGCCAGAAGCCCTAATTTGGTATTACCTGATCTACACATATCCAATTTATCTGTTAGGAGCACAATATCTTTTCGCAACTCTTTTAGCTAATTTTCTTGTATTTTATTTATTGAGAACTTGGTGGAATCAAATTGATGAAACTCCTCTCTCTCAAAGAATTACTATCTCTCCATCAGTTTGGGTATGGATTATTACAATTTTGATAATAGAGGTTGCTCTCATCGTAGGTCATCTGAATTTTAATTTAGGACTATCACAAATTATTAAATCCACTTTAAATTGGTATAGATCATGGGCATTACTAGCTTTATTTCCCTTAGCAGGGCATTTAAATATCCGACCTCAGATAATTTACAGAGCTGTCTGTATTCTCTGCCTACAAAGCTTAATTATGGTTTTATTTTGTACTGTGGCTAGTATGCTTCATGTCCCTCAAATCCGCTACGTTTCTCCTTTAAAAGTTTTTGGAGGAGGTCCTTTGCCATCTTCAGTATTATTACCTTATGGTCTTGATATGGGGCAAGTTCGCCTACTATTATTTACTCCTTGGCCTCCTGCTTTAGGAATTGTTGGTAATATTTACTTCTTTTTGTCCAGTCAAGATGCTGATAAAAAGTGGCGTTGGATTGGTATGGTAGGAGCTGTGGCTATGGCTGTAGGGTCGGTATCTAGATTGGCTATAGTATGCCTACCAACGGTTATAATTTTAGTGTGGTTTTTGACAAATTGTTTCTATCCCTGGGTACAGTTCACAACAGGATTTTTTAGCCTTGTGATAGGAATGTTTCTACCAACACTGATTAATCTGCTAAAAACTGTCAAAGCTCAATTTAATAGTGCTCGCTCAGGTTCTTCAGAGGTGCGGGCTATGATACAGAAGATAGCAAGATATCGTTGGTGGAATGAAGCTCCCATCTGGGGACATGGCATTATGCATCCAGGCCCGGCCGTTACGGCGAATATGCCTATTGGTTCTCACCATACTTGGTTTGGTACTTTATTTGTTCACGGATTAGTGGGTAGTGTTGCCTTAGCAATAGCTTTGCTCTGGAGCCTTATTGATTTGCTGATCAAAGCTCAATTTTATGAAACAGCTAAGGTTGGACTCAGCATTATCTTAGTTATTATAATGTTCACATTTGCGGAAACTCTAGATAGCTTATCTTACTTGTGCTGGCCAGGATTGTTAATGTTAGGAATTGCCTTTAAAGAAAAGTTATCTACAGCTTTACCAACTAATTCGTAGATAAACTTTAATTTTGGGTTCAGTATCTTGTTTATTTCATGAAAAAATACCCTCTGTAGTTTTCTATAGCAGAGATGTTAATTAGGCTCTAATTTCATAGTAATAACTCAAACAAATAGGAGTTCAAGAGATGTCAAGAGTTTCCGTTGTTATTCCTGCCTACAATGCTATGGCTTATCTTCCTGAAACGATGGAAAGTGTCCTGAATCAAAATTTTAATGATTTTGAAGTTATAGTAGTTAATGATGGTAGTTCCGATGAAACTGAGGAATGGGTTTCTCAAATCATAGATCCACGAGTTAAACTGATTTCTCAGGAAAATAAAGGCTTGGCAGGAGCACGAAATACCGGAATCCATCACGCTCAAGGAGAGTATATAACGTTCCTCGATGCTGATGATCTGTGGGAACCCAGTAAGATAGAAAAACAAGTACGGATTCTGGAAGAGAACCCAGAAGTAGCCCTAGTATATACTTGGGTTAGCTACATTGATGAGAAGGGTGAATCTACAGGCAGAGTCTTCAAAAATCAGGCAGAAGGTGATGTGTGGAAGAAACTGATTGAACACAACATTGTTGAGTGTGGCAGTGTAGCAATGGTTCGTCGCTCTTGCTTAGAGACAGTCGGACTATTTGATCAGAACTTAGGTTCCTATGTTGAAGATTGGGATATGTGGCTTCGTATGGCTTCCCGTTATCCTTTTAAAGTGGTGAAGGAACCTTTAGTTTACTATCGGCAGTGTTCCAATAGTGCATCTAGAAATTGGGAAGCAATGGCACGCAGTTTTAGTCTTGTTATTGAAAAAGCCTTTGCTACCGCGCCTTCAGAATTACAGCACTTGAAGAACCGAAGCTACGGTTTAGCTAATCTCTGTCTGGCATGGAAAGCTTTACAAAGTCGTGCTAAAGATTGGCAAGGTGCAACTCGTTTTCGTCAACAAGCAATAGCTTATTATCCTCAGTTACGATTTTCTAAAGAATATCTGCGTTTGAGTGTAGCCATCGCCTTGATGCGTTGGTTTGGTTCTAATGGTTACAGCCGATTTCTATCCTTTTTTTATACTCTACGTCGTAGACTTTCTAACGTTAGTTAATAATTTCTCAACTCTGATAATTCAGAACTGTAATTTGGTTACTGAAGTTAGCAAGGCAGGGTAGCATCTTAATTTACTGACCTTGAGCAGGTAGGCTTATGCCAGTAATTTCTGTTGTTGTTCCCGCTTACAATGCTGAAAAAACTATTAAGAACACCATCCAATCTGTACAGCAACAAACTTTCAATGATTTTGAAATTATTGTGATTGACAATGGTTCCATTGATAATACTAAAAAAGTACTTTATAGTATTGAAGACCCACGTTTAAAAGTCTTATCTTATTCAAGAAATATTCGGGTGTGTGGAGCTAGAAATTCCGGTATGTATCATTCTACTGGAGAATTTATTGCTTTTCTTGATGCAGATGACTTATGGACACCTGATAAGTTAGAACTACAACTAAAAGCTCTAAAACAGCATCCAGAAGCAGGAGTGTCTTATAGCTGGACTTGCTTCATGGATGTCAATGAAAAAGGAGAACCTTTATCATTTTATCCAACTTCTCAATCTTATTTCCAAGGTAATGTTTATAAACACTTATTAATCCAGAATTTTATTCACAATGGCTCTAATACTCTAATTCGTAAGCAAGTCATTGATGCAGTTGGAGAGTTTGATACTTCACTGATAGCTTGTGAAGACTGGGATTACTGGTTGCGGATTGCAGCTCACTCCAATTTTGTTGTAATACCTAAATACCAGATTTTATATCGTCGAGCGCCTGGAACATTATCATCTAATATTGATAAGGTTCAGGCCGGTTCACAAATGGTAATTGAAAAAGCATATCGAGCTGCGCCACCAGAATTTCAATCTCTTAAAAACCAAACTTTTGCTAGTTTGCATCATTATTATGCAGAACTTTATTTGCGGCATACTACAGACATCTATGGTACAAATCAGGCAGGAAAAAATTTGTGGAACACAGTTTATCTACATCCCAAAAATTTATTCAATTACCATATTCAAAGGTCAATTGTTAAATTTATTTTGAGGAAAACATTTCCACCTCGATTAGCTACTCGTTTGATTCAGTTTTTCAGTAAAGTTCGCACAACTTCTGATCCACGGCTTCAATTTGCCAAAAGTCTTTTATTAACTTAACAAGGCTACACTATGCCAGAAATTTCTGTTGTTATTCCCGCTTACAATGCTGAACGCACTATTGTGGAAACTATTCAATCTGTTCAGCAACAAACATTTCAAGATTTTGAAATTATTGTCATTAACGATGGATCAAAGGATAGAACTGTAGAAAAAGTTCAAAGTATACAAGATGAAAGGATAAAAATATTCTCCTACGAAAATGGTGGACTACCAACAGCTCGTAATAGAGGTATATCGCAATCACAGGGAGAGTTTATTGCTTTTCTTGATGCAGATGACTTATGGACTCCAGATAAGTTGGAGCTACAACTTGCAGCTCTAAAACCGCATCCAGAGGCAGGAGTTGCCTATAGTTGGACTTATTTTATGGATGTCAATGAACAAGGGCAAACTTCAGCGCTTCATCCATCTAGTCCTTATGCTTTTGAAGGTAATGTTTATAAAAACCTGTTAATCAGTGATTTTATTCACAGTGGTTCTAATACTCTAATTCGTAGGAAAGCAATTGATTCGGCGGGAGAATTCGATCCTACATTTAAATCCTGTGAAGATTGGGACTATTGGCTGCGCCTCGCGACTCATTGGCATTTTGTTGTTGTGCCTAAGTACCAAATTTTCTATCGTCGAACTCCTGGAGCAATGTCCTCAAAAATTGAGGTTATGAAGGAAGCGTCTCTAATTGCAATGGAAAAAGCATACAAAGCAGCTCCACCTGAACTGCAATATCTCAAGATCCAGACGATGACCAGTTTTCACAAATATTGTGCAAGTTTATATCTACAACATCGCACAGATAGTAGTGGAGCAAACCAAGCTCAACAACATTTATGTGCAGCAATTCGCCTACAGCCGAATACTTTACTAGATAAAAGAACTCAAAAAATAATGCTGAAATTGCTGTTGAAACGGCTCTTTCCTCCTAAGCTAGTGAGTTATTTTATCCAGTTTAATAAAAGACCAGGTGCTGACCTTGATCCAAAACTACAACCATGAAAAATTTTTCAAATTTGAATTTGACTGAACAACTCCATATTCAGCAGACGAATTCCGTACTTTTGAATAGCTGCTCAGAGCCAACTGTGGCTTTATTACATTGTTATGACTTGATCGATGACTTTTTAGATAGCATCAACATTTCGTTTGAGAGCTTCTATAAAGAGTTTGTCGGTAGCTGGATGTTTGGCTACATTAATGCTCTCAAACAGGTCGGTGTACGGACGGTACTGTTTTGTATTTCCGCTCATGTTGAAAAACCATCTCGCTTCATTCATGTTCCGACCGGTGCCTCGATTTGCGTACTGCCCCCTTCTGGGATATACCATGCCTATCGTGCTGTGCGTCGCCAATCCCTGAATGTTTATGGAGCAACGGCAGCTCAATCCTTTAAGGATATAGAGGATAACAGTACCTTTCGCCGTTCTCTGCTTACACCCGTTAAGGATTTGGCTAAAAGCGTTGGAACTTACTTCTCTACACCCTTGGGTATGTTAGCTGAGGAACTCAGGCGCGAGAACTGCCAAGCGATCTTGTGCCAGGAGTATGAGTATGCACGCTTCGATACTTGCGTACTGTTGGGGCAATTGATGCGTCTGCCAGTATTTGCAACGTTCCAGGGTGGCGATCGCACTCAGAGCATTTTGGAACTCCTCCCTCGACAGCTAGCGTTTCATGCCTGCACGGGTGTGATTATTGCTACACAGACTGAAATTCAGCGAGTTCGGGAGCGTTACCAGCTACCCTCTAGCAAAATAGCCCGAATTTTTAACCCTTTAGATGTAGCAAAGTGGCAGGCAATTGACCGCAATGAGGTAAGGACAGCACTGGGAATTCCTCTCAATGCTAGAGTCGTTGCTTGGCATGGACGAGTTGAGATACAACGCAAAGGACTAGATATCTTACTTCAGGCTTGGCAGCAAATCTGTGCTGAACGTCCTAACCAAGAACTACGGCTGCTACTGGTAGGAACGGGTAGCGAGGCTGAACAACTGCGCCAGCGTATTGAGGGGATGCAGCTTCAAGGTGTGATGTGGCTCAACGAATTTGTTAGCGATTGCACTGTCATTCAGCGCTACCTCTCGGCGGCTAATGTTTATACACTTCCCTCCCGACAAGAAGGCTTTCCTGTAGCCCCTCTAGAGGCAATGGCTTGTAGCTTACCTGTTGTAGCGGCTAATGCTCCTGGTGTATCCGACATTCTGGAGGGAGGGGAGGCTTCCGGTGGCATAGTTGTGCCCCGAGAGGATGCAACAGCATTAGCGCTAGCACTGGGTCGAGTTTTAGATGATAAGGCTTGGAGTTGCCAATTAGGTCAGAGTGCTCGCCGCCGTGCTGAAACCTATTTTTCACCTAAAGTCATAGGCAAGCAACTGCGTGATGTTCTGTTGAAGCAGAACCTATAGAGAACGATGTGATTTTACTTTACTGGTGACCTTATCCGAATGTTAATCAATAAGCTTAAGCATGTATTATCTGGTCAATTTATTCGCAATGTTGGCTGGTTGGGAGGAGCAGAGCTAGCGAATCGCATCTTTCGTTTAGGAACAACAATTACGCTAGCTCGTATGTTTAGCCCTCAAGATTACGGACTAATGGCAGTGGTTTATACCACTTATGATTTTGCTAGTGTTTTTACCCTCCGAGGCGGGATCGGGGCTAAGATTATCCAGGCTGATGAACAGGATGTGAAAACAATCTCTGATACATCCTATTGGCTAAATTGGATTCTGTGTCTAGCAATTTTTATTATTCAGTGTCTTGCGGCTTTTCCTATTGCTCAGTTCTATGGTAGTAAACAAATCATTTTACCGCTATGTACGGCTGCAATAGTCTACTTAATGTTCCCTTTTTTTGTAATTAATTCTGCTCTAATTGAAAGGGAGAATCGCCTAAAAATTACAGCATTATGTAATGCTACCCAGTCCTTACTTGGTAATATACTGACTGTAATTCTAGCTCTAATGGGTATGGGAGTATGGGCTATAGTTTGGTCTATGGTTCTGACAACTCCGGTGTGGATTGTGATTAACTGGATGAATCAATCTTGGCGGCCTCCTAAATCATTCAAACTTGAACGGTGGCAAGAAATCGTAAGTTTCGGATTCGATCTCCTTGGTGTGGGTTTTTTGAATAGGTTAAGGTCAAATATAGATTATTTAATAGTTGGAAAATTTCTGGGAATTGAAGCATTAGGAATCTATTATTTTGCATTCAATGCTGGATTTGGTATTAGTATGAATGTAGTTAATGCATTTACTGGCGCTTTATTTCCTTATCTTTGCCAAGTACGTAATAATATCAAGCAGCTTCAAGAGCGATTTATTAGCAGTCTGAAAAAGACTTATTTAATTGTCTTACCTCTGATTGTTCTACAAGCTAGCTTAGCTCCATTCTATGTTCCTCTTGTTTTTGGTCAAAAATGGATACCTGCAATTCCTATTTTGATAGTTATTTGCCTTTCAGCTTTACCACTTCCAATTTATTTATCTGTTCAGTATCTCCTTAATGCAGTAGATAAAACTCGTATAAGCCTATACTGTACATTGATTTATACGGTAATATTTGCGATTTTTGTATTAATTTCCGTCCAGTGGAGTATTTTTAGCGTAGCCGTAGCTGTTCTTATTCATCGAATCTTAGAATCTATTTTTCAAATTGGGGCATCCAAATATGTATTGACTCAAAAATGGTCATTTTCTTTGGCACGAAACAAGTAGAAATTAGATTTTTTACTTAATTAATTAGCAATAAACTAGCAAAATGAAGTTCAATTATACTCAGTTTTAGTTGAACAATTCACACCGTTTCTCAAGAGGAATATTTATGAAAATTCTCGTGGCAGGTTGGTTTAGTTTTGAGGGGTGCAGCGTGACTGGTGGCGATTTGATGGCGCGAGATCTTGCTTGTCAATGGATTGAAAGTATTGGCCATAGTTATGATATTGCTCTTGCCCCTCCGTTTATTGGCGGTGTTAATTGGCGTTCAGTCGCTCCCAAGACTTATTCACACGTTGTGTTCGTATGTGGTCCTTTTGCTTGTAACAGAGGCAATGCTGAATTTGTGAAACACTTCAGCAGTTGTCGGCTCATTGGTCTTGACTTATCGATGATCGAGCCAACTGATCGTTGGAATCCTTTCGATGTTTTGATAGAAAGAGATAGTTCAGCGATTTCACGTCCCGATATTGCCTTCGGTTGTGATCAATCAAAGGTACCTATTGTGGGTATTATCCTAGTTCATCCCCAAAACGAGTATGGGAGCAAAAGCCAGCATCACATTGCCAATGAAGCCATTAACCGACTCATTGACTCCCAGGAAATGGTCGCGCTGCCTATCGATACCGGTTTAGATCCGAATAAGACAAATCTCCGCACCGCAGCTGAGATTGAATCGCTAATCGCCCGCATGGATCTAGTTGTAACTACACGCTTGCATGGGACTGTGCTAGCTCTCAAAAACGGTGTGCCTGCAATTGTTATAGACGGGATTGCTGGAGGGGCTAAAGTTCTGCGTCAGGCAGAAACAATTGGTTGGCCTGTAGCGTTTTCTGTTGACCGTATCTCAGACGAAGCGTTACAGAAAGCCTTTGAATACTGTTTAACTGAGGACGCACGAGCAAAAGCGAAAGAATGTCGCGATCGAGCACTCAAGACAGTTGAACAAGTGCGCGATGAATTTATCTTGGCTTTAGATTCGTCAAATTCATCAAGTTCAAGAGTATGGTCAGAGGAAGCGCTCAAGCAATACAATTTAGCTTCTAACTCATGGTTAAAGCTAAAGGAAAAAGCGACTGGCCTACGCTATAAAACAACAGGGAATGTCAAGCAATGGCTCTTTAGGAAACTTTATAGACCTTATTGACCGCAGTACACTCACCATTTCATAAAGCCGCATTTTCTCATTTCAAAATATGGGTGTATTTACCTCCAATCAACACTGATGAAACAGGAAACATTACCATGGAATATTCAAACATTACAGCTAAAAGTATTGGTTTAGGGTATACCGAGTCGGTATCTATTGATCAACTCAGCAAGCGTGTTATGAGTGGCGAAGTCATTGTCATACCGAAGTGTATGCAAGCTATTGGCTTTTTTGAGCGCATACAAGAAGCTACTCTAGAAGCAATTCGTGAGACTATTGGTGAGAGTAAAGCTGCACAAATTAAGGAAAAAGGGTTTGAAGCTATTCATGAGATTATTACCCTAGACGAATTAATTGCAATTAGCAGCCGTACTTACCTAGTTTTTCATTCACTAGCCCCTTCTTTATCCAAAGCGGTAGTGAAAGAAATATTTCAAAGCAAGCAACCGTTTTATTTAGAAGAATCTCCCAATGTACGATTTTACGTACCCTATGATGTAACAGTAGAGAATAAAAAAGAATTTAGCAAGTTTCGCTGGCATGGAAAAGTTACCCCTCATGGTCCACATCATGATAGTTGGTATCAGTGTCCTACTAACTGCATCAATGTCTGGATTGCGGTTGGTTCAGTTAAGGTTGGTAATGGACTAACCGTCTTTCCTGAAGCCTACGGAAAGCGCCTTCTCTGTACCGAGGACGGTACTATTCTACGCAATCAATATTGTGGTTCAGCAATCAATTTCGATTTGGAACCTGGTGATGCTCTCATTTTTCATGGTGAACATCTACACAGCTCAGAAATCAATAGCACGGATTCAACTCGATATGTTGTCAGTCTCCGGATGTCGCTAGAAAAGCCCAATTTTATCGATCAATCCCCCTACAAGAACAACTATGTCTATGTTGAGCCTACCGAGGGGTTAGTGCTAGTGTTGAATCAATTCTTGGCAAATACTTTCCGTAAAATCGTAAAACAGTTCAACTCGTATCGCAACAGATCGAAGACTCCCAATTATGTGATTTCGACCTCCAATGACTCTTTTTTTGATGACACATCTGCTGATTTTCCTAAACCCATCCCGGTTCAGACTGTTGAAGGAAATTCTGACAACGAAACCAAAATTGTCTTTGATTACTCAGAGTTGCCAGTAGGTACAATTAAACCTATATCGCAAAAGATGTGCGTTGCGCGGCTGGACAAGAATCGGGTAGTCGCTTTCAACAGGCATTGTCCTCATGAAGGAGCAGATTTGGCAGGTGGCTATCTGCGAGATGGATGCCTTGTCTGCCCCTGGCATAATTTGCCATTTAACTTGGAAAGCGGTGCTAGTCCCTGTCAGTCGTTATCTAAATTAACTATCTTTGACTGCGCTGACAATAGCAATAAGGTGGAATTTGGGAGTGCGGACTAAACTCTAGGAATCAGGTTTTTGGTAGTTATAGCAAAACTGTAGTTTAGGCTCCTTTTCTCCTGGCAGTGATGCTTAATACGCTCCAGCTAATCTTCCTAAAACTACCTATTCCTCTTTTTAGTTGCATATCAACTTTCCATTAAGGCAGTACCAAAAGCCAGATGCTTGTGATAGACAAAGTTTCTAGAATGTCTTCCACATGGTCTGGCTGACTTTTGATATCCGTATCTAGGTGATAGATGGAGTAATCATAATCAATTAACCCTCTCCTAAGAAAACAGATTGGTTTTTTCCATACATAAGGAGCAGTCACGTTCCTGAACAGCTTCTGTCAGACTGGGGTGAAACCTTGATTTTGCGTGGGCTGAAACAACGCAAATTCGTCGAAA
>CAZPRJ010000027.1:34735-88548 GCA_964588805.1 uncultured Microcoleus sp. | reverse complement strand
GGGAGCCGGGGAGCCGGGGAGCCGGGGAGCCGGGGAGCTGGGGAAAATCGT
The DNA here is from genome assembly GCA_964588805.1 of uncultured Microcoleus sp. GTDB lineage: Bacteria > Cyanobacteriota > Cyanobacteriia > Cyanobacteriales > Coleofasciculaceae > CAZPRJ01. The sequence goes on along the minus strand of CAZPRJ010000027.1, from coordinate 88,497 downwards.
AAAACTTCTACGGTGTTTGTAGTGACAGGAAGCGGGAAGCAAGCAACTGTGCAGGCTCGTCCGGTGCAAGTCGGCGCGAGTGCGAATGGAAAAGTGGAAATTTTATCGGGACTGAAGCCGGGGGAACGGTTTGTTGCCCGGAGTGCGAAGCCCTTAAAAGACGGTGAAACGGTGCGTCTGAGTATATTGTCGCAAACCCCAGAAAAACAGGAGCCGCGTTAATGCAAAAAACTGGTAATTCGGGATTGACGCTCAGTTCACTTTCGATTCGTCGCCACATTGGCACCCTGATGCTTACCCTGACGGTAATTGTGTTGGGGGTGTTTTTCCTCACGGGAATTCAGGTGGATTTGTTGCCGTCTATTACCTATCCTCGGATTGGAGTGCGGTTGTCTGCCCCTGGAGTTTCGCCCGAGGTGGCGGTGGAGGAAATCACCAAACCCTTGGAGGAAGCCCTCAGTGCGACGGAGGGAGTAGTACAGGTTTATTCCCAAACCCGTGAAGGGCAGGTGAGTCTCGATTTGTTTTTCCAACCGGGGGGCGATATCGACCAAGCTTTGAATGATGCTACCGCAACGTTTAACCGTTCTCAAGGTCGGCTACCGGATATTGTGGAAGAGCCTCGTGTGTTTAAATTTGACCCTTCCCAGTTGCCGGTGTATGAATTTGCTTTGCGATCGCCCTCGTTGCAAGATGTAGATTTGCGGGTATTTGCCGATGAAGAACTGAGTCGAGAACTCGGTGTCGTGCCAGGGGTAGCGGCCGTGGATGTATCGGGGGGTGTGCAAGAAGAAGTCTTGGTGAAAATTGACCCCGATCGCTTACAGTCGTTAGGCATTGGTTTAACAGATGTCTTGAATGCCCTGGAAGATCGAAATCTAGATGTATCGGGAGGGCGACTGCGAGGAGAGGAGGCAGAACCTCTAACTCGGACTATCGGGCGGTTTGGAGATGCTCAAGAAATCCGGAATCTTTCATTTGAAATCTCTGCTAATGGTCAGTTGATTGCTGCGAGTGGTGAATCATCTACTGCTAATAATCAACAACTCACCAATCCTACTCGTCGCGTGTACCTGCGAGATTTTGCCGAGGTGATTGATGGAACCGAAGAACAGCGAGTGTTTGTGTTCCTAAATGGAGAACCAGGGGTTAAAATCAGCGTTCAAAAGCAGCCCGATGCTAACACGATTGAAGTGGTAGATGGGGTGAAACAACGCCTTGAGCAACTGCGACAGTCGGGATTAATATCTGAGGATATGGATTTGGTTGCCACACTGGATGAGTCTATTTTCATCCGCAACTCAATTTCTAATGTGGCGACATCGGGTTTGATTGGTTCAGGTTTAGCGGCGTTTGCGGTTCTGCTGTTTTTGGGTTCTCTGCGGCAAACCTTAATTATTACCATCGCCATTCCCCTAGCCACTCTCACAGCCATTATGTTGATGAAGCTATTTGGCTTATCGCTCAACGTGTTTAGTTTGGGCGGTTTGGCCTTAGGTGTGGGGATTGTGGTGGATAATGCGATCGTCATGCTCGAAACTATGGCTGAAGGGGTGGGCGTGACGCCAGGGCAAAAAACGTCCAGTCGCTTAGGTTCCGATCAAATTATCGATCGCGCCATTAGTAGTTCTCAATCGGTCGAATCAGCACTGCTGGCTTCTACTACGACTAATTTAGTTGCAGTCTTGCCGTTTTTGCTGATTGGTGGCTTTTTCTCCCTGTTATTTAGTGAGTTAATTCTGACGATTAGCTTTGCTGTCGCGGCCTCTCTGATTGTGGCGCTAACGGTGGTACCGGCACTTACCTCTCGTCTGTTGGCTGTGCGTTGGTCAAGTCGTGTGGGTGAATTTTGGGCATTGCAACAGTTTAATCGGCGGTTTGAGGCGGCGACAAGAAGTTATATGCGCTTCTTGGGGTTGGTGCTGCGTTTGCGAGTCTTAGTGATTGTGGCGGCATTTCTCTTGCTTGGGGGGGGTAGTCTATTTTTGTCGGGTCAGCTTGCTCAGGAAATTTTACCCCGGATTAATACCGGACAAGCTTCTTTAAGAGCCCAATTTCCTCCCGGTACTACGCTGGAAACCAACCGTCAGGTGATGACGATTGTGGATGAAGTGCTTCGCAAACAACCGGAAACCGAGTATGTATTCACAACTTCAGGCGGTTTTCTGTTTGGGAGTAACACTTCAGAAAATACGCTGCGCGGTTCTAGTACGATTACCCTCAAACCGGATAGTGATATTGAGGCGTATGTCAAGCGGGTGACGCAAGAACTCAATAAGTTGAACTTAGTCGATATCCGCCTGCGAATGCAACCGGGGGAAGTGCGGGGTATTATCTTGTCCAACTCACCCATTCGGGGGGCAGAAATTGATGTCACGCTTCAGGGCACCGATGCAGAGAGATTGCAACAGGGAGGGCGTCAAGTGCTGCAAGCCTTGGATGAAAGAGTTACCTTAGCACGTTTTCGTCCCGATGCAGACCCCCGACAACCGGAAGTACAAATCCGTCCCAATTGGGAACGGGTGGCAGAATTGGGAATAACGGCCAGGGATATTGGAGATACGATTCAAACGTCGATTGAGGGTTCGGTGCCCACGCAGTTGCAACGGGGCGATCGCTTGGTGGATGTGCGGGTACAGTTAAATCAGGGAGCATTGCAGCGAGTATCGCAGTTAGAGCAAGTCCCTTTGTTGGTGGAAAATAGCCGTCAAATTCGCTTAGGCGATGTGGCCGAGGTGAGTAAAGGCCAAGCACCGGGTGAAATTCAGCGCATTAATCAGCGTCAAGTGTTCCAAATTGCTGGAAACTTGGCCGAGGGAGCGATTTTGAGTCAGGCGATCGCCCAAACCAATGCCGTCCTCAATTCTCTCAATTTACCTGATGGCGTCAGCATTGTTCCCAGTTCCGCCCAAGAAACTAATCAACAGTTACAAAATTCTCTCAAGATTTTAGGAGGATTGGCGGCCTTCTTAGTATTTGTGGTGATGGCGGTGCAGTACAACTCCCTAATCGACCCCTTGGTGATTATGCTCACAGTTCCCCTTGCTCTTGCTGGAGGAATTTTAGGACTTTATGTCACGAAAACAGCCGTTGGAGCAACCGTATTGGTGGGTGCTGTGCTGTTAGTAGGGATTGTCGTCAACAACGCGATTATCATGGTTGAGTTGGCTAACCAAATTCGCGAACAAGAAAATATTGACCGCCAAACCGCAATTTTAAAAGCCGCCCCTCAACGCCTACGACCGATTATGATGACTACCATTACTACGGTTTTGGGTTTGTTTCCATTAGCGTTAGGAGTTGGTCAAGGTTCTGAATTTCTTCAACCCTTGGGTGTAGTTGTATTTTCGGGATTATCTTTAGCAACATTTTTGACCTTGTTTATCATTCCCTGTTTCTATGTTTTATTGCACGAGTTTCCAGGAGGGAAAAAGCCACCTCGTAAGCGGCGAGTCGCCGTGAAAAAAGAATCTTTGGAAACGGTTTATCGACAGTAAAGTTTTTACTTTGTCTATTCTTAAGCGCTTCCAATTTTAGTGGCACTATTGTTATAAACAAGGGCTACATCCCTTCAGGTGCTAATACACTATTGCAGGGTAGGCGTCTTGCCTGCCCTTTTTAGCTATCTCCTCAGATTAGCACGGCCAGGATGCCCACCTGATAAGAAGAAAATGCTTCGCATTGGGATACTCCTATAAATTCTAAGTAGAGAGAAATTAAAGCTATAATCTCAAACAACAAATAATAAATTTAACCCTCGCTCAATGGGGGGCATATTCATGGATAGAAAAAATCTATTAGAGCAAGCAAAGCAGGGAAATCCCGATGCGATCGCCACATTAATCAATCGTTCACTCAACTCTCAAGGCATTAAAGCAACAGCTAAGTTAGGAAATGAGTGCTTGTACATCTTGCTAGAATCAGAGCAAGTTCCCCAGCGCATCCCTTTAGTTGCATTCATTCATAAAAAAATGATGGATTTAGACACTCAATTCATCAAAACTGTAAAGGTTTACGGGCGTCAGTTAGGAACTAATTCCCCGGTTTGGAAACAAAAAATTGGACTTAGCAATCCTATTACTCCTCCATCCAAATTAGCTGATTTTCAGCTCAAACCTTATCATACAGTCCGAAAAAAGCATCCAGTTAAATCTTTAAAAAAATCAATTAAGTCTACACAGTTTGTAGTTGATGTCCAGCCAAAAAATGTAGATAATCCATTCCTTAAACTGACTTCCAGAAGCCTATTTTTATGGGCAATTTTATTGGGAGTTTTTATATCAATAGGCATGGGTATTGCCATAGGTATTACTGGATATTTTAGCCATACGACCCTAGAGCCAACCTTGATTTCTCCAATTTTGTATATTTTAATGTTTAGCTGTCTTTGTCTTTGGTCGTTAAAACGATTTAGACAATTAAATATTAATCCCAAATATATTTTTGGTAAACTTCCATCTAATTATAAGTGGTTTTCGAGCATTAGTTTAGTGATTCCTATTTTATTATTTTCTCTAGGTTCTTTTTATATTTCTGCTTACTTTTTGTCTTTTATTAACCCCGAACAGGTCGAGTCAATCCTTAATGAAAAACTTTTAAACTCTGCTTCCAATAATTCCACTGTATTTATCTCTAATTCACTTCAAATTTTTACAGTTGTTATCGTAGCTCCTATCGTTGAGGAATTTTTGTTTAGAGGCATTATTCTGCATCGGTGGGCAGCTAAATGGGGAATTAAAATAGCTCTTTTATTGTCTTCGTTGGTATTTGGATTATTGCATGATAATATTGTTGGTTTATCGATGTTTGGATTCATAATGGGATTGCTTTATATCAAAACACGCACCCTCATTGTTCCCATTGTTTGCCATGCCCTCAATAATACCGCAGTCGTCATTCTAGAATTTCTATTAATCCACTTCGATACAACTAAAACAGTCTACACCGTCGAAGAATTCCGTTCACTCTGGTGGTTGGGCGTTGTGTATGTGATGTTATCAGCACCGGGGTTAATTTATTTTATCGCCAAGAACTGGCCGAATTCGCGATCGCTTTTACCTTACTTTGCCAATGCCAGCCAATAACACTTCCTCAATCACAAAATTCTATTTATAATGCAAAAATCCCTTGAAATGTTTGCCTCTATCTTCAGTTATTTCAACCATTACCATGAATACTGCTTCGCAACGAGTCACGGTATTAAAGCGCATCCGCATTCCCTTAGCAGCGATTGCCGCAGGATTTTGCTTAGCCAGTAGTGGGGCGCTAACGCAAACTCTGCCAATTCCCAAAAATTTGATTAACTTTAATTCAATTGAGGGGGAAAATTTACTGCTAGAAAGTAAAGCACGACACGCTTATTTTCCTTTGAGTATGCAGTTTGTCACTCAAAAAAATCAAGCCTATTGTGGTGTGGCGAGTATGGTGATGGTACTAAATGCTCTGAATATTCCTGCCCCAGAAGCCCCTGAATTTGGTCAATATAACGTTTTCACTCAAGATAATATTTTTACAGAAAAAGCCCGCACAGTCATCACGCCTGAAGTGGTTTCTCGTCAAGGCATGACATTGGAAGAATTAGGCAAATTTTTAGCCAGTTATCCGGTTAAAACGCAAGTTTATCATGGTAGTGATGTCAGCTTGGATGAGTTCCGAGCAATGGCAATCAAAACGTTGCAAGAGCCCGGAAACTTTATCATTGTCAATTACTTGCGAAAAACGATTGGCCAGGAAAGAGGAGGGCATATTTCTCCAGTGGCAGCTTATAACCAAGAAACCGATCGATTCTTGATTCTTGATGTTTCTCGCTATAAATACCCACCTGTTTGGGTGAGTGCAAAAGAACTGTGGCAGGCGATGGCAACGTTAGATTCAGTGTCTAGAAAGACACGAGGGTTTGTATTAGTCAGCCGCTAACGAAGCAGGGGTGCAGGGGTGCGGGGGAGCTAGGGAGAAAAAAGAGATAGATAGATAGAGTAATAAGGGTTATTCATGCGAATTTGGTATCACATTCAAATACTTATGCCGGAACTGTAGCAGGCATTCCGTTATCTTTAGAACTCAACTTTAGGATATAGGGAACCGCTACTTCTACCCAATCTTGAATAGCAGTGTAGTTAGCCGCCTCTTCTCCATAGCAAACTTCCAACATATCAGTATGAATAATACCGGGACTGAGGGGAATTGCGGCCATTCCTTCTGGGAGTTCTTGAGCTAGTGATCGCGTCAACCCCTCAATCGCCCACTTGGATGCACAATAAGAGGATACATTCGGAGATGTTGAGCGACCCCAGCCTGAACTTAAGTTAATAATAATCCCGCTTTTCTTCTTAAGCATGGCTGGAACAAAATGGCGAATAACATTCGCCACACCCTTAATATTAACATCAATCAAATGCGAAAAATCTTGGTCAGGAATTTCCCACAAAGGGGCTAGGTTATTAATAATCGCTGCATTATTAATCAATAAATCCGGAGCTTCATATTGTCCCAAGATTAAATGAGCCCAATTCATTACTTGGGCATCATCTGCAACATCTAAAGCTGTGAAGTTGTGAGGTGCGCCGTAGTTCTGATTGAGTTCCTCAATGGCTGCCTCTGAGCGAGCACAACCTAAGACTGTATGCCCTAACTGAATGAATCGTTCAGTCATGGCGCGGCCTAATCCTTTACTGACACCTGTAATGACAAGAGTTTTAGCCATGTTCAATTTACCGAATCAATATGCCGAATTCTACTGAAGTTTTTGCTGCTCCCCTGCGAAGAAGAGCCAACTTCATAATACAAAAAATGTCATTTTCTAGCATTTTTCAGTCGTGTGAGGTAAGCTCGATCCCCCTAAATCCCCTTCAAAAGGGGGACTTGAAGCTTTTTTGATACCTTACGAGGCTAGGAAATGCTATATATAAAAGTTTGATAAATATAGGCTCAAACATCAAATTTCAATGGTAAATTAGGACACAAGCAAATGTACTTGAGGATAGGGTGAGACAGGGATACTTGCTAACATCAGATTTTTCAGATTAAAGTACATCCAAAGTTTGTTATCCCTTCATCATCGCCTATCACTCAAAATATTGGGCTTTGTGAACAGGAGCTTGCCGAAATGATTGATCAGCATTTAAAAAGAACCTATAACGAAGATGTTAAACCCATTAGCATACGGGCTGCTACAGAGATACCAGAAATTATCCCCGATCAACCTGCACTCTGGTATCTCAAAGCGCAGAAACTGTTCCACAGTGATTGTTACTCACAAGCACTAGTCAGCTATGAACGAGCTCTTGCCCTTCAACCCGATAATTGTGAGGCTTGGATTGGGCGAGGATGTGTGTTAACTCATTTAGATCGCTACGAGGCAGCATTGGCCAGTTTTACACAAGCCCTAAAAATTCAGCCCAATAACCAAACAGCGCTCATTTTTCAAGGGATGGCTTACCATCACCTCGGACGCTACAAACAAGCTTATGCCAGTTACTACCAAGCAATCGGTAAAAAACGACGCTCTTTTTGGGAAAAATTGCTAGAGTTTGGACGCTAATGCCCCAAAATTATTGAGTGGCGCAAATCGGTTTTATTTATTTTTAATTCAGGATTTTTTGCCCTGAATAGGGATAGGTTTAACGGGTAAAGCAATTTTCCGTAGTCTGTCCCTTATTTCCCCCCATAAAAAAAAGCAATTTCTTTCTCTTTGAGAGGAGGCCAATCCGCATTGAGTAGCATCTGATTGAGTTCTTTTTGGGGGAGATGTTTCGCTCCAATCCGCACAATCCTAGAGCGCATAGTGTTGGTGACGCCACTGCGTTGCCGTCCGGCTTCTAAGGCCATCACTTTGTGATAAAGTTCTAGCTTGGCACTGGGAATGGGTGAACCATCGAGATCGACGCCCTGAGCGATCGCTTGATCCACTACATCCGCACCTTGGGTGGCTTGAGCGGGTGTGTCAGCTTCCATAGATATTTTGGCGGGGTTTGAGTTAACAAGAGTATTTTATCTCGTGCTTGGAACAATTCCACCTGGAGATAGAGGCAAAGACATCGGAAGTTAAATAAAATCTCTCTGTGGAGTGGCCGTAAATTTTTCGATCCATACTTCAATAGGTTGATGGCCGAGTCAACCGAACTCGATCAGTATAGTTATAAATAAATATTTGTGTTTTAAAAAACGGTAAACCCTCAATGACACACGTCTTACTGATTGATGATGAAGAGGCATTGCGGGCTAGTCTCGGCTATGCGTTGGCGAAAGAAGGCTATAGAGTTACTACAGCAGGGGACGGACAGGCTGCTCTCAAACAATTTCATAAAGAGGTGCCGGACGTTATTATCTTGGATTTGATGTTACCGGTCATTAGCGGTATGGAGCTTTGTTGGCGGATTCGAGCCTTTTCTAAAGTCCCAATATTAATGCTTACGGCCAAAGACCAGCCTATCGACAAAGCTTGGGGATTAGAAGCCGGTGCCGATGAATATATCACCAAGCCATTTAATACCCGTGACCTTCTAGAACGGATTAAAGCCGTTTTAGAGCAACGGAACGTTGAGCAAAAATCCTGATGGGTTGGCTACCGATTCGTATTCGCTGGAACTCTATTTATCGAAAACTGTTTGTAACCTATGTAGCACTCACGGCACTAGGGACATCTGTTTTAGCCGGTTATATTTTGTGGTCGTTTTATGGCTATTTTATGAGAACTCGGCAAGCCGATTTAGACGCTTGGAGTTCGGCCGTGGGTGAGAGTGTGCTTGAAGCTTTGGAGGAGAACGACCTCGAGCAAGTAGAACGGATTGTTGAGCGCTTTGGTTCACGAGAATCCGTGACATTGCGCTTTTTTAATCAAGATGGACGCTTGCTTTATACCTCTGCACCCGAAATTGATCGCCAATTATCGGACTGGTCTAAGATTCCGGGAGTGAGCGAGGCGCTACAAAATCAGGCAGTGCAAGGAGTCGCAAAAGGTGTTTTGTCCAATGATGACCGCTTGTATGTCGCTAGACCGATATCCCGTCCGGGTCAATTGCTCGGTGTGCTGCGGATGTCGATCACATTGGATCAGTTCCAAAGCCAGTTTCGTATTGTCATTATCACCGTTTTTGGGACGTTAGTGGTTACGGTTTTAGTCTGTGCGTTGATTAGCGAGTGGCTGGCTCGCAATATGGCCAGGCCGATTCAAGCCATGCGGAACTTTGCTTGGGAAGTGGGTCGAGGTCATTTAGAGGGGAAACTTAACATCCGTCAAAATGATGAACTCGGTCAACTTGCGCGTGAATTGAACCGCATGAGTCAACGATTGGCTTCACTGGATAAGGAACGACGTGCATTCTTAGCTAATGTGTCTCACGAATTACGGACTCCTGTGAGTAATGTTTTGGTGACATTAGAAGCCTTGGCTAATGGCGCAGTGGCAGAACCGGATTTATGCGATCGCTTCCTACAAACAGCACACGATGAGACAACACGCTTGTCTCAACTGATTCAAGATTTATTGGACTTGGGACGGTTAGAGGCGGGTGTGGCCTCTCTAGATAAACAACCCCTCAATCTACAGGAATTGATTAACCGCGCAGTTAGAGCTATGGAGTCACGGATGCGCTCTAAAAGAGTCAATATTGAAGTGGATATTCCTGAGGTTCAACTTCAAGGCGACTCAGATCGGCTCTTGCAAGCGTTTCTGAATGTCTTGGACAACAGTATTAAACACTCCAGGCTGGATTCTAAAGTTTATGTTCGCGCCCAAATCGAAAGTCGGCACATTGTTGTCAGTATTCAAGACCAAGGCGCAGGAATTAGTGAGAATGACCTCCCTCATATTTTTGAACAATTTTATACCGTGGATCGCTCTCGCCAAGGGAGTGGAACGGGTTTAGGTTTAGCGATCGCCAAACGCATTCTAGAAGCTCATGATGGAACGATTATTGCTAATAGTGATGGGGTGGGAGAAGGGGCAACCTTTACCATTCGCTTGCCAGTAAGTTCTGCTAGTGGGTGAAATCCATATTTCAATTGATACCTCAGCCTGAAGTTTGAAGGGCGGATCGTGAAAACCTCTATAAAAGAGTGTTAACTTACCAAATTCACCTCCCCAGGAAAAATCAATCGACTTACGCAGCGAGGTTCTTGCAACACAGCTTCCCGATCTAGGGGGTAAAATTGCAATTCTCCTCCCCAATCGTGCAGAATTTGTTGACAAATTTGGAGATTTAAGCTAATTGGATGTAAGGGAGAAACAGAAGTCAAAGCCCAAAGGCACTCATCTAGGGAAGCGCTTTGTGCAATTAATAGTTCTAGATGAGGAGGGGGTTGGGACTCACTAGGGAAGGGACTGCACCATAAATTAATCCAACTTCCCCGTTGGGCGTGAATGCCAAAGGTCATTAACAGTTCAAAGAGTAAACATTCTAACTTGAGTCGATCGCCGTAAACGCTCTTATTACCGACATTTTGAACTTGTAAGCGAAGCTGGTGCTGCTTGTAGAGAGGCTCGACTCGATGGAGCGATCGCTTCAATATACTAGCCAAAGGCAACGTCTGGGGCTTATTTGTGAGTTGCCACTGCTCATCCTTAAGAACCGGAGTTAACACCGCCAGAGTTTGTTCCAACTGGTGCAAAATTTGCTGACGGTGCGTTTGTCGCAGAGATTGACCTTGACTGGGGTTGCGAACGTGGGGTTTATCCCCGTCAGAGGTGTGAGAACTGGACAACTCCCCCGAATTAGAGGGTGATAGCATTTTGGCATCGAGCTCTAATAAGGTACTGACACCTTGGCGCACCGATTGATGCAATAGTTCTAAGCAACGATGTTTATACCAATTCAGGCTTTGTAAATCTTTTATCCCTTGGGTGTGTTGAGCTAGGGAATATTGATAATGGCGAAGCCAAGTAAACTGCTGCGTTAACGTTTCTAAAACTGGTAATAGATGCGCCGGCCACTCCCGTTCCTCGCGATCAGCACACAGCAGGATGCCTGTTGCAGGTGTAGTATCGGTATAAAGGGCGATCGCCAAAAGCTGACCTATCTCAGGACAATTTAACCACTGGCGAGTAGAAGCTGTGAGGTCGGCAACGGAACAACAGATAAAATCAGAACTCGATAAAGTTTCTAAGATTAAGCCATCACTCGCTAAAGGAATGCTCAGGTCTGGGGACAAGGCAAAAAGTGGGTCATTCACAACCGTTGCCGTCACAGTTGCCGTTTCACTTTCAGGTGTCCAGCTAATCAGAGCTACTAAAGGGCACTCTAAAAGATTCGCTAAATAGTTTAACCAAGCTTGCTCCGATTGCACGGGGTCGAGAGGACTTTGCAACAAAGTTGATAATCCCGTCTGGAGGGTTTGGTGGGTAATCAACAACTGGGTTGAGTGTTTGTGATACCGTCCCAACAGAAGTAGCAGATGCAGTTGCTGGGCGATAATATTGACTAAATCGCGTTGGATGGGTTGCCAAGTGCGAGGCGTTGATTGAGCCACCATGATTAAACAAAGGCGTTCGGCCTGACCGGAGTCATCCATGGAAATGCTGCTGCCAGAGGAGAAGGATTGCCGAATCGGAACCAGCAACATCGATCGCACATTTAAAGAATTGAGAATTTCGCGCCATCCCCATAACCGTCGATCCAGTTCTAAGTCCTCAATCATCACTGGCTCAGAACTATTAACCAGCCATTGCCGCTCATCAGAAGTCAGAGGTGGTAACACAGAAGGCAGGGGACGCCGATTTAACGGTTGAGTTCCAAATACAATCTCATACTGCCCTCCTTCTTCTTCTTGCAAAACTAAGAAGCGTTCTACCTCAATGCGACTACAAAGTAAGTGAGCACAATCCCTCAATACAGGGGTAATATCGGTGTTACCTGCATGAAGGGGAGTTGTCGCATTGCGAATGACTTGAGCAATCTCTGCCCCAAACTGAGTATTTTTATGCGTTTCCTCCAGTCTTGTTTCTAGGTGTTCGGTGTCTACCACCAGTGCCACCAATTGAGCCATTGCCCGCACATAATTAATTTCAGCGTCTTCCCAGATGCGAGCTTCGCCATCTTCTACTGCCAAAAAGCCCACAAGTTCCCCCTGGATACGAATCGGTGCAGCCAGCATGGAACGTGTTCGCAGTCGCCTCAACAAACGTTCTGTACTACTCGACTTGAGCAGGCTGCGACCGGCACCAATGGTTACGAGTTGATCGGCAGCTAGTGCTTGATAGAAATCGTTCACTTCTGCCACCATCAAACCCGGAGCATTCGTTCTGGAACTACCTAACTTCAGCATGGCTTGTCGATTGCCTAGTCGGTGCCAAAAGTAACGCTCTCCCGGAGAATACCAGTACAGATTAGTACGGGTGGGTGCGACAAATTGCTGAGTCATCCTGATGATCGCCTCTAAACGCTTTTCCACATTGGAAACTTGCATAAGTTCGTTGAGGACTTGAAATAGAGGTTGATCAGGACGTTTGGCTGAAGTTCGCTGCCACTCGACTTCAATTTGGTGCAGTGCGGCCGCCAAACCCCCTAGAACTAAGGACAACTGAGCTTTTTGGCCAGGGTGAGGAGAAATCCCCCATAGGTGCGAACCCAACAACACCACCCCAAAACATCGATCCTTGCAACGCAAAGGAAATAAAAGCGTACCCTGAATATTAAATTCTTGGGCAGCCCGACGCCATTCTCCCGCACGCACCTCTTGCTGCAAATCAGGAATCCCGATTGGCCGTTGCTCGATTACCGCTTGTTCCAAAACATCACCGGGATGAAGATTAAACCATTGCCTCAAAAACGATGTGTCTCCCGTTGGGGTGATGCCCCCTTTACCAAATAATCGGTGTTCTAGGCGATCGTAAAGACCAATCCAAATCAGTTGATAATTAAACTCTTGGGTGAGGTAATCGAGAGTGGTTTCAATGAGTACGTCTGCATTTTCTTCCTCTCTCAACGTCTGAAGGGTTCGACCCAAAGCAACGAGATTCTCGTCGTTGTGGGGCTGTAGATGTCGTTGAGCCATGATGTTCAAGACCGCTCCAAAAACGCTAACAATTGCTACCATTTTCTTCCTGCTTCGCCCTGGAAGCGTCGGCGCTATCCAGTCCACAGGCTGACACGACCAAGCTGGTCGCCAAGCGGTGCTACTTCAGGCAAGGAGGAAACCTCCAAACCTCGCACCGCCTTCTCCAAGGCGTTTCCTTGCCTGAAGATGAACTCTCTTACCCAACGCCTCAAATTAAGGGAATTGATGCCCAAATCTACTCCCACACATTCAACAGGTTTTGCAGTTACGGTTGGTGCAACTTCAATCTTGAAGGAGATGAACCATCGGTCAGCGTGACGAGAAATAGTCACGGACTTAGGCGTAAACCCTTGGGGGAGTCGCTCATAAGTCTTCAACCAGCCAATCACAGGAACCTTGATTTTAAAGTGTTCTACCTTAATGGAGCCATCAAGAGTAAAACTGTCTTTCCTCCCTTTCTTCTTAAACCTTGGACTCCCTGACACTTTTTTAAAGCATCTATCCCACGCCTCCCTAAGTTGCCTTAAAGCGTACTGAGGAGCGCATTTTGACACTTCGTAATACCAGAGATTGCTAGGTTTAACTAGTGCTACCAACCATTTGTGTAAATCGATAGCACTGGGGAACTTAATCTTGTCATCAGGGTGGCGCGAGTTGTTATCCAAAATTTGCTTGGTTAAGCCTAGTCCCCAATTCCAAGCGTGTCTTGCTGTGCCTGCGTGTTTAGCTAGTAAGACTCGCTGTAACTTATTCAGTTTCAATTCGGTCTTGAAGCCTAACAACATAAGTGAACAGCTGTTAATGTTTGTTAACGAAACGGCAACTAGTTAATTACCCTTCATGGGTGCAGATTTTGCTTTCTAGAATATGGATTAAGTTTAAATAGGTAATTGAGCGTTGGGAATGGGCTTTAGGGGTCAGGAGTCAGGAGTCAGGAGTAGGGAATTTATCTGTCTTTTTTCTCCCTAGCCCCCCTGCCCCCCCGCACCCCCGCACCCCCGCACCCCTGCTCCTCCGCACCCCCGCTCCTCCGCAAACCTCATGATGCACATTAGATGCATAACAGCTTATCTCTATATCTATGGATATCTATCAATCTAGTATTCGCCCTATTTTATTTTCAGTTTTAAAGGCAGACCCCGAATGGGCGCATCAGCAAGTGATGGGGGTTGTGAATTGGCTCGATCGCACTACTGAACGTCCCCCTAGTCAATGGCTTCAGTCTCGGTTGCAACAGACTTACTGTTTGAGTGATGCAGCACTCACCCAAACATTATGGGGGCTGAATTTCCCTAACCCTCTGGGTTTAGCCGCAGGGTTTGATAAAGATGGTGTGGGTGCCAGAATTTGGGGAAGTTTTGGGTTTGGTTTTGCTGAACTGGGTACGGTTACATTGCATCCCCAACCGGGCAACCCTCGCCCTCGCTTGTTTCGCTTGCTAGATGATCAAGCGGTGTTAAACCGCATGGGATTTAATAATCAAGGGGCTACAGCGTTGGCGCAACGGTTGCAAGATTGGAAACTTAAGCCAGAATTACACGCTGAAGTTTCTTTAAAGATTCCTATTGGTATTAACTTAGGTAAATCTAAAATTACTCCGTTGGAAGAGGCGGCCGCAGACTACCTGGGCAGTTTTCGCCAATTGCAGGAGTTAGGGGATTACTTTGTGGTGAATGTCAGTTCTCCTAATACGCCTGGATTGCGATCGCTCCAAGATGCCGAACAACTCGGTTTAATTTTGGAGGCACTGCAACAGGAAAATAATACACAAAAGCCCATTCTTGTCAAGATTGCACCAGATTTGGAGTGGGATGCGATCGCCGATGTGATTAAACTCGCCCAAACTTATCAGTTAGCAGGGATTGTGGCAACCAACACCACCATTCGCCGTGACATCCTCAAGACTCAGATTATTCAAGCAACAGGCAAATTAGTCAGTGAAGAAGCAGGGGGTATTAGTGGTGCACCGTTATCTCAACGTTCAACAGAAGTGATTCGCTTCATCTACCAGCAAACTCAAGGGCAATTACCCATTATCGGAGTAGGAGGTATCTTTACGGCGGAAGATGCTTGGGAAAAAATTACGGCAGGTGCGAGTTTGATTCAAGTCTACACCGGTTGGATTTATGAAGGTCCCTGGATGGTGCGGCGGATTTTGCAAGGATTGCTTGCCAAGTTGGAGGAACGGGGAATGAGTTCCATTGCTCAGGCTGTGGGGCAGGGGGGCTGAGGTGCGGGGGTGCAGGGGTGCGGGGGTGCGGGGGGGCTGGGGTGCTAGGGAGAAAAAAGACAGATAAATTCCCAACTCCTGACTCCTGACTCCCAACTCCCAACTCCCAACTCCTGACTCCTGACTCCTGACCCCTATTTTCTTACCAGATTCAATTAAAACCAACTCTCCCTTCAGAAAGATATATTGGAGCTACTAGGTTTAAGGGTTCTACCGTGACTAATAGCAGGTGTTTAGCATTGGGAAAGACAAGGATTGGGGTAACAGTGGGAGCATTAGCTCAACTCTTGGCAACCATTACTGTTTTCACGTCCTCTACCCAAGCTCAGATTATTCCAGATACAACGCTGGGTGCTGAAAATTCCCGCCTTACCCCCAATGTTAATGTTCCATCACTGCCATCATCGGTTGATTTAATCGAAGGGGGCGCACAACGGGGCAGGAATCTCTTCCACAGTTTTCTAGAATTTAATGTTAATAACGGGCAGCGAGTTTACTTTGCCAACCCCACAGGCATTGATACCATTTTCAGTCGGGTGACGGGGAGCAATCTCTCTAATATTTTAGGCACGTTAGGAGTTAATGGTTCTGCTAGCCTATTTTTGCTCAATCCTAATGGGATTATCTTCGGGCCAAATGCCAGACTCGATATTAATGGTTCGTTTTTAGCCACCACAGCTAACAGTGTTCAGTTTCCAGGTGGAACTGAGTTTAGTGCAACCAATCCCCAAGCACCATCTTTATTGACGATTAATGTTCCTTTAGGGGTGCAGTACGGAACCCAAACTGGAACGATTGCCAATCGGGGAAATTTAAGCGTAGGGCAAGACTTGACGCTGGCGGCGGGAAATCTGGATGTGCAAGGACAGTTGCAGGCCGGAAGGGATTTAACTCTACAAGCTCAGGATACAGTGCAAGTGCGCGATACTGTACTCAATCCGTTTATTGCGGTGGCTAATGGCAAGTTGTTAGTGCAGGGCAATCAACAGGTAGATATCTTTGCGTTAAATCATCCTAATAGTGGCTTCTATTCCGGTGGCGATATGGTGTTGCGGAGTGCCAACACGGTAGGAGGCGATGCTCATTATTGGGCGGGGGGAAGTTTTCGGATTGAAACTTTGGATGGGACTGTGGGGGATTTGTATAGCCCCAATGACCCGATTATTTTAACCATTGGCGATGTGAGTTTAGGAGACTATACAGGCGGTTCGTTGCACATTTTGGCAGGTGGGAGTGTAACTTTAGGTAATGTCACGATTACAGGGACAGATGAGAATACGATTCATCCTGATAACACAATATTGTATGACTCTTCCCAAACTATTGCTTCCCTTGCCAGTGTTGTCTTATCAGATGGAACGTCAGTTACGATTCGAGGAAACACAAGTCCAACGCTAGATGTACGGGCAGGTGTGAATTGGTCAGCATTTAGCGATTTTGGTTCTCCCTTTCAGGCTTTTTTTATTGGAAATGTAAACCCTCAATTTTCATTTTCGTCACCATCCAGTTCCAGTATTACGGTTGGTTCTATCAATAATAATTCCGGTTCCAACTCTAATATCGGACAGATTCTTCTGACGAATCAGTATAGACCGAATCCTAACCTAACAGGCTCTATTCAAACAGGGATAATTTCTACCTATGGAAATGTCGCAATTGATTCTACAGGTAGTATAACGGCGGGCGGCATCGATACAGCTCTGGGCGACAACACAACCTTGAATAGAACAGCAGGTGCTATTCAGCTCATTGCTAATAACAATATTCTGACTCAAGGTGATATCCGCTCAAATATCCGGGAAACTTTGCCGGGAAATGGAGGTAATATTTCTTTGATTAGTAGGCAAGGAGGAATTAATACAACAGCAGGTAGTATTATTTCCGAATCCTTCAATGGTTTAGCCGGAAATGTCACTCTCAATGCTGCCCAAGATATTCAGTCGGGTAACATCTACTCTTCCAGTAATACTAGTAGTGGTTTCAGCGTTGTTAGACTCCAATCAACTCAAGGCTCAGTTTTTTTAAATGGTGCACAAATAGATACAACTAACACAAGTCCTGCTCAATTTGCAGGGGATATCTATATTGATGCGGCTCGAACTATTGAAATCAGCAACGGTAGTATTCTTAATAGCAATGGCTACTTTGGGCAGATTCTGATAGGAACTGAAATTCAGTCAGCCAATGTAAATATTTCTGATAGTTCACTGAATGTATCTAATAGTTTCAGTGCCAGCAACCCAGGTTCTACGTTAGCTGGTGATATTTACCTTAATGCACGCGATCGCATTTCGATTGCTAATAGTAATCTCTCAGCCGATGGATATTTTGGACAAATTTATATCACAAATCCCCAAACGATTGCTATTGAAAACAGTAATATAAGAGCAAGAAACCGAGACATTAGCAATCCTCTAGTGGCAGGAAACCTGTTTTTAAGTGCCACGGGCAACATGGCAATTACCAACAGTAATCTTTCGAGTTCTACCGTTGGCTCAGGCTCGGGGGGAACTATTGATATCACCACAGGTTCACTTTTAACCAATAATTCCCAAATTGTTGCAGACACGCAAGGCCAAGGAAGTGCAGGCATCATCACAATCACAGCCGCTAGTGAAGTTAGAATGCAGAACAATAGTGTAATTTCTGCCTCAGCTAACTCTCTACAAAATATAGGCAATGGTGGCCAAATCACCATTACAGTTCAGAATGGTTCTCTACTTGCTGACCCTCAACAAAACAATGATATTCTAGCCATTGCTTTTAATGGTCAAGGTGGCGAAGTGAACTTGCAAGCATCGGGAATCTTTGGGCTAACCCAGCAAATAAACTTAACTTCTCAACAATTGCAGGGTCTTCGTAACAACACTACTAACGATATTGTTGCTCGTTCTGTCAATACGGATGGAAGGGTAGAATTGCCGATTAATGACAATAATCAGAGCGGGACTTCCCCAAGCTCTCCTAGTAATAATTCTCCTACTAACAATTCTCCTACTAACAATTCCCCTGCTAACAACTCTCCTACTAATAACTCGGCTAGTAACAACTCCTTAAGGAATTCCGCTAGTAATAATTCTGTTAGTAACAGCTCCCTGAGCAACAACTCCCCAAATAACGACTTTGATAATGGCAACTTCGATAATAGCGACTTCGCTACTGAAAATCTCTCTAGTAACAGCTCATCTAATGACGAGTCTGATAGTATCGATGCTGACCTCGGAGGAGCCTCAGGCAACCTCACAAGATTAATTCCTCGACGCTGTGGAGCTGGAGATGGTACGGGTGTTCGGGCGCAAGGTCAACTATCTATCACTGGACGGGGGGGATTGCCTCCGAGTCCCGATGACCCTTTGAGTAATGGAGGGGTGGCAACGCCTTGGGTTAGTCGTGATATCGGAAGCGGGAGCCATTCAGCCACAGTAGTGACACCGCCTGCGAGTCGTCCAAAAGCTCGGCTGGTGGAGGCTCAAGGAATGGTTTTCGGGCCGAATGGTGAAATCATTCTCACTGCCGAACCTGCAACGGTGACTCCTAATCAACTTGGGTTTTCTACCCCATCTTGTTTCTAAGCTAATCGGCATTTAGGTTGCATTATCAAGGAGGCAAGGCAGATGGCAAATGGCAGACGGCTCTTATGAATAAGAGTTTTGATCGCATTACCAAGGTATGCAATTTAGATGCGTCTAAGCTTAATGAGCCGTGTAAGAATTTTAGCTACGGGAAGGCAACTAAGTATGGCTGGTGCAAAATCGAGAGTTAGCAAACGCAAGTTCTATCGCTATGGGTTTCTGACGTTTCTAACCCTCTTGTGTTGTGTGGTAGTTTTTCCTGGGGTGGGTAGGAGTGTAACTTCCTTTGATATGGCCACTCCATCTATTGCAAGTCCGGGTGTTCAATCTGTGCAGCTTCCCCCAAGCGACTTGGCAAAAAATGCCTTAACCCTGGAGCAACAAGCGAGAAGTTTGTATGAAGTTGGGCAATTTGCTCAGGCTGTGGATGTTTTGCAGCAAGCCTTACAAGGATATCAAGCGCATGGAGATAGCCTAGGGGAAGCGATCGCCCGTAGCAATATTGCTCTCAATTATCAGCAACTGGGACGCACTCAGGAGGCTATGCAAGAGATTACCTTAGCTCTTGAGCTTGTGCGCCAAGCGAAAAACTCTCCTGAAAAATTAGGGATTTGGGCGCAAAGCTTGGATGTGCAAGGCAGTCTGCAACTGGCACGGGGAGAAGCACAGGCAGCCGCCGATTCTTGGGAACAGGCGGCGAAACTATACCAACAGTTAGGAAACCCCAATAGAGCTATCTTTAGTCGTATCAATCAGGCTCAGGCGTTGCAAACGTTAGGACTGTACCGACGAGCCATTTCTACCCTGCAAGCGGTGAACACAACGTTACGCACATCACCGAATTCCTTGGCTAAAGCTGCTAGTTTCCGTAGTTTAGGGGACGCACTGCGGATTGTGGGAGACTTTCAGCAGGCCGAGCAACGTTTAAGGGAAAGTTTGAAGATTGCCCAAAACTTACAATCTCCGGATGCGATCGCCTCTGCTTACTTAAGTTTAGGCAATTTGGTTCATGCAGAAGGCAAGCTCAAAGACACTCAAAAACAACCCGATGTCGCTCAAGAAAAATGGGAGAGAGCGATCGGGTTTTACCAGCAAGCTGCAATCCAAGAGGCATCTGACCTCACTCAAATTCAAGCACAACTCAACCGCCTGCGACTGCTGATCGAGCGGGAAAAGTGGCAAGAGGCCGGCACTCTCTATCCCCAAGTGCAACAGCAATTAGTGAACTTGCCTCCTGGTCGTTATAACATTGATGCTCAGGTCAATTTTGCTCAGAGCTTAATGATGTTACTGAGTCAGAATCAACCGCACTCAGACCCTACCCTTGATTCTCCAACACCTCCAGACATCGCTCAAGTCTTAAATGTAGCGTACCAACAAGCGGAACAATTAGGAGATCGGCGATCGCAAGCCTTTGCTTTAGGGAATTTAGGACACCTGTATGAATTGCAGCAACAGTGGCCAGAAGCGCAAAAATTGAGCCAACAAGCGCTGGTTCTGTCTCAGTCGCTGATGGCACCCGAACTTGATTATCGATTTTCTTGGCAACTCGGCCGTATTCTTAAAAGACAAGGGCAGTATCAACACGCGATCGATGCCTACAACGAAGCGTATCAAAAATCGCGATCGCTCCGCCGAGATTTGGTATCGACGAATCCTGACGTGCAGTTTTCTTTCCGTGAAAGTGTTGAGCCTCTATATCGTCAGTTTGTGGATTTGTTGCTGCAATCTCCACAACCGGCTCAAACCAACCTCTCCACTGCTCGCCAAGTATTAGAGACACTACAAATCGAGGAATTAGAAAATTTCTTAAATTTTGTCTGTCCAGAGACACAGTTATTTTTAGATGAAGTGATCGACTCCAAAGACCCACAAGCCGCTATCATCTACCCTGTAATTTTGGATGATCGAGTAGAACTGATTTTGCGGCTACCCCGTCAACAAGCCTTGTATCATCCCCCTGCCACCCAAGTATCCAAACCGGAAATTGAAGCAATCCTAGACCGGCTCTATTCTACTCTGCAAGAAGATGGTGCCTATGAGGAAGTGCAAACGGATGGTCAAACACTCTACAACTGGCTGATTGAACCGTTAAAAACTCCTTTAGAACAAAACCAGATCCAAACTCTAGTTTTTGTTTTGGATGGTGCATTTCGTAAAATTCCGATGTCGGCTCTTTATGATGGTGAACAATACTTGGTAGAAAATTACACCATCTCCCTAATTCCGGGTTTGCAATTACGTGACCCAGAACCCTTACGTCGAGGAGAAATGAAGGTGTTAGCAGCTAGTCTGACTGACCCCCCAGAAAACGTTCCAGGATTTGCTAAGTTGGCAAACGTGCAGAAAGAAATGGAAGAAATCAAAGAGACAGGAATCTCTGTTACTGAGATTTCGGAGGAAAAGTTTACGATGGCTAACTTTAGTCAAAAGTTGCTGAATACGTCTTTTGATGTTGTTCATTTAGCGACTCACGGTCAATTTGGATCTACGCCAGAGAATACATTTTTGATAACGGCTGAGGGAACGTTGAATATTGATGAGTTTGAGCAGTTGTTTCGTAACCAACGCCAAACTGGGGAACAAGCAATTCAACTGTTGATTATGAGTGCTTGCCAGACGGCGACAGGTAATGAGCAAGAAATATTGGGGCTCGCTGGTATGACTGTACAGGCTGGTGCAAGCAGTGCGATTGGGAGTTTGTGGGATTTGGATGATGAAGCGGGGGCTCTATTTACCGAAGCATTTTATCGATACTTAGGACAGCCTAACATCAGTCGAGCGGAGGCACTCCGGCGAGCACAAGTGGCTCTTTTGGACAATGAGAATTATGACCATCCGCGTTATTGGGCACCTTATATTTTAGTGGGATTATGGCTTTGAGCAGCTAATACAAAAGGGCGCAAGGCTTGCGCCCCTATAGTGGAACAAATTAGACAGGACTGAGGCAAATTGATTTTTGAACTCCTATTGGTAGGGGCGCTTTCTCTGTGCGCCCTGGCTATAGAAGGCAGAAGTGTTTTTATTGGTATGCGGTCGTTTTAGCCGTTCAATCTGTTCTAAGCTTTATGGCGACAGCGATAGAATTTCCTACAGTTTCCTATTTGCCATCTATCTTAGGGTAGAAAGGAAAGTGAGATGGCCAACATGAATAGGAGTCACCCTTGCTCATTCAATCTCTCAATCGCTTCGCTGCTAGAGTGGCTGGAAAGGTTCCCTTGCGAACTGTTTTGATTGTCCCTTTTGTTCTGCAAATCGTAGGTACAGTGGGGCTGGTAGGGTATCTTTCCTTCAAAAGTGGCCAGGAATCTGTAGAGGATTTGGCACAGCAGTTAATGGAACAGGTAGGAGAACGAATCAGCGATCGCCTCACCAGTTACCTGCACACTCCCCACGATATTACAGCAACCAACCGTTTGGCAGTAGAGCAAGGAACCCTGAACCTGAACAACTATGAGCAATTACGACAACAGCTCTGGCAGCAGATGAGCCTGTACCCCTTGCTTTCGACTAGCAGCTTCTGGAGTGAGCAGGGAAGAATGATTGGGTACGGACGCATTTTGTCAGAGGAAGAGCGCAAGCAAGCCAGTAAGGTGACGGGAGAGACAATTTCAATGGGTATGCCGTATTTCATGGAAATGAGCAAAGCTCATCTAGGGAAACGCCAGTACTATCTGGTTGACGCCAACGGTAAGCCCCAAAAACTGGTTTACACACACCCTTATGATTTCCGCAAGTTTTCCTGGTATCTCCATGCCAAAGAGGCTAAAAAACAAACCTGGTCGCCCATTTTTGTTTACCAAAGTGCGCCTATTTTAGGCATATTTGCCTGTGTTCCTGTTTACAATGCGGCGGGACAGTTGCAAGGTATGTTTACGTCGGATTTTACCCTAGCTAATATCAGTACCTTTCTTAACAAGCTGCATTTCTCGCCGTCGGGACAAACGTTTATCCTTGAACGTTCCGGAGAATTGGTTGCTACCTCTACGTTAGAAATACCCAGCGTCAAACCAGCAAAAGGGCAACCGACGCGATTGTTAGCGGTCAATAGCAAGGATACGCGAACGCGAGATATTGCGCGGCAACTCGTCAACCGATTTAGCAACTTGGACACCCTGCAAGCAACTCAGGAATTAATACTAGTCAGTAACCATGAGCAGCAATTTGTGCGGGTGACTCCATACCAAGATCAATATGGCTTAGATTGGTTGGTTGTGGTGGTTGTTCCAGAATCAGATTTTATGGGACAGATTCACGCCAATACTCGCACAACTATTGTGCTGTGTATTGCTGCTTTATTAGGGTCGATTGGTGTGGGCATTCTCACCACTCGTTGGATGACAAAACCCATCCTGCGTTTAAATACTGCTGCTAAAGATATTGCTGAGGGTCAATGGGATAAACCTGTAGAAATTGAACGCACTGATGAACTTGGAGAACTGGCAAATTCCTTTAATAAAATGGCAGCACAACTGCAACAATCGTTTGGCGAACTTCAAGCCTTAAATCAAGTATTAGCACAGGGTGAGAGCCAGCTCAGACAATTTTTGGATGCCATACCTGTAGGCGTATCTATCCATGAGTCAACGGGAAAAATTTTATATTTTAACCCCGCTGCCATGCGTTTAATTGGCATAGAAACTATCCCAGAGGCTGTAACCGCAGAATTGGCAGCAACGTATCAAATCTATCGTCAAAACCAGCTATGTCCGACTGAAGAACTACCCGCCATACGAGCGCTCAGGGGTGAAACCGTATTCGTTGACGATTTAGAATTTCATCGAGATGGGTTGATTATTCCCTTTGAGTCGCGTTCTACACCGATTTTTGACGAGCAAGGCAACATTATTTATTGCATTAATGCGTTTGCTGATATCACACAACGCAAACAAGCTGAACAACTATTAACGAACTACAATCGTACCTTAGAATCTCAAGTTGCTGAACAGACAGCAGAATTAGTCCGTGCTAACCAACAATTAAGCTTGGAAATTGCTGAGCGTCAACAGGCTGAAGCCAAGGTACTCGAAGCCCAAAAGCTTGCCCATATTGGTAATTGGGAGTACGATTACTCAACACAAACAATAACTTGGAGTGAAGAACTCTATCGTATTCATGGGCTTGAAGCCAGTCGAAGACCACTTCAACCCGATGAAACAATCGAATTTATTCATCCTGAAGATCGCGATTCTTATCTAAAACTTGTTCGCGAGAAAGCTTCTTCAGGACAACCCTTTGAAGCCGATCTGCGAATTGTCCTCAATGATGGCTCAATTCGTTACATTGAAACGAGAGGAGAACCGGTCTTTGATAACCAAGGGCAGCTTGTTCGTTTGTTTGGCACTGTCCTAGATATTAGCGATCGCAAACAAGCCGAGGAAGCCTTGCGAGAAAGTGCCAATCGAGAACATACGATCGCACAAGTATTGCAACGCATGCGCCAATCTCTGGATATTAACACCATCTTCAGCGCCACGACTGAGGAACTACGGGGAGTTATCAAGTGCGATCGGGTAGCCATCTATGAGTTTAATCCTGACTGGAGTGGAAAGTTTGTTGCCGAGTCTGTGGCCAATGGCTGGAGAAACCTACTCCTCGAACAGAACAATGTTTCTGATTTCATCAATGATATTGTTGATAGCGAAAACTGCGCCGTAAGAACTTGGGGTATTACCCATGAATTCATACAGGATAGCTATCTGCAAGCCACTCAAGGCAGTATTCATAGCCAAGGTGATAGCTATTTAGCCAGCAAAGACATCCACAACAGTGGATTAACTCCTTGTCATATTGAACTGTTGGAGCGATTTCAAGCCAGAGCTTACCTGATTGTTCCCATCTTCTGTAGCAATAAACTTTGGGGATTACTGGCTTGTTATCAAAATTCTAGTTCCCGCCACTGGAGCAAGTCAGAAATCAATACTGTGATTCAGATTGGTATACAGTTAGGCGTCGCTTTGCAACAAGCTCAATTACTCGAAGAGACTCGACAACAATCAGTCGCTTTGCAACAAGCTAAAGACGCTGCTGATGTTGCCAACAAAGCCAAAAGTGCTTTCCTAGCAAACATGAGTCACGAACTTCGCACCCCCCTCAACGGCATTATGGGCTATGCCCAAATACTTCAACGCGACAAAAATTGCACTCCCAAGCAAAAAGAAGGGGTTGATATTATTTACCAATGCGGCACCCATCTACTCACACTGATTAATGATATTTTAGATTTATCTAAAATCGAAGCTGGAAAACTCGAACTCTACCCCAAAGCAATTGACTTTCCCTCTTTTCTCCTCAGCGTCACGGAAGTTTTCCGCTTTAAAGCCCAACAAAAATCTATTACCTTTATCTACCTTCCCTGCACTCAACTTCCCAATGTGATTTATGCTGATGAAAAGCGACTGCGCCAAGTCTTAATGAACCTGCTATCCAATGCCATCAAATTTACCGATACTGGCAGTGTTAGGCTTAAAGTGGAAGTAATCGGACTGAGGGATTGGGGAGATAATAACCAGCAAAAAGGAAACCAACAACAAATAACCAAAATTCGCTTCCAAGTTGAAGATACGGGGAGTGGCATCACATCAGAACAATTAACCCAAATTTTCTTACCCTTTGAACAAGTTGGGGATAGTTCACGCCATGAGGAAGGAACGGGTTTAGGTCTAGCGATTAGCCAAAAATTAGTAGAGCGGATGGGAAGCAAAATTTATGTTGAGAGTACCCCCCAAGTAGGCAGCAGATTTTGGTTTGATTTAGATTTACCTATCATCTCAACTCCTATCCAGCCAACTGTCAGTCGATTTATTGACAACATCATTAGCTATTCTGGGGAAAAACAGAAAATTTTAGTGGTTGATGACCGGTGGGAAAATCGCTCGGTTCTGGTTGATATTTTAGAACCAATTGGCTTTGAGTTAAAACAAGCTGTAAATGGGCAAGAGGGTTTAGAAAAAGCTCTTTGTTTTCATCCCGATTTGATTTTAATTGACATCGTGATGCCTGTCATAGATGGCTACCAAATGACCCAAAAATTACGTCAATTACCTGAATTTCAGCAGACAATTATCTTAGCGATTTCTGCTAATGCCTTTGAAGTGGATCGACTTGAGAGTTTAAAAGCTGGCTGTAATGATTTTCTGCCCAAACCTATCCAAGCTGAAGATTTATTAGATAAAATTAAGCATTATTTAAACTTATCGTGGGTTTATCAGATTGAGAGTGAAACACCATCTTTATCCATCA
This sequence comes from uncultured Microcoleus sp., assembly GCA_964588805.1. Lineage (GTDB taxonomy): Bacteria > Cyanobacteriota > Cyanobacteriia > Cyanobacteriales > Coleofasciculaceae > CAZPRJ01. The sequence goes on along the minus strand of CAZPRJ010000027.1, from coordinate 62,460 downwards.
GTCCCAACTATCCAGTGACTCAAACCCAGAGAGCTATACCCCCCCATGAGGAGCTGCTGTCGCTATATGAAGCGGCCTTAACGGGTAATGTTGATGGTGTTGAAACAGAAGCCATCCGACTGCAAGAATTAAATCCTGAATATGCCCTTTTTGTCGCTAGAATACTGGAACTCGCTGAAGAGTTTGAATATGAAGAAATTGCCAATCTGATTGACCGCTATTTATCGGAAGGCTCAAAATAAAAAAGTTTTCCATTTGCCATCTATTTTAGGCTAGAACGGAAAAAGAGATGGTCAAAATGAATAGGAGTTACCCTTGCTCATTCAATCTCTCAATCGCTTTGCTACTAGAGTGGCAGGAAAGGTTCCTCTGCGAACTGTTCTCATTGTCCCTTTTGTCTTCCAAATCGTGGGGACTGTGGGATTGGTGGGGTATCTCTCCGCTCGAAACGGGCAAGAGGCAATTGAAGACTTAGCCTATCAGTTAATGGATCAGGTGGATCACGGTGTCGAGCAAAATCTGCAACATTACTTGGATGTCCCCAAGCACATAAATCAAAGCCTTGCAGCCGCTATTCATACAGGGGTTTTGAATTGGAAAAATTTTTCGGGTTTAGAACGTTATTTCGCGCAGCAACTACAAGCTTATGACACGGTAAGTAATGTAGCGATCGCCACTGAGCAAAAAGAATTCCTCTCTGTTGAAAAATCATTGGCCAGTGATGCATTAATTATCCGAGTTCTGAATCAATCAACGAATTACGCCTTTCACTACTATGCCGCTGATCGTCAAGGCAAGCGGATTAAGTTAACAAAAGTAAGAAATGATTACAATCCGCACAACGATCCACCTCAAGGTCGTCCCTGGTATCGAGTCGCACAACAAGCCGGTCAAGCCATTTGGCTTCCTGTTGTTAATCTATCACAGGGAGTCGATCATCCGATATTGACAATGGTTAACTTTTTGCCGTTTTTGGACTCAGATGGCAATTTTCAGGGAGTTTTGGCAGCCTCCCTTTACCTACCTCAGTTTACTAGTTTTCTAGAAAGTTTAGAAGTTGGACGGACGGGGCAAGTATTCATTATCGATCGCCAAGGATTACTGATTGCCAGTTCCACAGGCGAGACACCATTTAAGCCCCAGCTAAATTCGGATTATCGGGAAAACTTGAATCCTCAAGAGTGGAGATTAGCCGCTCAAAATAGCAGAAATCCTCTCACTCAGGCATCCCTAAATTTTGTATTAACTCAAATTGATAATTTTGATCAAATTCAGCAAAAGAGAAAATTCAAGTTTGATTTTAACCATGAGCATTATTTCCTACAGGTGCATCCCATTTCCGAGCAATCTGGGTTGGACTGGTTAATTATCACCGTCGTTTCTGAAGCTGATTTTATGAAACAAATTTATGCCAATACACGGATGAGTATCTTATTGTGCATCACGGCATTAATTGGAGCTGTAGGGATTGGTATTTTGACGGCTCGGTGGGTAACAAAACCAATTCTATTCTTAAATAATTCTGCCAAGAAGCTTGCTCAAGGTGAATGGGATAAACCGATAGAAATTGAACGCGATGATGAAGTCGGAGAACTGTCAAACTCATTTAATCAAATGGCAGCGTATCTGCAACAGTCTTTTGCCGAACTCAATAATTTAAATGAAGCTTTAGACAAAAATGAGCGCAAGTTAAGGGGAATTTTTAATCAAACCTTTCAATTTATAGGAACACTGAGTCTAGATGGCATTCTTTTAGAAGTCAATCAAACTGCACTAGATTTTGCTGGATTGCAGCTAGCAGATGTGATTGGTAAGCCATTTTGTGAATGCTACTGGTGGACAATTTCTAAAAAAACCCAAGCTCAGTTAAGAATTGCCATTAAACGAGCCTGTAAAGGTGCATTTGTTCGGTATGAAGTTGATGTTTTAGGGGCTGGCGATCGCGTTTTTACGATTGATTTTTCTCTGAAACCTATTTTTGATCAGAATGGCAAGGTAGAATTTCTCATCTCTGAAGGTCGAGATATTACCCAACGCAAACAAGCTCAGAAGATTTTAGCAAACTACAACCGTACATTAGAAGCTCAAGTTGCTACCCGGACAGCAGAATTAGCCGATGCTAACCAACAATTAAAACGGGAAATTGCCGAGCGTCAGTTGCTAGGAGGAAAGCTTTATAGTTCGACTCAGCAAGTACGAACCATATTTGAGTCGATTACTGATATTGTACTCATTATTGATGCACAAAAAAGCATCCAAATTATACCAACGAAGATGATTAGTGAGGATACGACTAGCCCTAGCCTACTCAATTCAATAGTCGAGCAATTTTTCCAACAAGAGCAGAGTGAAGGCAGTTGGTTTGCTCAGGTGCAACAGGTTTTGGATAATCAGCAAAGCATCAATTTTGACTATAATCTACGCATCGACAATCAAGAAGTTTGGTTTACAGCCTGCGTTTCACCTTTGTTGGATGATTCCGTTGTTTGGGTGGCGCGTGATATTACTGAACGCAAACGAGTTGAACAAGAATTGCGGGATAGTAAACATTTTATTGAACAAATTGCTAACAATTCTCCTCAACTTCTTTACCTGTTTAACCCAACCACTGGCAGCGATCTCTATATCAATCGTCAGTCAATCGATATCCTAGGTTATACCCCGGAAGAGATACTACAACGGGGCGCTCAGTTCTTTTTAGAGGTCTTACATCCTGATGATTTGCTACTACTTGAACGCAATCTGATTTATTGGGAAACTGCCGTCGATGGCGAGATTTTGTTAACCGAGAGTCGGTTTCGGCATAAAAATGGTTCTTGGCGTTGGTTGCTATCCCAGGAAGTAGTTTTTGCTAGAGATGAAAATAACCGAGTTATCAAAGTTTTGGGTACATCTCAGGACATTAGCGACCGCAAACAAACTGATTTAGAACTACAGGATAGTAAGCGTTTTATTGAACGGATTGCTCAAGCTTCTCCTTGTATTTTATACATTTACGATGTGATTGAAAGTCGGAATATTTATAGCAATCAAGAAATTGCTCAAGTTCTGGGCTATACCCCTCAACAGATTCAAGCAATGGGAGATGCAGTAATGCCAACCATTCTTCATCGAGACGACTTCGCTAAACTTCCCGAAAATATGCAAAAACTCTCCAATTTAGCAGAGGGGGAAGTTTTAGAACGGGAGTATCGAATGAGAGATGCTCAAGGTGAATGGCATACTTTATTCGGCAGAGAAACAGTTTTTTCTAGAACTGCAGATGGCAAAATTCAGCAAATTATCGGTACAGCTACAGATATTACTGAACGCAAACAAGTAGAAGAAAAACTAAGACAGAGTGAAGCACAACTGAACACTATTATTACGAGTACCTCCGATGGCATTATGATTTTAGATCAAGAGGGAAAAGTTCGGTTTGTCAATCCCTCTGCCATTGAACTATGTAACCTCCCTTCCCAAAACATCATTGATTATCCCTGGGGAATTCCAGTAGGAGAAACGTCAGAAATAGAATTAGTGGATTCTAATAGAAACGTTCGCACCATTGAAATGAAGACCACTCAAACTCAATGGTTGGGAGAATTTGCCTATGTTTTAGCCCTGCGCGATATTAGCGATCGCAAGCAAGCCGAAATGGCGTTACAAGAACGTGAACTAATGCTGCGTACCCTTGCAGATAATCTGCCTAACGGTTTAATCTATCAACTCGTTCACGAACCCAATGGAAACGTTTACTTCTCTTATATCACCGCAGGAATTGAATGCCTAGTTGGCATCAAACCCGAAGTTGTCATGCAAGATGCTAGTGTTCTCCACAATATTCTTGTCGAAGAAGATCGCCTGCTTAACGAGCAATTAACCGAAAAGTCACGGCGAAATTTATCGATTTTCGAGATGCAGATGCGTAAGCGAAAATCTACCGGTGAAATTCAATGGTCTTATGTTCGTTCTGCACCTCGTCGCCTCGATGATGGACGCACTGTTTGGGATGGAATTGAAATTGATATCACCAATCTCAAGCAAACCGAGGCAGAATTGGCAAAAGCTAAAGAAGCCGCCGAAGCCGCTAACCGTGCCAAAAGTCAATTCCTGGCAAATATGAGCCACGAACTCCGCACTCCCCTCAATGGAATTTTAGGTTACGCCCAAATTTTGCAACGGGACAAAAGCTGCACCCCCAAGCAACAGGAAGGGATTAACATTATTTACCAATGCGGTACCCACCTGCTGACGCTGATTAATGATATTTTAGACCTTTCTAAAATCGAAGCCGGAAAACTCGAACTCTACCCCGAAGACTTTCATTTTCCTGCCTTTATTACTGGAGTTTTAGAAATTTTTCAGCTCAAGGCAGAGCAAAAAGAAATTCATTTTAATCACCTTGCGCTTACGCCCATTCCTACCCTTATTCATGCCGATGAAAAGCGACTACGTCAAGTTTTAATCAACCTATTAAGCAATGCCATCAAATTTACCGATACGGGTAGCGTTACCTTTCAAGTTAAAGTAGTAGAGCTTAAGGAGTGTGAAAACCAACAACAAATATCAAAAATTCGCTTCCAAGTTGAAGATACTGGCATTGGTATAAAACCGGATAAAATCGAAAAAATATTCTTACCTTTTGAGCAGGTAGGAGATAGTTTGTATCGGGGTGAAGGGACAGGTTTGGGATTATCGATTAGTCAAAAAATTGTGGAGATTATGGGAAGCAAAATCTATGTTGAGACTACTCCTGGAGTCGGCAGTAAATTTTGGTTTGAGTTAGACTTATTAACTGTCTCAACTGAGTGGGAATTCATCACTATTGAATCAACGGATAACATTATTGGCTACTCAGGAGAACCCCAGAAAATTATGGTGGTTGATGACCGTTGGGAAAATCGTACAATTTTAATGAATATCCTGGAACCGATTGGTTTTGAACTAGAAGAGGCAGAAAACGGTCAAGAGGGAGTAGAAAAAGCGAGCAAATTTCAACCGGATTTGATTTTGGCTGACCTCGTGATGCCTGTCATGGATGGCTACCAAATGGTAAAGCAACTCCGGCAATTACCGGAATTCCAACAGACAGTTATCCTGGCGATTTCTGCTAATGCCTTTGAAGTGGATCGAGTACAAAGCCTAGATTCGGGATGTAACGATTTTTTGGCCAAACCCATTCAAGCCAAAGAATTGTTAAACAAAATCAAGAGTTATTTAAACTTATCGTGGATTTATGACCCTGAAAACGAAACTCAATACCCTAGAATAAAGGATGATTCACACGGGTCTCATCAGTCTATGCCAAGAGTAATGGCGATACCTTCTAGGGAGGAACTGCAGGCATTGTATGAAGCAGCCATGAGCGGCCATGTTGATGGGGTTGAAGAGGAAGTTCTCCGACTCCAACAATTAAGTCTTGAGTATACTCCTTTTGTCACCCGAATCCTAGAACTAGCTGCTGATTTCGAGTATGAAGAGATTGCCAAACTAATTGACGACTATTGCTCAGAAGACTCACAATAAAAATAGCTAGTATAGCCAGCTTCAATTCTACGTTCAAATGCCTTACAATTCATCAAACTCTCGCCTTGTGATGTATTTACTTTTCTTAAAATGCCACTATCTCAACAACTTCGACTCAATCAAGGTTTTCAGGATAATTTAGTGAGTTCGGATTTGAATATCAAAAATAGTGTTCATAAACAAGAAATCTTGGTAGTTGATGACACTATCGCTAATCTCAAATTAGTCTCGGTTTTTTTAAAAAAAGCAGGATTTGACGTACGGGCAGCTAAAAGTGGAATTCAAGCCCTAAAACTTCTAGAGAGAGTGACTCCCGATTTGATTCTCTTAGATGTAATGATGCCAGAAATGGACGGGTTTGAAACCTGCCGTCAACTTAAAAGTTGGGAAAAGACTAAAGATATTCCAGTCATTTTTATGACGGCAATGTCCGATTTTGCTAACCCTGAGAAAAAAGTTCAAGGGTTAACATTAGGAGCGGTCGATTATATTAGCAAACCGATTCAACTTGACGAAGTTTTAGCCCGCATCAAAACCCATTTAAATTTACGCTATTTAACTCAGCAACTTCAGAAACAAAACGACTTACTCGAAGCAATTTTTAATGAATCGGCCGACGCAATTTTTTTGGTTAGTCCAGAAACAGGTTTAATTACAGACTGCAATCAGCGTGCCGTGAAAATGTTTGAGTCCAGCGATAAAAGCGAATTACTTAACATTGAAGGGCAGACGCTTCAAAAAGAACAATTTACACCTGAAGAATTAAGTTCAATTGAGAGTGAGATTGAGCAGAGAGGCTGTTGGAGTCTGGAGTTAGAATATATCAGCAAAAAAGGAAATATTTTTTGGGGAAACATAGCCGTCAAGCGAATTGAGGTCGTAGGGCGCAAGATAAACCTTGTGCGTGTTACAGACATTACAGAACGCAAACAAGCGGAAAAAGAACTCCAACAAAGTGAAGCCCGAGAGCGAAAAAAAGCTCAAGAACTCAGAAAAGCCCTGATTGAATTAAAACGCACCCAAGCCCAGCTTATACAAGCCGAAAAAATGTCTTCTTTAGGGCAAATGGTGGCAGGGATTGCCCACGAACTCAACAACCCTGTTAGCTTTATCTATGGTAATCTTACGCCTGCGCGGGAATATTTCCAAGATTTAACAAGTTTGATTGAACTCTACCAAAAAAATTACCCCAATTCGGTTCCTGAAATTCAGGAATTTATTGAAGAAATTGATTTAGAGTTTCTCAAGGAAGATTGGTTACAACTCATCCATTCTATGCAGGTGGGGGCTGAACGTATTGAGCAGACTGTTTTAGCCCTCAAAAGCTTTTCTCGATTGGATGAATCGGAACTCAAACGAGTCAATATTCACGAAGGGATTGACAACACTTTACTGATTTTGCAGCACCGACTTAGAGCTGTAGGGACTCAATCTGAAATTGAGGTAATCAAAAACTATCATCCGCTCCCCTTGATTACCTGTTATGCCAGTCAATTGAATCAGGTCTTTATGAACTTACTCTCGAATGCCATTGATGCACTCGAAAATCAGCCTGCTCCCTGTGTCATTACGATTAGTACCTCATTTCTCACCCCAGAATCTTCCAATATTCAGGTTGCTCGGATTGCAATTGCTGATAATGGATTGGGGATGAGTCCAGAAGTAGTTGAGCAAATATTTAACCCCTTTTTTACCACCAAACCCGTAGGCAGTGGCACGGGTTTGGGGTTAGCCATTAGTCACCAAATTATTGTGCAACAGCACAAAGGTCAAATTCGCTGCGTTTCTACTCCTGGGCAAGGAACTGAAATGATTGTGGAGATTCCGGTTAACTCTCCATCTTTACTGCTGACCTAGGTTCGAGGACTGGCGTTGTAGTTCCGTAATCGGCGCTTCAGCAAAATCATTCAGTTCAAATAAAGTCAGTAATTGAGTCCATTCTTGGGGATGAACCTCTCGATGTTCGGCCAATTGAGCGATGGTTTCATACCAGATGTCATTATTCACATAGAGTACATATTGGTCTTGAGGGCGAGTGGTTTGCAGTTGCTGGACTAAGTTAGGACTGGGTTGAACTCGTTTAATCCAACCCTTAACAGCAATCCGGGTCTGTGAGTTTTGATGATTGGTACAAGTGATATTGAAAAACCACTGATATCGCTTGCCCACTTCTAGGGGTTTTTCGGTTGAGGGAAGTGTTACACGCACCAGACCTTTTTCTTCGGGTAAACGTAGATGCAAAGGTTGTTTTAAAACAGGCTTCTTGTCTTCATCCAACAATCTAAAGGTTGCCGAAGATGAACCAAACGGCACATAAAACCAAAAAGCAGGATAGCCCTGAGTCGTTAATCCTTCGTTATGTTCAGGAACCAACGCCATTAAGGTGTTAGACTCGTCAATTTGGGGACATTGAGAGCGAGTTGCCCCCGCTCGAGAACGCCCTGAAGCAGACCCTTGTTTTCGTTTCCCGGTCACGATGGATTGAATGCGCTGAATCACCGATTGTGCCTGTGCTGAGGGTGCCGTCCAAGGCAACAGGGTAGTAGAAAATAGAACGGTCAGCGTACAGCTAACTAGTATGGGTCGCCAGTATGTTCGTCTTATACTCATTGGCTGTTTCAATGTCCTATGTGTCACCCCCCCAGCCCCCCTTGTTAAGGGGGGAGTAATTCCAGAATCAGCCCCAAACTCAGTTGGTACTACAGAAGCGTTAGTAGGACGAATAGGCATCCGCTTCATGAATCAAAATCCTCCGTTTTGGACTAAGCTGTTCGCAATCGATACGTTAAGTAAATAACTCCAGTGCCAGCCCCGACTAAGGCCAGGGCTGGGGGAACTAAAGGTATCCATCCACTTTGAGAAACGAAGATTAGATGACAGCCAATGTAGAGACAGCTTAGTGCTACTATGACTCCCAATCCTCGATATAACATGCGGTTAAATCGCCAACAGACAAAACCGCCCACCACAGACCAACCTAATATCCACAGCGTTTCGTACCCCATCGACCACCACCAAATCAAGGGGCGATTGTCTTCGACGGTGCTAAGAATCTGGCTAATCATCTGTCCGTGCAAAGTGACGCCCGCCATATCTCCATAGGGAGTGTTCCAGTAGTCGGCTTGTCTAGCTTGTCTATCGATGAAGCCAATTAAAACAATCCGATCTTTAATTTGTTGAGCGGAAACTTTATTGTTGAGAACGTCTAAAATATTGACTCTGGGTGCAAAATTATTCGGGTCGCCCTGATGGACACGGTAATTGAGCATCGTTTGATACCCTTGCAGTCGGTTTTTCTGGTCTTGATAACCACCCCCAATGCCCCTGAGTTGGGGAATCACGGCTTTATCAAACTGCATATCCTGCACATACTCCCCGTTGTCATCGAGGGGAGACACAAAAGGCTTGCCCTGTGCCTCGAGATAGCGACGAGCGATCGCTAAACTCAAAGATTCCGGAGTATTACAATACTTAGGGTCCGCTTCCTGCATCAGGTAATGTCGGCGAATAAACCGACCCCCACCCCAATCATCATCCACCAAATCACCAAATCCAACTTGCTCGATGGGGATTTCCGGCGGACTTTTAAATCCTGGAATGGTTTCTTTGCGCTCATTGACATAACTATTTTTACAAACCGCAAATAGATTATTTCCCTGCTGGAGACGGGTGGCCAAATTGCCTTGGGCGGGAAAATTGCGGATAAAATCTATGGCAACGGCTTGAGGTTGCCCTTGGGAGAGAACATTGAGTACATCATCGAGTGCCTCATCAGAAATAGACCCTCTCCCCCCTTGATATTTAGGGTTTTCGTTCAACTTGTCGATGCTTTCCGGGTCAACATCCACCATTAAAAATCGCTGGTCTTGTGCCTCATTCGGACGCCAGCGCATCAGGTGGTCATAGGCTGCTAATTCTAACGGTTCCGTCATTCCAAAAAAGCGGCCAACCACCACTAACCCTGTCGCCACCAAGCTGGTTAAGAGTACTGTGCGACGCTTAATCCTACGATTGGGTAACTCTCGACTGGCAGCTAAGTAATCAAGCTGGAGTTCGGTTGGTGCTGGTTCTTTTTGGGTGGCTTGTTGCAGCCATTGGTCAGAGGCACTTAAGTCTTTCCCCCGTAATAGGAAGCTATCATCACGCTCATGCTGTTCCCATTCTTTGGACTTGAGCAACAATCGAGTATGGGTTCGCACATATTCGGGGTCTGTCTCTAGGGTACGGGTGAGTTCCCCAAAGTTGGTGAGAAAGTCTCCTCCATGCTTCCTAAAATCCACCCACTGGATTCGCGTTAAACCGGGATGAAGTTGAGCCTCATCAACGTCCTGGTACAAAACCGTCACGATGCGCTTATTCAAGTTCAGCGCATACTCAACCTCATCCAGGCAGTAAGGTGCGTCAATGGAATTGGGGGAAATAATAAACAGAAAGTTATCAGCGCTTTCAATTCCTCGATGAATTTCCTGCTGATAGTCTTCCCCAGACCCAATGCTTTCTTGGTCAAACCAAGTGGATTTACCTTGAATTTGCAGGGTGTTGTTGAGTTTGCGGACAAAATCCGAATCTAGTCGGGAATAGCAAATAAATACGTCTAAGCTAGCATCGGGCGGTTGTTTGAGGCTTTCTAGAATAAATTCTTCTTGCCAAGGGGTGGCCGGATGCTGGGTGCGTTGCTGTGCCACCTTCAACCAGGCTTCAGCTTGGCGCAGATTGTATCCCCGCAAGAGAATGCTGGGATTGCGCTTTTGCCGTTCCCACTTCAGCGCTTTTGAGAGGATGAGTTTATGCTGTTCGTAATAGGCGGTATCTTGATTGAGGGCTTTGATTAATTTATCAGAGGAGGTGCGATAGTTGGCTTCGTCCTCATGGTCGGTAAAGTTGATAAATTGCAAGAAACGCAGTTCAGGGGGAATCTTCTCGATTTCAACCTTGTCCACCAATAAGGGAATAATTCGTTTTTGGTGAGATAAGGCATGGGCGATTTCTTGCTGGCAGTAGGGCGATCGCAAGGATGCTTCCGAGAGGAGATAAACTAAATTATCGGCTTCCTCTATCCCTCGATAAATGGCCTCCACATAATCTTCCCCGGACTGAATATCGGTTTTATTCGTCCAGACGGTAAAGCTTTCCCGCATCAAAATTTTGGCAACTTTGTCCATAATTGCCCTCTCCTGTTCGGAGTAAGAGAGGAACACTTGGGTCATTAAGTTGTCGGCATTTTTAGTACTTTCACAAATAAACTCACAATGTAAGTCTGTCGGTTCACAGGGGGGTTGCTCGTTCTTGTACCTAACTTTTAGCCAATTTTCTGCCTGATACCGTTCTTCTCCAACTAATAGATAAGAGGTTTGTTTTTGATTTCGCTGCCACTCTAGCGATTGAGCTAAAAAGTAAGTGTGCTGGCGAACATAGTCTTGATGACGAGCAAATAAGTCTAAAAGTCCCGCCAACGATGTTTCAAAATCATCGATACCCTCTCGGAAGTAAACCCAGTTAATTTTACCAATCACCGGAGGCATATTGGAGAAACTGGAATGTAAGCCCTTAGTCTGATAGGCTTCCCACTCGCTGAGGTCGCGTCCTGGGTTGCGTTGCTGCCAAATCTCCTGATTAATTTGTTCAACGTGTAAGAGGGGAATAATTCGTTTATTGCGCTGAACGGCTAGGTCAATTTCTTTACGACAATAAGGAGAATGAATCGAGTGCGGAGCAATGATGAATAGAAAGTTATCCGCTTTTTCTATACCATCATCAATTTGATTCTGAAAATCGACTCCTAGGGGAATATCATTTTGGTCAAACCAAACCTTAAGACCTGCTTTTAACAGATGCTCGTGAAGCCGAGTAGCAAAGCCTTTGCTATCTGCTCGTCCATAAGAAATAAATGCATCGTGAAAGCCATTCATGTTGACTAAAACTGCTAAACGGTAGGCACCAATTAACTCGACTAATTAGAAATTGTTGAGCAAATTTTGGCGATGTGAACCCTTAATTCCTATCCAATTGATAGAAATTACTCTATAAAATTACACTGTTCTACAGACTAGCTTCCTCTATAAAGCTGCGTCAATTGTTAATTTTACTGCTGTTTAGGTAGACCCGAACTTAGAAAAATTGTCTCCAGCCCAATGCACCCAATCTTAATTCTGGAGTAGACGAAATCAGTAAATCAGAGTTCTACATTCTCTAGACTTACTTGAGCCAGTATTTTGTCCGTATCAAATATTTTATACAGGCAGAGTTAATATGACCACCCTAGTTTATAATTCATTTAATATTAACCGATAATTTATCCACTAATTTTAAGAAATCGCAAAGTTTATCCTGTCGTTATCACAGCCAAAAATACATGGGTCACTGGCGCGATCGCTGCAATCAACCCAACCACTTCATAGGCTTGAGCAATAGCAAAGCCCAAAGTAAAACAATTAAAGCACAAAAGGTACTGATGGCTTGACCGAGGCGTTCTGAAATTCCGGCTTCTAGACTCACCCTGACTTGATGCTGACCTTTAGGGACTGTAACACGTAATAAACCCTCATGTGAAGAAGGTTCTACAGGCAAGGGATTTGATTTACCCTCCAGTTGGGCTGTCCATCCGGGATAGTAAAATTGTTTGAGTGTCAGTTCTAAGACGCTGGATAGTGCATCCACTTGTAAGACAATTTTTCTCGGTTGCCATTGTTCAATGAACACACTGCCTTGTCCAGTGGTTATTTTTGCCTTTGGAAGCTGTTGGGCTAATTCAGGAACACGATATTCCACAAAGATATCAGATGATACCCATTGAGGGCGATATTCTAGAGTCTCTTGGGACATATACAGTTGAGTTTGTCCATCAAATGTTAAGCGTTCAGTGGTCAGGAACGTTACCAAAATTCCACTCAATAAAGTAATGACTAATAAGAGGTTTTGAATTAAGTATAGTTTTTTACGAAAATTTGTAGTTCTTGAATTGGAAAAATAAAATCCTAAGGTAATTAATACTGTTGATGAGATTGTTAACACAGTCAGAAACCGCCAAGGAAATTGAATTTTTTGTAAAATGGGTAAGAGCTGCCAAAGGGGTGAACTGAGGGGTAACATCATAAAAATAGAAATAAAAGTGATGATTAACCAAAAATTTATTTTCTTTCTATCTTCACGGTTGTTAGGAATTGCTAGGCGATAAGCACAATAGGAAGTACACCCCATTAAAAGCATTAAAATACCGTAATACAATCGGCTCAAAATTAGAAGCGAGCGCTGAAAACTTCCTAAATCAAGCAGGAAATTACTACCATAGTTAAAATGTCCTGTAGCCACTGTATTGAGACTAACGTATTGCTGTGTTGTGAGAGCAGGGATTAAATAGATAGCTGATAAACCCACTCCCAACACAAGAGCTATACCCAGACGTAATAATAACGGTTTGCGGTTGGTTGAATTAGATAGCGTTAATAAATAAAAAATTGGCACCCCTGAAAACATTAAAGTAGTGGGCAAATGAGTCATAATCAACAGAGCATAACTCAAGCTAAATCCCAAAACTGAATAGTTATCACCTTTAGCGATTTTGCCAGTAAAATACAACAGCAATGGCATCCATACAAAACTCCAATATTCTGCAAAAGCAAACCGAAAATAAAGGTCTATCGCCCAATGATAAGGCCAAGCCATATAGATGACTGAACCGATTAAAGCTGTTTTAGAATTTGCAATATCCTTGAGCCAAAAATAGGCAGTAAAACCCGAACTAATCAGAGCCAATGCAGCCGATAAAATCAAAGCCGACCAAATCGCTGGAGTACCGAACTTAAACGGGTAAAATAGACTTGTAATGTAATAAGGAATGGGCGGATAGAAGAAAAAAGCAGGACTTCCTAAACCTGAATTTAACTTAAACAACCAACGTGGATAAAGCTCTCCAGACCAAAGTTGCTCAGCAAAATTTTCAGCCCAATTTAAATGCCATATAACATCAGCCCCCTTAATCACACCGTAAACGATTAGGGGTACAGTTAGAATGAATCCCACAAGGCTAATCACCAAACTAGCCATCAAGTGTATTCGTTTGGGAAAATTGAAAACCATTCTTGTTGCAGGGATTCGTGAATGAATAGATTAAAATGTTACCTCATTTAATTAGAGTATTAATGAAATCAAGCCTCACTCCCCATTCAAGTTGGGAGCTTGAGTAGATATACTGGCATTTGCTACGAAAATAGGGGTCAGGAGTCAGGGAGTCAGGAGCCAGAAGTCAGGAGAAAAGATGTTCATTTTGCCTTCTGCCTTATTTCTTCTACCTTATTTTCTAGGTGTGAGTATAAGCCAACCAGCTATCCCTGTAGGCAAAATTTTCTATGAGTCATAAACCTACAACCTCGAATTTCTCCTTGCGTGATATCCATACTCGATTCAATCTCGATATACTGTGGCTGATCGGCTTTTTGCTCGCAGCGTTTGTGCTGTGGGGTATTTCTTTAGGAAACGTACCCTTGCGAGATTGGGATGAGGGGACACGGGCATTAGTTGCTAGAGAAATTTACCGCACTGGACATTGGCTTTACCCAACTCTGGGAGGAGAACCCTATCTTTTGAAACCCCCTTTGATGGATTGGCTCATTGCTCTGAGTTACCAATGGGGAGGAGGAGTAGAATGGAGTACACGTTTTCCTGGTGCATTTTTATCGGCTTGCGGTGTACCCCTGTTATATCTGTTAGGGCGAGAAGTTTTTCGCCAACGTTTACCCGCCATTTTTACGGCTAGCGTTTACTTAACACTGCTACCAGTTGTCCGGCATGGACGTTTAGCGATGCTAGATGGTACGGTGATTTCTTTCTTTGTGTTGCTGTTGTTATGCTTGCTCAAATCGCGTCAAGATCGACGATGGGCAGTTGGAGTTGGGCTGAGTTTAGGATTAATTATTCTCACTAAAGGCTTGCTGGTTGTTCCCCTAGGGGCGATCGCAGGCGTATTTTTGATTTTAGATGGTCAACTCAGCTTATTAGCAAGTCCCTATCTTTGGATAGGCATCTTCTTAGGTTGTATGCCGGTTGTGGCTTGGTATGTTGCTCAATGGCAGCATTATGGCACTATTTTTTTACAGACTCATTTTCAGTCTCAAGGATGGGAACGCCTTTCTCAAACGGTTGAAAATCATAGTGGGCCTCCCTGGTATTACTTGCTGGAGTTACTCAAATACACTTGGCCTTGGTTGCTATTCTGGCCGGGAGGATTGTATCTAGCTTGGCAAAAACGTCGTAATAGTTGGGGCTGTTTAGTTCTGATTGGAACTCTAATGTATTTGGGCGTGATTTCTGTAATGAGAACAAAGTTACCTTGGTACATCATGCCGATGTACCCTTTTTTTGCCTTGGCTGTTGGTGCTCAACTGGCGCATTTCTGGCAAGAGTCCCAACATTATCCTCGATATTTAACGGTAATATTGAGCATTTTAGCGGTGGTCGGTATTGGGGGATGTGTTTACTTTATTGTCGCAGACCCTCAACCCGTTTTAATCATCATGGGCATTGTTGTGGCGCTGACAATGGGAATAGCTGCTTGGCAAATTCAACACAATAACCGCCAATTTATCCTAGTTTTATTAGTCGGAATGTATTTGACTTTAGGGCTATTGATGACCTCCCAATCGTGGCTGTGGGAGTTGAATGAAGCTTTTCCTGTCAAGCCCGTTGCTGCATTAATTCGAGAGAAAACTCCACCGGGTAGTGTGATTTATACCTCTTTTGGTTATCGGCGTCCGAGTTTGAATTTTTATAGCGATCGCCAAGTTATTCCCGCAGATACAGCGATGTTATTACAATTATGGCAAGCTCAACCTTACTTGTTGTTAGATCAATCAATCTTAGAGAGTTTGCCATTACCCGATCGCGTGTCTCTGGGAACAAGTGAAGGGTTTACCCTAGTCGCACCAAAAACAAAAGTATTGGATTAGATGTAGTTCGTAGTAAGGGCTTTAGCCCTTATTTACAGAGAGTATGTCACCTTTGTCAGCCCTCACCCTAAATCCCTCTCCCAAAAGGAGAGGGACTTTGAAATCTTGCTCCCCTTCTCCCCAAGGGAGAAGGGCTGGGGGATGTTAGCGTAGCGGCACGCAGTGCGGGGCTGTCTGTGCAAATCTGACGTGCTCCCATCGCATACACCATCGTGATCAATATCATTACTTCTTCTAATGTAGCGAGAAGAGGTGGGATAGGTCAGCTATCCGATAGACATATTTTAAAGTTCAAAAAAACGACATTGACTAAATTAACTCACCTCACAGCTAAAAGGCGTGGGATTTTGATAAAATCCTCCAATTAATGTCGTGCTTTAGTTTAAAAATGAGCCGTTCAAGTGTCCTCCTGTTGAGGTAAGAGGTAAGTTTGCTGTGCTTCCGGTAAAAGGTACTCGACTCGCACGAATTGTATCATTCCTTTCTCATCAGTCATGATTTCTCCCAAATAAGGTGCGGTATCTACTCTAATTCCAGGATCGACAAACTCAGTCTTAGGTTTTTTGAATGTTTCTGTCACCCGTTCTGCCATTAGACCTAAGATTTGGGGCGAGTTTGTAGAGAATAAATTTTCTTCAATGGTAGTATAATCATCGAGCAAAGTATTTGCCAAATCTCTACTTTGTAACCCCGAAAAATGATGCTGTTGGTACTTGACCAAAATAATCCGAGTACTCAAGTGTGGGCGGCAAGGATGACCTTGTATCAAATGACACAGATCGATAACTGGGATGATACGACCTCGGTAATTAAATAAACCGGGGATATATTCAGGCGCGTGGTGTAGCTTTTTCAGGGCTACTTTTGGCACAATTTCCACGATGCGAGAACTTTCCAATGCGTAACGCTCATCGCCAACATAACAGAGCAACATCAACATGGAAAAATGAAACTAATCCTGAATAAAGTAACCATTATTTAGGGTTTTTCTATATCCTTAAGGTGGTAACTTTGAAGGACTTAAACATCGGCATTCTCAGCGAAATTAGTGAATGGAATACTTAGATTATAACTTTCTCAACCACTGCTAGCATTGCTCCCTTCCGGTTTATTACTAGATTCATCCCTATTACTAACGATAAAGCCACTTCTACGACTAATAGAAGAAAACCATACAACCGAGGGCAAAACTAGCGCACTAATGACTAGTATACTTAACGCCACATATCCCGATTGTTGGTTAGAATTAGCCATACTACTCATATCAACAGCCAAGTTAGGTAAATTGGCAAAGTTGCCACCGAGTTGAGTGGCTAGCGATATAGTACCGACTAAGATTCCACCGGCAAAATTTTCTTGTTTAAATAGAGGTAGAATTTCGTCTTGGATGATGTTGCTGACTTGAGTTCGAGGTAATAAAGATTCAATTCCGTACCCCGTTTGAATTTCTACACGGCGATCGCGTTTAGACACCAAAAACAGCACTCCATTTCTGCTGATATCCCAAGCCTCAAAGAGTTGAGTTGCCAATGCTTTAGGACTAGGTGCTGGGGTAGTTTCGGGTACGGTGACAACAGTAATTTCATCTCCGGTTTGACGGTTTAATTCAGAGATAATTAGATTAAGTTGAGTTTGAGTCTCCTCGCTCAGGAGTTGTGCTCGATCCGTTACCCAACCCCCATATTCTTTTTGAGGGTTAGGCACATCTTTTAAACTCAGAGCGTAACTAGGTAGAGCCAAAAAAAGTAATATAGAACACAGAGAAATTACCCAAAACGTGTTCTTGATTATCAATCGTCTGGCTACAGATAAAGAAAACATAGCTATGGCTAGGTTGGCTAAAATTGCACAGTGAAACTAGCCTGATTTTAACCTTGTTTCATCCCTGGAATATGTGTTCTAATCCACTTAAAAGGCTGTCTCTAGTGGGTATATAGCGGTTCTCAGTTGGACGGGATACACCTGGGGAGTCAGAAGTCTCCGAGTCAGGAGTTAGGAAATCAATCGCTGTACTTCACCGAGCGTGAGAAACGCCATACTACCTATTTCGGTCAACCACCTTCTCTAAACCGATAGATAAGTTTCACCTCATCTAGTTGCTTGCAGTACTTGATTGCATCCGTTCGTGCGATCGCCAAAAATTCTACAAAAACTTGACGCAAAAGAATTCGCTTGTAGTATAATAAGCTTCATACATACTACAAAACAGCCTCGTAGAAGTATTGTACCTCAGAATAGAGACTACTGATGAGTGAGTCATTGACGTTCTGAGTCATGCCAGTACGGCTAGGTCAGGAGCATTATGGCAAAATTTCGAGATATCCTCTATTATTTTCGCCCTTATTGGCGCATCTCTATTTTTAGCATTCTTGCCGCCAGTTTTTTTGAAATTGTCGATCTTATCGTACCTTATGTAATCGGCCAAATTTTAAATGTTTTGTCAGGCCAAGCCTTAGATGAACCTTTACAAAACCTGGTACAGGGAATAGCAAATCTGTCTCAAAATAATACGGATCGATTATTTTCTCTATCTGTATTGTTGGGTTTAATTTTTGTAGTTACGGTTGTGAGAGCTCCATTGCAAGTGTGGCTTAGTGCATGGTATCACTGGGCGATCGCATTACGTGCTCGTCGCGACCATTCCGAACAAGCGATTAAAAAAATTCTAACTTTACCCTTAGAATTTTACGATGAAAATAACCCTGGAAGAATTGCCGGACGAGTGGCTAGAGGGATTGCTAATCACACTTGGACTTATCCAGAAATTGCGGGAATGTTGATTCCCAAACTCTTTCGGGTAATGGGTATTTTTGTCGTCATCTTGTTGATTGAGTGGCGCATTGCCATTTTGTTTTTAATTTCCTTTGTTTTGATTTTGAGCTTTAGCTTTAAAGACTTGACAAAGCTAATAGCCAAAGAAGGTGTTCTTGAGAAACATCAGGAGAATACAGAAAGCCGAACTTCAGAACTTGTCACAAATATCAAAACGGTTAAAGCCTTTGCCACTGAAGCATCAGAACTAAAACGACAACGCGCTCGCCTAAATCGTGAACTAAAGGTCGTTTTATTCAGCATTCACTTAGGTTACGTTAAATTAGGTACTTGGCAAACCACTGTTATCCAGGCTTGTGTTTTTAGCGTATTAGCATTAACTTTAGTAGCCACTGTGCAAGGTGGGATATCCTTAGGACACTTTGTTACCACTTTAACGGTTTCTAGCATGGCGTATTCGGAGTTAGAACCGATTAGTAACTTGGCGGAAATATTTGCTCGTCGTTATTCTTCAATGAAGCGATTTCATGAGTTTATGCAGCAACCAGCAGGACAAGATTCTGTGGGTGTAGCGCTGTATCCAGAAGATAGCGTCAAGTCCTATAAATTTACAGGTAAAGTAGAGTTTTCCCATATCAATTTCAGCTATGACTCTAGACGCCCTGTATTAAAAGATATTCAACTGTTGATTGAACCTTATCAAACTGTAGCATTAGTGGGGCGATCGGGTTCGGGTAAGTCTACGTTGGTTAAACTTCTCTTCCGGTATTTTGAACCCCAGGACGGTTGCATCTTAATCGATGGTACAGATATTCGGAAGTTGGATGTTACAGGATACCGCAGGCGCTTGGCTATTGTTCACCAAGACGTTGATGTTTTTAACGGTACATTGCTTGATAACCTGACTTATGGAAACCCAAAAATTTGTTTTTCCAAAGTAGAAGAAGCTTGTCGAATTGCCAAAGTAGACGAAGTAATTGAAAATCTGCCTCAAGGTTACTATACCGTTGTCGGAGAGCGAGGGGTGCGATTATCAGGGGGACAGCGACAACGTTTAGGAATCGCCCGTGCGTTATTAGTAGAACCAGATGTTTTAGTCTTTGATGAGGCAACTTCAAGCTTGGATTATGAATCCGAACGTGCCATTCAATTAGCCATGAGAAACATTCAGGGGACTTGTACCACCATTATTATTGCCCACCGATTGAGTACAGTTCGGGATGCCGATAAAATTGTAGTTCTTGACCAAGGGCAAATTGTGGAAGTAGGAAATCATCAGGAACTTTTACACCGCGAAGGAATTTATCGTCGCTTGCATTCGTTGCAAGAAACCGGTGAGTTAATTAGTTAAAAATTGGGTCTATGAGGATAACTTTCACCATGCGTTCTTATGCCGGAAAAACAGATTTAGAAGCGATCGCCAAGTTTCTAGAAACTTGTCAGTCTGTCGATCCACCGGATACATGGCCTTCTATCTCTGAAATTCGGCTGCAATTTGATGCACCTTCCGTCGATCAGCAACGTGATATTGGCTTGTGGGAAGATACAAATGGGAAGCTGATGGCCATTGCTGGATTGATGATTCCTTCTGAAGGTCAAGTACTTAGTGGTTTTCTTTGGTTTCGTATTCACCCTACAGCATCGGCTGACATTCTCCAGAAGCAAATTACGGACTGGGGAGAACAACGGATGCGGCAGGTTAGGCAAGAACGTGATACTGATGTCAAACTCCTTGCAGGTGCTAGCGTCGAGCAAACTGAGCGTATTGCTTTGCTTGAAGAGTGTGGTTTTAGGATCGAGCGCTATTTCTTGACAATGGTGCGTTCCTTAGCTGAGCCTATTTCAGAACCCCAGTTCCCTGAAGGTTTCACCCTACGTTCCATTCAAGGCGAACAAGATGCTCAAGCATGGGTGGAAATGTTTAATCAAACGTTCATCGATCATTGGAATTTCCTCCCCGAAACGGTTGAGGCATTTAAGCACAAGCTGAATAATCCCGAATTTCGACCAGATTTGTCTTTGATTGTGATTGCTCCAGATGGAACATTTGCGGCATTTTGCGACTGTTACATCCCTAATCAAGGCGATCAGGGTTGGATTAATCCCCTGGGAACAAAGCGAGGTTTTCGCAAAAAGGGACTGGCACGAGCCATGTTACAAGCAATCATGCAACGGTTACAGGCAGAAGGAATGGAAACGGCCATGCTTTATGTGGATGCCGAAAACCTCTCTGGCGCACTGCGATTATATGAGTCGGTGGGTTTTACTAAGGTGAACACTCAAATTGCTTATCTTAAGGAGATTTAATGGCGTATGACTACTATCACCATGTGTCCCTATCGGGGTGAAGTGGATTTAGAAGCGATCGCCAATCTGATCAATACCTGTGAAGCCGTTGATCAGCTAGACTCAGGAACATCAATTCCTGAACTTAGGCGCTCATTGAACCAGCCATCGCTCGATCCAGCGCGTGATTTCTGTCTTTGGGAAGATACCAATCATCAGCTTCTTGCTTTCAGCGGGTTGCGGATTCCTCCAACTGGCGACATCATTGATGGTTTCCTCTGGTTTCGCGTCCACCCCACAGCACGAGGTGGCGATTTGGAACAGCAGGTGATTGCATGGGCTCAGGAACGCTTGCGTGAGGTCGGTCAAGAGCGTAATGTATCGGTAAAGTTGCGCTCTGGCTCTCATGCGGATAAACCTGAGCGTATTGCCTTATTAGAAAGCTGTGGTTTCACGGCTGAACGTTACTTTTTTTCGATGGCGCGATCGCTCAATGAACCCATCCCAGAACCCCAGCTTCCCGAAGGCTTCACCCTACGCCATCGCCGAGGAGATGAGGAGGCTGAGGCTTGGGTTGAGATGTACAATCAGTCATTTATCGACCACTGGAACCATCACGAGTTAACCGTCGAGCGAGTACTACATGAGTCGCAATACCCATACTACAAACCGGAATTAGATTTGATTGCCGTTGCGGCTGATGGTACATTTGCGGCTTTTTGTTACTGTAAAATCAATTCAGAAAAGAACCAACGTAACAAATGTAGTGAAGGCTGGATTATCACGCTAGGAACTCGACGGGGTTTTCGCCAACGTGGACTCGGACGAGCAATGTTACTGGCCGGAATGCAACAATTAAAAGCACAGGGTATCCAGACGGCAAAACTAGATGTCGATGCAGATAACCCTCATGGTGCAGGAAGGCTCTACGAATCCGTTGGTTTTTGTAAGCTACAAACGATGATTTCGTTTGTCAAAGATGTGTAGATCTGGAGTTTGAGAAACTGGTTGGTGGCTACCAACATTCCTAAATTTTCTCTCTCCGCCCGTACTGTATAGCTTGTTGTACCAAATCCTTGAGTTCAGGAGTGTCCAAATCCGAGACATTCTGAGGAAAGAACAACCCTCGAAATGCATAACTAATGACACCTGCATATTCTCTTAGCTTGAGAAATCCCCGTTCCTTAGTATTCCAGTGTTCGGGTGAGGAGCTAATGCTAGGCAAAACTTTAAAACCATAAGCACGGTAAACGAGGATTGACCGCAACATGTGCCATTTGTCAGTAACCAACAATATTTTCCGCACTCCTCGAGGTTGTAGAATAGCGGCGCTAAAAATGGCATTTTCCTCTGTGGTCATTGAACAATTTTCCCCATCAAGGACGCGATCGGGAATACCTTTTTCCTCCAAAAGTTGAACGAGGTGGGGAGCATCATCGTGACCACTAGCAAAAATTATAGGAGCACGTCCAGCTCGCCAAAGTTCATTAACAGCATCAACACGAGCATGCATCAACGGCCACCCTCGCCCTACGACCACAATGGCATCAACAGATTTACCCGAATCTTTGGGCAAGAAAGCCACCAAACCTTGACTTATTCCCATCGCTAGGACTGGAATCAGGGCTGTGATGCAAAATAGGATTAAAAATCCTTTCGGACTTCTGATCCAGCGAACACGTTGGGGGCTGTTTAAAAACCAGTAAATTCCCAAACACGCGACGAAGAGTAGAATGACGAAAGCTAGAGGTTTATTGAGCCACGGTAGTGTCCACCAATAGTGATCTACTGGCACTTTAAGCATTGAGCGATCGCACAAATTTGAATCAAACATTTAGATTCAGTAGGGTAAGCAATTCTGGTTGAGATGGTGTGTATAGCTGTTTCAATTTTAATGGGTTCACTTCTGGTTTAGCAGGACTGAATCGGAGCCAGTATAGTTCCATATCTTGATGCAAGCGCCTGAACACCTAAACCCTACTAGAAGACTTAAACTCTCCATCCTAAGTATACAATTTCAAGCCAGTTGAGTTGAATTGGGCAAGGTCTGATAAGTTTATTAAGTAATTGAGATTCAATACCTCTTAGCATCCTCAAACCATTGAGCTGATTAAGGGTTTCAGGCGTTAAGAGTAAGTGTGGTGGGGTAAATAATATGTCGCTAGTTGTTCAGAAATACGGAGGCACCTCCGTTGGGTCAGTCGAACGCATTCAAGCCGTAGCTCAGCGTGTCATCAAAACGGTACAGCAGGGCAATTCTCTGGCTGTTGTTGTCTCTGCTATGGGGAAGACAACCGATGGTTTGATTAAACTAGCCAATGAAATTTCTTCCAATCCCAGCCGTCGGGAAATGGATATGTTGCTGTCTACTGGAGAGCAAGTCACCATTGCGCTGTTGTGTATGGCATTGCAGGAGCTCGGACAACCTGCGATTTCGATGACCGGTGCTCAGGTGGGTATTGTCACGGAAGCACAACATAGTCGGGCTCGAATTCTCAATATCCAAACTGAACGACTTGAACGGCATCTCAACGAAGGTAAAGTGGTCGTTGTCGCTGGTTTCCAGGGTATTACGAGTACGAATGAGCTGGAAATTACTACTCTGGGGCGAGGGGGTTCAGATACGTCAGCCGTTGCACTGGCCGCCTGCTTGGGAGCAGAACGTTGTGAAATTTATACCGATGTTCCGGGGATTTTAACCGCCGATCCCCGTGTGGTGCCGGATGCTCAGTTGATGGATGAGATTACCTCCGATGAGATGCTGGAATTAGCCAGTTTGGGGGCAAAAGTTCTACATCCTCGTGCGGTGGAAATTGCTCGAAATTACGGCGTCACGTTAGTAGTACTCTCGAGTTGGACGGATGAACCCGGTACAAAAGTGGTGTCTCCTGCACCTCAGCCCCGATCATTGGAAGGGTTAGAGATTGCGCGTTCGGTCGATGCCGTTGAGTATGATACCGATCAGGCCAAAGTCGCATTGTTGCGGGTGCCCGATCATCCCGGTGTGGCGGCAAAGTTATTTGGTGAAATTGCCCGTCAAGATTTGGACGTGGATTTGATTATTCAATCCATTCATGAGAGCAATACCAATGATATTGCGTTTACCGTGGTCAAAGGGATTCTCAATCGGGCTGAAGCGGTGGCCGAAGCGATCGCGCCCACTCTCCGAAGTCAGCTTCAAGCCAATCCGGAAGAAGCTGAAGTCATGATTGAGCGTGGAATTGCCAAAGTTTCCATCGCCGGTGCAGGTATGATCGGACGGCCTGGTATTGCGGCGCAGATGTTCAAAACCTTGGCGAATGCAGGTGTCAACATCCAAATGATTTCCACTTCGGAGGTGAAAGTCAGTTGTGTGATTGATGCGGCAGATGGCGATCAGGCGATCGCGGCTTTATGCGATACATTTCAAATCAACAGTTCCCCCATTCAGTTACCCAGCACAACCGAAGCTGCTAGCCCCCCTCCCGCTTATTCTCATCCCCACTCTCCAGTCCGAGGCGTTGCCCTCGACCTCAACCAAGCCCGTCTGGCCATTCGTTATGTCCCTGATCGCCCTGGCATGGCGGCGCAGATTTTTGGGCTGTTGGCAGAGCAGAATATCAGCGTTGATATGATCATCCAGTCTCAGCGTTGCCGTGTAATTGAAGGTATCCCCACCCGCGATATTGCCTTTACAGTGTCACAACTCGATGCAGAAGCGGCTCGCACCGCATTTCAGCAGGCAGCACCCGTTTTGGGATTTGGAGAAATTCTACTTGATCCTGACATTGCTAAAGTTAGCATTGTCGGGGCTGGTATGGTGGGACAACCGGGCGTGGCAGCGCGGATGTTTGAAGCGCTAGCTCAACACGAAATTAACATTCAAATGATTACTACTTCAGAAATTAAAATTAGTTGTGTGGTTGCCAAAGCAAGTGGAGTCACTGCCTTACAAGCGATTCACACCGCTTTTGGTCTGTCAGGCAACAAGAAAATTGAGGTTCCTGCATAACTTTTTGAAGACTGTTAGCTGTTTGGAGACTAATGTTAGGGTAGAGGCATACAACATCTAATTGAGCGATTAATACCAATTGGGTTTGAGTTTGACACATGTTCTTTAATTGCTCTCTTTAAAGAGATTCCCCCTCACGTCTGTAAAAAAAGGGGGGAGCCAGAGAATACTGCGCTTTTTGTTCTCTGGGGCTGGGGGCGGGAAATGTGATATTAAAAAACCTAATGGGTGTAACAGGGAAACTCTGCTAACAGGTTGCCAATTCGTGACCGTTGCTAACATTGTTGACGAACAAAAAAGGAAACTTCTTCTATGACATCCCTAATTGGAAAGTTACTGGAAGCTGGCTGGTGTTATGAAAATAACCGCCCTCAGCATGAAGGAGAAATCAGCGAAGTCTACAAGGATTGGGAAATTGTTTCCTACCCAGAATTAGCTTTACACTATTTACCAACCGGGGAATATTTTGTCGGTTCAATTACTCCGAGTTCAAGCCCTGAAGTCACTCAAGCTAAAGTCGGATTAATTAAAGCTTTGATTGATTCCGATTCCTAAATGGGAATTACTAAATCTGTAATTAAGGGTCGATGGTCGGAACCGACATTTGGCCCTGTGCGAATCTTAGCGACCTGAATATTTGGGCTAATCAAACAATGATCGATAGGAATTGATAAGAAGCGCAGCAGAATAGCAGGAATTTTTGAATAAGGAGGATAATTGGTTTTAACTGGCCAACTGGGCAAAAGACCAAATCCTTGACGAGCATTTTTTAATTTCGTTTCCTGGATGAATCGTTTGTAATAAAGCGACCACATCGTAATATTTAGATCGCCCGCTATTATCACTGGGGTTGAGAGTGGCTTAATATATTGACTGATTTCAGCTAAGTGTTGATTCCGAGTTTGAAATAAACCTCCGGGTTGTGGTGGTGGAGGATGAGTGGCAACCAAAGTCAAATTTTGTTGATTGATATTTAAACGGGCTACGATACTAGGATTTTTGGAACCTCCAAAGTAAGTAATAGAACCCTTTTCTAGTGGACGCTGGCTGTATACTGCAATGCCAAGGTTATAAGGATTAGCCCTAACTACAGCATTAGGAAGAATATCTTTGAGAGAGTTTAACTGTTCTACCCATGCATTATTAATTTCTATAAAAATAGCAATATCTGGCTTTTCTTTCCTAACTAGTGCTAGAACTTCCGAATAGTTTTGATTTTGAATATTGAGGTTTGCGTTTAGAATTCTAAGTTGAGCTGGATTATCCAAACTTTTGGGAAATTGGGGAATATACCAAGGAATAATATCTATTAAAGTAATAGATAAGCAAAATAAGCTAATAATTATAAATTTTTTTTTGCGGACTAATAAAAGCAAACAAAAAAACAAAATAATCAGAATTAAATATTGAACTTTAAAATGAGATAGAAGTTCTAAATAAACATTTCCAGCTAATGAACTAACCCAAGAAATTAGAGCGCAAACAAGGATAATTAAAAGTACAAAATAGGGTATAATTACATTTAAATTAAAGCTCTTGGCAGGAACAAAAATAGAACGCATTCGATAAAATCCTGGTATAATTTCTAGTCACTTTAGCGCATATTATTGAGTTCAATTTAGCCAAACTGAACTCTTTCCCTTAAGATTACAAGGCTAATTTCAGTCCCTATTTTCTCTCAAAAGAGAGGTTAAATCTATATTTCCTATCCGTGAACGTCGCTCTCAGAACTCAGAGATAATGCTTAATGTAAACGTTCTGCCTCAATTTGGTCAATCTTCTTCCTAAGGGTTGAAAAAGAGGGTGCGACATGACAACGGTTCGTGAATGGGTCATAGCCTTGCCACTGTTGAGCTTCACAAATAAACCAATCTCTATAGATTCCGTTGCCGTCAAAATCACTTTCTAGCATCATCCACTCCCCACCTAGCGCAAAGCCTGCATTGAGTTCTTCTAGTTCGGGTTTTAACCATTCAACAAGCTCGTTTAAATCCGGAAAAATACCAGGATGCCAGTAATCAGTCAGCGTGCTTGAAACCTCAACTCGATAACCTAACTGAACTCGATAGATTCGGGCTTCAATATCATCTAGAGGAATTATTTGAATAGATTTTGGTGTCATTTATCGTCAACTAAGCCATCAAAAAAATTAGTAGAAAGACGCCTAAATCACTCTAGCAAAAATTACTCGGGTTATTATCTTAGCAAAGAACAATCGGTAATAAACCCTTGCTTGAACTGGCTAGCATTACTTTCAACAGAGTTTTAGACGTGATTTCTCTAATCCATTTAAACAGAATTAACGGGCTTAAAAATGTAGCAAACTTACTAAATTGATAAATATTTAAGTAAATTCAAATTATATTGAACAAACTGAAATCTTAACTCAAAAATTTCAGTTCATATTAAAGTTGTAGTATCCTCTTAGCTCTTAAAATGAACCAAAAAGTATATCTACATAGAGAGAGCTAAGGTGGGCAATATTCCGAATAAACGCTGAAAACCTGACCAATATGTATTTCTAGACATACCCACCTTCAATCTTCCACAATCGATGAGAATTAGAATCCAGAAGCGGACTGTTCTGGAATTGGCTACTTCATTTCGGTTAGTTTTATGGACTGGCGTTGGGTTGAGGAGAAGGAGAAGCTTGAGTACCAAGAGTCGGTGCTGAAGGAGTTCCAGGCGCTGCATTAGGCTTAGGAGAAGCTTGAGTACCAGGAGTCGGTGCTGAAGGAGTTCCAGGCACTGCATTAGGCTTAGGAGAAGCTTGAGTACCAGGAGTCGGCGCGGTGGAATTGCTCGGATTGACACCCGATTGTCCAGGGAGTGGGGGGGGAGTCGCTGCACCTGGATTCACTCCTCCAGGTGTTCCGGGTATGGCCTGCCCTGGAGTTGGAACTTGAGGCTGAGCAGGATTAAGGGGCGTAGCGTAGGGATAAGGAGGAAGTGAACCCTCACCTGGATAAGGCGTATAATTAGGAACTCCTGTCGCTGGAGGTATAGCAGGACTGAGATTAGTACTCTGGCCAGACTCCCCAGGTAATGTAGCTAGGGCTACGCGTTCGCCACCCACTTGCCGCAGCAAATCTAAAACCTGTACCACTTGGTTATAACTAGCATTCGTTGCTGCATACAAGGCCATCAGTCCATCCGGATTCTTTTGGCGATAGGCTTGTAATTTTTGCAGAAACAGCTCTTTCGTGGCGATGGGTTCTTGGTTAACG
>CAZPRJ010000027.1:0-34725 GCA_964588805.1 uncultured Microcoleus sp. | reverse complement strand
AAACTTGACCGAGCTCATTGAGACTGACGACTAAAATTTCTCGTCCCTGAGGTGTTCCGGTACTCGCCTTGGGCAAATCAACACTAATAGCTTGTTGACGAGACAAACCCACGGCCGCCAACAGGAAAAACGTCAGAATACAAAAAATGACATCGATGAGCGGTACAACCTCAATCCGAACATCTTCAGTTTGAGTCTCTATCCTTAACCGGAGAGGACGAGGTGATAGCGAGGGAGAATCTGGAGGAATTTTTTTGTTAGTCGTGTTAGTGGACATAAGTGACTAGTACCGCTTTTCGGAATTCAAAACACAGGGTGCTTCCTAATTTCGGAGGAAACCTCCCAAACCTAGTACCCCAAAATTCAAAATGCTTAGGCAAGCGTTTCATTGATGCGTAAATGGTAGCTTTATTTCCGTCGTGCTGTACTAGAGCCGGATAGCTCTACTATCATGACGAAACAATTACTCAATCGCAGTATCGCGTGAATTGATTGTTTTTTCAGGAACTTCAGAATCGTCTGTCTGGCTGGCCTGATCTAGAGCTATTGCCATAGGCGAATCATGAACGCTGGTAAGGTTGTCTTCCAACCAATCTTGCCGATAAAGCAGCTCCAACTCGCTCCCGGCTTTACGGAAAACCCTGACTTGGTTGTACCACAAGGCTTGAAAAAATCGATAGAACGCCAAACTCGTAATCGCTACAATTAGCCCTGTTGCCGTACTAATCAGTGCTTCTCCAATCCCCAGAGGTACACCAGCGACAGAGGCTGTCCCTAAGTCGCTAAAGCGAATCGACCCTAACGAGCGAATCAAACCTACCACCGTACCCAACAATCCTAAAAGCGGTGACAGAGCAATGACGGCTTCTAGAAGCTTGTCTCCTCGACGCATTAACGCCAATTCATCATCGGCGGCTGACTCCAACGCTAGCCGAAATACTTCTGGGTCAGGGTTAGACAGCCGTAACGGAGCGTAAAGATAGCGCCCAATGGGTTGCCGTCGCCCTTCAACCGCAATTTCTCGAGCAGCTTGCCAATTTTCGGTAGCTGCGTCTAAGACCCGATTAACGATTTCTCGTTCTTTCCACAACAGGCTTGACCAAAACCAGACACGTTCCAAGATTGTGCCCAAAGCAAGGATCGATAAGACCAATAATGGCCACATCGCTGGTCCGCCCTTTTGAAAGATTTCCCTAATATCCACGGTTTGTTCCTACCTCCCTTGATTGCTAAGCACAACTTATCTTTATACAGTGCAAGCCATTCCAATTCTATGGATTTCGAGCACCTTGCAAAGAGGCTAACGTTATTTTTTTGTGTTAGTTCATTAACCTATCTCAAATTACACTTTTCACATAACCCCCGTAAGGCAAAATTGACAAGCGGGAGCGCTAGGGAACGGGGGAGCGGGAGAGCAAGGGAGAAATTTGAGGCAATTTGTTGATTGGTTATTTCCGGGATGGGTCAATCCTCGACCGCAACAGGGGGGTTATCCACACCGAAAGTTTCCACGGGATTTGGCAATATGAATAATAACTGGAGGCTCAAAACATGAATAATAATTTTCCCCAATCTATTTACAACTGGTATCGCAATACACTCCGTAACCCTAAGTACCGTTGGTGGGTAATTTTGGGTTCAATCCTTTACGTTGTTAGCCCAATTGATATCTCGCCTGACTTCATCCCCATCATTGGACAAATTGATGATGTTGTCATTTTGACATTGCTCGTGTCCGAGGTATCCCAACTTTTGATCGATGCCGCTAAATCTCGTAAAGGCGAAACCGTGGCATCTAGCTCTGAGAATATCCCCTCTGATAACACGGCTCAAGCAACGGTTGATGTTGATGCTGTTTCAGTAAAATAACGGCTCCGTATCCTCAAAGTTTTTTGTTTGCCTAAAGAAGAAAAGAAGATTACTGCAAGGGTACGCCATCGTCGTACCCTTAATCTAAGGAGAGAGTTTGAGCAATTTAACTTAAACAAGATCGGTTGAGCCGAGTAAAATTTACAAATCGTTAAGGTAGGATAGTAGGTATACTGAAATAGCCTTTCTGCAAAATAAGCCCGAGTAATTGGTCTATTCGTCTGGAGAATCTCAAGAAAGGAGATAACTGTGGAATCTACTGTGAACTGCGCCGAAGCCTGCGTCAATGGCTGCATTTTGGGTGACAAATGCCCCAAGAAGGAATATGCATCAGAGGCATCCAAGTTCATCAACGATACTTCGCTGGACACGATGCTAGAAATTGCAGAAGCAGCTCGCCTCAAGAAGCTGATGGAACCCCCAAAATGGGTGATTCCTGAGTTTCATGACTCATGAGCATGGTGGACAATCCTGTATCGTAAGGGTAGGTCTGAATCAAGTGGAAGCGTAACGGTGACGGTAGTGCCGACTCCGACTTCACTGTTGATGGAAATACTGCCGCCTTGTAAGTCTAGGCATTTTTTGACCACACTCAGACCTAATCCTGTTCCGGGCAGATTGTTAACATTTTTGCCGCGATGAAATAGCTCAAATAGGTGGTTTTGGTCTTCTGGAGGAATGCCAATGCCTGAGTCTTGGATTTGGAAAATGGCTGATTGGCGATCGCATTTTAACCAGAAATGTATTTGACTTCCTTTAGGAGAGTATTTCAAAGCATTAGCTAGTAAATTTGTCAAGATAGAACGCAGAAGTTTTTCATCCAGATGGGCGATGCGGCATTTGCCCTGAATCGCCAGCTTAATATGAGGTTTCGGGTTCGCACTAAACTGCAAATCGTCCACTAAACGGCGACAAAACGGTTCGAGAGGAATTGGCTGAGGATTAAACTCTAGCTTGCCACTTTCCGCTCGATTGATGGTTAACAAATCATCGAGCAGTTGTGTCATATTTTTAGCCGCCATTTCAATCCGAGATAAATTCCTTAGTTTTTTCTCCTCTGTCCCAGTTTGAGGAGCAGATTTGAGAATTTGAGCACTGCCTAAAATCGTACTGAGGGGAGTACGAAATTCATGGGAAACCATGGAAAAAAAGCGGAGTTGGAGCCTGCGGACTTCTTTTTCTGCTTCCCAAGCATGGCGAAGTTCTTCTGCTTGTTTTTGCGCGGTGATATCAATGGCTGTACCCAAAAGTTGGGCTGGTGTGCCGCTGGCAGTGCGGGTAAAGACAACATCC
Organism: uncultured Microcoleus sp.; assembly: GCA_964588805.1. Classification (GTDB taxonomy): domain Bacteria; phylum Cyanobacteriota; class Cyanobacteriia; order Cyanobacteriales; family Coleofasciculaceae; genus CAZPRJ01. The sequence continues at coordinate 31,563 of CAZPRJ010000027.1, read as the reverse complement.
CAGGTGTGTAGCCACCGCCATTGGCCTAAAGCATTTTTCATGCGAAATTCGTTTTCTAGAATCTCACCATCCTGGAGTGCAGCCAATCGCTGTAGGATTTCGGCAAACATTTCGGCCTCATCTGGGTGTAAAACTTCTGTAAAAAACTGTTGTCCCTTCGCTTGGATTTCTGAGTGGGAATAGCCTAAAAATTCCAGGCCATAGCGGTTGAGATAGGTATTACGCAGTGGAGTCAGCTCCCAAACATAAATCATGGTGGGGGCTGTATCGGCAATTTGCTGGATGAAATGCTGGCTTTTGCGAAGTGCTTCTTCGGCCGTAATGCGATCGCGAATTTCGGCTTTGAGGGACGTATTGATCAGTGTTAATTCGGCGGTACGTTCTTGAACCCTAATTTCAAGCTGATCATGAGCTTGACGCAGAGCCTCCTGTGCTTGCTTGCGTTCGGCTAGCTCCAATTGTACCTGTTCATAGAGGTCAGCTTGTTGAATAGCGATCGCTAATTGAATCGCTAGTTGCTGCAGTAATTCCATCTCTAACGGTTGCCATCGTCGGGGTTGGCAACAATGATGAGCAATTAATAACCCCCAAAGTTTTTTCTGATATACGATGGGGACAACCAGTTTGGATTGGATTCCCCATTGCCGCAAAAAATCAATTAAGCAAGGCGCTACCTCATCGGTTTCTAGATCGGTAATCGCACGAATTCGCCCTTGGCAATATAACTGATGAAATGCTTGAGGAAAGATTTCTTCAGGAAAGTGTTGTCCCAGAATTTGGGGATGGCCAGGAACAACAGACTCAGCAATGGTATACCCCGTGCCATCAGGCCGAATTTGATAGACTAAAACTCGGTCTACCTGAAGAAATTTCCGTACCTCTTCCACCGTAGTAGCGAGAATTATATCTAGAGCTAAGGTTTCTCGGATGCGTTGAATGCTGGTGATAATTAACTGCTCTCGCTCGATTTGTTGGCGGAGTGCGTCTTCGACCTGCTTGCGTTGCGTAGCTTGCCGATAGGCATCGCTAATATCGCGAGTATTGGCGACAATCGCTTTAATATCAGGATTTTCTAACCAGTTGGTTCCCACACTTTCTAACCAAGCCCAAGAACCGTTCGCCCGTCGCATTCGATACTCTACTGTTACAGGAACTTCCGGTTGTGCCAGAATTGCCTGCATGGCCGCTTGTACCTTGGGGATATCCTCGGGATGAACCTCATGCACTGGCCGCTTGCTGCACTCTTCTTCCGGGGGGTAGCCAAGAATGCGCTGTCTGGCCGAATTTTGGTAGTAGATATTGTCTTGTTCGTCCGTTAGGGTAATGATGTCATAGGAATTCTCGACAATGGCCTTAAAGCGAACTTCACTAGCTCGTAAGGCTTTTTCTACCTGACGCCGTTCTTGCACTTCAGCTTGCAGTCGCTCATTGGCTTGTTCTAACTCGACGGTACGTTGCTTGACTCTCAGTTCGAGTTCTTGGTTGAGTTGGTGGAGAGCCAATGTGGCTTGCTTGCGAACACTGATGTCTGTAATGACGGAGATAAACCCAATCACCTGCCCTCGCTCATCCCGTTTGTAGTTCCAATCTACCTGGACATCAAGCCGTTTGCCGTCTTTGGTGATGTAAGTTCCAAAATAAGGAGTGGGTGCAGGCTGTTCTTGCACTAACTGAGCGATATAGTTGGGTAATGTTAGTTGTTCTGGCTCATGGCAGAAGTCCCAAGTCGGCTTACCGATGAGTTCGTCCCGTTCGTAACCCAGCATTTTGTAATAACTGGGATTACTAAAAGTAATGATGCCCTGGGTATCAATTTCTTCAATACCGTGGGGAATAGTTTCAATAAGAGTGCGATAGACAGACTCACTGGTTCTGAGGGCAATTTCGGCTTGCTGACGCTCATGAATTTGTGCGATTAATTGCTCATTGGTTTGTCTCAAGGCCGCCGTGTGTTCAGAAATCGTGATGTCTAGTGCTTCATTGGCTTGTTGCAGTGCGGCCTCTGCTTGTTTGCGTCGGGTGATTTCCTGCTCTAGGGTTTGGTTTGTGGTTGCTAGTTGGGTAGCTTGTTGTTTTACCTGTTGAGTTTTTTCAAACAAACTAATCAACATCGCCACTTTTGAGAGCAACAATTCAGGAATGATTGGTGTTAATACATAGTCCACTGCGCCAAGAACACTGAGTTTAATCGGGGTTGGGTGGCTATCTGCTGGGTAAGAGATACGATGACCGATAACGTCGTGCCACAGGCCAGTACTAGGTGTGATAAAAATCATCGGAGTTTGTTGGGCTTGTTCTCGTAGGAGTACTGCCAACTGCAAAGCATCTATCTCAGATTGGTGCAAATTCAAAAGAATCGCTGCAAAGTCTTGATGACGTAAAGACTCCAAGGCTTCCTCACCCGAATGAGCTATAACTAAATTTTGACGGAGGCTCTCCAGTATCGACTCCACAGCCTGTAGGCTTCTCGGCTGGTTATCTACCAGGAGAATGTTCACGGGCGCTTCGAGGAGCATAAGGTTACCCCAGCTATTTCAGGAGCGTTGATGTACAATAATCCTAATTCAGAAATCTATCTTAGGAAATATTTTTTTACTTCGATTTATACATCTGATGTTTGCTCGTCTCCATCATTCTGGCAATGAGAATTCTTTTAGTAGAAGATGATGAACTTCTGGCAGAAGTTATTGCAGAATTCCTCAGTGACCATTTTTATATAGTTGATGTCATTGCGGACGGAGAAACCGCTTGGCAACAAATTAAAATGCTGGATTATGACTTAGTTTTATTAGATATTATGCTGCCTGAACTGGATGGCATTGCCTTGTGCAAGCGATTGCGTAGTCAACGCTATTCCGTTCCCATTTTGATGAGCACGGCTCGCGATACAAGTACTGATAAAGTTTTGGGGTTGGATGCAGGGGCTGATGATTATATGGTTAAACCCTTGGATTTTCCAGAATTATTAGCCAGAATTCGTGCTTTGTTACGGCGAGGAAACTATGTTGACTGTTCAATTTTAGAGTGGGATGGCTTGCAACTCGATCTTGCAACTTATGAAGTCAGCTATAACCATCAAAGCCTACGCTTAACTCCCAAAGAACTTCGTTTTTTAGAATTATTTCTACGCAATGGACAACGAGTGATCAGCCGCAGTGTAATTATTGAGCAAATTTGGTCACTCGCAGAGCCTCCGGAAGAAAATACAATCAAGACTCATATCAAAAGTTTACGTAAGAAGCTCAAGTTAGTGGGGGCTCCTGATGATTTAATTGAAACGGTTCATGGTATTGGTTATCGCCTCAATCCACTCCTAGGAAAATAGGAGGCAGGTGGCAGGTGGCAGGTGGCAGGAGAGGGGGAATTATTCTTTATTTTGAAGTCGCTGCACGAGCTGGTAGAATGGCTGCCAATTATCCTCTTGTGCGATCGCATTCCACACTTGTTCAATAATCGGTCGTAGTAACGCTGTCCTAGGATTTTTATCCCGTAAGCGTTGAGCAACCTGTTGCAATTCATCAGTTGACAAACTTTGCAAAATATGATAATAAACTTCTCGCCATTTAGCCAATAGAGGCTGCTGGGCAAACTGTAAAAAAGGCTCCTGATTGAGAATTTGATTCCAATCCTCTCGCCAATGTGAGTTAAACTGTTGCGCCAATTCTGCAAAAAAGGCATGATAACCCATTTGGCTCTCTTGCAGAAATTCAATCGTCAATCCTAATAATTCATCAGCTTGGGAATCTGGCAACTGCTTAAAACCCAGTTTATTGACCATTAATTGTCGATAATGGCGATAATAAAGTTGATCATACTGAGCCAAAGCCGCCTCCATATCAGCTTGAGGAATAACAGCCGCTAAAGGTTTTTGTAGCATTTCCAAATTCCATCGACAAATATCAGGTTGATTGCCGTAACAATAGCGTCCGTAATAATCAAAATAGGCGGCAATAAAATACGGTTGATAAGTTGGAATAAAGGCATAAGGGCCATAGTCAAAACTTTCACCCGTAATCGACATATTGTCAGTATTCAAAACCGCATGGCAAAAACCTGCCGCCATCCATTGGGCAACTAATCGAGCTACTCGTTCCACCAGTTCTGCATAAAATTGGGCATAACGTTCCTCATCTTTGTCGTGATTTTGCAGAGAAATTTGAGGATAATACTGCTCGATGGCATGTTCCAAAAGTTTTTTAATCAAATCGGCACGTTTAAAATAGTGCAACCGTTCAAATGTGCCAAATCGCAAGTGAGAACGGCTAAAACGCACCATAACGGATGAACGAGTCGGAGAGGGTTCATCTCCTCGCCACAATTGCTCTCCGGTTTCAATCAAACTCAAGCAACGAGAGGTACGAACACCAAGACTATGCAACGCTTCTGCTGCTAAGACTTCTCGAACTCCCCCTTTAAGTGTGAGTCTGCCATCGGCACTTCTGGAGTAGGGTGTCATTCCCGAACCCTTAGTCCCAAAATCGTAGAGTTCCCCATCTATTCCCCGTACTTGACCATAGAGGAAGCCTCTACCATCGCCTAATCTGGGGTTATATTCGCCAAATTGATAGCCATGATACCGCAAGGCTAAAAATGGCCGCATTCCCTGAAATTTGCCAAAGGCTTGGATAAAATCAGCATCTGTTACTGCTTCCGGCTTCAGTCCGAGTAAGGGTAAAAGTGAGTCATTGCGAAACCGCAAAATATGGCAAGGAAATTCTGCGGCTAATACTTCATCGAAGTAGTCATATCCTAAGGATTCTAAAGCTAGGTCGTAATCGAGGGAGAGAAACATTTTACTAATTCAAAATTAGAGTGATAAACAAGTGACCCGTTATCCCCATTGGATTCTTCTCTTTTTCATCAAATTTTTGGGCAGGCGGGAGACCTACCTCACAGGAAAAAATCACTTTTGTGGGATAGGCCGAAGAGCCCATTCTAACTATTGAAAGCAAGAGGTCTAATATTCATTCCCAAATTGGTTACGGATAACGGGTCACTTAACACGATGAAATGCTCAACAGCTTGGGAGTACACTTGAGCATAGCCAGTCAACATCAGCGAGGAAGGGAAAATGCGAGATTCTATTATGTTTCAGGAAGATGCCTATGTTGTTTTAGAAACCAATCAACCTGAACAAATCCTCACTCCTGCTGAGCTATTGGAGAAACTTAAAAGTGTTTTGAGTCAACAGCAGGATGATTTGCCGCGAGACTTGCAAAAGTTTACTTCAATAGAGGAGCAGGCACAGTATCTGATGGAAACCTCCTGTGAATGGGATGTAGGCCCTGAGGGATATTTACAGTGGTATGTTGTGCGGCTAGAAAAGTAATTTTAACTGGATGCCGCTTCAGGGGTGGTGATGAGTTCTACATCAACACGGTTTTCTTCCAATTGCTTTAAATGGACTCGGATGCCGGGGCCGAAAAATTTTTCGATTTTTTCGCGCTTTTGTTGCCAAGTTTCAAAGGGAATGAGCGGTGATTCAAATTCCAAAACTAAGGTGTAAGCCTCATCCACTTCTGTTTCTCGGATTCCGATGAGTAGGGGTCTTTCTTCGTCAGTGGGGGAGAGTCCCAGACTTTTAAGGGAGGTATCGAGATGAGCTTCTTGGCCGTAGCGATACCGCATGACATCTTTACGAATTTGATTTTGGGTAGAGGTCGCTTGCAGTTCTCGCTGTTTCAAGACTGAGGGAGGTGTGGGTTGGCTCAAGCGTATGGGTTTTAATTCAGACGCTTTGAGAGCCAGTCCTCCCAAGAATAGGGGAATTCCGTAGAAGAATCCGACTAAATTTAAGGTGGCGTTTTGATTGGCGTAGGCAACAAAACCTATTAGGGCAAGAATTCCACCAATAGATAAACCTAACGTTCCTAAGGAAGTTTGGCGTAACATCTTAATATGCTATATCTCCAGCAGTCACTTTAGATTTATTATCCTTGGCTGTAGGGGACATCGGGTGTACATGCTGCATAAAGATAATCAGGACAATAGCTGGCACCGTTTTTAACTCGCTCGCGGTTGTTGCCTAGGAAATGTTATCCTCTTAATTCCTTCCACGCCAACTCTATATACCCAAAGGTGCCCCAAACCGACGCTCATTCAGCCTTTCCTGGTTTTGAACCCCTAGATTGTGTCACCGTATTTTTGGACTCGATTTGGAGTCAATTGGAGCTCAGCTTGGCTCGTTCATGGGTTACAGGTTTTACCCAAGAGGACTTCAGTCATCTATATTCCATCGTCTCTGTTTGCTGTTTTCTCTACCAAGGTAGAGTTTTTAATATGATTAAACCCGATAATCAAAAGGTTTCACAAAAACGCACTGGCATCCGTGAGCAGCTTAATTCTCTGCAACAGGATGAGGAAATGCTACATAATATGTTAGCGGTAGATGTTTGGGCTTTAGCTAAGACAATGGATGAGTTTCAGCCTGGTTTCTGGTCTGCGTTTATGAAAAATCGAGAAAAAGCCCTCAAGCGGTTTATTTCGGAAACCGTCAAGGATAAGTCGGTAACTCCCAAACGTCCTCCGTTTCTACGTTAGGCTGAATTGATGTTTCAATCCCAGTGAGGTAAGTGTAGACTAATGCTAGATCCACAAACATTAAAAGAACGAATTGCTCTGATCGAAGACCGTCGGGAATCTCTTGTCAAGCTACTGGAGCAACCCGATTTAGGGACGCTGAGAATTGATGTGAATCAGGCTTTGGAAGAATTAGATGATTTAATTGATGAGTTTAAGCGTACATTTCCAGAGTCTTCCGGAGCTAGTTAGTTCATATAACTGAGCGAATTAATAGATGAGCCGCTCTTTAGCTTATAAGCAAGAGCGGCATTTTGGCCTAATTAATTTATTGAAGGTAGTGTCTTTGAGTATTACCGTCTAGCAAGTTATTATTACGCCCACCCAATTGCTGGACTAAGTTAATTAAATCCTTGGTAGCGGTGTCTTTTTTACAAAAGGCATCGATGGGGGCTGTTTGGCTCATCACTTCTAGCTGTGGGTCTTCTACAGATGAGTAAGCGATGATTTGAGCGGTGGGGTCAATGCTCTTGATGTGAGCCGAGGCACTTAGCCCATCCATAACAGGCATTTGTAAGTCGAGGATAATCACATCCGGGTGATGCCGCTCAACCATTTCAATAGCTTCTTGACCATTACTGGCTAAACCGACTAATTCGATATGATTTTGGGCTGCAAGCGCTAATTTGAGGCTAAAACGTGTTAATTCATGGTCATCAACCACAAGTACACGTAGGGTTGGATTCTGACAGGACAACATAAGCTATTACTACCGGGAAAATAAAAATCTCCACGCTGACTCTCTTAGTGTAAGCGGTGTGCCTGTTTACCTCCTCTATCATTCGAGTGAATCCACTGTGTTAATTCATCCAAAGACTACTTCAATCATGATTAAAGCACCAATAAACAGATTCTTAAAATTATAAATATAAAATTTTTATTAAGAATACATACAGACTTCAAGTTTTCTGGTAGGTGGATTTGTAATTGCTGAGTTCTATAGGGAGTCGTCTAGGGTGATTTTTTTGTAGAGGAGTAGAGGGATCAGGCTTGGACTCGTGTAGGATGCGATCGCCTTCTTCAGGAATTAAGGAAATGCGATCGCATTGTAGCTATTCTGAAAATAAAGCAGAAGGCTCCGGGGCAGAAGGCAGCAGGAATCAGGATTTTTTCATGCCCGCTTTGTGAGTGACAGCGCGTAGTGTCTATTCTGTATTAATCTGCTCTAGTGTCTAAAAAGAATTAAATCCCCAATAGTCCAGTCAGGTTAGGTAGATAAGCTGCAAATGCAATAGGAATACATATAAAGACTTCAAGTTATTTTGAGGAAAGAGGGCTATTATTGATTAAAATCAATGCATAAACATAAGGAGTATTATCTCCTTCAACTTTTCTCAAAAATACCTATCAACTTCGCACTTTCTAACAACTCCAGCGAAAAAATTATCAAATTCTATCGAACAATCGCAACGTCTGAGAAAGCTTAATATACTGCACCCAAGGCTGTTCCGATAGCTGCGAAATAGCATTAGCAGACAACGTGGCAGTAAACACATCCCGTCCACTCGCTACCTTTACGCCTAACCCTTCCAAAAAAGCCGTAGCTTCAGCATCAGGAGCCGGTTCCGTGTGAATAAAAACATTAAAATTCCGGGCTTCTTTGTCTTGTACCTCTCTCAGTGCCATTGCCAGCGTCGTGTCTAATTTCTGATAATTCATGGCCATGCCCCTTGAACACTTTCCACCCTTGTAGCGCATTCAATAAAAGTAGGGGTACAAAATGTCGCACCCCTATCAACATCACAGACCAATCAAGAAATTTTATGAACAGGGTAACTGACTACAGCACCGATTCCCCTTAAAGATTGAGAGCATTAATCAGTCCAAAACCCCATTGCGGGTCAAAAGTACCTAAAGGTTGTCCCGGAATCTGGCTGTTTTCTCGCAGCAATTCCTTCACCACCTCCGGTTCCAGGGTGGCATCGCGTTGCAACAAGAGGGCGATAAGTCCAGCCACAAACGGCGTCGCCATACTCGTACCCGCATTTACCACATACTTAGCATTCACCATTTCTGCACGAGATGCTCTTGAATCAGCAGACAAGGCAGACGCAATCATTGCTCCAGGCGCGGCTATATCAGGTTTCTCCTCACCATTTCGCAAAGGGCCTTCACTGCTAAATTCAGAAATATCATCAAGATCCAACCCGATTTCTCGCCGTTGGTTATCAATATCAGTGTATTCAACTTTGGTGGTGTAGGAGGCCACGGTAATACCACGTCCAGCAGCACCGGGAGAACCAATCTTCATCGAATCCTTGATGCTAGTCCCGGTGAAAATCACTTGAGGAATGGGTTGGCCATCCAACGTCCACACATCTAACCGTCCATCCGTCGCGGAGGTATTGCGGACTCGCAACTGCCAGGTTCCTCCTTGCAGAGGCCGCCGTCCGACACCCCGAATTTGCACAAAGAAATTATTATCACCATTGGCTGGGTCGGGGCCCGGGGTGGCAATGACCACTTCGGCATCGGGTAATGAGTAACTCCGTGCTGGATTATCATTGGTCAAGATGGGTTGGAAGGGAGTCAAAAACCCACCTGGACTCCGCACAGCCACTTCAAATGTGCAATTACCGGGATACCAGGCATTTAACCAAGCAATATTCACTCCCCTTGCTGGAACCATAAAGCGCATACCTTTGGTTGCTCCAGGCAGGACAACAGTTTGGCCATGAATGTTGTCTGTTCCCTCATTGCCTGCCGCACAGCACACAATCCGTCCTGGTCCCGATTCAGAATCAATGATTTGGGACAGTGAATCCGTACCATCATGGGCATCCGCATGTCCACCGAGGCTGAGATTAACAACAGCAGGACGTTGCAGTTCCTGGGCTAGTCGGAAAATGTAACGGATGCCATCGGCAATATGGGCATCTTGCAAGTCACTTTTAACGATGACTAAATCGGCTTCTGGGGCGACTCCGCTATAGGTAGAATCAACACCCGCCGCAATTCCGGCCACATGGGTGCCGTGGCCGACGGTATCGCGGGAGGTGGTGAGTTGGTCTCCTATTAATTCAATGCCATAAGTGCCTTCTGACACCCCTATACCGGGTAGAGTCTGGTCCCATATACGTAAAATTCGCCCTTGGAAGGCGGGATGGCTGGCATCAATACCACTATCTAAAACACCGATGATGACACCTTTACCCGTTAGATTTGACGTACTCTTGAATTGGGGTAAATTCACTTTACCGGGTGCAACATCCATCAAGGCTCGCAGGTAGCGCGATGGCTTAATGCGTTCCACGGCAGGTTCTTCTGATAAGCGGTCTAAACTTTCTAGAGGTAAGAAAGCAGTTCGCACACGACCGACCGATTGGTTGACATGAATACCATACTGTGCTATGTGGTCAAGGCTTGCTTGCTCGTCACAGTAGATAAAAACAACGGTGCGGACGGGCTTGAGGTTGGTTTCGTCTGCAATGATACCCAGCGATCGCATGTGTGGGGTTAAGACTTCTGCCCCTTCTGTTTGGTAGTCTTCTAGTACAACGAGCAGTCCAGCCGAAATCTTTTCAGGTTGCATATCTTACCTCGGTCATAATTTACTATCCAATTGAAAATGATGCCAGGAATACAAGCCTGTTTCCTAACGGTTAAGGTATTTGCCATCTACGCTATCGCAGGCAGGTTGCCGAGTGTAGTGTATTCAATTGTCTCTCTTTAGTTTGGAAAATCTGTCAAGCACCGACAGTACCCAAGCTGGGTACTCTCTAACGAATCTCTAGTAGAATAGACCTCTTGTATAAATCTCGGAACGCCCCCTCGCATCCCCTCAAAGTAATTTTCTACCTGAAGTTTGAAACAGAAACTAACCGGTATCCTTACTCTGGTGATGGAAGTCTAGAGAATCATCGATGGATATTCAAACACCAGATTGGGTCAAGCACGCTATTTTCTATCAAATTTTCCCCGATCGCTTTGCCCGCAGTCAACACCCTCACAAACGGCTGTTGCAGAATGCTTCTTGGGAAGATTGGGACGAGATGCCAACGCTTCAAGGGTATAAAGGGGGAGACTTGTGGGGCGTCATAGAACAGTTGGACTATTTGCAAGATTTGGGAATCACCGCTATTTACTTTACCCCCATCTTTCAATCGGCTAGCAATCACCGCTATCATACCCACGATTATTATCAAGTCGATCCAATGTTGGGTGGCAATCCCGCATTTAAGGATTTATTAGATGCTTGCCATCAACGCAATATTAAGGTGGTTTTGGATGGGGTATTTAATCATGCTAGTCGGGGGTTTTTCTTCTTTCATGACATTTTAGAAAATGGCCCCCATTCCCCTTGGGTGAATTGGTTCAAGATTCACGATTGGCCGCTTTCTGCTTACGATGGCAGTAAACCTGCAAATTATGAAGGGTGGGCGGATAATCGAGCTTTACCGGTATTTAACCATGATAATCCTGAAGTTCGGGAGTACATTATGGAGATTGCCGAATACTGGATTAAGTTTGGGATTGATGGTTGGCGGTTGGATGTACCATTTGAGATTAAAGTACCTGGATTTTGGCAGGAATTTCGCGATCGCGTAAAAGCCATCAATCCGGATGCGTATATTGTCGGGGAAGTTTGGGGAGATTCACGGGAGTGGTTAGATGGAACCCAATTTGATGGAGTAATGAACTATCTTTTTACCGCACCGACGATTGCATTTACCGCAGGCGATCGCGTAGATATGGAGCAAGTCCAAGACCGTTCTTACCATCCCTATCCTCCCTTATTTGCTAAGGAATATGCCAGTAAAATTCAAGACCTTTTACAACTGTATCCTTGGGAAATTCAACTGACTCAATTAAACTTACTCGCTAGCCATGATACAGCACGACTAATTTCCATTGCTGGGGATGATAAAGCAAGTGTTGAATTAGCGACGTTGCTGTTGTTAACGTTTCCAGGTGCGCCGAGTATTTATTATGGGGATGAAGTAGGTTTAGTAGGGCGTCTCGATCCTGATTCTCGTCGGGGATTTCCTCTAGAAGCTCATTGGCAACGGGATATTTTAGAGTACCACAAAAAACTAATTTCGCTGCGTCATGCTTATCCGGCTTTGCGTACAGGTTCCTATCAGGTACTTTATGCGGAGGGAACGGTTTATGTTTTTGCTCGGATTTTAGGGCAAGAAGAATTAATGATTGGGGTGAATATTGGGACGGAATTGGCTACTGCTAAGATTTCCGCGAAGGGTTTACAATCTCAACCCAGTCAAATGCTCTACGGTAGTGGTGAAGTCTCTTGGATCGGTGAGGGTGAGTCGTCGGAATTAGTACTCAATCTTCCTGCTCGTAGTGGCTGTATTTTGGGTTAATTGATGATGTCAGCTATTCCACATTTAATTTGCTCTCTTTGGATGGGATAAAACGCTGATTCTATCCGATTTTTAACAACAATAATCATGCAAACTGGGTGTGGAATAGCTGATTAAGAGTGCAATCATCGGTAGTCCTCGTTTGATATCTAAGTAATTTAATTACTCAAACTTTGGTGGCCACAAATCGGCAACCGCTACCTCAAAACCTGGAAGCAAATCAGGAATACACAAAACATCGCTATCACCCAAAGTAACTACAATTTGATTAGGGCGATAAATTTCCAATGTTCGCTTTTCTGGATTAATCAAGATTCCCACTTGCGTACCCTGAGAGAGAAAATCCTGAATTTTGTCTCGAATTGATTTGAGAGTATCAGAGGGAGACTTCACTTCTACCATTAAATCGGGAGCGAGTTCAGCATAAGAACGGGGACTGCGCCGCAACCTTGAAGCTAAGACGAACGAGACATCAGGTGCTCGAACATTAGAATTAGGAAGCTCGAACCCCGCACTAGAAGCTGTGACGCGGCCTAGCTTGCGAGGTTTAACCCAATTACGGAGTTGGGCTGAAAACTCGGTAGCTACTTCCTCCGATTCATACCCTGATGGACTCATAACGATAATTTTCCCATCAACCAACTCCATGCGATAGTCAGGATTCTGAGCTTGTAGTTTCTCCAAATCTTGCCGCGTCATCCGAGTTAAAGTTGCCATAGAACCTCCTAGAACCCACATCTATAATCCCTATCATTACAGGCTTGGCAATGCCAATTCTTGAGGACAAAATCAGGCTTTCATGGGGGAGATCTAAATCTCTTGAGTATTCTAGGGCAACGACAGTCAACCCATTTGTTTTTAGATCAGAGTGTCTTGATGCTGCTAACGGCTGAGGGTGTATGAACGTCCTATTTACTACTCTGTCTTATCTACCTTATCTATAGATGACTTTTGCCGTGTCTGGATATTGCTGAGTTGGTCGAGTATAACCGAGATAGACGATCAGCAGAAATTAATATGATGGAATTAATTACTTTAGCGGCGGCTCAGGCGATCGCAAAAATTGCTTTTGATAAATTTGTGGAAGGCGGGGCGGGTGAACTGGGAAAGAATATGACGACTGCCATCTCTGAGAAAGTGCAGAAGTTGGGGATGGTGGTTTGGAATCGCATCAAGGGTAATGCAAAGGCAGTGGAAGTGTTGGACAAAGCTGCACAAGGACAGCCAGAGGAAATGCAGAAGCTAAAGAATTACCTCTACTCGCTGTGGAAGGATGAGAATTCGGAATTTACTCAAGAAGTGAAGAAACTGGCGGATGAGATTCACGTTGAGATGACAAGCAACGATTTTGGGACTATGAACCAGATCAATTGCGATCAAAGTACAGGCTACCAAACAAAAACTGGACTCAACAACACTAACTTTTTTGGTGGCACTCACCAGCACGGGAAATAGTCTGTTTTCTTGCGTTCACCTTAGCTGTTCTATTTGATTGGTTAAAGTTTCTAGTCAGATTCAGATGCTATTGTTAGGGCTACTGTGTATGTACAAGTCTGGAATCGACCTGTTTGGCTATTTCTTACCCCCCTAACCCCCCTTGGTAAGGGGGGAACTGATTCAAAGTCCCCCTTAATAAGGGGGATTTAGGGGGTTTTAACTGAGGTTAGCCTGAGAAGAACAAGATGTGTGTACACGGTAGCGTTTTTTGCAAGAGCTTTAATTACGAATCACAGAGGCTTTCCAGAACAAAGAATTTCACCTTTTAGATACAAACGCGATAGATTACCTCGCCTATCCCTCATGTTCCAGAAAAACGAAAAAGGCACAGGCTATCAAACCGAAACTGGAGCCAACAACACTAACTTTTTTGGCGGTGAACATCATCACAACTATCCCAAACCAGATACACCTTTGGCGGGAATTCCCAGCAATATCCCCCTGAGCAGCGTTGTTCAGTTTGTCGGGCGGGAGGAGGAATTGCTGGCAGTGCATGAGAAGTTGCAAGAAGCCGCAACCGTTGCGATTTCGTCGGTGTCTGGGATGGGTGGGGTGGGGAAAACCGAGTTGGCGTTGCAGTATGCCTATAGCAAGTTGCGGGAGGAAGCTTATCCGGGTGGGATTTGCTGGATACAGGCAAGCGTGCAGGATATGGGAATTGGGATTCTAGACTTTGCCCGGAATCAGTTGGGCTTGCCGCAGCCGCCGGAAATACTCAATACAGTACCGCAACAGGTAAAGTGGGTGTGCGATCGCTGGCAGGGTAAGCCAATATTGCTCGTGCTGGATGATGTGGTGGATTATCAGGCAGTGCAGCCTTATTTGCAGCAACTCGATTCCCGGTTTCGGGTGTTGATGACGACGCGGTTGAAGTTGGGGACACCTGGAAAACGGTTGGAGTTGGAGGTATTGACGGAAGGGGCAGCGCTGGAGTTGTTGCGGGTGTTGGTGGATGATGCCGAGCGAATTAATTCCCAGCTTGCCGATGCTCAACGGTTGTGTGAACGGTTGGGCTATTTGCCTTTGGGGTTAGAGTTAGTGGGGCGGTATTTGGCACACAAGCAGGATTTGAGTTTGCTGGAGATGCTGGGGCGGTTGCAGGCAAAACGGCTAGAGGCGAAGGCGTTAGTCAAAGCCAAGGAAATGACGGCACAGCTTGGAGTTGCTGCCGCGTTTGAGTTGAGTTGGGTGGAGTTACCAGAGGCGGCGCGGGTGCTGTCTGGGTTGTTGAGTCTGTTTGCTTTAGCTCCAATTTCTTGGGAACTGGTAGAGCAGTGTTTGCCGGAGGAGGATGAGGAGGAACTCGAAGATTGCCGGGATGAAGAACTGTTGGGACGGAGTTTGTTGTCGCGGGTGGGGCAAAGGCGCTATGAACTGCATCAACTGATTCGAGAGTTCTTTGCTGTGAAGTTGGAGAGGGAGTTGGGCGACATTGCCGAGGGGTTACAGCGGCGATTTGCCCTGGTGCTGACGGAAGTGGCGAAAACGATTCCTCAAATCGTAACGCTGGACGTGATAGCGCGGGTGGAAGAGGCATTGCCGCACCTAGCAGTAGTGGCAGAAGGGTTGACACCCTTGGTTGAGGACGAGGATACAATTTGGTCGTTTGTCGGGTTGGCATCGGCAGCACAGGCACAAAGTCGCTGGCAAGAGGCAGAACATTGGCTCACCAACTGCCTACAAATGACAAAAACCCGCTTTGGCGACAACCACCCCAACGTGGCAACCAGCTTAAACAATCTGGCATATCTTTACTCTTCTCAAGGACGGTACGAGCAAGCCGAACCCTTATTTCTGCAAGCTTTAGAACTCTCCAAACGCTTGCTGGGAGACAACCACTCTCATGTGGCAACCAGCTTGAACAATCTGGCATTATTTTACTCTGCTCAAGGACGGTACAAACAAGCCGAACCCTTATTCCTGCAAGCTTTAGAACTCTCCAAACGCCTGCTAGGAGACAACCACTCTCATGTGGTAACTACGCTGAACAATCTGGCAGGACTCTACAATGCACAAGGACGGTACAACGAAGCCGAACCTTTGTATCTGCAAGCCTTAGAACTTTACAAACGCCTGCTGGGGGACAACCATCCTGATGTGGCAATGAGCTTGAACAATCTGGCAGGACTCTACTCTGCTCAAGAACGGTACAACGAAGCCGAATCTTTGTATCTGCAAGCCTTAGAACTCAACAAACGCCTGCTGGGAGATAACCATCCTGATGTGGCAATGAGCTTGAACAATTTGGCATATCTCTACTCTGCTCAAGGACAGTACGAGCAAGCCGAACCTTTGTATCTGCAAGCCTTAGAACTAAGAAAACGCTTGCTGGGAGACAACCATCCTGATGTGGCAAACACGCTGAACAATCTGGCAGGACTCTACTCTGCTCAAGGGCGGTACGAACAAGCCGAACCTTTGTATCTGCAAGCCTTAGAACTAAGAAAACGCTTGCTGGGAGACAACCATCCTGATGTGGCAAACACGCTGAACAATCTGGCAGGACTCTACTCTGCTCAAGAACGGTACAACGAAGCTGAACCCTTGTACCTGTTAACATTGGAGATTTTTGTAAATTGCCTGGGCAAAAATCATCCCCACACACAAACCGCTTGGAACAACTTCTGCTCTCTGATTCAGCAAGCAGTGCACAACGGGAAAGCGGGGGAGTTGTCGGCGCATCCACTGACGCAGAGGATTTTGCAGAAAATGCAGCAGCAGACTGGAGAATAGGAAATGTTAACTGATTGGGTAGGGTTAGGGATGGTTAGTGCGAATTTGTTTGATTTGGGCGATCGCATCTTCCAAAGTCACATTATTAAAATTGGGGATAGGAAGTGTTGGGTTTACCATTTGCTACCCTGAAAAAAATCTCTCTGCCCACGATTAACCAACTACTATGTATTCTGCCAGCCCACGCCAGCAACTTCTAGAAGCGATCGCCAAACTCAGCGATCCTCAGCTTCAGATTGTGCTGCAATTTATTCAAACCCTGCAACCCAAACCAATTCCTAACCTGCCTGATACGCCAATCGATCCGCTAGCGAACTTTATTGGAGCCACCACCCACGGCAACCTTGCTCAGGCGATCGATGAAACCCTTGATGACTATACCGTATTCATCGATTAATCACGGTTTAGGCATAGCAAGGGTTGCTAGTTTTTCCTCTAATTCCCTAACATATTCTTGTAAACGTTCCAGTTCATCCGCCATCTGCAAAACAGATACTCCCACATCTGGGCGTACTTCTGGCTTGGCAGAGTTATTGATCTGTGACTGTGCCCAAGCTTGTAGTTGCTCTAGAGTCATTTTCTGATTCTCCAATTAATCCAACGATTTGGGTCAGGACGATAAACCGTGATTAATCTAGCCATTTGATTAATCTGATCGTAACCCCAGACTGAGTGAATTGGCTCATCCAAAGTATTAAATCCCAAAATCAAACAAGCAGGCATCAAATACGCATCCGGGTAATCTTCAAGTATTTCCCCATTCATCACCGACTCATAAACCTCTCCCAACACCAAATCATCAGCCGCTGCCTCTCTCAAACTATGGCGTGACAGTACAACCCGTCCAGCTTGGACAGCCTCAATAATGTTTTCAATTTCCATCAATTCGTCATCATGACTCTCTTGAGGTTCTAGCTCTTTACTGAACTATATATTGGGTGGGGTTAGGAATGGTTAGTGCGAATTTGTTTGATTTGGGCGATCGCATCTTCCAAGGTCACATTCGCTAATAATTGAGTGCGATCGCGTTAATTTCCTTAGCAAAATTCTCATCAAGCATCCTGAGCGGCGACCGGCTGAAAAAACTTGCTTATTGGCTGATCGGCAAAGTTACGGTGAACGTTGTTCCAACATTAACCTCACTAGTCACTGAGATTGTTCCACCCGCTTGCTCCACCACCTGTTTTACAATTGCCAACCCTAAGCCAGTTCCTGGAATCCTACCTACATTGCTGGCACGGTAGAAAGATTCAAACAACCGTACTTGATCGGTTGGGGAAATGCCAATGCCCTCATCCTGCACCTGAAAGATTACTACCTCTGCTTGACACTGCAATTTAAGCCAAACGGTGCTTTGGGGAGCGGAATATTTGATCGCGTTAGAGAGTAGATTTGTCAGAACCTGTCGCAGTAGTGCTTCATTCACGCGAACTGTAAAGCATTCATCTTCACAATCAAGCTGAAGCATGTGATTGCTTCCCATGCCAACTTTAATTTCTTCAATCAAATTGCGGCAGAACGGCTCGAGCGCTAGCAGCGCAGTATTAGCCGCCAATACACTCGCTTCAACTTTGCCCAACGCCAGGACATCATCGAGTAAAGCTGTCATGGATTTAACCGCCATTTGAATCCGTTGGGAAAAGTCGGCTCGCCGTTCGGATGGCAAGTCGCGCTTCTCTAACAAGTGAGCAAACCCAGAAATGATATTGAGCGGACTGCGAAATTCATGAGAGACCATTGAGACAAAACGAGATTTTAGTTCTTTAAGTTCGCGTTCTTGCTCTAGTGCAGATTGAAGCTTAAGGGAGAGCCGCCGCGCTCGCAGCAGCATTTCCACCCGTGCCTGCAACTCTAACTTTTCGATCGGTTTGCTAATGAGTTCATCAACAGTTTGCCACAGATGTCGCGTTAACAGTTTGACATCCGTTTGGAGTGTAATCAGCAAAACTGGCAAAAATACAGGCTGCTCTGTATGTTTTCTCACCTGTACCCATTCCCATAAATGATGCAAGGCCGGACCATCTAGAAGGC
Organism: uncultured Microcoleus sp.; assembly: GCA_964588805.1. GTDB lineage: Bacteria > Cyanobacteriota > Cyanobacteriia > Cyanobacteriales > Coleofasciculaceae > CAZPRJ01. The sequence goes on along the minus strand of CAZPRJ010000027.1, from coordinate 13,402 downwards.
ACAGGTCAAACCGTTCGTTTAGCAGTGGGACGGTTTGCCTTGATTGCACCACAGATTCTCCTACCACCACCTCGTAATATTGCCCTAACCACTCTGCTAGGAGGCGGCGGTTTTCCGTTTGCTCAACAAAAATCAAAATTCGGTTCATCGCTTACTCACCTTCTAGCAATTCAGGGACACCCGTGAGGATGCCTCGAAGCTGTTTAAGCGGACTGCCAACCTTAATCCCATAGCGGCTGATTTGAAATTCGCGCAGCGTTTTTTCAAAATCGCTCATACGCTTCTTGAGTACACCAATTACTCGTCGCAGTTCGCCTCGTATTTCCAAGTAGCGCAGAAAAATAATAGTGTCTGCTAAATAGCTAATGCCAATTTCGGTTGCCCGAAATTCTCCCGTAATCGATTCAACCTCATTAATTAGCAAAACAGCCACCCCTATGTTTTGCAGATACTTACAGAGGGCATGGAGGTGAGGCGTTAAGTCTTCGCCTCGAACCGAGAGTTGATAACCGGACACACTATCGATCATGACAATCCGCGCCTGGTGTTCCTCTACTTCCTGCCGCACGAGGTTGGCAAATTCGTCTGGGGTGTAGTGGAGCGGTTCGATGTGCATGATCGACAGGGTGCCGCGATCCTGCATCGCGTGAACCGGAACATTGACTCCTTCAGCCCGGTGCAATAGCGTTTCCTTATTTTCCTCAAAAGTGTAAATGACCGATCGCTCTCCCCGTCCGGCTGCCTCTTTCATAAACTGAAGCCCCAGAGTACTCTTTCCCACGCCGCTAGGTCCGCTGAGGATTGTGATCGTGCTGCGCTCAATGCCACCATGTAGCAATTCGTCAACTTCTGGAATCCCAGAGGAAATTGTTTCTGTGGTAAGCCCTTGTTCTAATACTTTAGGCAGTAATTTTGGAAAAATTTGCATTCCTTGACTGGTAAGGCGAAAGCTGTGGTAGCCGTTCCGAAAATCACTCCCTCGAAACTTGGAGACACCCAGAGTGCGATCGCCCTCATTAAAGTTTAAATTGAGTACTCCATCGCTCATGAACTGTAAATCATCGTCGGGAGCTTCAGCACTATGTTCTGAGGTAAACAAAACCGTAATGTCTTGCTCTGTCAAAAATCGCAGAAACGACAGCACCTGCTTGCGAAACTGAAAGGTATCTGTAGCTAGATAGCGAAACTGCGTCATCGAGTCAATGAAAATTCGCTGCGGCTTCAAGGTTTCGACTTGCTCCACAATGCGCTGGGTCGTCGGTTCGCGCTCTACTTCAGCAGGTGAGAAAATATCATAGGTCTGCACTTGAGCAAAAAACTCAGAAGTGGGGCTAAGGTCAAGAAAGGTAATGCCCTGAGTGTCAAGCTTCAATCCTTCAGCCGTTCTTTGTAGTTGGGCAACAGTTTCTGCCAGCGTAATGAACAAAACGGGTTCGCCGTTTGCGGCTCCCGACGTTAAAAAATGCATTCCCAATGTTGTTTTCCCAGTGCCCGGTCCCCCTCGAACCAGGTAAGCACGACCAGGAACATAGCCACCACAAAGAACTTCGTTTAATCCCGAAATTCCTGTAGGCAAACGATTGATAGACATCGGCTAGCCGCTTTTTGGCCTCCACTGACATTACAGAACGGTGATGTAGCGTGTCCTTCCTGCTGCGTCGGAGTTGACCGTCCTTTGAGAGCTAGAAAGTTCAGGCTTTATTGGGTTGAGACAGCTTTTGTGCGGAATAATTAAGGCAGTTATCGCAAGATATTAGTTTTAAGCTATGTCTTCCAAGCTTGAGAATACCATTAAGAAACTGTTTGTGATGTTTCCAACGTTGGTATCCATCCCTCATCGCGTCTTGACCCGTTTGCCATCCTGGATTTGTTCAGTTGGATGCAGAATTACCCTTTCGCCTGTCGTTAATCCCTGCTTCACCTCGGCTTCCAAGTCGCTGCGATGTCCCACTTCAATCTGGCGACGATGGGCTTTATTCTCCCTCACCACAAACACACACCAGGCTTGATTGCCTCTGGCACCGCCCAAAGGGCGATCACAACGAAACAGCGCACTCAAAGGTAACTTCAGTGCATTCTCATCTTCCCAAGTTACGATTTTCGTATCCACTCGGTAAGCATCCCCCAAGGTTTGCGGTGGCTCAACAAAGTCCCCAATGACATTCACTCGTTGTTCTTCCACTCCCAAAGCAGATACCTTAGTAAAGGCTGAAGGTTCGATGCGCGTTACTTTTGCCTGCAAGGGCGGACGTTCTCCCCTCTGCTCAATCCAGATTGGATCGTTGGGTTGAATCATTTCGGCATCTTGGGAAAGGACATCAATCACCAATTCCAGTTGAGTCGCGTCTCCCAATTCCAATAGGGGTGTGCCTTCTGTAACAAACTGGGCGCTTTTTTGCAAAATTCGCAGCACCCGCCCTTGAACAGGAGAGCGAATCTCGGTGCGACGGGCATCATCCTGAAGTTGAGAGAGTTCGGCTTCAATGCTGGCAATTTGAGCATCGTAGACTCGCAATAAATAATCGGGATCGGATTGTTCTGCTTTGAGCAATGCCAAGTCTTTTTCAGCCGCAGCCACTTGGGCTGCAGATGCTTGGGCGGCACGGGTAGCGGCTTCTAGTTCCTTGGCGCGAGTGGTTTCATTCAATTGGGCTGTTTCCCGTTCCTGACGAGGAATTACACCCGCCGCTTGCAGTTCTTGGGCGCGTTGGCGATCGCGTCTTGCTTGTTCGAGTGCCGCTTGAGCCTGGGCAACCCTCGCTTCTGCCTGTCGTTGATTAGCCTGTGCCGCGTTAATCCGGGCGGTTGCTTGGGATAAAGCTTCGGGTTTTGGTCGCTGTGTTGCCACTCCTGCCCGTTGTGCCTTGGCTTCTTCTAATCGTCCCAAGGCTTGCTTAACTGCGGCATTCAAAGGTAAAGGCTCAATACGAGCAACCAATGTACCCACGTTCACCGGATCGCCTTCCTCTAGTTCGATGCGCTCAAGTTGTCCATTCACATTTGCCGCTACGATGAAGCGATCGCGCACTCGAGTTTTTCCCTCTGCATTCACCGTCACCTGAAGTTTACCCCGTTCCACCTGCCCCGTTTCTACGGCGATCGGAGTGGGTCGAAACACCGATACAATCACCAGCAACGTCACCAGCCCCAGTGCCAGCAATCCCAGCCGCTTTAAGGTTAACTTGGGCAACCTCTTGCGGATTAAATCACGCTTTTGGGGAGGCTTTTGTCCATTAGTTTGTTCCGGTCGGTGTTGTGGGAGTTGTTTCATAAAACCTCGCAGTCAAGAAACCCACGTTATTCAGGACTTACGTAACTGTCACAAGCAATGGCGCGGCTACGCCGCGCAGAGCGCCAAACAACTAGAGGACGAACATGGGAATATTCGGGCGTTTTAGTTGCTGAACTAAATAATATAACTTCTTTCACAACCCATCCTCGATGGAGATGATTAACAATTATTGTAGGGGCGGGTTTAGCGACAATTAATCGAGACTTACAGAATAAGTCTTCACTCAAAACCCGCCCAACGAGCTGGTTTTATTAAGGTTAATCAGCCGAACATGATATTAATCCCTAAACCCGCCCTTACTCAAGGTTGGTGTTAGAATAATCTACTTTTTGAACGTTTCTTAAACGGAAGCCATATTAATGTTTTAACCCTCGCTCAATCTCAGCAAAGATTTCTTCTAAAATTTCCTGTGCTCCCTGTTGTCGCATACGCCCGGCGAGTTCATTCCCAATTTGTTCAGCCTCACTGGCCTTACCACTGACGGTATCTTTCACCAATCTTTGCCCATCCACACTGGCCACAATACCCGTTAAGGTGAGTGTATCGCCCTCAATTGTGGTATTCACGCCAATAGGTACTTGACAACCGCCTTCTAATTGCCGCAAAAATGCCCGTTCTGCATAACAGCGCTGGGCGGTTGGGGTATGTTCGAGGGCTTTGAGCAGTTCTAAAATTTCCGTATCATCGCCACGGCATTCAATACCTAAAGCACCTTGCCCAACGGCATGCAGCGAAACCTCAGAAGGTAAAATTTGGTGGATGCGATCGCCCATTCCCAATCGCTTTAATCCGGCCACGGCTAAAATTATGGCATCGTATTCACCCGCATCTAATTTAGCCATGCGTGTATTCAGGTTGCCGCGAATATCTTTAAACGTCAGGTGAGGGAAATGATGACGCAATTGTGCTAACCGTCGTAGCGAGGATGTACCCACCACAGCACCTTCAGGCAGCGTATCAATCTGCTTATCTTGATGGTTTGGATGAACCACTAGGGCATCAGCCGGATTTTCCCGTTCTGTCACTGAGCCTAATACTAACCCGTCGGGCAATCGTGTCGGTAAATCTTTGAGGGAATGCACGGCTAAATCAATGTCATTGTTGAGCATTCCCAGCTCTAATTCTTTGGTAAATAGTCCTTTATCACCAATTTTGGACAAGGCAACATCTAAGATTTTGTCGCCTTGCGTGCTCATCGTTTGGACTTCAAACTGCCGATCTGGGAACAGTTTTTGCAGTTGTTCTTGCACCCAGTAGGTTTGAACCAAAGCAAGCTGACTTTTGCGAGAACCAATACGAATCGTGCGGACAGGACTGGTAACGGTAGGGGACATAGAGCGATTCCTTGAGCTAGCTACGTGTGGTACACGTAATGTGGAGCAAATAGAGTGACTTGATCTAGACTACCGCAGCAAGAACTCTTTGGAGCCAGAGAAAGGGTAGACAAGGGGAGAATGAGAGGGGTGGGGGGAGAAGAATTCACGCGTCCCCCAAACTTGGGGGATGCGACGGGGCATTCCAGGATTTATGCAAGAGGTCTATTGGTTCAAATGCTCTGCACTAATCGCAGGGAATGCCCGACTCGTGAACGAATCAACGAACTTGTACATTCTCTTAGGCAGGATAAAAGCGCTCAAATCCTCTCCCCCGATTCCCTACAGCTTCAAAAAGCCAATTAAATACCCAACAGCTTATCCTGATCCTATTGTTTTTTGAATGAATTTTGGATCAGGTAAGGTAGAAGAGTAGGTGCATCCATTTCGGTGCTGCGTTGCTTTCTCCCACTCAAACAAGCACAAGCTATGTCCTGAGTTAGCGGCCATCTCTGTTAGAGAAGGTTAGATTTAACCCTAAACTTGTCTGGATAAGCGATTATCAGTCCACTCGAAGAGTTTGAGGATGTCTTTATAAGAGTAGCGATCACCCAGACAAAATCAAGCAAGAAATTTCAGTGCTTGGGAGGGTTAGATGGCATTATTGTTGACAACCACAAGGGTTTTACCAGCTTGCGCCCTTGAACTTAAAAAGTCTTTTAAGGGGCGTCTCTACCATTAGCGATTAGTACTGCTTCATTTCAATTCACAGATTCACAATGCTGACGCTGTGATGTGTGAAAGGTTGCTAGATTTGCACCGTGCTGTACTAGGAACTTTAGGGCAGCAAGCCCAACTTGATTAAGCAAGTGCGCTTGGCGCATATTGCCATCGGGATCTATGTCCAATCAGCAGCGAAACACTCAGCTATGTCACTTGTACGAGTCGGCATCTTGCATTCTTTAAGCGGAACGATGGCAATCAGTGAATCTCCCTTGGTGGATGCTGCACTGATGGCGATCGCAGAAATTAATGCGGCCGGAGGCGTCCTCGGTCAGTTGATCGAACCTATTATTGAGGATGCTGCATCTGACCCTATTTTATTTGCAGCCAAAGCTCGAAACCTGATCGAATGCGATCGCGTAGCTACCATTTTCGGCTGCTGGAGTTCTGCTAGTCGCAAAGCAGTACTCCCTATTTTTGAAGAATTCAATGCCCTCCTTTGGTATCCCTTGCAATACGAAGGTCTAGAAAGCTCTAAAAACATTTTCTATACCGGTTCGTGTCCCAATCAACAAGTAGAACCCGCCGTCAATTGGCTGTTGCAAAACCAAGGCAAACGATTTTTATTACTAGGAAGTCACTACGTTTTTTCCCGGACAGTCAATAAAATAATTAAAGCTCAACTCAAACAGCAAGGCGGCACCGTTGTTGGTGAACATTATGTCCCACTAGATAAAACAAATTTTACAGAAATTATTAACAAAATCCACCAATTTCAACCTGATGTCGTTATCAATACGCTCAACGGTGAGAGTAATATTGCCTTTTATCGCCAGTATCGAGAATCAGGGTTAACATCTGATCAAATTCCGATTTTAGCCGTAAGTGTTTCCGAAGCGGAAGTTCAGCACATCGGTGAGGCAGCTACGGGACACTACGCCTGCTGGAGTTATTTCCAAAGTTTAGATACTCCAAAAAATCGACAATTTTTAGAGAGCTTTCAACAGCGTTATGGCTCGAATCGCGTTACCTCTGACCCCATTGAATCGGCGTACACCCAGGTTTATCTTTGGAAACACGCAGTCGAGCAAGCCCAATCTTTTGATGTGGATCGAGTGCGTATAGCTGCTTACGGCCAATGTTTTGAATCTCCCGGAGGATGGGTAAAAATTGAACCGAATCATCATGTCGGTAAATTTTGTCGGATTGGGCAAATTTTACCAAATGGACAGTTTGAAATTATTTATACCCATACCGATTCCATTAAACCCTTACCTTGGTTAGGAGTTGAGCAGGTTAATTTCAATAACTCAGAAATCGTGATGGAAATGTTAGCAGAAGTGAGCCAAGGATTACATCACACCTGGCAAGTTGAACAAAAATCCCATGAATTAGAAATCGCTAAACAACAATTGCAGCGTGAAATTATTCAACGCCAAAATGTAGAATCAGTTTTATATGATTCAGAAGCCCAACTCCAAGCCTTATTAGCTGCAATCACAGACCTAGTACTAGTTTTTGATGCCAAGGGATGTTATCGCAAAATTGCTCCTACAAATCTAGCCCTCTTACATCGACCTCCTGATGAATTAATTGGTCAAACACTACATGATGTTTTCCCAAAATCGCAGGCGGATAGTTTTTTAGCCCATATTCAACAATGTCTCGAAAATCAACAAACTCTCAATATTGAATATTCTCATCCTACCCAAGAACAAAAAGAAATTTGGTTGGCTGCCACGATTTCTCCTTTAGCAAAAGACTCTGTAATTTGGGTAGTACGTGACATTACTGAACGAAAGCATATTGAAGAGGCGCGACGTAATGCTGAAAAACGATACCGCAGTATTTTTGAAAATACAGTTGAGGGTCTTTTTCAAATGAAACCCGATGGGCGTCTTTTAAGCGCTAATCCGGGGTTAGCTAAAATTTATGGTTATGAATCTTCTGATGAATTGATTGATTCATTAACTCATCTAAATCAACAACGATACGTAGATAAAAGGCGTTGGAAAAGCTTTTTATTAATCATGAAAACTCAAGGAAGTGTTTCCAATTTTGAATCTCAGGTGTACCAGAAAGATGATAAGATAGTCTGGATTTCCGAGAATGCTCATACGGTTTGTGATACTCAAGGTGAGCTGCTTTATTATGAAGGCAGTGTTGTAGATATTACCAAACGTAAAATTTGGGAAGAAGCACTGCGTTATCAACAAGAATGTACGGAAGAATTATTGCTTAATATTTTGCCGTCTCCCATCGCTCAACGGTTAAAGCGAGCTGAAAGTACGATTGCTGATAGCTTTGCTAGTGTGACTGTGTTGTTTGCAGATTTAGTCAATTTTACTGAATTTTCATCTCAAATTCATCCTACCAAATTGGTTAAATTACTGAGTAAAATATTTTCTAAGTTCGATCTATTAGCAGAAAAACACGGTTTAGAGAAAATTAAGACCATTGGAGATGCTTACATGGTCGTAGGAGGTTTGCCAACCACTAGACCCGATCATGCAGAAGCTATTGCAGAAATGGCCTTGGATATGCAGCGAGAAATTATCCGCTTTAAAGGGTTTAATGGTGAACCGTTCAGTCTGCGTATTGGGATTAATACTGGCCCCGTTGTCGCTGGAGTAATTGGTACGAAAAAATTTACCTACGATTTGTGGGGAGATACGGTTAATGTTGCCTCTCGCATGGAGTCTCAAGGTCTTGCTGGATGCATTCAAGTAACAGCTTCTACTTACAAATATTTGCAGCATAAGTATTGGTTTGAATCACGAGGACTGACCCCTATCAAAGGTAAGGGAGAAATGATGACCTATTGGTTGATGGGGAGGAAGTAGGGTTCAGGAGTCAGGAGTTAGGAGTCAGGAGTCAGGAGTTAGGAGAGTGTGATTTTTTTAGTTTTATTGTATTTGTCCAGTGCATGGCGTCTGTCCCGGAATTTGGAGAACTGTGCGGGTAGACAATAGGGATAGCTGCTGTTGTGAGGACATTCATGACGCTGGATTTACAAAAGTTTTACCAAGCTTGTAGCCCTAGCCCCTTGGATTTCGGGAATGCTGAGGCGCGGAAGTATTATATTGATTTTTCCTCGGTGCGAGGGGGTAATATTATTCGGGAATTGGGACGGACGATTACCCGTCTCTCACCGGATAAACCTACTTGTCAGTTATTTACGGGACATATCGGTTGTGGCAAGTCTACAGAATTGCAGAAACTCAAGGCAGAGTTAGAGCAGCAGGGGTTTCATACCGTGTATTTCGAGTCGAGCCAGGTCTTGGAAATGGCAGACGTTGATGTTAGTGATATATTGTTGGCGATCGCACGTCAAGTCAGCGACAGTTTAGCAGCGATTCAGATCAAGCTGAAACCCGGATATTTTATGAATCTGTTTCGCGAGATTGGCGAGATTTTACAAACGCCTGTGGAAATCAGCGATGTGGAGTTTTCTGTCGGCATTGCCAAGATTACGTCTAAGACTAAAGATAGCCCCAAACTTCGCTCTCAGTTAAGGCAATATCTAGAACCCCGCACGAATGGGATTTTAGACGCGATTAACCAGGAAATGCTTGCGCCTGCGATTGAGAAGCTTAAAGCAAAAGGCAAAAAAGGACTGGTGGTGATTATCGACAATCTTGACCGATTGGATAACTCAGTGAAGCCAACGGGTAGCCGCCAACCCGAATATTTATTTGTAGACCGGGGCGACCAATTAAACCAGTTGAATTGTCATGTGGTCTATACGGTTCCCCTATTTTTAATTTTCTCGAATGTGTTGGGAAGGCTAACCAATCGCTTTGGTAGAGACCCCAAGGTGTTGCCGATGGTTCCAGTGCAACTCCGCCAAGGGAGTGAATGCAAGGAAGGGATGGCGCTACTACAACAGATGGTACTGGCTAGAGCGTTTCCTGATGTTCATCCCGTGCAGCGGATGGATTTAATTTCCGAGGTGTTTGATAGTCTGGAGACGTTAGAGCGATTGTGCCGCGTGAGTGGGGGACATGCGCGGAATTTGCTGGTGCTGCTATCGCGTTGTCTGGAACGAGACGACCCACCTCTGTCGCGGGATTGCATTGAGGGAGTGATTCGGCAGCGTTGTAATGAGCTTAGTTTGGCAATTACCGAGGATGAGTGGGAATGGCTTCGAGAAGTAGCGCAACAGAAAGACTTGAGGGGGGAGGAAAAATATCAAACCCTGGTGCGGGATATGTTTGTCTTTGAATACCGAGATTCGGAGGGGTCTTGGTTTGATATCAATCCGATTTTGAGAGAGGCGAAAGAATTTAGGTTGTAAATTTTTTGTACATATTAAAGGGTAGGGGCGGGTTTATGCGATATTTGGGCTATCAATCGATCACATAATCATCAAAACCCGCCCACCGTTGATGGCAATCGGCATTGTCGAGGGCGGGTTTTGAACCAGTGGTATCCTGTGCTAGCAAAGATTGTCGCTAAACCCGCCCCTACAATAATTAATCATCGCCATAGAGGATGGGTTGTGAAAGAAGTTATATCGTGTGACAGCAATAATTGTGTAGGTTAGGTATTATGAATGACCCACACCAACGAGAAGATGTTGCTTTACAGAACGAAGATTCGTTGAAGGCGCTGGTACGGGCAATTCGGTTGTCTCAGGGGCAGTTTCGGCTGATTTTGGCGCGTTGCAACTATGGGGCTTTACGGGAACGCATGGTGCAACGACTGCGGGAGTTATCTCCTATTGAAATTCGGGAGATAGTCTTGCCGAAGTCTTTTAAATCACTTTACAACGCCATCGATGCCCAATTGGGTGATGAGATACCACAAGCTTTGATGGTGTTTGGTTTGGAGTTAGTGAATGATATCCAGGCAGTGTTAACCTCTAGCAACACGATACGGGAGGAGTTTAAGGAAAATTTTCCGTTTCCTTTAGTGTTGTGGATGAATGATGAGGTGTTTAAAACGCTGCGGCGAATTGCGCCAGATTTGGAGAGTTGGGCAACGAGTGTTGAGTTTTCGCTGACAACTGAGGAGTTAATTAATTTCCTGCGGCAAAAGGTAGACCAATTGTTTACTGATGATGCAACGATTACTCTAAAAGATTGCTCAGAATTGGAAGCTGCTTGTCGGGAATTGCAACGTCGAGGACAGGAATTAGAGCCAGATTTAGAAGCAAGTCTGGAATTTGTTCGGGGTTTAGATAATTTTGTTAATGATCGGATTGATGCAGCGTTAGCTCATTATCAGAATAGCTTGGGATTTTGGCAGGATAATTCTCGTAGGGGCGCACCGACGTGCGCCCTGAACTCTAGATTAGAACGGCAAGGAATTTTATTACTCAATATTGCTCGGTGTTATAACCGCAAAGCTGAACTGAATCGAGCGCAAAGTCAGCGTTTTTGGGAACAAAGTAAGGATTATTTTCAGCAATGTCTAAATCGTTTTGAACAAGCAGAACGTTCTGATTTAGTCGCTGAGCATATTAACAAACTGGGTGAAGTCCTGCGAAATTTACAAGATTGGAATGAGTTAAGGACGTTGGCAGAAAGAGCCTTAATTTTGCACCAAGAACTTAGGGACACGGCAATGCCGTGTCCTCAGACAATTGAAAACAATCATAAATTAAGACAAGTAGCTCAAGATTATGGTTTTTTAGCAGAGGTAACTTTAGAAGATTCTGACGCGAAGAAAGCTTATCAATTGGCACAAAAAGCGCTGCAAACATTAGAAAAAATTTCTGATATTCAACCTCATGAGCGAGGGTTATATCTATATCTGATTGCTCGTTCCGAGGTAAAGTTAGGGGAAATTCAGCAGGCGATCGCTAATTTAGAACAAGCTAGAACAGAAAGTAATCCTCAGTATGACCCACAGCTCTATATTGATATTTTAGGAATTTTGCGATCGCTCTACTTTGAGCAAAAGGACTATCGAAAAGCGTTTGAAATTAAGCAAGAGCAGTTTCAAATCGAACATCAATATGGGTTTCGTGCGTTTATTGGTGCGGGGTATTTGCAACCGAAACGCTATCGAATTAATCCAGCCATTGGAGAGGTGGAACCGGAAGGGACAATTGCTCAAGAGATTGCGGCTTCAAGTCGGGAACAAGATGTGAACCGGTTAGTTGAAAGAATGAGCCGCACTGATTGTAAGTTGACGGTGATTCATGGTCAATCGGGGGTGGGAAAGAGTTCGATTTTGCAGGGGGGATTGGTGCCGGCGTTGCATCAAAAACCGATTGATGGGCGAGATGTTTTGCCGATTTTGCTGCGGGTTTATAAGGATTGGGTGGGGGTGTTGGGGAGTTGTTTGGAACCCCCCCAGCCCCCCTTGGTAAGGGGGGAGCAAGATTCTCACCTATCCCCCCCAACCCCCCTTCCCTACCAGGGCAGGGGGGAGCAAGACTCTAACTCCCCTCTCCTCGCAGGAGAGGGGCTGGGGGTGAGGTCAATCCTCCAAAAATTACACCACAATGCGGGCAGCAATCTCTTAACGGTGCTGATTTTTGACCAGTTTGAAGAGTTCTTCTTTGTTTATTCTGACCCAGCGCAACGACGCCCGTTTTATGAGTTTTTGCGGGTGGCTTTGGATATTCCGTTTGTTAAGGTGATTCTCTCGTTGCGGGAAGATTATTTGCATTATTTGTTGGAATTGGATCGCTTGTTTGATTTAACGGTGATTAATAACAACATTCTGGATAAGAAAATTCGCTATTACTTAGGGAACTTTTCATCGGCAGATGCTCGAAGGGTGGTGCAGAGTTTGACGGGGAATTCCCAGTTTCCCTTAGAGACGGGGTTGATTGATGCATTTGTGCAGGATTTGGCGGGGGAGGTGGGGGAGGTGCGTCCGATTGAGTTGCAAATTGTGGGGATGCAATTGCAAACCGAGAAGATTACTAGCTTGGAGCAGTATCAGCAGGGTTGGACGAAAAACAAGCTAGTCGAGGGATTTTTAGAGGATGTGATTCGTGATTGTGGGGCAGAGAATGAACGGGCGGCGCGACTGGTTTTATATTTACTCACGGATGAAAATGGCACTCGTCCCCTCAAGACACGGTGGGAGTTAGCAGCACAGTTGGAGGCTGAAGCAGACAAACTAAATTTGGTGTTAGAGATTTTTGTGGAATCGGGGTTAGTCTTGCTGTTGCCGGAAAAACCAGAGTATCTCTATCAATTGGTACACGATTATTTGGTGGAGTTCATTCGTCAGCAACAGGGGGCGGAACTTTTAGCAGAACTGAAGCAGGCGAAAGAACAGCAACAACGCAGCGAAAAACGGTTAAATCTCTTCTTGAGAGTAGCGTTAGGGGTGGCAATTCCTGCCACATTTGGGTTTGCTTTCCTAGCTTGGCAAGCAGACTATCAAAGGAAACAAGTAGAAAAACTTCAGGTTGGACAGAGTGAAGCCCTGACTCGGTATTCTGAAGAACTGTTGAATCAAGGCAAAGATTTTGAGGCGCTACTCGCTGGGTTGCAGGCAGGAATACCCCTGAAACGGGTGGGTAAGGAAAAGGTGAATGGACTAACACAACGACAGCTTGCGAAAGCCCTGTGGCAATCGCTTAGTAGAACAATGACCACCTTCAGAGGGCATAACTCCACAGTCTGGAGTGTCAGTTTCAGCCCCGACGGCAAAACCTTAGCTTCCGGGAGTGATGACAACACGATTAAACTGTGGAATCTGGCAACGGGCAAAGAAATCACCACTCTCCGTGGGCATAACTCACCAGTCTGGAGTGTCAGTTTCAGCCCCGACGGCAAAACCTTAGCTTCCGGGAGTTATGACAAGACGCTCAAACTGTGGAATCTGGCAACGGGCAGAGAAATTACCACCCTCAGTGGGCATAACTCACCAGTCTGGAGTGTCAGTTTCAGCCCCGACGGCAAAACCTTAGCTTCCGGGAGTGCTGACAACACGATTAAACTGTGGAATCTGGCAACGGGCAGAGAAATTACCACCCTTCGTGGGCATAACTTACCAGTCTTAAGTGTTAGTTTCAGCCCCGACGGCAAAACCTTGGCTTCCGGCAGTCGGGACAACACGATTAAACTGTGGAATCTGGCAACGGGTAAAGAAATTACCACCCTCA
>CAZPRJ010000026.1:0-89649 GCA_964588805.1 uncultured Microcoleus sp. | reverse complement strand
TATAGCGACTGGGTGAGGGGCTTGACCCTCCACTAATTCGCCAACAGCTTCTTTGCAATCATCTATGTATACGAAACAAGATGCGATCGCATTATAAATAATGGTGAGCTTGTAGGGGCTCACTTTAGGGACAAATTTTGTACTCTCAACTTTAACTGTTGTTCAAAACCCGCCCTTTCCACATCAGGGTGAGGGCAGGTTTTGTGGAAAAGGTATCGGTGTATCCGCCAATGGAATCCTAAACCTGCCCCTACAACTGCACTCTTGTTCTCTCCTTATTAAGGTTAGGGGGTTGATTCTCCCCTCCTCTAACTATGAATCCTGGGTTCCGGATATAGCGTTGTCAACAATTCACTCTCCCTAATCGCCAACTCCTCCAATCGCGCCTTCACCACATCCCGATCAAAATAAGTATCTGCCAGCACCCAATAAACGCCAAAGTGACGCGCCTCCGATGCCATCAAACTTTGATAAAATTCAGCCAACTCCCGATCTGGGCAATGAGTGGCCAACAACCCCAACCGTTCATGAGAACGAGCCTCAATCAACCCTGATACGAGTAACGAATCTAACATCCGTTCAGGCTCATCCTTACGAATCAGAGCTTTCAACCCCCCGCCATAGGGAGGTGACGCGAGGTGGCCTAAGGGAATACCCCGCCGTTCCAACCATTGATTGACTTGTTCAAAGTGTTCTAATTCTTCCTGAGCAATCGCCGTCAACTCCCGCACCAATTTAGTGTTGGACGGATAGCGAAACATCAAATTTAAAGCCACACCCGCCGCCTTTCGCTCACAATGGGAGTGGTCGAGTAAAATGATGTCTAGGTGGGCGATCGCTTGTTCAACCCACTCCCAGCTAGTAGGCTGCTTCAGGGTGTTAATCATCGGCAGTATAAAAGAAGACACGGTTTTTTTAACGTCAGCTCGACTGAAAACGGGGCAAAGACTCGTTACGGTCAGGGATGCTCTGAATGTTAAAACCATACCCTGAAGGAACTATCTATAGAGCTTAACAGTCCTTTACTCAAAAGACTGTGATGATTAAGCAGGAGATAGCGTCTCTTCAGAATACAGGGTCTCCTGCTAAGCCAGACGTGAAATTTTACCCATTACATCAGGTTTACCGAAATTAGAGTCTTAGCGCCTGTTTTAACTTTATAGACTAAAAATAAACTACCGTGACTGAAAATTGTCCAGGAGAATCTGGGCATACTGAGAAGAGTAAAGTGTGTCCCAGTATTTCTGACGACATTAAATACAAGCAAAATTTCTAGGGTGCTGTTGGTATTTGTAATTGGCGCAACGAATGTTGGATAAACAAAAATGACCCATCGTCGTATTGTTATCGGTGACGTACATGGTCACTATGACACTTTAATGTCTTTATTGGATGCGATCGCCCCCTCTGGCGACGACAATATTTACTTTCTCGGCGATCTCATCGACCGAGGCCCCCAAAGTTCCAAAGTGATAGAGTTCGTCAAGCAAAACGCTTACCCCTGTCTTTTGGGGAACCATGAACAGATGTTACTCGATATTTTGGGGGATGGAGAAATTCACGGCCCGGCGCTGCAAGCGTGGCTTTATAGTGGCGGTCATAGCACCGTTAACAGTTATGGCGAAGCGGGTGTACGCCAAGACCATATTGATTGGATGCGAACACTCCCAACCTACATCGATTTAGGCGATTTTTGGTTAGTTCATGCCGGAGTACATCCACGAATTCCTCTAGAGAAACAAACCTCCGAGCAATTTTGTTGGATACGGGATGAGTTTCACAGTATGCCTCAGCCCTACTTCCCTGGCAAAATGATCATTACAGGTCATACAATCACCTTTACCCTACCTGGAGTGATGCCCGGTAAACTAGCCCAAGGTCGAGGCTGGCTCGATATTGATACCGGTGCTTATCACCCCAAAAGTGGCTGGTTGACGGCCTTAGACCTAAATAATTCCATTGTTTATCAAGCCAACGTCTTTCGCCGCCGCCTCCGCAAACTCACATTGGCAGAAGCCGTCACGCGGGTAGAGCCTTCTCATATTCTGCCCCGTCGCTCTGTGGCACGTTAGCAACTCCTTGATTTTAGATCGGGTAAAACCAAACTTAGAAGTTAAAAAAAGAGCATAGGATTTCAACGGACTCTAATGCGGGGGGAGAGAAGGTTTGAAACGATTAGTGCATCAATATTTTGAGATTCCCGTCTCTGGAAGTGAGACGGGTTTTTGGAAGCTGCGGTTCTACAAACTTCTACAAAAGAGGACTAATTTTATTCCGATAGGCGGCCTCATTTAAGCCATCGCCAGTGTTTGCTGTTTGTGTGCCAATTTCCCGCTCTATTGCTTCAATTCGATCTTTAGTGTTTGGGTGAGTACTTAAGAAAGTAGGAACTGAACCTCGGGCTTTGAGGAGTTTTTCCATAAAGCTAGCCATTGCTGAGGGAGCATAACCTGCCTTTTGTAGAGTTTGTAATCCCAATTGATCGGCTTCAAACTCATCGCTGCGGCTATTCGGACGCCGTAATGCTAGCTCTACACCAATATTAACCATCGTGTTGCGGTCTAATCCCGCCGCAGAGGCTAACCCTCTCGCGATCGCCATTTGCCGCATTTGCTGGATTGAGTGACGAGCGATAATATGTCCCGATTCATGAGCAAGAACACTAGCTAACTCCGCCTCATTGTCGGCAGCGGCAATTAAACCCGTATTGACATAAATAAAGCCTCCCATTGTTGCGAAGGCATTAATGCTGTCATCATTCACCACTTGGAAGGTATAGGGAATGTTCGAGCGTTTACTGTTTTTAACCAAGCGCTGCCCAATTTCATTCACATAGCGATTAATGGCAGAATTACGATATAACCGAATCTGGCTGCCCACCAGTTGCCGATTAATTTGCTTGCCAATCTCAACTTCTTGGCGATCAGAAATATTAGACAACTGGATCACCTGAATCCCATTGAGAATAACATCAAAGAGTGAGGCTTGTGATACTTGTGGGATTCCTACCACTAAGCTCACAGCCAAGACAAAAGAGATGAAGGAATAGAACCAGCGACGACGATAAGGACGAGAAAATACACAGAGAATCTTTTGCATGGGAATACGACTAACACAGCTATATTTATTAAGCTTAAAAAATATAGACGCTATTTTTACCGTGTTAGTTGCCATCATTAGGGATTCGAGTGGCCGTTCGCCTGACCGAATCTGAGCATAGGTGTGTCCAGATTAGGAGATTTATAGAGCAGACTTTCGCAAAACCCACTCACTCATGCTGATCTCTGGCTGTAGTCGTGGTAACTTATCACAGGAATGTCAACATAAGCATCCTTTAGCCGTTTCATACATGGTGCTAGAGATGGCTTGTTTCAATCGTTCCTTTTTGACAAACGATAGGCGCAAGATTTTATGGCTATTTTGGATTCTAAAGGACGTTTATTCGGCAAGGTGAGCATTCTTGATGTGGGTGCTGCCCTAGTGATTTTATTAGTGATTGTGGGTATCTTTCTCGTTCCCGGCTCTACCGGTTCTGTCGCACAGGTCACGGGAACAAAACCTGTAGAAGTCGATTTGGTTGTTCGCGGACTTTCCGTGCGCTATCCAGAAGAATTGATGAAGCAATTTGAGCAGGAGAAGAAGACTAATTTTATTATCCGCAATCAACCTTATGGTCAGGTAGATATCAAATCCGTACAAAAACTGCCGCAGACATTAGCTGTACCACAGCCCGATGGTTCTGTCAAAGAACTACCCGATCCCCGCTCCAACTCGTTTAGCACCGACTTAGTGATGACGTTGGTGGGTAAAGGACAGATTACCAACGATGGCCCAGTACTCGGGAATAGCAAAATCAAAATTGGAACCCCGGTTGAATTGGAGGGGAAAGATTACAACTTCAGAGCTAGTGTGATTGATGTGAGAGTGCAGTAAAAAAACAGTAAAAATAGGGAAGATGGAGAAGGTAGTGAAGCAACAATAGAATGTCTTCATATCCCCATCTCCCTCATCTCTAACCCCCTATCTCCACAGAATTCAAGCATTCCAAATATCGCCGGATTAAACCAATGGTGATAGCTGGCAATTCTAACTGAGGGGTGAGTCCTACATTATCAAGGGTTTGGAAAAAGCGAATCGCTTTAGGATTGAGCGCAGCCAAACGCCTACCGATATCAGGCCCTGTAAATTGAGATTTTTGTCCCCAAATGATAGCGGTAGGAGTGGTTAATTGGGGAACGTACAGGGACAGGTCAAAGCATAAATCGCCACGGACGAAAGACAACGCAGCATACTCGGCATTAGGCTGTTCGGCTGATTCTAAATAAGCATCAACAATTTCTTCATAAATTCGGTTACTTTGAGCAAATTGCCGACTTTCTAAAAAACTGCGGATACCGCCACGGGTCGCTACTCCTGTGCTGTAGATAATCCGATCTAGAAACGGAGTACTCACTAACTGGGCAAAAAAGCTGCGGGTATAGTCTTCTCCAAAATCCGATAGACCGGCTGGAGTGGTGAGAATTAGGCACTTAAAGAGTTCCGGACGTGCGATCGCCGCTCGGATCGTAAATGCCGCACTCAGAGAAGACGCGACGACAGGTACAGGTTCTGTGCAAGTCTGTTCAATAAACTCTATGATCGTAGTGATATAATCGTCAATCTTATAATTCCGTTCCGGGTGCTCCGAGCGACCCCAACCTATTAGATCGGGTGCAATAATTCGATATTCAGTGGCAAAGGCTGGGTAGACCTTTGACCACTCATAGGCAGATGATCCACCGCCAAAGCCATGCAAAAACACCAGTGTTGGTAATTTTTGGGCATCGGTGGTATCTGATTCTCGCCAGGGTTTTTCCTCGGCGGTGTAATACACCATTCTTCCCAGCGAGGTCACTACGGAGTGCTGTTTAAACCCATTTGGTTCAATCATGTCCAAACCTCATCGCTACTGTCATCATCGCTGATTTTGGGGCAATACCACTTCTAACGCTCGGAAGAGAAACAGAAAGGTCGCCTGAATTTCAGTCAACAGTCATAGTACACAGGGCGGGATTGGGGGAACTTAACTGATTATTGCGGCATCAGGATAGGGTAGAAGAGCGAGAACAGTTCTCAAAAAATACTGACTCAAATCAGTAATTATGCACAGTACCCTTGTAGTCTTGATTGTCTAATTCTTTCCGGAACAAGATTTTCTGGTCAAGGAATAATAATCAGAACCTAATCCAATGCTCTAGGTGTGGTAGTGGGAGGAGACAAAATCATTCAAGGGCTATTTTGAGCATGAAAAATTTGTTATCACACAACTTGAGAAAAGTTTTGTTGTTGCCACGTCAACTCGGTTGACGGCCATGGGGATTTTAAAAAAGTGTGTTCATAGTAGTGTTATGGCAATGCAGTGCAGTATCCAATGGAATGAAGTCAGTGATTCTAAACAGGATTTAGAGTCAACCACTGACTTAATGGAGCCGCAAGCCGCGATCGCTTCTCCGGAGTGGGAAGTAAATGAGTTTGACTCGAATGTACTCGTGATAAGACCGTCTAGCGTCTGCCTCAACCTGGAAGACCTAAAATGCTTTGAAGTGGTAGATCACCAATTTCATCACTATGGGATCAGCTTCATCAATGCGATCGCTCTCCAGCCCTCCAATCCCGCCTATCCCCCTCGCAATAGCGCCACCTTACTGATGGCAGCTCCCAAAAGCGGCTGGATAGAAATCGTCTTCTCGCAACCGATTCGTCAGTTCTCCTGCTATATCACCAGCTCTCAGAGGATGCTACTGTCTGCCTACGACTTGCAAAACAACCTTCTCGTCCGCGAGTCGCTCACCCAACCCAACTTAGCTGATTCTGATTCACCCATCCCTCCCAATGCTCCGTTTAATATTGAGTCTGCTAATATCTCACGAATTACTTTCTATGTCTTTGATGGCCAACTGACTCTATCGGACTTAAGTTTCTCCTTTTAAGCGGCCACGTATTTGATTGAACCAATTTAGGACTTGCACAAAAACCTGCAATTTTTGGGCAGGCGGGATGCCTACCCCACAAGAAAAAATGACTCTTGGGGCCAGCTATTGCTGTACTAACTCCGCTTTGGTGACAGAAGCATTATTCATGCCTAAGGTGAGTTGTAATGGCTTACGGTTACGGGCAGGATAGGCTCTAGCAACCTGTCGGTAAACGTCATAGTTCGTGGGTAGTGTCACTTCCTGTCCATCTTGCTGAAACTTAATCTCATACTTTACAGTACGTAATAATTCAGGGGAGCTGGCTTCTTCTCCTGGTTTTTGTCGTTGTTCCACTTGATCGATGCTGGGTTTGGGCGGAAGTTTAGGCCACCACAATCCTTTATCGTCTGGCCCAATCACACCCCCTTCGGGTTTTAGACCATTACGATTGAGTACGGAATTAGAGGCGAACTCTTCATAGCGCGGATGCTTCTGATTTACAGGGTCAGTTGAATAAATCACTTGCCAGGTCAACGTCGTTAAGGCCGTTGCTTCATACTGATTAGTAGTAACTGTGTCGCAACTGGCCAGCAGGAGGGTTAAACAGACACCCATTAAGAATGCAACAATCTGGCGATAACTCCTGTAGCAACGTTGCCAAAAATTTAAACTCCTGATACTCACCTGACTCCTAACCCCTCAAGATTGATCGCAACCTTATGCAGCTTGCTCCGCTTTACCCTATTTTGTACAAAATTCTCAAGCCCTCTTTTCCCAGTTGCCTTTGGACGGGTACAACTGGTTCTCGGGCGATCGCACTGACGTTTGATGATGGGCCTCATCCCCAGTACACTCCACCCCTATTGCAAGTGCTAGACCACTACAACATTAAAGCCAGTTTCTTCTGGTTAGGGTCTTGTGTTGAGCGCAACCCAACGATTGCTCAAGAAATTTATAGACGGGGACACTGGATCGGATTGCATGGATATTACCATCACTCGTTTCCTTTTCTGACGCCAGCAGACCTTAAACAAGGTTTACAAAAAACCCAAGATGCGATCGCCCAAGCTTGTCAGCTTTCCCCAGAAAAAGTTCGAGATGTTCGCCCTCCCAACGGTTTATTTACTCCCCAGACTTTGAGTTTATTGCAGCAGTGGAAGTATCGACCTGTAATGTGGAGTGTGGTTCCTGAAGACTGGGAACGTCCGGGTGTTCAGGTAGTTGTAGAGCGAGTTCTACAGCAAGTACAAAATGGCTCGTTGATTGTCTTACATGATGGTTACTTTGGTGGACAAGATGTGGCTCAAACAACCGCTCAGTTAATTCCTCTTTTATTACAGCAAGGTTATCATTTTGTTACGATCGACCAACTATGGCAGCAATGTCAGGAGGTTGAGGATAGACCTAAAACTTTAAAAATTAAATTTTAGAAACTTAAATTGACAGACTTTAGTTATGGATAGCCAACCGACTTGAGCTATGCAAAATAAGAGCCTTTAGGGAGTAAGGGGCTAGGAGTCGGAGATAAGAGCGGATTTAAGGATTTAGGACTGCTATATCAAGGGTTAATGACTCAATAAAACACTATATCTAGCGCTTATTCATAAAGCGGCCTCAGACTTAGAATTCCCGGCCTATGCCTGAGGATTGATCTAGTGATGGCTGATGTTTATCTCATGTAAAGCTTTCTTAATCAAACTCTTAAGGCAATTGACTGGCTTTGTGTGTTAAAACAGGTGTTTTACAGGTGTCTTACGTGTACACAGTTGTTCACAAGTTCTCTATCTCTGGTAAGAGAAAAATGTACTCAACTCTAAAAATCTTCGCTAATCTAGTCAGAGAGGATACTCAACTCAGAACAAATGTACTATTTACACCCATCGATCTCTGTTGATTTCATGAAGCACCAAGAGGGTCATCAATCAGCCAAATTCATTAAAATGGCTTAGTGTATTTCAGCTATTTATATGGGGTCATCAAGTTTAAAGCTAGAGTAAATTAAGGAAAGATTGACCTTAAACAAATAAAGTTCTCTAGATTTAAACCTGAAAGAGCCATTCAAAAATGTAGCACTCGCTAACATATTAGAGATTTGATAATGATTGCGATCAGGAGTCAGCTTACGAACACCTCATAGAAATGTCGTAACCGAGCTAACACCAACCGCATGAGTTCTGGGTACACCCCTCAGGACAAGGTAACTTAAGCTCAAGGAATTGAGCATGGGTGTATTTATTTCACCGAGCATCAGCTTTGTATAAAAGCCATCGGTAAATAAAGTCCACAAACTTTAAGATTGAAGCTTAAAAATCCAAGTCCAAAATTGGTAATTAAGGCTACAATCAAAAAGTCGAAAGAGAAGCCAGCATTCTAACTGACCAAAAGCGTGAATTCTCTTGCCGTTGAGTGTAAGGGAAACTGATTTGAATCTTCTTTATTCAATTCAACGAATAAATTTAAGAATCTGAATGTCACGCAGAGGTATTTCCTGGCTACGCTATGTAAGTAGATAACTAGCATCATCTACTGGTCTTTAACTGAAGGAGCATGAGGAAAAAGGCATGACCCAGGCAAACGACGTACTCGCAACACTTAGTCAACCCGAAAGCGAGTTTGAGTTCTTGATCGAGGATGAAGTGAACCGAGATGAGCCGGTAGACGTTCAACCGGATGAAGAAGACGGGAAGCCTGGCAAAGGGCGCACTACTCGCCGTCGCGCACAGGCAAAAAAGAAACACTACACGGAAGATTCAATTCGCCTTTACCTGCAAGAAATTGGTCGAATTCGGTTGCTGCGGGCAGATGAAGAAATTGAACTAGCTCGCAAGATTGCTGACTTACTAGAGTTGGAACGTGTACGTGAACGCTTGTCTGCTGAATTAGACCGGGAACCCCAAGATAGTGAATGGGCTTCTAAAGTTAACATGGCTTTACCGGCCTTTCGTCATCGCCTGTATGTTGGGCGGCGGGCAAAAGACAAGATGGTGCAGTCTAACTTGCGGTTGGTTGTCTCCATCGCCAAGAAATATATGAATCGAGGACTTTCTTTCCAAGACTTGATTCAAGAAGGCTCTTTGGGTTTGATCCGGGCGGCGGAGAAATTCGATCACGAAAAAGGCTATAAGTTCTCCACTTATGCAACGTGGTGGATTCGTCAAGCGATTACGCGTGCGATCGCCGATCAGTCCCGTACCATTCGCTTACCGGTTCACCTTTACGAAACCATTTCTCGCATCAAAAAAACGACTAAAATTCTTTCTCAAGAAATGGGCCGCAAACCCACTGAAGAAGAAATTGCTGATCGCATGGAAATGACCATCGAGAAGCTGCGTTTCATTGCCAAATCTGCCCAACTTCCCATCTCGTTAGAGACACCCATTGGTAAAGAAGAAGACTCACGCTTAGGAGACTTCATTGAAGCCGATGGCGAAACTCCAGAAGACCAAGTTTCCAAGAATCTACTCCGGGAAGACCTCGAAAGCGTTCTCGATACCCTTAGCCCCCGTGAACGCGATGTTCTTCGCCTGCGTTACGGATTGGATGATGGACGCATGAAGACCTTAGAAGAAATCGGTCAAATTTTCAACGTCACTCGCGAACGAATTCGCCAAATTGAAGCGAAAGCGCTCCGCAAACTCCGCCATCCAAATCGCAATAGTATTCTCAAGGAATATATCCGCTAAATCCTCAGTCAAAAGGCTGACATTCAACAAGAGGGGCGCACTACAAGTCGCTCCTCTTTATTGTTTATTGATGAATCTTGTAAAATAATAGACTGATCCAAAAAAGCTTGCTACCTATCATAGAAACTGGGAGTTTTGCTGATCAACCCCCAGTTAACGAATGAGATTAACTCAAGATTGCAAGACAGGGAATTACATTAAACCCCAGAAATGCAATACACCTTGACCGGTAACAAGCTCAGTGACTACAGCCGCGATGAAGCCGATCATCGCTAAGCGACCATTCCAGTTCTCAGCTTGGGGAGTAAAGCCAAATTTTGCTTCGTTACGATTTTCGCTTTGCATTGTTCTTGCTCCGTTTGTGACTTTTTGTAAACCCATCTGTAAATTAATGTAACCAACAGTTGGCAAAACGGCAATACTCTGAGTCATTAAACTGGATAAATTTTGTTTAAGGTCTGTATAAAGTTTGAGATAGGTGATTGCCTGCAACAGCCGCAGCTCCAAATTCCTAGACTTATCAAAAGAGGGGTTATGTCTATTCACGCTTCTCAGCGACCCGCCCGATTGGACGATTATTACCAGAAAATCGAGGCAGTCATCCTCAAACGTCAAAACCCAATTACGGGTCTATTACCAGCAAGCACCGCCATTAACGCCCACGGCGACTACACCGACGCTTGGGTACGAGATAACGTTTACAGCATTTTGGCCGTTTGGGGGCTAGCCTTGGCTTATCGTAAGCTCGATGCAGACGGTGGGCGCACCTTTGAGCTTGAACACAGCGTGATTAAGCTGATGCGAGGGCTGTTGTTCTGCATGATGCGGCAAGCTCACAAAGTAGAAAAATTTAAAGAAACTCAGTCGCTTTGCGATTCCCTACACGCTAAGTACAACACCAGCACGGGTGATGTGGTCGTCGGAGATGACGAGTGGGGACACTTGCAGTTAGATGCTACATCCTTGTTCTTGCTGATGTTGGCACAGATGACAGCATCGGGGCTGTACATTATTTACACGATTGACGAAGTTCATTTTATCCAGAATCTGGTCTATTACATCGGTCGGGCGTACCGGACACCGGATTACGGCATTTGGGAGCGAGGCAATAAAGTTAATCATGGCAATGCTGAACTGAATGCTAGTTCGGTGGGGATGGCCAAAGCAGCGCTGGAGGCGATGAATGGGCTGAATTTATTCGGGGTTCGGGGTTCAGAGGCGTCCGTGATTCATGTGTTGCCCGATGAAATTGCGCGATCGCGAATTTCTTTAGAATACTTACTTCCTCGTGAATCGAGTTCCAAAGAAACCGATGCTGCGCTTTTGAGTATTATTGGCTTCCCGGCCTTTGCCGTAGAAGACGCCCAAGCCATCGAACGCACAAAGAACAAAATCATTGAAAAGTTAGAAGGAAAATACGGCTGTAAACGCTTTTTACGGGACGGACATCAAACGGTTTTAGAAGATACTACTCGCCTACATTATGACCCTTGGGAACTGAAAAAATTTGAGCATATCGAATGTGAGTGGCCTTTATTTTTCACTTATTTAATGTTAGATGGGCTGTTTCGAGGAGACGCCGAAGAAGTCCAAAACTATCAGGCACGTTTAGAAGGGTTGCTCGTCGAACGAGATGAACTTAAATTACTGCCTGAATTGTATTACGTCCCTCGGGAATATGTAGCAGCAGAGCAGCAATCTCCTCAGAGCCAGCAACGGGTTCCCAATGAAAACGTACCACTTGTATGGGCGCAGAGTTTGTATTACTTGGGTCAGCTATTAAGTGAGGGGCTGATTGCTCCGGGAGATATTGACCCCTTGGGGCGTCATTTGTGCGTGGGGCGGCATCAAGACCCCGTTGTACAAATTGCTTTGTTAGCAGAAGATGAAGATTTACAAGCTCAATTAGCCACCTATGGGATTGCCACGCAAACCCCTAAACAAGTCGAGCCGATGCAGGTGCGGCAAGCTATGGAGTTGTCGATGGTTTATGCCCAAATCGGGCGCAGTGAGGCATTTTCTTTAACGGGACGGCCGGTGCGACGCCTGCGGACGTTGACCACATCCAGAATCTTTCGGATTGGGCAAGAGACGATTGTTTTCTTACCTGCGTTTTTAGACCAACAGCAGTTTTACCTCACTCTTGATTATCATTTTCTAGTCGCTCAAATTAAAAGTGAACTGGTTTATATTCAGCGCCATTGGACTGAATTAGGTCGTCCAACGCTTACCCTATTGCTGACTCATACTATGTGGAAAACGGGAGACTGGGAAACGGAAACAGAACCGGAAAATTCTCATTCCCAATCCCCGCTTTTGGAATTAATTCAAGAATTAAAGAATGGGGTGTGTGATGGAATCCGTGTGAAACTGGGGCGGCTTAACCAATTAATATTAACGGCAGGAAATGAACGGATTGATTTTCTGCAAGAATTTGCATTTACTCAATCGGCCGTTAAAGATGCGATACCGCGTCAGTATTACCTCACAAGTCGTCTGGGAAAACATGGAGCATTAAGCCATACTCAGGAATTTTTGCTCGAGTGTGAAACAAATCTGAAGTTATTGTTAGATAGTTTACGAGCGTCCCAGAACCTTTATGAACAAATTGAGTTGCTGCGGACTTTAAAGCGTCTGCGGGGATTGGATTTTGATACGGGATTTGGTGGGCCAAGACAGCCGGTGACGGTAGCAGATTTGCTGGATGAAGTTTATATTAAAGCGGCTACGGAGT
Organism: uncultured Microcoleus sp.; assembly: GCA_964588805.1. Lineage (GTDB taxonomy): Bacteria > Cyanobacteriota > Cyanobacteriia > Cyanobacteriales > Coleofasciculaceae > CAZPRJ01. The sequence goes on along the minus strand of CAZPRJ010000026.1, from coordinate 77,281 downwards.
CGGCTTCTCCCTACTGGGCGGTGGTGCGTGAAGCGGCGGGTTTGTTGAATAAGGTGGATATTAGTCTGTCCGATGCTGTTACCGAGATTTTGGTACGCGGAAAGCAGGTAACGGTGGGGAAGGCGTATAGCGAGGCGTCGTTGATTAAAAATCCGATGTCGAATGTGGAAATTAGCGCCAAGATTGACGAGTTTTGTCGGGAGGATATTCGCGATCGCGTTTTGACCCAAGAAATCTTAATATACTTGGGTACTCTGATTAAGGCAGAGCCTCAATTACTTAAGGGTTTGCTGACGCTACGAGTAGGGTATTTCATTTTGTTATTAACCTCTGACTTAGCGGCGGACATGGGGGTAACTCAGGATGAAGCCTATGAACAGTTAATGCATTTAAGCCCTGTTAAAATTAAGATGCGCCTGCGGACTTGTTTGGCGGGATATGAAGGAAGTAATCAAAAACTGCGTCAACAAGAATCCTTGCACTTGAAGCAACCCCAGCAGAATATTGATTGGGTTATTTTATCCGAGAATGAGGAAGAAACACAGGAGAGATCGGCCGTTGGCAGTTGGATGAGAAAACGGCAGCTAGATGGCAGTGCCGGTCGTGTGCCTAAAGATTTTTATCCTCACGTCTGGCTAGTGATGAAACATTGTAAGGGGTTAGTCATTGGCGATAAGTTGGAACGCAGAAATCGCTTGGATAGTGCTTTAATTCTTTCCGAGATGACACCTGGGGAGAAAAATTTTGCACTGCGGGTGGAGCATTTGCTTAATAAAATTGAGGCTCCTCAATATCGGCAGGTTAATATTGAGGCGTTGATGGAATTGGCGGCAATTGCTCAGCGCAATCCAGACTTACAAATTGAAGAGTATATTGTGTTGGATGTACTCATTGGACATGCTGTGCGGATGGCTTGGTTAGAGCGATTTCCAGAAAAAGCAGACCGCTATGATGAGTACAAGGCCGCCGCTTGGCGATTCTTTTACGACACTTCACCGACAGCTTGTGCCGGTTATGTCTTGAAGGCATTCCGCTTCTTGGCTCAAGTAGGAAATGAGAGTGCGGTTTAGCTTCCGTAGATGCGTTGGCCTGTACCCGGTAACAGTGTCAGCATTCTCGGATTAATCCGTTGTCCGACTGTCACTTCCATCCTGCCGTCCCACTCTTCAATCGAGAGAACGTTAGGGTTAGAGCCTTCATAGTCAAAATATCGGCAGCGTTCAGCCCCACGGTGCAACGTCGTACCAATGCGAGTCATGCTGGCAATACCGGAGTCTACGCATTGGTAAGTCTCACCTGCAAACGTTAGCTGCTTGGGAGGTGTGCCGCTAAAATCGAGCTGATTAGTGGGTTCTAGCAAGGCCACCTCAACTCGGTCATCTTCATCCACCGAAAGCCAATGGATACGCTCTCCATCTTGCAGTAAATACTCATACCAGATATATTCACCCACCTGGTAATCGAGGCGTCCTTCCACCACCCAATCGGTTCCCATGTACTGCACAATGTCCCCAACTTCTAGAGTAAAGACGGTGCGCTCTTGTGGCGGTAGGTTTCGGGTTCTACTCCCACCGGAGAGGACTCCTTGTTGCTGGAGTACCACCAGGACAATCGCTGTGGCCACAATGACAATAATTCCCATCCAAACGAACAGCATGACAAATCTCCGATTTTGTTTTTAGGGGGTCAGTCGCTTTGCTCCAATTCAAAATTCAAAATGAAGAAGAATAATTTTAAATTGTTTTGTTAGGGGTTAAGAGTCAGGAATTTGTGTCTGTATTTCTTCTCCCTAGCTCCCCTGCTCCCCTGCTCCCCCGCCCCCCCGCCCCCCCGCTTAATAAGCCGCCCATCGGGGGTCAGACTGATAGCGGACAATCACCGGATGGGAGAGGCGGTTTACCTCGACATTACCGAGTTGGATATCCCCAGGTAGCTGGAACAAATTATGCAAAATTGGCTCACTCAGATAACGAGTGGGCACGGATAATTTTAGCGTTTGTGTGGGAACCGGCTGCCGCGACGCTAGCACAAAACCCCAAGGGCCAAAACTGGGAACATCCGCGACATAAGGATGCACCGAGAGTCCCACATCCTTTAGGGTGGCGCTAATACAGCTCAACACGTCCGGTGCAAAAAAGGGACTCGATGCCTGAGTTACCAAAACTCCTCCCGTTGCTAATCGTGGTAACAGACGACGGTAAAAGCCTTCAGCATACAACTTGGCCAAAATTTCTCGGTCTGGGTCAGGAAAATCGGCAATAATCACATCAAAGGATTCATTTAAGACGGGTGCTGTGACAAAGGCATCAGCGTTGAGGACTTCCACACGCGGGTCAGCCAGTGCCCCCGAGTTAACTTGTACTAGTTGGGGATAATGACGTGCTAGCTTGACCACTTCCGGGTCTAGCTCAATCAGCACCACCCGTTCCACTTCCGACCATTTCAGCACTTCCCGCAGCGCCATGCCATCCCCTGCACCCATCACCAACACCCGTCGCTTACCTTGGCTGGCACTCATGGCCGGATGCACTAATGCCTCGTGATAGCGGTATTCATCCACTGTCGAGAGTTGCAAGTCACCATCGAGAAACAGTCGCAGGTCTTTCCCTTGTCGGGTTAGGACAATACGTTGATAGGAGGATTGGATGCGTGTGATAATCGGCGCTTGATATAAATTATTTTCCAGTGCATTGCTCAGGGGAATGGCGGCCGGTGCTGAGGTACAAAGCAAAACGCCTAAAACTAACCCTAAATATCCCCAGCGTCGTAGTCGGGGAAACTGCCTGCTAATTGCAAACACCATAAAAGCAGGTAACGCGCCTAAGACGAAAGCCGCAGGAAACAGACCAATAAACGGCAAAAGCAGAACGGGAAACGCTAAGGAACCCAGCAATGCTCCTACATAATCGAGAGCTAAAACTCCTGCTAAGGCATCCCGCACCCCCTCCGCCATTTCCAGCACTCGCGTTAGTATTGGCACCTCCAAACCGGCCAGGATTCCTAGAATGACGGTGACTAAAAACAACCCCAGCCACAGAGAACCGTCCATAATAAACAGAGCAAACAACCCTAAAGGCAACAAAGCCGTGAGGGGAGCCATCAACAATTCAACCTGGACAAAAGCCACGAGTAACTGACGCTGTTGTAAGGGGAAATCGGTGTCTGGAGCAATAAATCGGCTAAGGTAAGAACCAATCCCCATTGCCGCTAAAAACCCCCCGACCGCCACACCATAGGCTAAGGCTTGATTGCCCACCAGATAACTGGCAAGAGTTCCCAACAGCAATTCAACGGCGAGCCCGCAGCTTGAGGAAATAGCCGCCGCCATAAGCAGCAGACGACGTTGGGGGCGGTTGAGAGCCAAGGTATTCTGTTGAGGTTCGGGGATTTCGGGATTCGTGGATGTTGCATCCTGTGCCATTGATGATCGTTTTCACTCTTAATATCGTTTCTAGTTTTTTTCACTTATGGACATAGCAAGAGGCAGAGGGGGGAAGGCAGAAGGCAGAAGGGAAAAGGCAGTCTCAATGAAAAAAATTCACCGCATGATGCTAATTAAATGCACAACAACTTACTTCCCGGCACTTGGGCCACCTCCGCGAAACTCGCCATAGGATGACCGATTGGAAAGAGGCACCCAAGCTCCCCCACCACTTGGCTCATCGCTGTAGGTTCCCGATAGCCGAGTTCCTCGCCTCGGCCAATAGGTATTTTGTCTTTCTTCTCGTAGAACTAGCGCTGATTGTTGAGAATAGCCTGCTGTAATCGCCGCTAGCGCGATCGCTACAGATGCTGCTGCCAAAATTTTAGTGAGCATGGATGGAATTTCTAAGTTGCAATAGGAATCAGGAGTCAAGGAGTCAGGGAGTCAGGAGTTAGGAGTCAGGAGTCAGGAATTTTCTATCCATTTGTTTTGTTGTGAACAAAAGTTCATGGGTGTCTGTCTTTTTCTCCCTAGCTCCCCAGCTCTTCAGCACCTCCGCACCCCAGCTCCCCTGCCCCCCTGCCCCCCCGCCCCCCCGCACCCTCGCATATTTCCTAAGACGGCCGATCTTGGGGATGCTCTGAAATGAAGGGGGAGGGGCTAATATGCACGAGTTCAACCTTTTGTAAAGTACGAGCGCGATCGCGGACGGTGAGGGTGGTTCGATCCACAGGAGCATCTGGCATAACTGCCACTTGGAACCCGTAAGAACCGCGTGGCTCTAGAATGAAAAATGCCTGGAGTTTGCCTGTAGCTCCTTCTATCTTGCCGTCTTCTTTTTTAAAGGTGAGAGTGACGGGAAAAGCACGGGCATAAATTTGTTCGCCATAGGCATCGTTAATAAACAAGCGAACTTCAAGCTGCCGGGGTGAAGTTTCATCAGATTCTACATCGACCACAACTCGCACTAGGCGATCGGAACCACCTAGCGTAGCACGTCCTTTAGGATCGCTATCCTGCACGGTTTTTGCGATCGCTTTTTCCCCACTAAACGGTGCAGCAATCATCGCCAGTAGAGCAAGACAAGTCGTCCCAATTAATCCCGGCCATAGATAACGGTTATCAATCACTCCAGCTTGCACCGTTACGTTAAACTGTACGGGTTGGTCGAGTTCTCGCCCATTCGTCTCTCCATATTCCAAAATGGCAAGACCGATAGTAACCTGCTCGTTTTGCTTGGCCCGAACGTCAAGTCCTCCCAATACGTCTTGCTCCTGCCAGGAACCCGACTCTCCATCCTCATACCAAGTGCCGGACTCGTTCCAAGCTTGTTTGATGGCAGAGGCGATAATTTGCCCTTGCGAGTCAAAGAGTTGAATTTCGTATGTTACCCACCGATTGCTAGGAATGAGAGCGTTTACATCAATTCGCAAAGCGCCGATGGGTTGACGAGTTAAGCGAATGGGTTCCAGTTGAGCCGGCTCATCTTCACTGGCGCTGACGGTGGTAGAAACTAATGTTTTCTGGAAAAACTGAGCAACAACAAACGCCAGGAGTACCAGTCCGGTTGCACCCAGAGCAATGTAAGCCCAAGGATCGATAAAACGACCGGTTCGCTGAGTTTGGATAGTCACTGGCACTGTTTTTTTTCAACAACTCCTAACTACAGCATGCCAAAAGCCGATTCCAGAAATCATCCGGCTTTTTTAGGTCGGTATGCACGATTAATCTCTAAGTACACTCGCTAGATAATGAGCCTAAAAGTCAAGTATAGATGGCTTTTTAATTCGTTTCTATTAAGTTTCGTTCGTATATTTTCTGAAGTTGATTAAACTCAATGCTAAGATAATTAAAGCTTTTCAAGGTTCTACAAAACCAGATATTAAAGTAATGGGTGCGAATAGAATTAGGGTGGCAAAAGATAAGGCGGATTTAGTTAAATCCTTGGTCGTTTCGGAAAATCCAACTAGCCCCTTCCAAACTTATGCTGATGTCCTAGTATTTGCTGCTGCTTTAGGTGCTAAGTGGAAAAAGCGATCGCCTTTGGGAATTATTTCTACTAAAGAACCTGGCCCCATTGCTTTAGATGTTTTTGTTTCTAGGGGATATGACCGAGTTTTGAAATTATTGGCGATCGCAGAAACTAAAGAGGCCAATATACTCTCCCCCATTGATGAGATAGCGGAGGAAAAGCGGATTCATATTTTTGAAGAGTATGCAAATGGTGGGCTGGAAATTTTGCGAGATGAGTTGCGGGGAGCGGTAGATTATTCAGACCGAATTGTGTTAATGCTCAATGATGAAAGAGTAAGGGCAACTCAGCCTCAAGAAGAGTTTGATTTAAGTCGGTTTTTAACTTAAGTATTGAATATGGAATTTCTCATAATTGTGGGGAAAAGTTGATGAAATTAGGGAGTCAGGAATGAAACTGTACCTCAAGAAGAGTGAGAACTTCAATAAACAACAAACAAAGACAAATCCCCTGGCTAAATTGCAGGGGATTTGTGTAATATTTCTGTACTTATGCAAATGTACCTAAAGTAGATAGGTTGGGCGGGTTTTTAACGTAGGAAACTGTTGCATAACTAGGATTTTGACTCAACCCACCCCTACAAATCTTTAATTAGTTGTCTGATTACTATCTTCAGGTTGGGCGGGAACAACTTGTGCTTTGACTTGGACGTTGGTCACACCCTTAATTTCTTTAGCTAAAGGTTCAATTTTAGCAAGCTGTTCTTGTGTAGGAACGGTTCCCGATACAACGACCAAACCATTGTCTTCACCGGCAACGGTTAGCTGACTTGCAGGTAAATTAGCTTCTAGTTTGCTACGAACTTCGCTAGCAACATTATCCTCATCTCTGCCTTGTGCTGCACCATCATTTAAGGCATTGTTACGCTCTTCGCGAGCCCGGATATCAGAATTGAGCTGATCTCTACGAACTTGGCTGGTTGCGTCTTCTTTAGCAGCCTGCGCTTCATCGGCTTCAGGAACTTCTGGAGTCGCTTCGGTGGTATTCGGTGCATCTGCACTGGTTTTGGAATTATCGGCACAAGCAACGGCACCAAATAATAAAGAACCGGCTAGGAGAAAGGTAGTAATTTTTTTCATTTTTGAGCTTCCTTTAAAAAGAAAGTTAATGATGGTAATGAAGTGGATTTTAAAGCCCTTTACTATTCATAGTATTCCTTATTTTTATACTCTTCTTCGCCTATCTAAAGAAAGAACTGCAAAAATCCTAAAAGGATTGAAATTAAATCTAGAGATATATGCCCTTTGAATTTAGATTTTTATCAAAAAATCATGATTTTAGGGAGGATATAACCCCCTTTAAAGCTAATTTTAAAAGAGTATAAATTTACGTAGTTTTTAGTACTTATAGCAGTCGTCAACGCGATTCTTGACCTTCGCCAAATACTTAAACATTGACTAGTCAATCTTTTCCCTTCTGCCCTGGAGCCATTTGCTATAAGTAGTATGTTTTTAAAGCAGAGGTCATAGAGGATTTAGAGCTAAGTGTGAGAGAACAGGAGCAAGCGATTGATTTCACTTGCTCCTATAATTTTTTAGACTCGTTAAGGTGGGTTAAAAATGATAAACCTAGCGAGTTTGATCTCGGTGATCGATGATCACAACATTAGGCTCATCACTGACTACGGTGTAATTGTCTCGGTCGATCACCTCGCGGTTAGCCGTCGAGGTTGTCCGAGTGCCATAATCGGTGCGATCGCCATTCGGTGCATCAAAAATATCCCAATCCTGAACACCGTGACGGCTTAAAACTGTGTCTGCCCGACGAATTTCATCTTCTGTACCGTCTACCATCACGAGATAATCGCCACGGGCAACTCGGTCGTTGTAGAAACGGGCTTTGTCATCAGGAATACCTAAACCCACTAATGCACCCGTTAAACCGCCCGCCGCCGCACCAATGGCACCTCCAGCAGCAGTCGTCGCCAGGGCAGTGGCTAAAGCGCCTCCAGCAATCACTGGCCCAATACCCGGAATGGCTAAAGCACCCAAGCCAACCAATAAACCACCTAAACCACCAAGAATACCGCCAGTAGCAGCACCGGCTTTAGCACCTTCATCAGTCATGGTACGGTCAGCGACATTACCACCGTGAGCATGATCAGAGGAATCTTTGCCCACTAAAGAAATGTGATTCATGTCAAAACCTGCACCTCTCAAGTCCCGAAGTGCAGCTTCGGCGTCGCGACGATGGGGAAATACACCCAGAGCACGGTAGTGACGACCGACTGTACTACGAGGGGTGACATGATCAGTACGTCCTGGTACGACGCCTAGATCGCGTTGATGGACTTCAGGGGGGACATTATTAGTACGCGCAGGTACAACGTCACGCTCGCGGTGATGGACTTGAGATGGAGTGTGATCTGTGCGAGAGCGATCCGCATCGGGTACATCAAAAATATCCCAATCCTGAATCCTGTGACGGCGCAGAATGGCTTCAGCACGACGAATTTCATCTTCGGTGCCTTCCACCATCACCAGATAATCACCCCGGTTCACGCGGTCATTGTAATAATGGGCACGGTCATCGGGAATACCTAAACCGACTAATGCACCAGTTAAACCACCTGCTGCCGCACCAATAGCGCCTCCGGCCGCCGTCGTTGCAAGGGCAGTGGCTAACGTTCCTCCAGCGATAACAGGCCCAATACCTGGAATCGCTAAAGCACCTAAGCCAACCAGTAAGCCACCTAAACCGCCAAGAACAGCACCCGTAGCCGCACCACCTTTGGCACCTTCGTCAGTCTTCGTGCGATCGGCTATATTACCGCCATGTTCTTGGTCATTACCATGTCTGCCTACTAGAGACACCTGTCTCATGGGGAATCCCGCATCCTGTAATTCCCGGATTGCTGCCTCGGCTGCGCGATGGCTGGGAAACAAACCGACAGCACGCTTGTTGTGAACTAAGGTACTGCGAGGAGTGGTGGTTGTGGCTCTAGTTGTGGTTCTACTATCAGGATGGTCGTAGACTCCCCACTCTTCAATTCCACGATTGTGTAAAATCGCTTCGGCACGACGAATCTCATCATCACTGCCTTCAACTAAGATTAAATAATGTCCACGCGAGACTCGATCATTGTAGACTCTCGCCCGTTCTTCAGGAATTCCTAAACCAATTAATGCCCCTAAAAGACCACCGGCGGCAGCACCAATAGCGCCCCCTGCTAGAGTCGTGGCCAGCGCCGTTGCTGCTGCACCCGCGAGCATAATTGGCCCAATTCCTGGGATGGCTAAGGTGCCTAAACCGACTAATAATCCTGTAATTCCACCTAATGCACCACCTGTAATTGCCCCAGTTTTGGCACCTTCATCGGCTTTATTGCCGTGGCTGTGTTCCCGAACTTCGTCGCGATCGCCTGTGCCTGTAATATTATTTTTATCTTTATCTTGCGTGATTACAGAAACTCGATCCATTGGGAAGTTAGCATCTCTAAGTTCCCGCAGGGCTAATTCTGTATCCTGACGTCTTGAAAATACACCTACGGCTCTTTTATTGTGTCTTAAAGCCATTTTTGCCTTCTCTCCTAAGCTAAGAGGGAATATTATTGATTCATCATTCACAGCTCCGATTTTATTTTTCATCGGTGCTGATGCATTCCATTCAGCCATTTTTTGATAAAGCTTGCATCAATCAAGAGAAATAATCCTTGAGAAATAAGGCTTTTTTAGTTAGTTTTTTGGGAAAAATAGAACTCAGGAAGTAGAAGAGGGAAGCTTTCTATACTATCTACTATCCAAGTTTTGTTATGTTATTTTTGTTTAAGAGTTTTTTTACCAATAACCAATAACAAAGTATCTATCCCTGTCATCTAAACAAAGGGATATGATTTCTAATGTTTCTGTGAATTGCTGAATTTTATAGGGCTATTGAGATAAATTTGGGCGATTGGCAGGAACAGGAGCTGTATCAACAGGTGATGTTGAAGGTTGGGTTAAGTAAGTAAATAGGAAGAAAATTCCACCCCCCAGAATCATGATTGCCGCACTTAAACTGCCTAAAATCAGACGCCTTACTGTCCGTTTTTGAGCTTGAATTTGGGGATTTTCTTGGAAAAATTCATCATCAAAAGACTTATTATGAAGAGAACCATCCCGGTAAGTATATTTGTTACGTTTAGTTTTATCCTCATGGCTATGCTTCGGCATCTGACTTTTCTCCGTATTCATCAGTTTAGACCTTAAACTTCAAGCAATTATTTTTATGAAAGGATGCCAATTAATTAAGTCATTAATTCTCAAAGACTGAGATCATCCCCATTGAGCAAATCTCTAACCCTTGTGGGGCTGGGGTATCGCCTGTTCTAGTTCTAGGGCGGGCAGGATGCCACAAGAGCTTTTTTATGCAAAAGTGGGATGCACGTATTAGACTGTCATAGCCCTTAGATTGAAATTTTCAGGGTGGATATCTTACTCGTAACTTTTTTCCCTTTTACAACTCCAATAGGCATAAGTTTTAAGATATCTGCATACATCAAGACAGCCATCTATCTAAAATAGGATTGTTATCTATATCTAAAGACTGACTTTTTTTGAGGCTATTCTCCAAGTCCAAAATTCCCTAATTTTCTGGCTTCGCTATACCTCAATTGCTCCTAACGATTTCAGAGCAGTTTTCTGTGCCTCGGTGATACCCATAACCCCTGTGATATTCATTCCCTCATAAGGTCTATCACTTCTGAGGACTTGCAGGCACTCACCCGTCTGGATATCCCAAAATCGGATGCTGCTGTCGTCACTGCTACATCTTAATGCACCCCTTCCACATGCTGGGAGTAGCGGGTGTGTTCGGAGGTGCCTTGTTCAGTGCCATGCATGGTTCACTGGTGACATCTTCGCTAGTGCGTGAAACCACCGAACTCGAGTCGCAAAACTACGGCTACAAGTTTGGGCAGGAAGAAGAAACCTACAACATTGTCGCGGCTCACGGTTATTTTGGTCGCTTAGTGGGGCGGACGAACGAAATTATCTTGGGAACGGCTGCAAATAGTCGTACTCTTCACTTCTTCCTAGCCGCTTGGCCAGTGGTCGGTATCTGGTTCACTGCCTTGGGTATTAGCACGATGGCCTTTAACCTTAACGGATTTAATTTCAATCAGTCCGTATTAGACTCTCAAGGCCGTGTAATTAATACCTGGGCAGATGTATTGAACCGTGCCAACCTGGGGTTTGAAGTGATGCACGAACGCAACGCTCACAACTTCCCTCTCGACTTAGCAACGGGTGAAACAGTGCCAGTGGCTCTAACGGCTCCAACCCTTCAAGGCTAAGGTTCATAAATATTAAAGTTTCGCTGTAATGTGGTTGTCAGGCGCTCCTATCGGGAGCGCTTTTTCTGTCTAGGCTCTGTTCCTATCCCCCCCTCTTGAGCTTCCTGGCATTCCTCGCTAAAGTCAATGTCATAACAAGGTTCATTTTTGTAATGTGGTTGTCAAGCGCTCTTTTGCAAGGGGCGCTTTTTTTTGCTCATTAAGGTTAAGAGTTGGTTAAGACAAAATAAGTTCTTATATCAGTCAGAATGTAAAGACTTTTACAGCTTTAATTAACAAAGTAGAGTTTTTTAATGAATGGTGGCTTCAGCCATTGCTAGGAGGTGTGAGAGTGGCTGATATACCCACCTAAGTCAGCAATATCATCAAATATTGTAAAAAAAATCTGTATACCAAACATCTAAAGTTAGATAAATTTTTTAACCTTTTTATATCCTAAGACGTGATAACCTCTTAACCTTTTTGTGTATGCTTGTTATTCTGGTAATGTTCTTTTCTTTTGGAGAGGAAATAAAATGGCATTTTTTGAGGATATCTTCAAAGGGGTTAGCGGTCTAGATGGTGGTGTAACTGGAATTGCGGCCGCAATTGGTGCAGCCGTTCTAGCACCTGTTGTGATTCCGGCAGTAGCAGGAGTCGCTAAGCCAGCGGCTAAGGCTGCGATTAAGGAGGGAATTTGGCTCTCAGAAAAGAGTAAGGAATTTTTTGCTGAGGCGACAGAGGTTTTTGAAGACCTCGTGGCAGAAGCGAAGGCTGAATTAGCTCAAGATGGCAAAGCCAACTCCCAACCCGATCGCGACCAACCGGAAGTGATTGTTGTTAGTGACTAGTATCGTTCCCTTAGATTCTCGCCTTCAAAATGCTTACATTGCAAGCCTTAAAGTGATGCGAGAAGGGTAACATTATTTCCGTCGTGATGTACTAGTCTCACAAGAAGGTAGATTTCTCGAAAATTTATGACCTGAAATGACCATATCCAAACATACCCATGTTGTTAGTAGCACACCGAGTCGAACGAGGATAAGAGTCTCTCACAAGCGCCGCAATCATCAGCAAATGGCACATATTGCCAAAGCTCTGGAAGCTCATCCCGATGTTCAAGACGTTCGGACTAATCTCCAGACCGGTAGCATCGTTATTCATCACGCCCATAAGGACAACAGCCTGAATGAAATCACTGCCGTTTTGCAGGATTTAGGCATTATCCTGGGTAGCGTCTCTGAGGTGGAACTCCCAATAAGTGGGGGTAAATCTGAGGTAGCCGCAGACATAACGAGTGCCGTTGCAGATTTGAACGAGCGAGTCGGACAGGCAACCAATGGAGTCGTCGATTTGCGGATGCTTGTGCCGGTTGGACTAGCGACACTCTCGCTACGAGAGTTACTCCGCACTGGGTGGGAAATAGAAGCAGCGCCCTGGTATGTTTTGGCTTGGTATGCCTTCGATAGTTTCATTAAGTTGCACTATACGTCAGACCCAGACCAGCAACAAAATAGCAACAATAGCGATAAGCCCAATGGGCATATCACCGAAGAACAGCGTCTTTCACTCAACTGAAGAAAAGCGTTCCCAAGGGATAGTCGGCTGAAGCGTGTAGCGTCTAGCCCTGCCCTCTGGGCATCAAGCCTAAGAGCACGTAGCGCCTAGCCACAACCCAACCTGTGGGGGGAAATTCAGCATCGCTTGATATCATTTCCCCCCCAAACATCCAACAACCATCAAACTTCCCAGCAAATCGATAGCACTCAAACCAAATTCACTCGAAATGACACAAACCATTGCACAACCCTCGGAGAGCGAACTCCGAGTTGTTCATGCTATTCCAGGTCGTGTGCGGTTGCGAACTACACAGAGCAATGTCGTACCGGACTTAGACAAGGTGGCACAGCAACTGCGAAAGCAAAACGGTGTGTGTGAGGTACGAACAAACTCAACAACCCAGAGTTTGGTTGTTACGTTTGATGAAAGTAGTCTCTGTTTAACTCAGGCATTAGATCTCCTGCAAATGACGGGTGTATCTCAAGTATCGGGAAACCAAGAACCGTTGCCAGAACTGAAATTGGAGACATTTTTGCGCTCACAGACCGAACCGCCTTGGAAACCGGGTAACGTATCGCGATCGCTGATTCCACTAGTTTCAGGAATGATAGTAACAGGAGCGTTAGGATTAGAAGGTTTAATCGCGTTTCCTGTTTTTTTAGTGACTGAAAATGTAGCACGTCTGGTTATCAAGCAATTTGACCCAGAAATGCAGGAGGCCGCAACCGTTCCACCGTCTCAAGAAGTAACAACAGAACTTAATGGCAAATCAGCTATTGTTGTTAGCAATAATCAGGCAAAAGTCCCCCACTCAGACATAGAGTGTAAATTAGTTCATAAAATTCCTGGACGGATGCGTTTTCGGGTTCCTCAAATTGCCAAAGATGAGGAATATACCCAAAAACTAATCGCTTTATTACAAGCCGATGCCAACGTTACGGATATACGCATCAATCCAGCCGCTTCATCCATTGCGATTAGCTACAACGCTCGTACCGTTTCAGAAGAAGAAATTGATTCGTATTTAGTTGAGCTGATTCAAACAGCCAACAAAATCAACATTCCCATCCCTTTAAAGACCTCAGAAAAAGAGCAAGAGAATCAAGCAGAATTTAACCTGTTGTTACAGTTTGGTCTGCCTACCCTGAGTGCAACACTGGCTCTACTCGGTGGCCCTTTAGGCGTACCCATTCCTCCGATTGTGATTGGGGGAACAATTGCCCTTTCTGCCCTACCCGTTGCTCAACGGGCGATCGAGGGAATTGTAACCGAGAAACGCTTGACAATTGATTTTCTGGACATCACGGCCATCACCATCACCACATTACAAAGTCAATTTATCAGCCCGTCGATTATGATTTTGTTGGTGGAAATTGGCGAGGCCATTCGAGAACAAACGGCTAAATCATCTAAGTTACAAACTCTTGATTTGCTCGATTCCTTAAACCAAAATGTTTGGGTAGAACGGGACGGACAAAAGCAAGAAATTTCGATTAAAGAAGTGCGTCCGGGTGATATCGTCATTGTTTATCCAGGCGACCAAATTCCGGTTGATGGTCATATTATTCGAGGCAAAGCCTTAATTGATGAGCAGAAATTAACCGGCGAAGCCATGCCTGTGATGCGCCACAAAGGCCAACCGGTTTATACCTCAACCTTGGTACGAGAGGGACAACTGTATATCCAGGCAGAAAAAGTCGGTGCCGAGACGCGTGCCGGACAGATTATTAAAATTATGCAAGACGCGCCGGTGCATGACACTCGCATTGAAAATTATGCGGCAACGATTGCCAATCAGGCGGTTGTTCCGACGCTTTTGTTGTCGGGGATTGTGTTTGCATTTACCGGTAATTTTGCCCGTGCAGCTTCTGTTTTAACCTTGGATTTGGCAACCGGAATTCGGGTTTCTGTACCAACAACAGTATTAGCGGCCTTGACGTATGCAGCACGGCGTGGAATTTTGATTCGTAGTGGTCGGGCGTTAGAAAAATTAGCGGAAGTTGATGCGGTTGTATTTGATAAAACGGGGACACTCACTCAAGGTGAACCGATGGTGGTTTGTGTTGAGTCGGTGAGTGATTCAATGTCTGCGATGCGAGTGTTGGAACTGGCGGCCGCAGCCGAGAAACGTTTAACTCATCCGGTAGCCGATGCCATTGTGCGTCATGCCCAAAAACAAGGTGTTAAAAACTTGCCACGGGGTGAGTGGGATTACCATATTGGCTTGGGGGTTCGCGCCGAAATTGATGGGGAAACGGTGTTAGTGGGTAGCGATCGCTTCCTGCTGCAAGATGGAATTAATGTAGAGCAGATCGAGCAGAAACAGAGCCTCACCAGTAGTTCTATCATTTATGTGGCCAGTAACGGTGAATTCGTGGGCTGGATTGCCTATCGCGATCCCTTGCGTGCCGAAAGTTCGGCTGTGATTCAAGAGTTGCAGGCGACGGCGAAGATGGATATTCATCTGTTGACGGGGGATAAAAAACGGACAGCGATGGCCGTGGCTGGGGAATTGGGAATTGAACCGGAAAATACCCATGCAGAAGCCTTCCCAGAAGATAAGGTGGCTGTGGTTAAAAATTTACATGATGGTGGCAAGACGGTTGCATTTGTTGGGGATGGGATTAATGATTCTCCGGCGTTGGCTTATGCAGATGTGTCGGTATCCTTTGCTAATGGGTCTGATGTAGCCCGAGAAACGGCCGATGTTGTATTAATGGAGAATAATTTGCTGGGGTTGCCGGAAGCAATTGCGATCGCCCGACAAGCGCTGCAACTGATTCATCAGAATACCGGAATCGTTGCGGTTCCTAACTTAGGGGCATTAATCTTGGCTGTAGCAGTGGGAATTGACCCACTTGCCGCCACGTTGGTGAATAATGGGACAACGGTTGTAGCCGGAATCAATGGCTTACGTCCCCTGCTGACTCACCAGGAAGAGGTTGAAACTCTCACTCCCCATCCCCAAGAAGATAGTAGTAGTTTCCTCACCATAGAGGATGTTGAGCCACCCATCAGGGATGAGAACTCAAAATCAGTGGATCAGGATTCCCCCAGTTGCCAAGAAGCTGAAGCAGTGAGTCCGCAACCCACTTATGCTGAGCCCCATCAATCCAGTGTCCAATCTTCAGAGACTAGCACTGAGTTGGCCACCTTCATAATGAGTGAATTAACCAACGGAAACAACGGAAATGGAGTTAAAACTAAAAAGCACTTCATTCAAAATGGTTCACGAACACCAAAAAAACATCGTGAACCTTTAAATGCTGTTGCACTTGCCAATCGATTAAATGTGAGTACAACAACCATCAGCCGCAGAAAGTCAAAACCTGATTTTCCTGAATGGAGTGCTCAAAAAGATCCACATGGAATTGTCTGGACATACTCCAAACAATCCAGACTATTTATGGCAGGATAGGTTAATCATCAATTAAACCTAGGTAAGGGCACGATCGACTCGTGCCCTATAGCTTTTTTGGGTGCTAAAGCTAACGCATTTCCACAGTTTAATATAACCGAATTATGTCAAAAAATCATCAAGTAATCATGAACTTTGCTGAAAAAGAAAATCAATAATGTTGGAATTTTTCTTCAACGTTCAATCCAACGTACCCTCTTGAACTAAATTACACAAATCATCCAAAACGTTGTGATAATAATTGTTGCGTTTCTAACCAAGTCGTTACAATTTTTTCAATTTGCGGGCGATTTACCTTACCTTGAGGATTGCGAGGTAAGTTTTCTACACAAATCCAATATTTAGGTTGCTTGTATTTGCTCAATTGATTAGCCAGTCTCGCTTGCAATACGGTTGTCGAAGTATTTTTTTGACAAGGAACATAAATAGCCGTTACAATTTGACCCCAGTGAGCATCAGGAATACCCATCACATACACATCACTCACTAATTGAGTGGCTTGAATCGCAGCTTCCACTTCCACCGGAAACACATTTTCTCCGCCGGTAATGATTTTATTGCTGTTGCGTCCAATTAAATGTAAATAACCTTGTTCGTCAATAAATCCTAAGTCATCAGAGTTGAGATTGGGAGTTACGGATAATTGATGAATTGGATAATAACCCAACGCCAAAGAATCAGCTTGAATGCTAATGATTCCAGTTTGATTTGTTCCTAATTTTTCACCAGTAGAACTGTAAATAGTAATCTTAGCATGGGGTAAAACTTGCCCACAGGTATTGTTACCCACCAGAAAATCTTCAGGTTTAAGGGTTACAATTTGGGAGGCCGTTTCTGTCATGCCATAGGTAAGTGATAGGGGAATATTATAGTGTCTTGCCTCTTTTAGAAGTGAATCCCAAGCGGGTGCGCCTCCTAAAAGAACAGTTTTAAATTGAGCTAAATCTCTTCGGAGTTTGGGATTTTTGAGGCAACGCTGTAACTGAGTTGGAACTAAAGAAATAAAAAAATTGCTGGGATTGATTCCTAGTTCTTCAACAGATTTGAATTCTTTAAAGGATTTAATAATTAGTTGGCCATCGGTAATCAAAGAACGCATAAATTGCATCAAACCACTAACATGATAAAGCGGCAAGATACAACAAGAATTGACTGGATTTTTGCCAAAATATTGATAAAATCCCTGAACCGATGCCATTAACGTTTCCCAACTATGAACGGCAAAGCGAATTTTACCGGAGGAACCTCCAGTCGGTATCATGATTTGATGGGGAAAGGGGGAAGGGGGAAGAGAAATAGAAGAATGGGGAATAGGGAAATTTTTAATCGTATCTTGTCCAAAAATTAAATCGGGTTGAACTAGTTCAAAGACTTGTTGCCATTCTTGTTGTACCCAGTTAGGATTGCACAGAAAAACAGGACACTTTGCCGCAACTGCCGCTAAAAAAGCAGCGAGAAATCGTAGAGGATTGGGTTCTGCTAGGATAATTTTTGGCGGTACTTTCTGATGTGAAAATTGGGCTAATTCTTGGAAGAATTCCTCTGTAAGATGCTGAAATTGGAGAGCATCATCACCGATTAACCAATCCTTATTTTTACGGAATTTGAGATACGTTAAGGGTTCTGCCATAATTGCTCAATCCAGGTTTCATCATTTTCATTAAACCAATGATTTACTCCAAATCCAACTGCACGATTAGGGTTAGATAGTTCCGTAGCTAATTGAAGAACCGCTTTTCGAGCGATTGCGCTTTCAAATACAGAAGAAAATACGGCGTCAATTTCATGAGTTTGGCAAAACTGACGTAGGCATTTAGGAGAACCCGCAATCGCCGCTTTAATCACAAAAATACCCCGCCAACCTTTCTGGTAACAATCCTGCAATTGGTTCAGGGTAGCAACAGATTCATCTAAAGCAATGGGAGTTGAATATTGAGTCGCCATTTCCAACATCAAATTTAATTGTTCAGGAGGAAAGGGTTGCTCTATAAATTCAACCATGCCTGTTTTATCAGCTATCTTAAGCCATTGATGTGCATCTTTCTCAGTAAGTCCCCCATTAGCATCTAAGCGCAATTGAGCAGAAGAAGGTAGGGATTGAATTAGTTGGTTAAATACGTTCAATTCTTCCTCAATTGTAGCCACTCCAATTTTCCATTTATAAGTGCGATTACCTTGCTGCCAAGGAATTTGCCAAGCTTGTAAAGCAGCTTCTCCCGTTGGTAACAGATAACTATAAGTAATTTGAGATTGAGAAGATTCTCCCGATTCTCCATTCCTCATTTGCCAAGCTGACTCAAATCCAAATTGACAAGCAGGAAGTTGATTAGGAATAGAAAAAATTGTGTCTGTAGTAATGTATTGGGATAATTGCTGACAAAAATCTAGTGCTTGTTCTAGAGTTTCTGAACCAAACCAAGGGATAGGTGCAATTTCCCCCCAACTCATTTTTCCCGCTTCATCTATCAGGCGAAGAATAATTCCTTCTCGAACAGTCCAATTCCCATGATGGGTGGATAAGGGACGTTTAAAAGGACGTTGGTAAAGCCTAAAATCAAACTGATAGAGCATCCTCAACCTTACCAGACACTCAACACAAATCCCATCCCTAATAACAAACCACTGAAAAAATGCATTCTGACGGCAATAAATTTACAATTACTCACCTTTTCAGGTTTGTCGTGATTGTGGTGAACGTGGTGAAATAACTTCAGTGCGATCGGTAAACTTGCAAATATAAGTAGCGTCCAAACTGGAAAATATCCTAACAAAATAAACAAAACAGTGAAGGCATACACGCTACCTCCAAACCAGTTTAAGACCTGAGAACCTCGTTTTGTTCCCAGTCGCACAATGGGCGATCGCTTACCAACGGCCGCATCATCTTCTACTTGGTGAAAATGCGAACAAAACAAAATTATACTCGTAGTAATGCCGATAATAATTGAAGCCGCTAGGCAATTGATTGACCAAGATTGTGTCTGAGAATAGTAGGCGGCAGCAACCGCCATTGGGCCAAATGTTACAAAACAAATAAACTCGCCTAATCCCTGATAGCCTAGACGAAACGGTGGCCCTTGGTAGGTATACCCCAATGCACAACACAACAGCACAATACCGATTACAGTAAAGTCTCGCTGCCACCAGGCGATCGCCAAAATCCCCAAAATACCGACGGCTAAAAATAAATTACTTAATCCAAAAATCAGTGCTTTATTTCCTGTCAAATTCACTAAAGAATGGGCTTTATTTTTATCAACACCGGTTTCCGAATCAAAAACATCATTGCTCAAATTTAGCCAAGCAATAATTAAGATAGCCGACATTAAAAAGGTCGAAAAAATTGTACCATTAAAAATTCGAGTTTCTGCATAAGCAACAGATGTTCCCACCCAAATGGGAATAATGGCAACACTGTACATCGGTGGCTTAATAGCAGCGAGCCACAGTTTATTATTAGACTGTTCAACCAAACTTGTAGTCATCAGAACCGAATGAATAAATGAGTAAAACCTGAGAAATTGCTACAATTTTTTGCGTTTTTTTGTCAAGCTCGAATCAATATGAAAATAACTCTCCCCTGACTCCCTGACCCCTGACTCCCTGACCCCTCAAGCTAGAACAGCACGATACCGTGTTGCTGTACACATCCGGTATCATCCAGTATCAGCCAGTAGGTGAGCCTTTCTTGGGTACGATAGGTAAATCGGCATTACAAATCTGCTCATGTATGCTGTCGGTAGAGTTTTCAACCACTTAGCCATGCGCCTGGCCAGGTAGAGGTTGAAACGAAGGAAGGTGTCAAGCGACACTGGGGGTTCCGTAAGGAGCAAGTATCTCCCTTTAGACATCCCACCATTGTTAATGAGACTTTAGAACAGAACTTCAAAAAACTTTACTATTCTTGGTTTCCATGCTTGTCACTCCATATCGCACCCATTCCTTCCTAGACTGCAAAGAACTTTATCAGCTTCTCCTATGCGGCAAACAGCAAGCAATTGAAAAAGGTTGTCCGCAAATTGTTAGTATTGCTCAAGAAATTTCATTAGTAGACCCCCTAGCTGTTTTCCAAGCGATCGCCAAACCTGACCAACTCAAATGTTATTTTGAAAATAGAAGTAACCAAGAAGCGATCGCGGCCATTGATGCCATCCACTTTGTCAAAATTGAAGGCAGTAACCGCTTCCAAAAAGCACAACAATTCGTTCAATCGACGCTAGCCAATACCTTACCGGGAGGTTACTTGAATCTACCCTTTTCCGGCCCCCATTTCTTTTGCAGCTTCACCTTTTTTGATAAAAGACAGGCGGTTAACTCTCCCTTTCCCTCAGCCACCATTTTTTTACCTCGTTGGCAGATTTCCCGCTATCAAGATACCTGTATCGTAGTGGCGAATGTAGAAATTAATGCGCGAGAGAATCTGGGATTATTAGTCGAACGATTATGTAATCAAATTAGAAGAATTAGTTGGTACGAACGCCGAGTTTCTAATGTTTTTGAGATTGCACCCAATAAAACTATCAAGCAATCGACTAAAAATGCAGAACGTTTCCAAACATCAGTAACCTCTGCCTTAGAATCCATTCAAGCCAGTCAATTACACAAAATTGTCTTGGCTAATACAATTGATGTCATTTCACCTAAACCCTTTAATTTAGTTGAATCTCTAGATACTTTACGAAAACGTCATCCAGATTGCTATATCTTTTCCATTGGGAACGGTAAGGGACAAAATTTTATTGGTGCAAGCCCCGAACGTTTACTAAGTATTCAGAACCATCAATTAGTGACAGATGCTTTAGCTGGTTCTGCACCGAGAGGAAGAACCAATCGTGAAGATGCTACCTTTGCCTATCGATTACTTAGTAGTGAAAAAGAGCGGCGCGAACATCAATTTGTGATTAATTTTATTACTGAACGTCTATCTCAACTGGGGTTAATTCCTCAAATGCTTCCAACTCCTGAGTTGCTGAAACTTTCCAACATCCAACACCTATGGACACCGATTAAAGCTCAAATATTGGCAGACATTCATCCTCTAGAAATCGTGGACAAATTGCACCCAACTCCAGCCGTTGCAGGTGTTCCTACAACCCTTGCCCAAGAACAAATCCGTCGATATGAAACCTTCGATCGCTCTCTTTATGCTGCACCGTTGGGATGGGTTGATTATCAAGGAAATTGTCAATTTATTGTAGGTATTCGCTCGGCTTTAATTGATAGTGAAAAGCCTTCACGATTGTTAGGGAATACCTATCGGGCTAGGCTTTATGCAGGTGCCGGGATTGTTGCGGGTTCTACTCCTACTAAGGAACTGGCGGAAGTTCAACTTAAATTACAGGCACTGTTAAAAACTTTGCTTTAATTAAATTTAGAGTGGACGAATCTATCTTTAAGTAGCAATTAATACAATTGTTTGTAGAGGCGGGTTTAGCGAGCGCGTTTGAATTGAACGGATAACTTTTATACAAAACCTGCCCTTACCCGTGGGCATCAAATGGATAAATTTTGCCTAAAACCTATCCTTACCTATCGGTTGGCTGGGGTGGGTTTTGATTGAGCGTTGTCGGTTTTGTCACAAGGATTATCCTATAAACCCGCTTCTACATCTACTCATAAGAGTGGGAACTGCTATATTAGCCTTTCGGCCATGTTTTTTAAGACAATATAGTGAACACCAACATTCTCATACCCAACGGCATCCGGCAAATAAGGTAAGGGTTGAGTAATACATTCGACTTTAAAGCGAGGATGGCAAGTGAGTAAGTCTCTTAGCTGAGATTGGCTGATTAAATCTTCTCGATGGGAAAAAAGGATCAGACCATCTTGTTGAGTAATTCTGGAAAATTCGGCTAAGATATCTAGGATTTGCTCATCACTAAATCGAGAAAAAACACCAATGCAGACAACAGCGCTGAAGTATTCCTCCGGAAAGGGTAGAGAACCTAGCAAATCACCTTGAACAAGATTAATGTATGCCCCTTTGGCTTTGGCTTGCTTTAGGACATTCTCAGATACGTCAACACCAGTGATGTTGGTAAACCCATGATTAGCTAACTCTAAACCAACTAACCCTGTCCCACAACCAGCATCTAGAATTGCACTGGTCTTAGAAACATCATTATCCTCACGTAAAACAAACTGTGTCAACAACTCTGTTGTGGCTTGAGGAGATTGATAGTTAGCTGCCTGTACAAAAGCATCATAAGTGTGACTAATTTGGTCATATTCTTGCTGGGTATCTCGAGCAGATTTGGGAAGAGTATTAGGCTTAAGCCACTCAGGCTGGTTTATGCTGGCAGCTTTGGAATATTTTGGGTTTAACTCAACCATATTGATTCTTCTCTAAACTTATTATCAAATTTATACAGCAACCTATTACACATTTAAAGGGTGATAATAGAATTTTCCACTTCAATTGGAATATGTAATATTACTCGTAAATTTTGTAAAACTGAGGCAAAAAGTTCAGAATTTGGGATGAGAGTTGAGGCTAATTGTACACTAACCGCTATAGTTTGAGTTGAAAAGTCTGTATCTGAACTCCCAACCTATCTTTTTAAGTCTATTTACTTATTGACAAATTACATCAACTATCTGTGGGTTGAACTTGTACTAGTGATGCGAGTGCAATAACACCGTTTGTTGTTCCTGCAGGATGTTCATTTACTACGTTTTGTCTCAATTGGCAATATATAAAAGTTGATAAAAATTGATCAATTTTTTGAGAAGAATATACCTCGCTCACTTTTAGAGGTCATAAAAGTTGATAAAAATTGATCAATTAAATAAGTTCAATAGGTCAATTCTATTCTCATATATAATCTGAACATCTATCAATTTTCACAAGTTCAAGTTGAGGAGTGGCTACACAGCGTTCGACGCTAATGATTATAGGAGCTGTTGATACGGCTTTAACAAATAAGGTTATTCCGCCGATAAGAGGCAAAGTCTACTGCCTCGGTAATCACTGGAAAGCAAACATCTTCATAAAGGGAACTATCGAAACTTCCCTCAAAGATTCTTGCAAACAAGAGGTCAACAAAACTTATGTTTAAGAAAATAAGCCAACGTTTAAGAGTTCGCGTTATTGTTCTAACCGGGGTGGTTTGTGTATTCGCGGTCTCAGCTCCCATTGTACGAGCGCAGCAGCAACCTCAAGGTGAAGAAACGAAGACGGAAGAGGTGAGTTCAGTATCAGCGCCACCAGGAGACCCCAAAGCGGCAAAAACAACAGAAAGCATAGATATTCCTGTTGATGAACTCAAAGTCTTAATTAAGCCCTTCACGCTAGCAGAACTTCAGAACGAAGCCGCCGGATGGATGGCAATCCTCCAAGCTAAAGCCAAAGAAATCAGTCAAGCTGAAGTAACAGTCAAGCGCCAGAATGAAGGCATCGCCAAAGAAGAAGAAGGCGCTAAAGCGTTAGGGGACGCCAAGAAAGCTCTTGAAGAGGCCGAGGAAACTCAAAAGGGTGCTGCTCCCGGTTCACCTGAATACCAAGAAGCTGCCAAAAAAATAGAAGAAGCCAAAGAAGACCTCAAAAAAGCCCAAGAAGCGGTTGACGAAGCCCAAAAAACTAAAAAAGAACTCAAAGAAGATGAAACTGTAGGGGATGCTTTAGAAAAAGCCCAGAGAACGGGCGATATAGACAAGGCCAGAGAAACCCTCGACCAAGCCAAGCAAGATCGAGAGAAGATAACGGCAGGTTCCCTACAGTATGAACAGGCCACTAAAAAGATTGACAAATTAGAAGCAGCAATCAAAACCTTCGACGACGCCCTCGAAGAAAAAAGGGTTGCCAAGCCTAACTCTCCAGAACTTCAACAATCCCTCCAAAAACTCGATAATGCACACAAAGACCTGCAAAACGTGCTTCAAGAATTTGGAGTGAGTACCAGCAAGGAGCAACAGCAATCGTCTAAGGCACTTGAAGAAAAAACGCAAGCCGCCCTCGACAATACCACTATTACAACCAATGGGAATGAGAAGAAAGTGGCGGGTTCGCCAGGGGTGGTGAACCAGCAACAAAACCTTGAGCAAAAACAACAACAGATCGAACAGACTCAGGAACAACTTGAAAAGTCAGCCGAGGTCGAGGCCGACACCAAAAACCAACTCGTCGTCGCCGTTACCCGTCTTCAAGAACAGCAGACAGCCATTATTGATCGCTTCAACGTCATCTTAGACGAACTGAAGAACAAGGGTGGCGACGATGAGTTTTACCGCAAATATATTCAAGCCGTTAGCAGTGTCGAACTCGACGCCAAAGATACTGAAGGGCTGGGCTTACGGCTACTGGGTTGGGCTAAATCTGAGGAAGGAGGTTTACGCTGGGCAAACAATACCGGTACCTTCCTAGGCGTGTTTATCACCTCTGTCATTGCTGCTCAGGTTCTGGGTATGCTCCTTAACCTGGCGCTTTCGCGATTTGGCGGTGTCTCAATACTCATGCGCCAATTTATTGTCATGCTTGTCAAGCGTGGCGGCATTCTGCTCGGGTTTTTATTGGCTCTGACTGCCCTAGAAGTTAGTCTCGGCCCAGTCATAGCCCTATTAGGGGGGGTGAGTTTCGTCTTGGCGTTCGCCCTGCAAAGCAACCTAGGGAATTTGGCCAGCGGACTCATGATTATGGGGTACAAGCCCTTTGATGTGGGTGATGAAGTCAGAGTGAATGATTTGTGGGGCTACATCCACACCATCAGCCTTGCCAATACCCAAATTAAAGGGTTTGACCATCAAATTTATACAGTACCCAACAACACGATTTGGACTAGTACAATTGAGAACCTGACCACACAAGGTGTTCGTCGGGGTAAAGTACCCGTTCATGTTGCCTTCGACACTGACCTCCGCAAAGTCAAGGAAATTTTGTTAGATGTTGGCAACTCCCACCCATCAGTTTTAAAGGATCGCTCCATGAGTGCCTACATTTACAAAGGGAAAGATTATTGTGTAAGTACAGGTCTTAAATTTTGGGCAAACACGGATGATTTTTGGACAGTTTATGAAGACCTCACCTTCATGATTCAAGAACGGTTTGCCAAAGAAGGGATTTCAATCGCCATACCTCAGCAAGATGTTCGCATTCACTATGCTTCCAATGGCCAAATGCCAAAATTGGTTTCGCACATACCTGAACACTATGAACCCAGGGTACGTAACGGTGAAGCACCGGATGAAGCAGCAGAAGAGGCTGAAATGGAAGCAGAATCGGCATATTAGAACCTTTCTTTAGAGCGGGTGCAGGCGACCACTAACCGCAGCCACAATGTCAGGCTGGTTGGAAAAGGTTGCCAGCACCCAGTCCGAATCCCTCTAGACCCAGAAAGAACTCACTAATGAATTTAAGGCACTGCATCCAGCTACCAAAATTACGTAGAAGATTGGGGATATCGCGTTGTTTCGTTGGCAGAAAAATTAGCTTAAATAGCTGCCAGCGCCTAGCAACAACGGGCTATTCAATGGCTGGTATCGCTATAGCATTAGTGATTGCGATACCGAGTGCGGTTTCAGCACAAACCTTGCGCGTGGGGGTAGCGGGTACGCCCCCTTTTGTAATCCGCAAAGACAATAGCGTATCAGGAATTAGCGTAGATGCCTGGCAAGAAATTGCTCGCAGCCAAAAAATCGATTATCAATTCATCCCCCAGCCGAGTATCCAAGATGGACTTGATGCGGTCAATCGCAAGGAATTAGATGTTTTAGTTGGTGGCTTATCCGTTACATCGAAACGCCTGCAAAAGGTTGACTTTACCCAACCCTATCTTATATCTGAGGTAGCTGTGTTAACCGTGGCTGAAGACCCTAGCGTTTGGAGTCGAGTTAGACCTTTTTTTCAGTCAGCAGCCCTGGCATCGATTGGAGTGTTGGTGGGACTAGTATTTCTGGTGGGAAATTTAGTTTGGTTAGTGGAACATAAACACAATAGTGAGCATTTCCCAAAAAATTATTTCCACGGGGTCGGTAACGGCATGTGGTTTGCCCTAGTGACGCTAACAACGGTAGGATATGGCGATCGCACACCAATGACTCGTCTAGGTCGTTTTATCAGTGGGACTTGGATGGTTATTGCATTAGTGACGGTTTCTTCTCTGACTGCCGGATTGGCTTCGGCAATGACTCTTGCCTTCTCCGGTGATTCCTCCGAACGATTTCCCAATCCCAACAGCATCAAAAACGCTCGGTTGTCTACCGTCGCGAAGACATCAGGTGTAGAGATTGCTCAGAGATATTCAAATCAAGTGCAAGCCATGCCTTCATTAGCAGATGCTGTGCAGGCAGTAGTCGATGGACGTGCAGAAGCCGCAGTATATCTTCGTCCACAATTGCAATACTATCTAGCTCAACATTCAGAACTACCCGTTAAGTTATCAGACTTTTCTTTAAAAACTGACCTTGGAGCTTTTGCTGTACCAGCTAATAGTCCATTGCGGCCTACTTTGAACAAGGAATTAAGTCGGATGATTGAAGATGGAGTAGTGCAAAAAATTAGCGATCGCTGGCTCCATTCTACAGAAGATTCTTCTCAAAAGAAAGAGTGATGAGTGTGGCATCTTATTTCAGGATTTTTGAAGTTTAACTTCATAATTTCCATCTTAGTTTTGACTGTACTGTTTGTAATAATCAAAAGATTATTCCCAGTTAATTTTCAGTCAAGGAAGGGATGAGCTAAGCTAATCAGCATAAAACATTGCATGATCGAGGAGGCAAGGCAGATGACAGTTCGCGTAGCGTTCTCCGCAGGAGTAGGCATACGGCTTTTATGAATAAGAGTTTTTATCGCATCACCAATATAGGCAATTTAGATGCGTTTAAGCTTATATGAAGTTTCACTTTTTTGGTAGCTTGAGTGCTATTTTATTTTTATTTACTTGGTACGGTTTGTTTGACCAGTTCAATCTCCTTCGCCATCGTCGTAAATTGGCTTCTAAAGGATTCACCAGTCACTTATCATCCCAACAATTCTTTACGAGCTTTGCAGCTTTTTTTTCAATATTCTTTTTAGGATTAACCAGTGTTGAATTTAATCATTACTTGGTTTGGACGCGTCTGGGTGCCTTACTGCTACTGATAGCGATATTATTTGAAATCCACCGCGATCGCCAATCTACTGCTAGCTTCGTGAGTTTAGCTGCAACAAGCATCGCCCTAAGTGTCGGTTTAGTTTTGATGTTGCTCAGACCCTTACCATTTGCCCTCAATATCAGTGCAGATATACTCACAATCATTATTACTTTTGTTCTAGCTTATGGAAACATACACCAAATTCAATTGCTCCAGCATCACAAAAATGTTCCCCTTTCAAAACGCCTGCTCTCAAGTATATTAATCAAGGACGCTTCGACCCTAGCTTTTGCATTAACCATGCCACTGCATGTGGCATGGCCTTTATTATTGCTCAATGGTTCGAGTTTTATCCTCAGAAGCTATCTATTAGTAATGCTGATTCGTCTTTCCTAAAGCGTCAATTCAGGTCTCAAAGAAAAACTTTTCTTCTCCAAAGGCTGGTACTAAATCTGTAAACCATCTGGCTTTAGCATCAAATTTTGCCAAGAAGGGGCGGTAACACCAATCAGGATTACGCCCTTGCAAAAACTTCAGTACAAAAACATCTTCGCCCTTAACCTGGGACACACCTTCAATCATAACTTTTCCAGGTCTGCAAGACATAACCGGACCTCGCGTAGTTCGACCGATACCGGATAGGTTTTGCATCGCACTCTGGTATAGTTGCCATGTTTTAACCAGAGGAATCTCAAAATAACGTTTAGCCCCTGTGTTACGCTCTACAAAAAGATAGTAAGGAATACATCCACTATTTACCTGGGCTTTCCACAGTTCAACCAGTGTATCGGCTGTATCATTAACATGACGAACCACGGGAGTTTGGCAACGGATTTCTGCTCCTGTAGCCCGAATTCTACGGATAGCGGTTTGGGCAATAGGATGCAGTATTTCCTTAGGATGAGTGTAGTGAGCCATTATGGCTAAATGTTTGCCGGCTGCAACCACCTTTTCAAAGAGGTCTAATAGTATCTCTGCATCGTCGTCAGTACAGTATCGCTGAGGCCAGTAGGCAACTGATTTAGTTCCAATTCTAATCGTTTGGATATGTTCAAACTCCGGTCCTAACAAGGGTTCAATATAGAGGGCTAAAATATTAGCCTTGATGGTCATCGGATCACCACCGGTTAGTAAAACATCAGTAATCTCAGTATGCTCCTTTAAGTATTGTTGAAAAATTCCCGATTCACGGGTGGCAAATTTTAGCTCATCTATGCCCACAAACTGAGCCCAGCGAAAGCAATAAGAACAATAGGCATGGCAACTTTGACCTTGAGCCGGAAAAACTAAGCAAGTTTGACTATATTTGTGTTGTACTCCAGGTACGACATGCCCTTCATGCACAGGGACATTCGCTTCCATCTGTGCAGCCGGGTGAGGATTCAACGCTTTTCGGATTTCATTGCTCACCTGTTGCAGCTCTTGTTTCGATGCACCTTGTTTGAGAAGTTCTATGACTCGTGCTAGAGACTCGGGAGGCACCATATCAGGATGGGGAAAGGTGAGCCGAAAAATTGGGTCGTTGGGTATTTGATTCCAGTCAATCAGTTCTAAAACATGTTGATTGACCCTAAAGGGTA
Organism: uncultured Microcoleus sp.; assembly: GCA_964588805.1. GTDB lineage: Bacteria > Cyanobacteriota > Cyanobacteriia > Cyanobacteriales > Coleofasciculaceae > CAZPRJ01. Next base: position 48,949 of record CAZPRJ010000026.1, on the reverse strand, counting down.
GTATATTTGCTACCGCTTTCATTTGGAGGCGCTCATCTGCCGACATCTGGTTTAAGTGAGGTATGCGATCGATATCTTGCAGAGTAAAGTAATGAATCTTCTCGGAAGTTGAACTCATATTCTTAGGCAAACTACTAACCATGATGTCTCCTATTAACTGATTGAAATTGATTTCTTAAAGCCTATTTTCTGAGGGTTGTGAGTTCACTTAGCTTTGACGGCTACTTAGCATTTAACTGTGTTGGAAAACTTGAAAGCTTTACTTAATCGCCTATTCGCTTCCGTGAGAGTTGCATGCTCTTTGCAAAAGGCAAATCGCACCATATTAAATTGTCTTGGCAAGTTGTGATGATATAGAGTACTCGCTGGAATTGCAGTTACGCCCACTGTTTTAGTCAGATATTTACAAAATTCAACATCATTTTTAAACGAGCAATTTAAGGTTTGAAATTCTGAGAAATCAGCCATTAAGAAAAATGTTCCAGAAGGAGTAAAAGGAATGAATCCATTATCACTCAGCATTTGGCAACAGTAGTTTCTCAGGACTTCATACTTAGCTACTAACTCTTGGTAAAAACTGTCTGGTATCATTAGGGCTTGAGCGGCGGCTTCTTGCATTGGTGTTGTCCCTGATCCACTCGTATATAGGCGAATGCGAAGGATAAACTGACTGAGCGCTTGAGGGGCTATAGCCCAGCCCACTTTCCAACCGGTTACATCAAAGGTTTTACCCAAGGTAGAAACAGTAATTGTGCGTTCATACATTCCCGGATAGGTACACAAAGGTCGATGAACATGGTCATCAAATACTAATTCCTCATAGACTTCATCGCTAATAGCAATCACGTTGTACTGGTTGCATAGCTGAGCAATTAGGGCCATTTCAGCATGGCTAAAAACTTTGCCGGTTGGGTTGTGTGGAGTGTTGAGGAGAATAACTTTAGTCTTGTCAGAAAATAAAGATTCTAACTGTTGGGCATCTAAAGACCAGTTGGGTGGCAAGAAGCTATAAAACTTTGGTACTCCTCCTACCATTTGAATGGCAGGCAGATAAGTGCTATAGCAAGGCTCGAATAAAATTACCTCATCTCCCGGATTGACTAACGCCATCATGGCTGCAAAGATGGCTTCTGTAGCCCCTTGGGTCACTGTAATGTCGGTATCTGGGTTATACGTTACCTGATAGCGTTGTTGCATGCGATTGGCCAACGCTTGACGTAAGCGAGGTACTCCTTGAGCAGAGGTATATTGATTGAGATCGCATTGAATCGCTTGAGTCGCTGCGGCCTTAATAAAACCGGGTGCAGGATAGTCAGGAAAACCATGACCAAGATTGACTGAGTTATGCTCCTTTGCTAAAGCATTCATCTCAGAAAATATGTTATTAAAAGAAAGATTTTTGGCTCGATTCGAGATAGGCACTAACATATCTAAGTAGCAGGTTGTATTTTTAAGGATGAGTAGGATTTAGCGTTCGCCCTTATAGATGAGATGGCGCAGAGGCTAATGCTCAACGAGGGCAAGATAGCACTGAGTGTTTCCTATTTAAGTTTGCCTAGCTGGCTTGCCAATAGGGGGTATGGGGCGTAGTAAATAAATTTTCCTGCGTACAATAGGACGCAGTTCAATTGACTGGTTAGCTGCATTGATGTAGATGGGTTATCAATATCACAATCCACAGCTTTATATCAACCGTTAAACCATCAAATTTGTCCATTAAGTTGGCAAGACTTGCGTTACCAAGGTAAATGAACGCAACCATTGAAAAAGCAGCCGGTCGGCCCATCATCAGGTAGTGTTGCTAACCAGACAGGACCCCTTGCTCCTTCTGTCGTCGATAGAGTTCCTTGTTCACCCCCCATGTCGGTTCTGATCCAACCTGGGTTAACCGCATTAATTAAAATATTTTCCCCTTCCATTTCTTTGGATAAGACAACAGTGAGGACATTAAGAGCAGCTTTTGAAATTTTGTAAGTCAGCCCTAAATTGTTCATTTGATCCATGTGTGATGTCCGGCTTGATAGGTTAACAATTCGCCCATAATGCTGAATTCGCATTAGGGGAATGACTGCCTGACACATGGCAAACGTCCCACAAACATCTGTTTGAATAGCCTGAGTAATTAGATCGGGTGTAATTGTCAGTGCGGGTTGTTGCCGATCCAAGTAAACTCCTGCATTATTAATTAAAATGTCGAGATGTCCTACATTAGCATAAATATACTCAACTAAAGCTTGAATTTGTTGACGATCTGTGATGTCGAGAGGATGAAATAAGACATCAGCCCCATCATGCCGCAGGTGATCAGCAACTGCACGGCCTTGCTCGGAGTTTCGTGCAGTTAACACAACTTTGATGCCTTGCTGGGCTAATTGTCGGCAAATCTCTAAGCCAATGCCTCGATTGCCTCCGGTAACGACTGCGGTGCGCTGGTTCATAGCCGATGAACTGTTCTCAAGATTTTGATACTTCTAGACCTAAACCTCTAACTGTTAAATTTCAAAACCAGGGTCATTAGGAGTCATGGCTATCTCAATTAGGCATGATTCCTGTTCATCCCACGCTTGAACCAGTGCTTGTGTGAGTTGTTGGGGTTGGTTGACCCGAACGGCTTTTATTCCGAAGGACTGAGCTAAGGTACAAAAGTCGGGATTCTTCAGATCGACACCTATTGTGCGACCAAAGCGATCGCGCTGCACACGCCGAATAGACCCGTAGCAGTTATCGTTAAACACAATAGTTACGATGTTAATCCCATACTGCACCGCAGTGGCTAAATCACCATTGGCAAACAGTAGTCCGCCATCACCGATCATCGCTAAGACTTGACGCTCAGGTTGCGCTAACTTGGCTCCCATAGCCGCAGAGAACGCAAATCCGAGGGTACAAAAATTACGGGAACAATGGTAAGTATTCGGCAGATTGCGATCCACAAAAGCGACTCCCCAACCATTGCAACGAGCTGGATCGCCAAATAGGAGAGTTTCGTCCGTAATAGCTTGCTCAATAGCTTGCATATATTGCCATGCAGAAGCTGCCTTTAGGGTTTCCAGCTTCTGGGCTTTATGCTGTGCGATCGCGATCGAGGTAGCTGCATCCGCACGATGTATGCTAGGGGGACTGATGGATCGAGGTGATGGTAGGAGCTTTCTTAATTCAAGTAATAGCTGCTCTAGCACCAACTTAGCATCGCCTAATAAGCCGAGCTCTAATGGATAGGTGCGACCTAGGATGTCCGAGCAAGTATCGATTTGAATCAAGGTTTTGGGGAAGGTCAGCTTAAGCCGTCCAGCATCGGCATAGTCTAAGCTAGAGCCGACCACCAAAACTACATCAGACTGGGCAACCTGTTGTGTGATGTAATCACTGCGTCCGTTGCCCCAACTGACATTGAGTGGATGATTAGCTGGTAGTAGCCCTTTACCCAGAGCGGTGTGAAAGCAGGGAGCATTTAACCATTCAATCAGTTGCTTAAGTTGCTCGTTTGCTCCTGAAATAACAGCTCCTCTGCCAGCATAGACCACTGGTGCCTTCGCGGTTGCCAGCAGCTTAGCGGCAGTATACACGGCTACCCCATCAGCTCCGGTAGGCTTTAGGCGTTCGGAGGGGTAAATGTCCACCTTTCCCTTCTGGGTTTGCACATCCAGTGGAATTTCAACGACTGTTGGCCCTGGACGCCCTTGGTAGGCTTGCACAAAGGCGGTGCGAATTGCTTCGGGGATGGCTTCGGGACTATCAACGCAGGTACTCCACTTGGTGACTGCAGCAATCGCTGCACTTTGATCGCTCAGGCCGTGAAAAGACCCTTTACCAATTTGGTCACGAGTCGCTTGAGCTGCGATCGCAACCATCGGGACTGAATCTTGATAAGCATCCCCCAAAGCGGTTAGGGAATTAGTAACCCCTGGTCCTGAAATCACCAGGGGAACTGCAATGCGGTGACTGGCACGACTGTAGCCATTGGCGATGAAGGTCAAGCTATGTTCGTGTCGCCCAGTTAAGTAGGTCAGTTGAGGATAATCCAGAATGGCATCACATAAAGCGATATTATGCTCACCTGGAATACTCAAGACATGAGTAACTCCTTCTGCTACTAACTGGGCGATCACCGCCTGAGCCCCGTTCATATACTCAGGCATTAATCTCATCTCCTACTTAGCAGAAGCAGAGACCAGCGTTTTCTCCGATTTTTCGGATTTTTCAGTTTTTTCTGCATATCGATTGTATCCATAACGATCTTCACCTCTTAACAGCACCGCTCTCCACTTATTCAAGTTAATGTTCTTGAGTTTAAAGTACTTGGAGCGATGGGGACCTTCTAACATTTTTTTGGTGTAAATGCGAGTACTCGTTGTGGCAATCCGTCCATTCAACCCCCATCGTGATTTATCACTTTTATTGGGGAGAGAACCGTGGATCACCCGCTCAGTAAACAGATAAAACTGCCCAGCTTTCATTTCGATGTAATGGGGTTCTGGTAACTCGCTTGGGTAATCAATCTTAGAATCGCGGCTGCCATAAATATTATTCGTCGCATCCTGGCTGACTTCCCCTAATGTGATGGGATAAATCTCCTTATGAGTTCCTGGCAGAATCATCATGCAGCCATTTTCTTTGTTGGCATCGGTTAAAGCAAACCAGCAGGTTAATTGGTAAAGATCCTCATCATCTTCTGGTGTCACCACTGATTCTTGCTGATTTTCATAAAACCAAGTGCTGGCTTGATGCAATTTTGTTTCCAAACCGGTCTTAATTTCAAAAAACTTAGTTCTCCACAAGATGATATCTGGACCCAACAGTTGAGCGGCTCGTTCAGTAACGGCTGGATGCTTAAACAAATTCACTACTTGCTCGTCATCTAAATGACGATTCAACTGATTCATCAAGTTGAGGAAATATTTTTTATAGTCCTCCGTCATTTCCTGATCCCAAGCGGTCAATAAATCATCTTCACTCGTCGTATCAAATTCATAATCTCCCGCAGTGAAAGACAAATTTTTGGATTCAGTTTTCAGCAATGAATTAACGAGATATTGCCGCAACTCCTCCATTTCCTCTGGAGGCAGCACATCAAACGGCCCGATATAACCATTTTCATAGAAACCCCGGATTTGTTCCTCGGTGAGCTGAAATTCCGGGGCAACCGATGCTCTTGGTTTGTAAGATTTCGGTTCTTTTAATCGGCAATAGTAGTCATAATATACTGTTTGTCCACCAGATTTAAAAGCTACCCAGAACATCTTATTATTCCAAGCAATTGGCAGTTGTTCTCTCAAGGTTTCCGATAACAACCCATGAACAAATTTAAGTTTTCCCAGAATATAAAGGAAAGCCAATTTAAGAGAGAACTTCCAATCAAATAAGGGAGAATCTGTTGCCATTGTCATTTGCAAGTTTCCTCAAGTTTCCAGATAAGATGTATTGGAACGAAGGCTTGAGCGAATGCTCAAGCAGCTACTGTAAAACAGACAGGATTATTGGCTACTTGTTAGTACAAATAGCAGGGGTTTCATAGCCTACAGAGGTTTCCTCTTTCTTAACCGCACAGGGGTCTAGTGGGAGACCGCGATTATTAAAAAGATCCACAGGATCGTCAGGCATTTTCCACCAGCAAGCTAATGCTTTGAGTTCTCGATTAGTAGAAGTATTCTTAACCCCATGGGAAATGTAGGGGGGGTTTACGATGAAAGTTCCCGGCTGAACCTTATATTCATCTCCAGCACCATACCACGTACCTTCTCCATCAAAAAAGTAATACATCTCTCGAGTTGGATGGTTATGGGCAAAATATGTTTTGCCAGGTTGTAGGAAAAACGACGCACAATAAATATTGTCTGAATCATATCCAGGTGCCTTCAATCCTTCCCCGATCAAGTCGTAATAGTAGTGGTGTGAGGTTTCATCGGCTTCAAAGCCCTGAGCATTTCCTCGATACCAACTGGGATAACGGATGTTGACCTCTTTGGGGAGGCTCTCTTCATAAAGAACAAAGGGTTTAAGTCCCCGTGGCCGGGGGTAAACTATTTCGTCAGTGCCATCAACAATACAGACTCTTTTGGAGATTGAGCTGTCTTTGAACTCTGGAGATGGACGGCTTCCTTTTGGACATTCTAAAAGTGGGATTATATCGCTAAAGCGGTGAAGAGGCCCTTGCCTTGGTGTTTTACCATCTTCAGATTTCACTTCACGACTTAGTACTCTCGTACCCGCTGACGAGAGGACAACGAACATTGAAGAAAAAACTATGTATTTTGAAACACTAAGTATGTGTTTGGTCATTTTGACAGAGCGCTTGATAGTCATAATTTGAGGGCGTTTAGAAAGTGATCGTTAGGGTAGTAATTAAGATGAATCAATACGCTGCTTTAGCCGATTATCACCTTAAAGATTTACTCCTTCAATTTAAGCAGTCAACTAATCATCAAGAGTTCTTTCTGCTGCTTGGCATGATATTAAATAGACTACTATATTTATGGATGTTAAACCTATTTTTAATAAAAATTAAACCTATTTTTATAGAACATTTAATTTCACTAAATAGGTGAAGTGTGCTAGTAAAATTTGACGAACAAATTTCATAGACAAAAACCTAATTTATCGAAAAGCATTTATCAAGATAATCAAGAATCATGGTATTATTAACCTGGCTTAAATGAGAGCTGTTTTCCCCAAAACTGTTCATAGTGCGATCTCAATGGCATTAGCTTGAAACCTATTGAATCGTAACCACAACTTGCACAAAAAGAGAAGAAATGAAACACATTGAATGGTCTGATTTAGTTGAAGTTCATAATTTAGTCGGACAGTATTTCCTTACCCTGGACGATGGTGATTTGGATGAATTTATGGATTGCTGGGTTGAGCCAGATGAATTTGAGGGCTATGATCTCGGACCTTTAGGAATGCTAAATACTCGGCAAGAATTACATGACTTCATTAGTCAGAAATATTTAGGTCCGGGGGGTTTGGCTAATGGCAAACGTCATATCTATACCAATATTCGGATAAAGGAACTCAGTGCTACAGAAGTACTTGCCACGCACGATATGTTTGTTGTGGAAGTAGAAGAAGAGCCTAAGATGTTTGTTACCGGACGATATAACGATAGTGTGGTTGTCAAGACAGATAAAGGATGGAAATTCAAAAGTAGAAAAATTGAACTTGATGGCGGCTCTTTAAAGCGACTAAGTTCTGAATCGTAAGGATAGCTAACCCATCGGTTTTTATATCCTGACCCACTGCTTGGTGGTCTTTCTCCTTTCCCTTGAAAGAAAACCCCAAGCAGTATCTTTTTGGGGACATTTTTTAGGCTTGGCAATATCACGCCCAATGGATAACTAAAACGTCCGTGACATTGAAAAGACAACACGAGCCTCACACAGATCCAGACCACCGAAACACTCTGATGAGCTGAGGTTAGTATCAACATATTGCAGTAACAGATTAATACCTGCTATGGAATAGCCAACCCCTAAACTCCAATCAAAATAATCCGGCGCACCAAAGGTTGAATTTTCGCTAATGGATTGGTGTCCGACTGAAGCTCTGATTGAAAAATTTTCCGGTAGGGGTACATCGACTGTTCCCTGGACATATAAGCTATCACCAGAACTCACAAAAAAATCGGGAGAATAGTAAACTAAGGCTGCTAATGCGGCTACTTCAAGGTTATAATCTATCCTAAAAAGTGCCTCAAAATAGTTATAGTTCAATGAGCTATCCGCACCCGGATAAGTATAGTAATAGCCGCCAACATTAACAGATAAAGCCTCTGTAACTTGATAGGTGAATCCGCCATAGAAGTCAAGCTCAAGGTTGGCTTCATCCCCGTCATTGAAATCAACATTGGAGCCAAAAATACCTAAGTATAATCCCAGGTTTTCGTTCAGTCCTAAAGCATAGTCAAAGCTAGCTTGTATAGCAGGACTATTGTCGGTTTGAGAAATACCTCGTAACTTATAATTCGTCAATAGGGTTGCCGTTGCCGATATACTCCCAGGAATACCAGGATCTTCAGCCGCTTCAGTTTCTCCCTCCTGTGCAATCAGTTCTGTATCTTTGGCCTTGGTATCGACAACACTTTGATGTTTGGGTGGAGATAGTAAACCTGATGCTTTTGTGATAACGTCACTATCTAGATCAGGAAATTCTGCCTCGGTGTAGACCATAACCTGTTTTGAAGCCGATACGTTCTCTGGATGAGCAGAATTTTCATTAGGTTTAGTTGCTGCATCCAGTTGTGATAACTCTTTTTGTGTATGAACAATATTCGGCTCACCAAATTCTGCCGTCTTTGCCAGACCAAAATCATGATTAGCAAACTCGGCAAATTTTTTGATGTCTAAATCTTTTTTCAGCTTTTGTTCAGAGTTGAGGATGTCTGAATCTATCTTGAGATTTTCTTGAATTTTTAAATTATCCTCAACATCTACTGGATATTTCACCGTATTGGCTGTAGCCACCGTAGGGATAAAGAATAAGAATAGCAAAGAAAACTCAAACCCCTTTAATAGTTTTGTCAGTTTTGTCATTATTCCTCACACCAATCAGTTTTTAGTAAGTTGTTATCCCAAGTTAAAAACCGTAGTTTTTCTCAAAAAAAACTTCAGTTTTTAAGTTAGAACCTAGTTCACCTAGACTCCATAGAGTCAGGAGAAGTAATCTTCCCCTAACTTCTATAAGATACAATCCAAATCAGTTTCCTGATTTTGTCGTATATCTGTTGTATCCAAAACGATCTTCACCTCGGATAAGAGTTGCTTTCCACTTATCCAAACTAAGATTTTTCATTTTGAAGTCTGTTGAACAATGAGATTGTTCTAGCATTTTTGGGGTATAAACGCGAGTGCCAGTTGTCGTAATCCTTCCGTTAACCCCCCACCGTATTTGATCAGTTTTATTATCAAGAGAACCATGAATCACTCGCTCAGTAAACAAGAAAAATTGTCCTGCTTTTATTTCCATACAATGGGGTTCTGGGAGCTGGCCTGGGTAATCAATTGTTCCTTCCCGACTGCCATAAACCGTATTACTGGTCAGTTTTCCTAATTTGATGGGATAAATCTCTTTATGAGTTCCCGGATACAAGATCATGCATCCATTTTCTTTGTTGGCATCTGTTAAAGCAATCCAAACAGCTAAGTGGTAAAGTTCTTCAACGTCCTGTGGAGTAACCACAGCTTCTTTCTTATTTTCATAAAGCCATGTACTGGCTTGATGTATGATAGTTCCTTTACTATGACCACGAACTCCAAAAAATTTAGTTCTCCACAGAAGTAGATCAGGACCTAAAAGCTGAGCACATCGTTCTGTCAGGGCAGGATGCTGATACAAAGCCGCTAGTTTGGGTTCCTCTAGATGACGATTTAACTGATTGACTAATTTGAAATAGTATTCCTTGGAGATGGAAGTGCCATCGTCATAAAATTCATAATCTCCATCCTTGTAAGACCAAACTTTTGATTCATTGGGTAGCAAAGAATTGACGAGATATTGCTGTAACTCTTCCATTTCTTCGCGAGGAATTAAATCGAACGGACCAATAAAGCCATTGTCATGGAAGCTACGAATTTCTGCTTCAGTAAGCTGATATTCGGGGGCGACAGATACTTTAGGTTGGTATGAGGTCGGCTCTTTAAATCGGCAATAGTAATCATAGTAGACCCTTTGACCGCCGGATGTAAAAGCGACCCAAAACATTTTATTATTCCAGCCGATAGGCAATTGATCTCTCAAGGTTTCGGGTAACAAACCATGAATAAACTTGAGTTTTGCCAGGACGTAAAGGAAAGCCAGTTTAATTGAAAACTGCCAATCAAATGAGGTAGAAGAAGTTGTCAATGAGAAAGAGTTAAAAAATGAAAAAGAATTGGAATTTGTTGTCATTTTAAGTCTCCTAATTTTTCAACAACAGGGTATTGAAATAAACGCTTGAGTGTTGGCTCAAGCAGCTAGTGCCGAACAGACATAGCCCTTTTCTTCTGGTGCAAGCCGCACCGTCTTATACTCAAACTCAAATCCATAAGTCGCCATTTCTTCTCGCATAGCAGCGCACAAATTCGATACTTCAGGCAACATAATGCAACCTGTTGCTGTGACGTTGCCTTCCATCACATGCTTACCCGCAATTCCTGCCGAGTAGCCCACAGCACGAGTCATTGCCGAAAAACCACCTGGTATGCCAGCTACACGCAGGGTAGCTTCCTTTATCGCTCTAGACTTATCGGGATATTCCACTTCCATCCGTACCATTACCAAAGTGATATCACTTTCGTCAGGCGCGTACATCATCTTCCTTTTTTGCAGGGCTAGTAAATATTCAGCTCTTGTTCCTTTCTCGATAGGAACAGGCTCCTGCTCAAAAAAGCCTAACCATCTCAAGCGATAGATAATATCATCGTGAAACTTAACGTCTAGATACTTAGCAACGTCATCTTCAACAGTATTGGGACTGCCATTTACAAGCGATGCTGTCACTTGGGCACAGGTTTGTCCACGATAGTCATAAATGACTTTAGAATCTAACAAACCTAACGCTAAATAAGCATTGATTGAATTGCAATACCCATAGTGTCGCATGAGTCCCCGAAAGAAACTAATCTCGTTTTTATCGACACCATAAGCATCTAAATATCGTAGTACGGTGCGATGGGCAACGGACTCAAAAGTACCCCACTTTGTCTCTAAGTAATTAAAGTGCTTATACTGTTCGCCGTGATGGTAATGAACTTCTTTTCCTTTTACTAAAAAAATGACCGATGCTTGTAGCGCTTCATAAAGACGAGGGGGAGACCAGGAAAACTTATATCCCATTGGGTTATTGTTATCTGCATGATCGGGTAATCCTGCTCCCCACTGACCTAATTGCAGTATTTTCCCTCCTTCTGCTCTCACTTCATCTAACAACTTCACCGTGCAGAGATGATCTAATCCAGGATCTTCCCCAATTTCAGATAACAAGACAATTCCTTGTGCTTTTGCCTGATCTGAAAGTGCATAAATGTTTTTTTCCTGATAAGCCGTATACACCATTTGAGTTTTGGTTCTCAAACACGATTGGGCTACTGCTAGTAGCACATGTTCAGGCACCATTGGAATCACAACATCTGCCTGCTGAGTAATATGATCAGCACTTTCGGCATTGTCCATTGACCATTCTGCAATGCTACATAACGGATTATCACCAACTAGAGTTTTGGCTTGAGGTAGATCAATGGTGGCAACGATAATTTTGCAAGGGTATTTGTGCGTATAATAGTCGATGATGGCCGGCGGCATCATTCCAGAGCCAAAAATGGCAACGGTCTTCATATTTTTTACAATTAATTTATTAGTTGAGTACTCTGTTCAGTTCAGCAGGTCAAGAATATCGACATATTGAAACCCTTTTTTTTCTGCGGTGTAGAGATGAGTAATCTGACCCTTATAGCAAGAAACTCCATTCTTAAGGGCTTCGTTTGATTGGATCGCCTCTTTTGTCCCTAAGCTAGCAATTAGCTTTACATACTCAAAGGTTGCATTGGTGAGTAAGTCCGTAGAAGTTTTGGGAACATAGGAAGGAATGTGATCGGGGTTATAGTGAATGACTTGCTCAATCAAATCATAGTGAGTCAATGATTCAGAAGATATGCAAGTCTCAAGCAAATCTTGATCACAAGCTGTAGCATCACAGACTATGCTATGAGGCTGCATTTGACGAATCATAGATTTATCAATAAGATAATCTAGCTGGTCTTTGGGGAAATTCGATCTTCTGACGGCACAGTTGATAATAATATCTAACTGGGGCATCAACTCATCAATTCGGCTTTTGCACTCATCAGGTTTGTCATTATCAAAAGGAATAATGAGAGGGATATCCATGTCTGGATCTAGACCAAATACCTGATTAAAAATTTGGTTGACTTTATGAGTAACCTGTTGAGGGTCGCGAGCAACCACAATAACATTTAGCCGATTCAGCAAAGCACATTTTAAGACCTCGGTTCCAATGCGACCCAAGCCAATAATTAGGATTTTGGCACCTGATAACGCTCGGTCATACGCTCCAGCTAATACTCCCTTATGTTGAGCTAACAACTCCACAGAACGCTGATAAAATAAATGCCCTGTGATTTTACTCATGGGTTCTAGTAAGGGATACTGCCCATTTTGTCCAACCCACTCATAGGCAATACCCAGGAAACCGCTACGGATGAGCGTTTTTGTTTTCTCTGGACTGATATTTTCATCAAAATGTAGATAAGTAAATAGAGTATGCTCTACCCCATAGTCGTTGTACTCTTCTAGAATTGGACATTTTACCTTGAGGATTAATTGGCAATCTTCTAGGATCTGCTTTTTATCAGTGACTAATGCACCTGCTTCTAGATAAGCTCGATCTGGATACTGAGCAAACCAACCAGCTCCTGACTCTATACACACTTGGTGTCCCTTTTCGACCAATTGTCTAGCTTGACAAGGTTGCAAAGCAACTCTTCGTTCGTCCTGTTTTCTCTCTTTTAGAACACCAATCTGCATAACTATTCCCTTACATAACTATTCTTGTGTCGGTATCTCAATCTCAAGACAGATGCTTTTAACAAGTTTTTTAGAATATTTATTTATTAAACGTCAGACTAAAATTATCTGAATTAGCCTAAATTTGGTAAATATATAAAAATTGATAAAAATTGATCAATTTTTGATGAGGTTAATGTCAGGATTTAGATGATGCAGATAATACTATATCTGTCAATTCCTAAAAATTGATCCATTAGGTGATCCCCTAATGGGTGACAAAAAAGCTGAGAGGGCTTGTTAAATCCAGCTTTTAGCCCATTGACTCATACAAAGATGAGAACTTAGTGATGAGGTTGCTGGCGCTCAATTTCTCTCATCGCTGATAATGATAATGATAATCACAGATAAAATAAGGCCAAAAATCCCTTCATCTGAAAGAGATTAACAAATGCTTGAAGTACTCATTTGCCGACGACGAACATGATAAGTGGGAAACGTCCCATACCCCTTCGCCCAAGGCGTTTGCCCCACATAATCACAAGTAAACTCACTCACCCCTTCAGAAGCAGCGATCGCCGCAAACGCTTGACTCGCGTATACTTTTCCTGGTGGTGTAATCGGTTCAATTCGTGCCGTATAACTGACATGGGTGCCGATATAATCCCTATGCCCAGTAATCGGGTTAATATGTCCATAAACTGGGCCTGCATGTAAAGCAATCCGCAAATTCAATTCCTGAGGCAACTGTTTTGTAGACCAGTCCGTACCCTGCACCAAGTCACACAATTCTAGAGCAAACTTCCCTGCCTTTTCTACATCCGAAAACACAAAATATAATGCATCTCCCCAGGTATTTTTCATCACTGGTTCATACCCGGAACTCACCACTAAATCAGCAACAGCCCCTAAAAAATATTGCATAAACGGAAAGATTTGTTCTTCCCTTAGTTTGGAATAATTAACCACATCAGCAAACAACAACCCCATAATTTGCCGAGACATTTCCGGAGAAGAGATAGGAATGCTCACGCCTGACGATATTGGCGTTTCATAAAGCATTTTTGGCAGCATCTCTTGAGTCGTGGAGACAGTCAAAACGTCTTGTTGCAAGAGCGATTCCAAGTCAATGACTTCTACTTGATAACCCGATTGTTGCCAATTTTTAATCGCGCTAGCTGTTCCCCCTGGATCGTTACTCGGTTGGCCATTCCAAACCGCCATTGGCAAAAGTTCAGTTTCGAGTTGTTCAGCTCGCATCTTAGCTAAACCCTGTAGCAAGCGATTCGTATATTCATAGACAACATCCCCTCCTTGCTGCTGATGATTGGAGGCAACAATTACCTGAGTCGCTTGTTGAGTAACGCGATTGAATCGTTCCACCCAATTGCCATCGGGGACAATATCAACAGCATCTTGAATAAACTGTTCCTGTTCGTAAGGCAATACAACATGAGCCTCACCCTGTAGGTCTAAAATAGCTTCTAAAAACAAAATATCCGCCCCACAAGCCGCAGAAGCATAACCCAAACGAGCGTCTAATTGTTTAAGGCGATCGCGAATTGCATGGTAAACTTTGACCTCTAAATGTTGGGGAAATCGCGGTGTCTGGCGAGATTTTCGATCAATCGTATGCCCACTAAATACCACGACCCGAGGCACTGGAAACCATTGCTGGATGCAATTGCGCTCACCCTCTAAATACTCCACCAGTAAACTAGCATTGCGACGACTCGAACTTAAATCACCAAACCGTCCCCCAGCCATTTGCACCGCCTGACGATACCAATTTTCAGCCTCTGACCACTCCTCTAAAATCAGCGCCGCTTCGCCTAAAGTCGCCAATAACCAGTACTCATCCCTACTTCGTTCAGACTCAGGCTTGAGTTGTTGTAAGCATTTGTGGCGAACTTCTAAGGCAAATTGTCGAGCCCGGTTTTTCTGCCCCATTAACATCGCCATTGTGGCCGCATTAATCCCCGGCCAGCAGCTTCCCCCGCACTGATAAGCTTGCTCATATCGAGAGGCGGCTAAACTGAGTTGGCGGTTACGTTCGATTGGGTCTGTTGCTTGTGTCCACAAGTCTTTGTGAGTGCGTGCCAAAAGGCTGAGAGTTTTTTCATCGGCGTGGCCAGACTCTAGAAGCTGTAACGCTAAAGCATTAGCGCGATGCGTTGCACCACTTCTAGCCAATGCCAAGCCCAAAAGCTGCTGCAAGCGTAAATCATTCGACCAAATTTTCAGCCCTTGTGCCAGGACATCATAAGCCATCAACGGTTCACCCAACTGGAGGATAGCATCACCGATCGCTCGATAAATATCCGGTGTACGAGGTTGGAGTTGGATGACTTCCTGCTGCAAAGCTTGTAACGAACATAAATTGAGTTCAGAGGAGTCTTTGAGGCTTTGTAAAACCAGGGTGATATTTGGGTCTTCAGCCGTAGCGCTTGGCAATGCTGTACTATTGCCCTCAATACAGTAGCCCAAAGCAATCAGTGTTTTGAGAAACCCGATAGCGGTAATGCGATCGTATTGCTTTTCCGATTCTGATAGGTCTTCATAAGGGACTAAACCGGGATGTTCTTTGTGAGTATCATCTCGCTGTACTCCATAGTTCCAACCATCAGCCAATCGCTGTTGTGCCCAGAGTTCATGACTATTTTTGGCCAGCAACTCGGTCAACTTGAGATGTTCTACCGTGAGTCTTACGTCCGACGTGTCAATGGGCTTCGGGATGTAATTCAAAGGAGTTCTCCGATCGCATCGTCGTTAATTCCTTTTCTTATTTAACACGGCTTTCTCCGGCTCATGTTCTCATCACTAGCCACCTTAATAACAGGTTATAAGCTGTTGCGCTTACAAATTGCATTGGGACAGTTAGCAAAAAGCTTGCTACCAGTGGATTTCCTAATGAATGCCTGAATTTTGAATGGCTTACTGCGCTTGATCACAAACTTACATTTTGGTCTTAATGTTCATAACTCGATGAACAATCAACGATGAACGATTTTCGCGATAAATGTCAATATGTAACCGCCCCAAACATAATTCATCCCCATCTTCTTCGGAGTTGAATGAATTAAATTACAGTCGATGTCAGTTCAGTCGATTGATAAATATTGGCAGCTTTGAGCATGTGATAGGTAATCAGTAGCTGAGTGAGAGCAAGGGGGTAACTTTGCAGGGTTTCCCCGGTTGTTCCCGTGACTTTACCAATATTTTCATTACCTTCCAAACTACAGAATTGTCCAAGATAGGGAATTTCATTACAGAGTAACCGCTCTAACTCCTTCACTTGTTCATCGGTAGCATGACCATCAATTTCCAGCACATCCACCGGCTTACCCATATCGCGATCGAGTTCTAGACGGATAGCAGAACTTAGATGAGATCTACTGGGATTGAGAATGCCGGTAAAATCGGGATGCGGTACGGTCGGTCGCAGTACTAGACGGACATTTAACAATAAATCACTCTGCTCGGCTGTATCATCATCAGGTGGGTAGAAACTCACAACAATATCTGACCACTTGCGTTGAGGACGGATAAACTCTTCTGAATCCGATTCACGCTTTTTCAATTGTTCTAGCACTTGTTCTTCGGTATACCCCCGCTTACGGGTATCACGCTTAATTTTCCAATGGGCGCGTAGAGATTCTGGGGGGGCTAAAAATACCTTGACATCAAAGCAATCTCGTGCACCTCTAGCATAGTAACTCAGCAACCCTTCCACAATCACAAATTTTTTGGGTTTAATGTATTCCGGTGGGTCAAACATACCGGTGTTGTGGTTGTAAATTGGCTTGAGAATCGGTTGTCCCTGACGCAGCAGAGCTAGGTGTTGTTCAATAATATCTAAGTAGTTGCAATCCGGATGCAGTGCTGAAATTCCGATTTCAGCTCGCTGCTTGCGATCATAGCGGTGGTAATCGTCCGTGCAGATAATCGTGACTTCATCTGCCCCCAGTACTTGAGCAATTCCTTTTGTCAGTGTTGTTTTTCCGGCGGCGCTATCACCGACAATTCCGAGAATAATAGGGCGATTAGTCATGGCTCTTGTTACTGCTGGACTGCTAGGCTGAGTTGACTGTTAATTGTAAAATAATCCCATACTTACGGAACGTTTTCCTAAGTTTATTCACTGACGTAACTTGAAAATAGGGGTCAGGGGTCTCCGAGTCAGGGGTCAGGAGAAGTTTACTTTCATTTCTATGCCTAATTTATTGATATCTGGAAGAGGTTACTGTTTACCTCGATAGATGGATGTCCTAAAAATGCTGAACTTGCCAAAACTAACTCTTGAGTTTTGCAAGCGAATCGATAATTTAGGATAGAGTGTCAGTTGAAACTTTATCCTAACCCTCAGTCAATTAGAGACATCTATAGGCATACTGGGAGAAGGAGGGCAGTTACAACCACTCCCTGCTAATTTTCTAGAGGTTGAGCAAGCAACATGAAACGTAATCGATCCAGGTACACCACTCCCAGAGATAGAGATACATTCTCAGAACCCAGTCCTTTAGGGAAGTCTTCAGGAGGCTTCAATCTGACGCCTATAGCCATGTTTGCCTTTGCAGCTATCTTTATTCTGGGGGTTGGGGTTGGCATTGCTTTTAGTTCCACCGCCAGCGTCAATCCGCAAAATGTGGCATCTCGTGAATTCATTGACCGCAGTGCTCCGAACACTGAACTTTGCGTTCAATATGGGGCAAGTGCGATGGTCACAGATCTACGGGTCTTTTTGACACTTAATCCTTTTAGTGTATTTGTGACCCAACCCAGTATGAAACCTGGATGTGTGCTGCGTCAAAATAACTGGTCATTGTTGGAGCAAAAGAATCTAGTCACCTCAGACCAGGTACGCGACTGTAAGCGGCGCATGAATACCTTTGGCTTCACGGGCGACCTGAACAATAAAGCTGATATTGAATGTATTTATCAAAACGACGGAGCGAAAAACCTGTTCCTCAACCAGCCAGGTAATATCGGCCCTCAACCTGAAACAAATAATTTCTAATCTGACCATAGGAGTCTCCGAGTCAGGAGAGGGTAATTTTCATTTCTTTGTGGTGAGCTTCTGCTTATGGAATTTATCTGAAATCGGCAAAATGAAGGTAAGCTTGGTAACTCAGTTAGGACGTTCATAGGTTGTTTTCGGCAAGGGTTGACCGAATTCAATCACGGGAAAAGTACCAAGAGGAGATTCCGTTTCAGTCGGTAACTCAACAGTCTGGGAAGTTGCAGCAGGCGTTGGCGTTTGGGGTAAGGAAGGAACGCTGACGCCTGGTGTTTGAGGGTTGGGAAGATTGGCTGGAGGCAGTGAATCAGTTAAGGTGGCTGGCATTGGGGAGTTCGGCATGATGGCTTCAGGACGTTTTAAGGGGGGAACGTTGACCTGATTATCTAATTGAAAGGGATGCTCAGCAGGGGGTAAAGGTTCATTCGTTGTTTGTTTTTGTGTATGTAGAACAGGGAATAACTGATGAGGATTGGTGGCGGATGAGGGTTGTTGCTTGAGTGATTGAATCCATTGTTCTCGAATAGAGAAAGCCGCAATAGCAGGAACTGTACCTATTGAACCTATCCCCATAGTGATTGCTCCACCTAGGACAACCCAGTTCGCTAACTTCTTTTGAGCAGAAGAATTGGCATTCATACCGAGTATTTTCTCTCCCTGGTTCTCTTGTCTTCTTTAGTTTTTCCTACCTTCTACTATGACCTGAAACTCGATATTGTAGTTTGTAATTTCAATCGCCTATAAAGCCTCTCTCCATCCCTCTAAATCACCCGATTGATTCATCCAATCAGGTGAAGTTCCCTTCTTTTGGACAGCCTACAGTTTAGATAGATTTCATCAGAAGGTAGCCCCACCGATACGTATCGACTGGGGCTTTTTTATAAAAATCCACAGAAGCCGCACCTACATGATATCAGTACCACTTTCAGCCTAAGATTGTTGTTCTTCTGAATAGAACACTGTTTCTGCAAGCACCGTCAAGCCAATCAAGAGACAGAAAGCAAGAATTAACAATAGTCCGAGCATCAGTATGACCTCCGTTGAGAGCCTCTTACTTCTTAGATACCTCAGCTTGGCAAGCCCTGACGAAGTTTGATTCAATTTTTAATACGCAACTGCCCTCTGCCTTATTCTCCTAGGAAGTCTAATTTTGAATGAAAAAGATGACCGTACGTCCACAACTCCAACGTTACCTTTATACTTCCAAGAGCTGTTCTTCGCTTTGAGTCAAATTTTCCCATGTCCCCAAAAGCTCGTAAACGATTCGCTCAACATTGGTTGCGTAGCGAACCGGTGCTAGACCAAATTGTTGCCGCCGCACAGTTGCAAAAAAGCGATCGCATTTTAGAAATTGGCCCCGGTACAGGGATTCTGACTCAGCGCTTATTGCCTGCTGTTGAATCCGTGGTTGCCGTTGAAATTGACCGGGATTTGTGTAAGTTATTAGTCCAAAAATTTCGGTCATTTGATAACTTCTTATTACTGCAAGGCGATTTTCTCTCTCTCGACTTAGAAGCTCATCTTGCCGATTTCCCGGCTTTTGTACAACCTAAAAAAGTAGTTGCCAATATTCCTTACAACATTACCGGCCCGATTATAGAAAAGCTTTTAGGCCGAATTGCTCAACCTACACCCAAACCCTATGAGTTAATCGTCCTCTTGGTACAAAAAGAAGTAGCAGAACGCTTATATGCCAACCCCAGTTCTAGAGCATTTGGTGCCTTATCGGTGCGGGTGCAGTATTTAGCCGAGTGTGAATTAATCTGCACTGTACCGGCCAAAGCCTTCTCACCTCCCCCGAAAGTAGATTCTGCTGTGGTGCGATTGCGTCCTCGTCCCCTACAAACCCAAGCCACCGACCCCAGGCAATTAGAAACATTGTTGAAACTAGCGTTTTCCAGCAAGCGGAAAATGTTGCGAAATAATTTGAAATCGGTGGTAGAAGCAGACAAGCTGACCCAATTCCTGGAACAATTAAATGTTAACCCCCAAGTTCGCGCAGAAGACCTGAGTGTGCAACAATGGGTGGCTTTGAGTAATGTATTGAGCGATTTTAGAGCCGGAACCTCAAGCCCGATCTAAAATCTTTAATCTCTAATCCAAAATCCACCAATGCGCTCCTACTCCCTACTTGCTCCCGCTAAAATCAATCTATACTTGGAAATCCTAGGCGATCGCCCAGATGGATACCACGAGTTGGTGATGATTCTTCAGAGTATTGATCTGGCTGACCAAATTGACTTACGGGCGATCGGCACCGATACAATTCTCATTCATTGTGACCATCCCCAGGTGCCCTGCGACTCCAGTAACCTCGCCTATCGGGCTGTAGAATTGATGGCCAAAGAATTTCCCGATGCCTTTGCTAAGTTTGGGGGAGTAGACATTACCATCAAAAAACAAATTCCTGTGGCAGCAGGATTGGCAGGTGGTTCCACCGATGCTGCGGCCGTCTTGGTGGGTGTGGATATGATGTGGCAGTTGGGACTCACTCAGCCCGAATTACAAGACTTAGCCGCACAGTTAGGGTCTGATGTACCCTTTTGTTTGGCCGGAGGTACAGCCTTAGCAACGGGACGAGGTGAGCAACTCAATTCCCTAGCAGCATTAGATTCGTTGTATGTTGTGTTGGCTAAAGACCAAAATCTGATGATTTCCACAGCTTGGGCTTATAAGGCTTATCGTAGTGAGTTTGGTCATACTTACGTGCGTGATATCGAGACGTTGGAATCTCGATCCAAGCGAGTCCATTCCGGCCCAATGGTGAGTGCAATTGGCCACAAAAATGGCTTGCAGATTGGGCAACTATTACATAATGATTTAGAAAAAGTTGTGTTGCCAACAACGCCCCAAGTGTTGCGACTGCGAGAAGCCTTTGAGAAAAGTGGTGTTTTAGGAACGATGATGTCGGGTTCAGGCCCAACAGTCTTTGCTCTATGCGAATCAGAAGCTCAAGCGCAGGACGTTCTGCAAACAGTCAGAGAAAGGATTTCTGACCCGAATATAGAGTTCTGGGTGACACAATTCTCTAATCGAGGAGTTCAGGTGGTTTCGCCTGTAAGTTAGGATATCTCGCTCAGGCGCAAAGGATTAGTAGAGTGTCTTTGATTTGAGGCGGTAATGATAGGTTCGTAGTAGGCGCTTTAGCGGTTACTTCCTACAAACTTATAGTAGAAGGACAAACCCTCAAGCCCAAGCTTCCATCCCAAATCCCAAATCGCTCAGAATGAGGATGCCAGATCAAGGATTTTTATCTAATTTTGACGATATCTAAGTTAACTGACCAACTTGTAATCCGGGTATAAAATTGTCTAAAGCCTGAAGACTTTTTGAGCTGACGAACCCCACCCTCACACCGATGGTGATAGGGATTCAGGGTTCAGGGTAGCCTTCGGTTCAAGGCATAGCCATTGGTTCTATTCACCCGCGTTCCTCAATATGAGCGATAACAATAAAAACAAAGCAACGGATTTCTTTAAAGATTTTTCCACAGGAACGGGATTGAGACTGTGGTTATTCTTCTTGTTTAGCTTTTTCTTTCTAGGCTATCCAGTCCCCTTAAGTATTATTCTGGGCTTAGCAGGAGGACTCGCAGGTGGAAAGGTATTCGGCTGGTGGAAGAGTAAAGAAGGCCCTAGAGAACTTCCCGCCGAAGAAACACAAGAGTTGGAACTCGAAGAACAACCCAGAACGGGAGGGCTACGTTTAGCCAAACAGGAAAGAGATTCTCGCGCCAGAAAGCGTTCACAAAGTCCCTTGACCCCTTTTGGCAATTTATTGAGACGATAAAGCAATCCGCATACTCTTGATTGGCACTCATCCCTAGAGCGGACTTTCATGTTTTTATTCCTCTCCAAGCTGCTGCCATTATTTATTTATCCCTTGGGGCTGGCTGGCGTACTCATGGTTGTAGCGTTGGTAATGTCATTCCGACGCTCTCGTTGGGTGCCACTTCCAATTGGGTTAGCATTGGTCGTATTATTGCTGGCCAGTAATAGTTGGGTCGCCAATGCTTTAGTGAAATCGTTAGAATGGCAGCATATTCCGGCTCAAGCCTTGCCCAAAGCTGATGCTATTGTCATTTTGGGCGGCGCAACGAAGTCAGTGTCTTACCCGCGACCTGATGTTGATTTGAGCGAACAAGGCGATCGCGTTTTGTATGGAGCTCAGTTATATCGTCAAGGTAAGGCTCCGGTAATTATTGCTTCTGGAGGCCGTATTCATTGGCGTGGGGGAGGTTCGTCGGAGTCGGCGGATATGGCAAAAATTTTGCAATTTATGGGGGTTCCTTCCTCCGCTATCCTACAAGACCCTACCTCCCTCAATACCCACCAAAATGCCGTTAATGTCCAGAAAATTATGAAGGAGCAGGGTATCGGCCGCATCTTGCTGGTGACTTCAGCCATGCACATGCCGCGATCGCTCGGCATCTTTCAGCGCCAAGGGATGGAAGCTATTCCTGCGCCTACCGATTTTTTGGTCAGTCAGCAAGAGTTGGAAGAACCCAATAGCAGTATTGAAGCTAAAATCCTCAATTTATTACCCGATACCAACCACTTAGAACAAACAACCCGTGCTTTGAAAGAATACATCGGAATGGTTGTTTACCGTCTGCGAGGATGGCTTTAATTTTAGGCAAATGAGCCTATAAATATTTTGAATTTTACATTTTGAATTCCGCCTAGCGGTTCTAGTCCTTTCTTTAGCTAGACTGATGCCAGAAGAATTTCAACAAATTATTCCCACACCCCCTCCTGCGGCCGCCGATATTTTTGCCACTTACCAATTAGTGCAAGAGTTTCGTCAAGAAGTCGAATACCGACAGGAATTTGAGCGTTACTGCCAGTGGTATCATGCTACCGCTCAACGCCACCAACAAGAGTTAAAAAAGATGCAAAATGATATCAATTTGTTCGGCTGGTTCTGTCGCCGCAGGGTTCAATAATTGAACTCTCATTATCATTATGAGAAGTTATAGCCGTCGCCATACAGCTTAGGACAGATTGAACGGCTAAAACGACCGCGTAGCAATAAAAAAACTTCTGCCTTTTGCCTTTTGCTATAAAAGGACAACAGGCTATAGGAAATTCATTCAAATTGCCCATAACCCATGACCCACCGACTATGAATGCATAAGTTTACCTGACTTGATGTCAGTTCTTATACAATCTCTAGCTCATCTTCACGGAAGTGAGCACGAAATTTTTTATCGAACTTGACTAGTACCGGCAGGTTAGCGCTTACAGGTCTGCCTTGCCACTCGGTTACGATACCAATAACTTCCCCTTCTGACCCTTTAGCATCAAATGGCTGGTTGCGGTGAGAAGGATTGTGATAAACAATGACAGATTTTGTAACGCGGACGCGATCGCCAACTTTCATACAATGATGCTCGTATTCTATCTAATATAGTCTGAATTCAGCCGGAACTTGCCCAGACAACCCTACTATTCTTGCACAGCAGTGGTTCCTTCCTCGACCCTTTTACCGAAAACTCGAGTAGAAACTTGGGGGAAGCGCCGAGAAAGGAAGGATACGGGAACAGTGGCAAGAATTGAAATCCTAGAAGTTTTCTTTCGGCTTCTCCCCTATTCCTAGCTCTTTCACGCCTCAGGAGGGGGTTTCATGGTTGACGAAACTCGAGAAGGATCTAAACGTTCAGATTGCTGTTCGCGATCGCGCATTTTCTTAAATCCCTCGGGGCTAACCAGCCACTGAATCGTCAGTAAAGCTGCTCCCGATAAGAATAGCACTAGTAAAACGCCAACAATTCCCGCTAGCACTTTAAACCATTCTCCGGTTGACGAGGCTGGTTTAGGTTCCGGTTGTGTGGGTGTATCGAGTTCACTGTTCTCTAGATTCTCAGCAGTAGCTGGAAACTCGGTGTCTAAAGTAAAGGTATACTCCTTTGTTCCCACAGGAAGCTCCCCTAGATTGAGTACCACTGGGTATTGAGGTGTAACCGAGCAATAGGTCAAGACGACTGAGGTATTATCGTGACCGTTGTTTTGATTGGCGAGGTCAATTAACTCCTTAACTGCCGCTTCCAGGGAAAGCTCACCGCTAAAAATCTTCTTAGGATATTCGGCACAAAATCTCTCAATCAAATTATGGTCACTTAACCCATCAGAACACAGTAACAACAAGCCATCTTCTTCCAAAATGAATCGTTGCACCGTTGGACGCAATAATTCAGCATCCTTAGTACCCACAGCTTGAGTCAGTGCGCCTGCATCCGGGCGCTGTAAGGCTTTGCGGTACAAACTGCGACCTAAGCGTACTTCCCGCGTAGCCACGACCTCATCTACCGTTAGCCGTTGGCAGTAATCGGGCGTTAACCAGTAGGCAGGGCTATCTCCTACACTAGCAATGTAGAGTTCATGAGCATTGCCTTGACCGTCGGGCATCCGGATAATCTGGGGCAATTGCAACGCTAGCGTAAGCGTAGTTGCCATGCGACGGCGGGATTCTCTCGATTGAGCGTCATTGCGAGAAGCAATTAAGTTATTGGCCACCCGAATAATGGCAGCTAGCTGCTGCTTGACTAGTTCCGGGGTCATGATTTCTGGGTCTTCTGCCAATTCAGCCAACAGCGCCCGGATTTGGAGTTTGATGGATTGCACGGCCAATTGGCTAGCGACTTCCCCCCCCTCATGGCCACCAATCCCATCACAAATAATCGAGAGATGGGGAATCAAGGGATCGCGAGGCAGGGTGAGGTCGGCCGGTAAATCGGTCAACGTGGGATAGCAGCTATCCTCATTGTGATTTTGCAGAGCACCGGCATCGGTAGCCCCCGCCACCTTTAAACGCAGGGATTGTCGAGCGGCTTGTTCGAGTAATAATTTATTGAGATCAGCCGCAATTTCTTCTAAGACTGGATTTTCGCTTTGTAACTTTTGGGCGATCGCCTGTAAACGTGAGGGTACAGCATTTGTGGCCATCGTACACCAATTCATCCAGAGTTCTCCGAGTTGTTGCAGACTCGCTTTTTTAGAACGCCGGAGGAGGGTAGAACTGGAAGTGGGGAATTTTGCCGTTTCCAAGCCATCTGAAGCGCTCATGCCGGATGTAACCAATGCTGCTTGTGCCTCCTCACCCATCGCATCAGCGTACAACTCCCGCAATCGGACTCGCCAGCCTTCAACCCTTAAATTGTCAGGGACTAAAAGACTAGAGGCCACCCCCATATCCTCTAAAGGTGTCCATAAGTCCAAAATCTGCCAGAGCCAATAGACCTGACGCATAGCTGGAACTTGTGTCCACATTGAGCGAATTGTAGGATACAGCTCACCATTAGCATCGAGGGGGACATTTTCTAGCAGAACGACAACCGACTCTCCCCATTCGCATACACCGTACACTTCAGGCAGATGGAGTCGGTGGGGAGACAATCGTAGATACTTGAGAATATCAGCACTGAGGTGATCCGGTATCTCAGGAAGCTGCTCCGGTTGGGTATCCCGCCATATTTGTGTCGCTATGACCTCATATCGGTCTTTAACGAGTTCTCCTGCGGGAATTTGCATGGCAGTGGCACCAACTGCCCAAAGATAGCGATTCATCTGTGGCTCGGAACTGCTCATAAATTTAAAACGGCGTCAAAAAAACCATTTAGTGAATTGTCAAACAAAGCGATTCAGGATAATTTTGGGGCAAGCGGTCGAGGGGGACTTTTTTGGTTATCCCTCAGCTCCAAATCGGATCACCTCACTGCCCAGTTCGGTCAAATCCCAGCAACTAAGATAAATTGGAGATAGGGGAAGTAAGTTTTTCCATATTGTCCCCCTATGATGCCTAATTCCTTGCAACAGAAAGTAAAAGAATAAATTAAAAACTGCATTCTGTGTCCAGGAACTTTATCTGAATTGAGTAACTTTGTCAATTGATACACCTTTGAGCTGGAATCAGTCGCTCAACTGTTGGATCTATTTTTGTAAACGCTTGTGAGATCGGATGTGGATATGCCACTGCTCAGTCCTTCGATGCTCTGGCTACTGGCAGGGTCGATGCTTTGTTTGGTAGAGCTATTTGTGCCAACGGCTTTTGTTGCTTTCGTGATGGGGCTTAGTGCCTTTGTGATTGCGATTGTAGCGTGGATTGCGCCCACGGCGTTTCCGTTACAAGTAGTACTGTGGCTTTTACTCTCGAGTGCACTCGTGTTTGTCTCCCGTCGCTTCTTGCCTCATGCGACGGCAGCTAGAACATTGGAAGACAAAGAAGCCAAAACCTTGACGGCTATCCCACCAGGAGAGACAGGACGGGTGATTTACGAAGGAAATTCCTGGCAGGCAAGGTGTGAGGATGGCATGGAAGCTATTGCTGCCAATCAACCCGTCTATGTTGTCCGCCGGGAAGGTAATACTTTGATTGTGATCCCGAAGAATTTATTGCATTCGTAAGTTACTCCGTTGGGTTAGGCGATCGCAGATCTTCTCATCCATGACCCATGACGCATCCAAATTTAGTGTTTAGCAACAGAATACTATCAAAATTTTTATCCATCGCAGGCGTGGAATATCAGCTAAAATCTCAGGAGACTTAAAATGGAAAGTTTTTTTGGTTTAATCATTGCAGCAGTTTTGGGTACTGCCGGACTCTCCAGCTCCGTCAAGATTATTAATCAAGGGAATAAAGCCTTGGTGGAACGATTGGGAAAATATAGCGGCAAGATTCTTGAACCAGGCCCTAACTTTATTGTCCCTATCCTCGATCGCATTGTTTTTCAGGAAACCATTCGGGAAAAAGTCCTGGATATCCCACCTCAAAAATGCATCACCCGTGATAACGTATCCATCTCAGTGGATGCGGTTGTTTACTGGCGCATCATGGACATGGAGAAAGCCTGGTACAAGGTGGAAAATCTGACACTGGCGATGCAGAACTTGGTACTCACCCAGATTCGGGCGGAAATGGGTAAGCTAGAACTCGACCAAACCTTTACCGCGCGATCGGAAATTAATGAATATTTACTGCAGGAATTAGATATTGCTACTGACCCTTGGGGAGTGAAAGTCACACGGGTGGAACTACGAGATATCGTACCCTCTAAAGCTGTGCAAGACTCAATGGAGTTGCAGATGTCGGCAGAACGACGCAAACGGGCAGCGATTTTGACTTCTGAGGGAGAAAAGGAAGCGGCGGTGAACTCGGCTAGGGGACGTGCTGAAGCGCAAGTGCTAGAAGCGGAGGCGCATCAAAAAGCGGCAATTTTGGATGCGGAGGCGCAACAAAAAACGATCGTTCTCAAAGCGCAAGCGGAACGCCAACAACAGGTTCTCAAAGCGCAAGCGACTTCTGAGGCACTGCAAATTGTGACTAAGGCGCTTAAGGGCGATCCTACAGCTCGGGAAGCGCTACAGTTTTTACTGGCTCAGCATTATTTAGATATGGGTATGCAGATTGGCAGCAGCGATAGCAGTAAGGTGATGTTTATGGACCCGCGCAGTATTCCTGCTTCGATTGAGGGGATACGTTCCATTGTTGGTGATGGGAATGGACACAATTCTTAGGGGTTAGTTTAGTTCGTAGTTGTGCTTTAGGGAATTGGGCGCAACTACGAATCTATAGAATAAAATTTTGTTGAGCAGATATTTCAAGAATCAGCAAGCCCAAGTAATCCAGCATCGAATATAAGCTTGCAGATGTGGGTAGTCTGCATTGGTGGTGAAGTAAAATTGAGCGATCGCAGCAACGTCAAAGACTCGCATCGTTTGCAATCGCTCAGTTGCTTCCCATTCATTGTCAATCCAACGTCGTGCTTGAATTTGGCTAGCATAGCCTCGGATATCTGAGGTTAACAGGTCGATTTCCTCTAAAACTGTAAATTCTTCCTCTGGAGCTGGAGGGAAAGAAGTAATTTATTTTCACTCTTCTTTGGTGTTTTTGTAATCTACGCTTAACTGCTCTAATAGCTAAGTGATGTAGTTACTTGCAGTTTCAGTTGAAACCTCAGAAATTGAGAACAAGAAAATCTGATTCATTTTTGTATACACGCACATCAAATCGCTTCTCTTCTCGCGGAACTTCACTGAGGATTTTGTTCATCACATTAAGAAAGTCAGTAATCGGAAAACCTTCAGGTTGACTCTGTGCCGACCTAATTAGTTCCTCCATCAAGTCATTTCCGTTAAGCTGATAAGCAGCTAGAATAATGTCGGACACTAGTGAGTCGTACCCTGCAAATATTCCAAACACAATAGCATTGCACCAAGCTTCTACATCGCCTGTCTTGATTAATGCAGCCATGAGGAATGGAACGAAAGCACTCTCTTGATTTCCGGTTTGAGACTCTAAAACTCCTAAGTTAAACCAGGCATTCCCACATAACGCATCCTGCTTTAATGCGTCTTGTAGCCGTTGTCTGTATTCCACAGCGTGGGAAACTAGATGATTGTTAGGTTTGGTCAGTTTGATTGCTGCTTCAGTCTGCCGTTTTTGTTCATCGCACCCTAACATACTACGAATCCAACCAAGAACACAGGTTTTGAGCCGCCATTCTGACTCAAATTCTGCGCTAGATGACAGATAAGACTCAAACGCTTGTTGTGATTCGCGATATCTCCCAGCAAACATTAGTGCATCAGCATACAGTGCATGACAAACACCCTCTTCTCCAAGGCTAAGCGCGCGTTCATACAGTTTTACTGCAAGGAAATAGCGTCTGCTTTCAAATAAAATTCCTGCCAATTCACGGCAAAAATACGATTTTTCTAAATATGCAGAGTTGTAATTCGCTGCTTTTCTATAGTAATGGATGGCTAATCGTGGATAGCTCTTTGCTTTATGGCTTTTAGATTTCAAGTAGTTTCCTAGATTGTAGTGAGCAGTAGCCGCCCTTTGTCTATCTCCAGATTGCGCTGCCCGTTCTGTATATCGCTTTAGACAATTGTGCAGGTATTGATGTTCGCTTTCTGAGAATGAGTCGTTTTGTGATAAAGCTGTCAAAATGAACATTTCGGCAGCAAGTAAAGTTCCTTCACTTTCAAAAAGTTGTTCAGAGAGTTGTAAAGCCTCTGTTACGCGATGCCCCCGGATCATGCAGCCTACTCCTATCAACGTTATCTCTGGTTTGGCAATGATAAAAGAACTCGCAGCATACTCACTTAGTAGTCGCGCAGCAATGTTAGAGTGACCTGCATTGTCTAGTGCAAGGGCAATTCCAACGAGTATGTCATAGGGAAACTTAGATAGCTGAACCTCAATTTTAGAGGTATGGAGTGTAAAACCCGATCCACTTCTGAGATAAATTTCAGCTTTGTCATTAGCAATCACAATTACCCCATGGGTATCTGTTGGTAAAAACTGACTGATTGTAATGACTCCAGAAAGTCTCTCTGCGGCTTTGCGAATTTCTAATTCAATTTGAGCAGCTAAGACACCATAAATGTATTGTTCTGTTATTGTTAATTTGAACTTAACTGGAAGTGCGATTTGAGGAGACCTTAGTTGTCTGAATGCCTCTAGGTCTGAAGCTAACATTCCCGCTGTTTCCTCATGCCACTCATCTTCTACAGTAAAGCGGAAGGTTATTTGTTTCTTAGCCTTCTTACCATAGTAGGGATCGTATTTGTGGAACCACTTCGCATAGATCTTACGTGTAGGCGCATGGTAGCGAACGATCAGGACTGGCAGATCTAAAGAGCGATAATACTCACAAGTAGGGATTTCGAGCTGAACAGCAAG
Source organism: uncultured Microcoleus sp. (assembly GCA_964588805.1). Taxonomy (GTDB): domain Bacteria; phylum Cyanobacteriota; class Cyanobacteriia; order Cyanobacteriales; family Coleofasciculaceae; genus CAZPRJ01. Next base: position 19,749 of record CAZPRJ010000026.1, on the reverse strand, counting down.
GGCATCTTTCAATTCAGGCTTATCTGTTGCCTTAAGTTGGACAAAGAACATTCTACCAGTGGCAAAGTCAGCTTGGTCGAAGATTTCAACTCGACCATCGAGTCCATACTCAGGTTGAGGGATGTCTTGAAAATCCCACTGTGAGGGTAATATTTTCTGGAACGCTGTGCGAGATTCTTTTTCTAGCTGATGCTGACGGGGTCTTTTGGGAGGCATTAGATATCTAGCAAAAGTGGGCTGACTAAGCTTACGCTGATCGGTTGAGTTGTCTTATATCTCCAGTTTAATGTTCGCGCAAAAGACACTGAGAGCTATAAATCCCCCCTCGCATCAGGATGAACAATCTACGAAACCGACACACTCGGCCAATCCGCGTCATCCAACCAAGCCTGATGTTCTTTCACGCCTAACACACTTATAAAAGAGAAGTGGGAATAAGGTGAGAGGCAACTATGGCGCGAGGCGATCAAATCTACGTGATGCAAGAATTTCTGAATATGCAAGGCATCTACGAACATCATGGCATCGATTGTGGTGATGGCACAGTGATTCACTTACGCAAGCGAACTGATACTATTGAGCGGGCTTCTTTCGCTACCTTTATGAATCATGCCAAGTCTAAGGTATATGTCAGGCACTACAAAACCTGTTTTATCCCTGATGTAGTCGTGAAACGAGCACAAAGCCGATTAGGTGAACGCAATTATAATCTGCTATTCAATAACTGCGAACACTTCGCCACATGGTGCAAAACAGGTGTGAGCGAAAGTCGGCAAGTGAAAAACTTTATTCCTGCGATCGCCTATATCAATACTGATAATTTATACGACCCTATCTTTCAATCCTTCAAAACAACCGATCGAGAGAATGCAGTGCAGTTGGCCAACAAGGCTTTAGCCGAAATCAAGGTTGCTTGGGATAATATCCAACCGCAGTATAACCAATCTGTAGAGGAGATAAACACTTGGCATCGGGTTGCCGAACAAGCCATTAAACAAGGTAGAGAAGATTTAGCCCGTGAGGCTTTAAGACGAAAACTTGCCCATAAAAAACGTGCAGCCGCAGATAAAGCCAAGCTGGATAAACTAGCAACCATGACAGAAACCCTGATTCGCAACCGCATGGCATTCCAGCAATCTTCAGACTCTTAAGAGTTAAACCTTTCAGCACTTACGCAATTGGCTATGGAATCTGCTACAGGTACGGGCAAGGCATACCTTGCCCCTACAAAGATGATGTATTAAGGCAGAAAATCCGTAAATCCTGACTTTTTTGTTCCCCCTTGAAAAGGGAAGACAATTTAGCCACAATCTCCCCCATCTTCCTGATTGTTTCTACTCTAGCTGACCGTTGATTCTGCCATTAAAGCCGTAAACTTGACGGCTACCGGCAAAAGGTACTAATACCACCTCTCGCTCATCCCCCGGTTCAAAACGCACGGCTGTTCCGGCGGGAATATCGAGACGCATCCCTTTAGCCTGTTCTCTCTCAAAATTTAATGCATCATTGACTTCATAGAAGTGGAAGTGAGAACCGACTTGAATCGGGCGATCGCCTGTATTGGCTACCTGTAAACGCACGGTAGGACGGTTGGCATTCAGTTCTATTTCTCCGTCTGGTGTAACTATTTCTCCTGGAATCATTTCAATCTTATCTCAACGTTGTGAGTGTCTAAATCAGCTTTATCTACAATTTATGTCACGTTTAAGAATTTCGTCAAAGTTCAAAGTTGAAGAACTCAATACAATCTTTATTTCAGATTGTCATATTAAGGATACAATTGTTCTTACCGTTGAAACTTTAATAATACTCAAAAATACATAAATTCTTAATAAAATATTTTTTTATGAAAAATCGGCAGTAATATTAGGAAAAATAGTTCGCATTCTTTGTATTGACGAAACTTTGCAAATCGCCCTAACTGACTTGGTTATGTGTGAACAATTAATTATTTTTGATTCCAGGAACTTGACAACCCTGTTCAAGGTGTGATTAATTTTTGGATACCAGAGAAAAAGGGTATTCAACCAAATTTAGTAAGGCTACTATTAAGAACAACTTCTACGATAAACTTTCCAGCTCAGGTTATTACCTCTAAAGCTCTGTTCCAAAACCATTAAGAAGTTGTCATAGCTCGATTCTAACTATCCTAGAAAAGCGGAGGATTTTTCGGGAGAGCTGTAGCTGATAAGACGCCGCCTAGGCATAGGGCTTTAATCTAACTCATTAGGCACTATAACTTTGGCTTGGTTTGAGTGAGCAAACTTGTATAGCTCACCTGATTTAGGCTGTGATTCGCCTATCAATTTGGGTGTAATCCTCATACCTCTTATTGATGGGTGAGGACTACAGTTCACCTAAGTGATAGCTAAGCAATTGCAGCTTGGAAAAATCTCATTCTTGCATCATTTAAACGACCTCAACCGGCCTATTTCTACACAAGGTGCAAAAACCATGAAACTCAAAGCTGTACAGAAATACTCTGCCTTAGCAACTGTAATTGCAGTTGCCACATTTCCAAATACTGCCCTAGCGCAGCAGGCTCCTGTATCAAAAGCCAATGATGCGGTAACAACCAATAGCGCAGCTGACCCAGTAATCAATTACTGGACTCCGGCAAGAATGGCTAATGCTAAATCTTTAGATGCACCCAAAGCTGCGCTTGCTCCCTCAGGAGCAGCATCAATCGGTACATCTTTACCTTCGGTTTCGGGTGCAGGCAAACCCCCAATGGTCAACCTTACCCCCGATTTTAATCCGCTCTTTACACCTCAAGCCACCAGTGCGGCCGGAGTTGTACCGAGTAACGTGGGTACTATTGGTGCTTACTTTACCAGTTCTCGGATTGTTCCCTTAACGGCTGATACAGCCTATCCTTACTCAACAGTCGGAAAACTTTTTTTTACTAAACCGGGTGAAGGTGATTTTGTATGTTCAGCGTCTGTTCTCAGACCGAGAGTGGTGTTGACAGCAGGACACTGTGTTCACCGTGGAAGTGGAGGCAGCAATGGATTTTATTCTCAATTCTTGTTTGTTCCGTCCTACAGAGATGGTGCTGCACCTAATCGCAGATGGACTTGGAGTTGGGTAATTACCACTGGAGAGTGGGCTTCGGGTAATGGTAACGTACCCAACGCAGCCGATTTTGCCATCATTGAAGTCAACGACCAGTACATTAATGGGAGTACGCGCCGTATTGCAGATATAACAGGCTACTTAGGTTATCAGACGCAAAGGCTCATCCCCAACCATGCCACCCTGCTCGGATATCCAGGTAATTTGGATAGCGGTGAAAAAATGCATCAAATCACTGCTGAAAGTTTTCGGACGAATGGCAGTAATACTGTAATTTATGGTTCTGATATGAGAGGTGGTTCCAGTGGAGGGCCTTGGGTGATGAACTTTGGAGTGCCTGCAGATGGGCAAACTGTCGGACGAGAACAGGCAGAAAATCGAGTGATTGGTGTTACCTCCTACGGGCCAATCGCAGTGGGTCCTCTATACCAAGGCAGCTCAATTCTCAACAATAGCTTCATAAGCATTTTGAATACAGCCTGTGGTCGTAGAAGTGGCAACTGCTAGCATTTTTATTTACTGCTAATCGAGAGACGGGGAAGGTTTTATCATCCAAGAAGCCTTTCCCAGTTTCTGCAATTTAGGCTGTTTTTAGATGTCATCCAAAATCTCAAGTTAGTAGTCCAAAACAATTGGAGTTGTAAACTAATGAAGAAATTACTCAGCATAATGATTGCATTGGCCTTATTTCCCACAGCCGCCGCCGCTCAGGACGAAATTTGCTACATGGAATGGGAGGGGCAACTTGTTGATTTATCCAGTCTGTGTACAAATGCACCCGTTGAAATTACTTCAGCACCGGTGGCTGCCAAATTAGGATTTTCTAACATTCAAATCTCACCGACTAGTGATGGTAACTCTTTAGAAGTTTCAGGCGTCGTTATCAATGAATCAAATCAAGTAAGCTCTGTATCTGCGGTGCGGTTTAACGTCATTGGCCAAGATGGACGGATTCTAGCCAGTGATACGGCACCTGTAGAGGTGGGTGCTGGACTCGAACCTGGACAACAGCTAGGTTTTTCCAAGCTGATTAATAAAAGTATCCTAGGAGGCAATCCAAACACTGCTAATCTACGAGTTGAGATCAGTGGTTCAGTTTGATGTAGTAACGTGGCAAGGCTAACAGGGTGTAATCGGAAGCTAAGTTAACGCTTTGAAACTTAATGCAAGCAAGGGCTAAAGCCCTTACTACGAACATTGTCTTGAATTTTGAAATAGTAGCTCTCGCGTCGATTGGCCATTCCTTCACCAAACTGACCTAGCTTCATGGAAACTTAACATAATTTTTTCGGTCATAGCTTATTGAAAGGTTCCAATTCACTCACTACCACCAATCGAAAGATTAATCCGGCTCTCGCTCTATTCTATGCGTAGAGAAATAAAGTGGATTGAGTATAAGCTAGGGCTATAAGTTAGGAGGTCAATTCAATGTCTAGGATACTATGGATTGCAAAAGTTACAGTGGTCAGCTTAGCTGGAATAACCTTAATTTCATCTATGGCTAACGGAGAATCAAGACCTAAGAATCAAAACGAAGTTCAAGCCCAACCTCCAAGTCTTAATGTTGAGCGGACGAATGAATCACAAACACAGCAAGAGCTATTAAATTATTGGACACCTGAACGGATGCGAAACGCCAAGCCAATCATGCCAACAGTTCCTGACTCATCGGGTGAAGAGGTATGGACACCCGAACGGATGCGAAATGCTAAACCCAATATGCCCACCGTTCCCGAAGATGGCACATCAGGAGAGGGTAAACCCCCACAGATAGAAGGGATAAAACCGGCTCCTTCTATCCATGATGCTGATACTCGTTCGGAAGATTATTGGACACCCGAACGGATGCGAAATGCCAAACCCATCACACCGACAGTTCCAGATCAGCCAAATTCAGACTAATTTACTAACGAATTGGGTCATGAACTGTCACCAACTTGGTGCCATCGGGAAAGGTTGCTTCTACTTGCACTTCATGCAACATCTCTGCAACCCCTTCCATCACTTCATTTCGAGTGAGTAATGTCGTACCATAACTCATTAAATCCGATACGGTTTGTCCATCTCTGGCACCTTCTAAAATAGCAGCAGAAATATAGGCAACAGCTTCTGGATAGTTTAATTTTAATCCTCTATTCTTGCGCCGTTCTGCTAACAAAGCGGCTGTGAAAATTAATAGCTTGTCTTTCTCTTGAGGTGTCAGTTGCATCGTTTAATTGTGGATTTTGGCTTAATAGTTGGGTCAATCTTAGAATTTTACGAACTGAACATTTAAGGTTTGAATTTATGGCCATACTCGTGGCTTGATGGCAGGCCGCCCTAAATACGAGAGGCGTAGCAATTGCCAAACCTCTGTAAACCAGTGTTTCACCTCCGTGGTTGAAGCCCCCCGATATCGACACAATAATCCTGAAAGGAGTTGAGTCACGCCCGCTTGGCCTTGATGTTCTGTTGCGTTCCACAGTGTTCGGGCTTTCTCGACTAATTGGGGCGATACGCTTTGTCCGACCCAAGCTAAACTAGCAACAACAGGTTGCCCGGCCAAACCATGAGGACTGTTCCAAATATCTTCCCTACCTGGTAGCCATTGCCTATCAATCCACAATGGGTGTCCTTGCTGCCAAATTTCAGTATGCGATCGCCATTCTCCCTGCAAAAACCGTTCTCCTCTAGCACTGCGTCCCAATCGTGTTATCTCCCACCCCAACCAACTAGCTCCCGGTGCTAATTCTACCCGCATATCTTGCCGATAGAGCGCACCCTCAAACACAATTGTTTCTTGAGGCAACCATTCCAAACACGCCTCTGCCTCCACCTGGATTTGAATTGTTTGTTGAGCCTGTTGCCCGTTGCTGCGATACACTTTCGTCGCTGCTGCTGTCGTGATTAAGGTATGAGCATTAGGTTGTAGCTGAATGGATTGCGACAGGCGATCGCCTCCCACAATTCCCCCAGCCGTATGCAACACTATACTATGGCACACGGCTGACCCTTCCGGATAAAAAGAGCGCTGGATCTTGAGAGGCGATCGCACCCGAGCCTGAGTAAGCTGAGTTTTGTTGTGGTCTTGAGCATAGACTAAATCTAAATGCCCATGCCATCCTGATGAATCCACTGCTTCCCCGTTAATTCTCATCTAAGCTATCTGGAAAATAAGGCAGAGGGCAGAGGGCAGAGGGCAGAAGTAATAAGGATTTTCACTCTTTCTTTGTGTGCTGTCGCACATGGCGTCTAGCTTGAAAATAGGAGTCAGGAGTCAAGAGTAGGGAATTTGTCTGTCTGTCTTTTTTCTCCCTAGCACCCCCGCACCCCCGCACCCCAGCTCCTCTGCTCCCCCGCACCCCCGCTCCCCTGCTTACCTGCATCCCAAAGAGTCGCGAGTTGCCACTCCAGTTTGTGAATTGACTCCCGTTGCTCTATCACAGAGCTTTTTGATCTGAACGCCATCTAAAACAGCATCGGTGAAGTCAGCTCCAGTGATGTCTGCATCATTAAACGTAGAACGTAGCATAATCGCTTCCACCAGTACCGCATCGGTGAGATCAGCACGGGTGAAGTCTACCAGATAAGCAAGTCCACCCGAAAAATTAGCTCCATGCAAAGAAGCACCTTGCAGGGTTGAGCCACTAAAGACTGCACTGCGTAAGTCAGCGTTGCTAAAGTTAGTTTCCTCTAAATTGACATTGGTAAACTCTTCTCCCACTAGAGTTTGGCCGGATAAATCCTTACCCGTCAATTCCCCTTTCCCCACAGAGCGAGAGATAGAAGAAGAACTTGCCGCCTGTGCCGAGAAGGGGACTACCAGCAAAATGAGTGCCAATATTAACGCAGCTAGTTTTGGAAAATGCCTCATAATCGTTCAGTCTCAACGAATCGTTGATTTTTTTAATATTTTTTAAGAATCTCCAGCTTTTTAGCTTACCCCATTTTGCGCTTTCCGGGAAAGTCCAACGCTAGATTAGGCCAGTCTTGTAGCTTTTTAGATTGCGGGAGAATATCTGGCGACTCATCAAGATAATTTTCTGCAATCCGTCAGTCGTAACAAGGATGAACGCCTTTCCTCCTATCTTCTGACTCCTGACTCCTGACTCCCTATTGTCAGAATAGATTTACTTTATTTACAAAAAATCACGAGCATTTGTAGCTAAAAATACAGTTGCTCAAACCTGTTTAGCTTTGAATAAGCGTGTTCATCTCTATTTAGATGGGATTTAAAGCAACAAAGTGCAAAACTAAAATTTTATTAAAATCCCAGAGATTACAGCTAATTAAGGATATAAAATTTCCCATTTATAACTAAGTACTCGTTAATCAAAACAGACAAAATCCTGCTGTTTTAAACAGACTAAATACCTCTGCGACCCGAAGCGAAGTAGGAGAATATCATGCCAGACATTCTATTTAAGGTTGACCTCACCAAACCCATGACTGAACAAGAGTTAGTGGGGCATAACCGATGGCATCCTGATATTCCAGCCGTTGTTTCTGTCAATCCTGGTGATGTATTTCGCATCGAGTGTAAGGATTGGACAGATGGGCAAATTAAAAATGACGATAGTCCTGATGATGTTCGAGATGTTGATTTAACTGTGGTTCATGTCCTTAGTGGGCCGATTCATGTCAATGGGGCACAACCGGGAGATATTTTAGTTGTCGATCTTTTAGATATTGGTGCGTTGCAGGGGGATGAGTGGGGTTTTACGGGCATTTTTGCTCAAGAGAATGGCGGCGGTTTCTTGACTGATCACTTTCCCAATGCGGCTAAAGCGATTTGGGATCTCCAGGGCATTTATACCAGTTCTCGGCATATTCCAGGGGTGCGATTTGCAGGTATTACTCATCCTGGATTGATCGGTTGTGCGCCGTCACACGAACTGCTAGCGAAGTGGAACCAACGAGAGGCAGACCTTGTAGCCACAAATCCCGATCGCGTACCCCCCCTAGCTGCCTTACCCAACCCCAATAATGCCATCCTCGGTTCCTTGAAAGGGTCAGAATTTGAGCGAGTGGCGGCAGAGGCCGCACGGACTGTACCTCCTCGCGAACATGGGGGAAACTGCGATATCAAGAATCTTTCTAAGGGTTCGCGGATTTACTTCCCCGTGTATGTTGAGGGGGCGAAACTCTCGATGGGAGATATTCACTTCTCTCAAGGGGATGGGGAGATTTCTTTTTGTGGCGCGATCGAGATGTCGGGGTATATTGACCTGCATGTGGATATTATCAAGGGCGGTGTGGAAAAGTACGGGATGACTAACCCCATCTTTAAGCCTGGCCCCGTGGAGCCCCGTTATTCTGAATATTTGGTATTTGAGGGCATCTCGGTGGATGAATTTACAGGGCAACAGTATTATCTAGATGCCCATGTTGCCTATCGTCGGGCTTGCTTGAATGCGATCGAGTATCTGAAAAAGTTTGGTTTTACGGGGGAACAAGCCTATTTACTGTTAAGTTGTGCGCCAGTAGAGGGGCGAATTAGTGGGATTGTGGATATTCCTAATGCCTGTTGTACCCTTGCCTTACCCACAGAAATTTTTGACAAAAATATTCTACCGACTTAAGAACTACCAAAAAATAAATTATCCTATCACCAACTTTGGTTAAGGGCGGGTTTAGCGATTAAATCGCCGAATTTTCCCGATAACCTCCATACAAAACTCGCCTCTACAAGAACATTTTTTATTAGAAAAACCTGAAAGAACTCAACGATTATGCCGCTCTATGAATACCAATGTGAAACTTGCGGGATGTTTGAACAGTGGCGCACTTTAGCACAAGTGAGTAGTCCTATGCTTTGCCCGACTTGTCAAGCTGTGGCTAAACGGGTTTTTTCTGCACCGAATGTGAATTTAAATTCTGGCCGAGTACGGCTACAAAGCCATGAGGCCAAAGAACCTCGAGTGATACAGCGTTCTCAAGATCAGGACTCAGCAGCAAAGTATACTCAGCAGCCGAATGGACGCCCTTGGATGATTAGTCATTAATTTCACTAAACTCGCCAGGATTACCCATGCTCAACCACTTCGAGCATGGGCAATATCAAATCCTGTAGTTTGGCTTAAGCGCCCAATCGTCGCGTACGGATTGCATCGGCCAAACCGAGAGTAAGAATTTTCCCGATCTAGGGAGGCTGGCCGAGTGAATTAATAATGGACTCCCGATCCTCTGAATGCTCGTGTCGATGGCTTAATGCTATTCTGTTAAAAGCTATTTTTCGCCTGGATAGACTAAGCTTGAGTAAAATAGCACTCCGAATCGACGTAGCAATCCGATTGGAGATGTCAAACCTTTCACGGGTGTAGTGGGGGTTGAAAAAGCCCGTATAATATCAAAACCTGCCCTAATCACCGATTTTATCAATCCTTGAGGACGGCTATAACCTGTAAATCTGCCCTAACTCGATTTTGTGCGTTGCAGGCATTTTGGGAGGAAGTAGGGCAATTTACACAACGCTGTGGCAAACAACCGAATTCCCTATCCTTTCATCTTTGATAAATTATCTATAGGAGGATACTGGGATATTTAAGCACTATTCATTAAATTTTTATAGTAAGTTTTTCATCATTTTTATTATCAGTTATAAAAAATTTTAACTGCATTTGATGAAATGTCGAAGTAGCATTCATTGCTGTGGCTTGTTGAGCCACGCAATCCCATTATAAAAATTAGAACCCAAAGGAGAGAAATGCATGCAAAACGAGCGAGTAAGAATCTATGACTTATCCAAGGAATTGAATCTAGACAACAAAGAACTATTAGCTATTTGTAATCAGCTCAATATTGCTGTCAAAAGCCATAGCAGTACCATCAGCGAACCTCAAGCTGAGCGAATTCGGGCAGTGGCAGCGAAACAAACAACCGTGACAGCATCTGTACGCCAAACCTCAGCAACGACCAGTCCCTCTGCTCCATCTCAAATGACCCATCAAACCAGACCTAAGCCTAATCTTCCTCACAAGCAACAAATTTTGGAAATTCGTAAATCTAAGACCCAGGAAGCTCCGGAACGACCACAACTGGCTCAGCCCCCAGCTAGACCGGCTGCTCCTGCCAATCGCAGCCAGTTCAATTCATCCGGACTACAACATGATGCTCATAGACCTACTCAAATAGAGGCTCAACCCGATCGCCTAGAGCCAACGCCAAAGCCGTTAGTAGAAACCTCCGCAGAAGCGACGGCGGAACCATTGGTTCATTCCACACCCGTGGACTCCCGCTCAGAATCAGAGCAGCCAACTGTGCAAACTCCGCCCTCATTAGAACTCCAGCGACCTGAATCTACTACTGCTTTAAATCAGCCTGAAACTCCTATTCCCACAAGTCCTGATCCCGTAGCAGCCACAACAGAACCCAAAACCGTGGCAGAAGAACCGGAGAAGTTGGACATAGCCCCTGATACAGACGCCGTTGCAGATCAACTGCAATTGGTTCAACCTCCTGTTAGACCTGCCCCACCCCAACGGATTCAGAAAGAACGGCCGATTCCCAAACGTGATAAAGTCAAGCCCAATCGCCATCAATCTGTCGAGACGGCCTCAAAAACTGGGGGAGAAAAGCCAACACATCGTACTCCAGTTGAGGCTAAAGCCGAGCAAGCAACTCCAAAAACCCAACCCTCAATCGAACTCCGGCAACCCAAACCTGCCCGAGTGAATAAGCCCGAAATGCCATCGGTTGCCCTGCTGCCGAAGCCGAACTTAGTCGGTACACAGCCCAAGAAGGGCTTACAACAAGAGGAACCCGCCGAGCTACCGGACGATACGACAGAATTACTAGAGCGCCCGAAACTACCTCGTCCGGTTAAAGCCGGGAAAAAGCGGCAGCAAGACACCATTGAGGAAGAACAAGAAACGAAAGCAAAGCTGGGTAAGGGTAGCGGTAAGGGCAAGCGTTCTAAGCCTATCCTCGACATTGATGAGGACGATTGGGAAGATGAACTGAATTTAGAGGCTCCCGCCGAGACGAACTTGGCGATCGCACGTCCTGCCCGACAAAAGGCATCCCCTAGCCAGCCATCGCCTACGGCAGCCTCAGCCAAAGCGGCGGTGAAGCGCAAGAAACCGGGTAGCTCTCGCGATCATCATCGGCGACACCAGGAAGTAGAGGCTAAGCCCACTCGTCCACAAACATTAGTGGTGACCGGTAGCATGACGGTTCAAGAACTGGCAGAAGCATTAGCTGTTCAGGATACAGAAATTGTTAAAGTTCTTTTCCTCAAAGGCATGGCGGTCAGTATCACGCAAAGTCTTGATATTCCCACGATTATCCTCATCGGTGAGGAATTAGATGTCAACATTGAGACAGCTCAGCCCGAAGCCGAAGCTCGCAAAGTCACAGAAATGCTGGACGTGGAAGACTTGGAAAATCTCCAGCGTCGCCCCCCTGTCGTTACGATTATGGGTCACGTAGACCACGGTAAAACTAGCTTGCTGGATGCCATTCGTCACACCAAAGTGGCTCAAGGTGAAGCGGGTGGTATTACCCAGCACATCGGGGCATACCATGTCGATGTCACCCAAAATGGCAACGGCCAACAAGTAGTTTTCCTCGATACTCCAGGTCACGAAGCCTTCACGGCTATGCGGGCACGAGGAACACGCGTCACAGATATCGCCATTTTGGTGGTCGCGGCCGATGATGGGGTGCAACCTCAGACGGTAGAAGCCATTAGTCACGCCAAAGCGGCTGAAGTTCCCTTGATTGTGGCAATCAACAAAATTGATAAACCGGAAGCTCAACCGGAACGGGTGATGCAGGAATTAACAGAATACGGCTTAGTGTCTGAAGACTGGGGCGGCGATACCATCATGGTTCCCGTGAGCGCTATCCAACACGACAATCTAGATACCTTATTAGAGATGATTTTGTTGGTCGCGGAAGTTGAAGACCTGCAAGCCAACCCCGATCGCGCGGCCAAGGGTACGGTGATTGAAGCGAACCTCGATAAAACTAGGGGGCCTGTGGCCACACTCCTAGTACAAAATGGGACACTGCGCGTGGGTGATATCCTCGTCGCCGGTTCTACTTTTGGGAAAGTACGAGCCATGATCGATGATACCGGTCATCGAGTAGACGTGGCCAAACCGTCCTTTGCCGTGGAAGTGTTGGGCTTAAGTGATGTACCCGCCGCCGGGGATGAATTTCAGGTCTTCTCCCAAGACAAGGAAGCTCGTACCTTAGCCAGCCAACGAGCCGACCAACAACGGCAATCTCGGATTATGCAAGGGCGTATCTCCCTAGCAACCTTGTCGGCGCAAGCTCAAGAAGGTGAGTTGAAAGAACTGAACTTAATTTTGAAGGCAGACGTTCAGGGTTCCGTAGAAGCCATTGTCGGTTCCCTCAAACAACTCCCCCAAACTCAAGTACAACTTCGCCTATTATTAGCCGCTCCGGGTGAAATCACCGAGACGGATATTGACTTAGCCGCCGCCAGCCAAGCCGTGATCATCGGGTTTAATACTACTCTGGCCAGTGGCGCTCGACAAGCGGCCGATGCCGCCGGTGTTGATGTGCGGGAATACAACATCATCTATAAACTTCTCGAAGACATCCAAGGCGCAATGGAAGGGCTATTGGAGCCAGAATTGGTTGAAGAACCCCTGGGTCAAGTTGAAGTACGTGCCGTCTTCCCCGTCGGTCGTAATAAGGTTGCAGGATGTTACATTCAATCGGGTAAACTCATCCGCCATTGCAAGGTGCGAGTGCATCGAGGGAATAAGGTTGTCTATGAAGGGACTCTCGATTCTCTCAAACGGATGAAAGATGATGTGCGCGAAGTGAACTCAGGTTATGAATGCGGTATCGGCATTGATCGATTCAATGACTGGGTTGAAGGTGACATCATTGAAGCCTTCCAGATGGTCACTAAACGTCGGACACTTGCAGGAGTGAAATAGTCGCAGTCGGGTTGTGGGGTGAGTTTGTCTCCCCCACTGCCTGAATTATTCTATTTTCATGCGTTCTAGTGTAAGCAGTTCATGACGGCTACTTACTTCATAAATTTTGAATTTTGAATTACTTGAGTGGTTTGGCACTTGACCAAATCAACGTAATCGCTAAACGTACACCCTGACCTACCGCCGAAAAACGAACGGCTTCATCGGCCGTTTCTTCCCACTGCAGTAATTGCTTCTGGAATATAGGGTCGTTGGCCGCTCGCTTGATAATCACTTGACTAATGACTTGCTTTTGAATTTCTTCAGTGGAAATTTTTTGTTGTTTCAAAAACTCTAGCAATCGCTCCACGCTTTTGACGCACTGATCGAGAGTTTGGGATAATAGAATTCGTTGAATCTGAGTCACCACTTCTTGATACATTCTTCGCTTCCGTTGAACGTGACTATACTTGACTGTGCGATCGGTAAGTGATAAGGAAGGAGAGTTTGGGAGTGATGTTTGAGAAACCAACTCTATGGCGAGATGACGATTTTCTTGAATGTTCAGTAAATCTAGAAAAATTGGACGGCAAATTACAAAACGCTCTAATAACTTAGGGTATAATTGTAGAATCCGTTGACTGATAATTTGGGTATTGACTAATCGATTAACGGATAAATGTAAAAGATATTGTTCAAATTTAAATTCGTAGGATTTGAGAGTTAACTGAATATTGGGACACTCTAGCTCTACCTGAGTTAATGTAAACACTAGAACTTCCCAATTAGGGGCTTCTCTAAACCAAACGTCTATAATTAACCGTTCATCACTGTTTTTATGACCTAATGCTCCGGGTGACAATTCACCCTTGGCTGGATAACGATCACTTGGTTTTTGGCTCGTATAATCGAATCCAGTGAAGATATATTTACATTGAACCCTAGACAAATCTACATCCTCTAAGTGCCAGCTATGAATGCAACAACCCGTGAGTTCAGCTCCTGTAACATTAGTTTGAATTAAATAACTCTCAATCAAAAAAGCATCACTCAAATTCGCCTCATTTAAGAGGGTATCCTTCAGATATGCACCACTTAAATCAGCTCGGCGTAAATCAGCTCCTCGTAGATTTGCCTCACTCAAATCAGTTCGCAATAAATATACATCTTGAAGAATGGCTCGCAACAAATCGGCTTTTCGTAAACAGGCTTTGAGTAAATAAGCACCGGTGAGATTCGCTCGACTGAAGTCGGTACACTCACAATTGGCTTCACTCATATCAGCACTCATCAAAATGGCTCGATGGCAGTTTGCATCGCTGAGATTGGAGCCTCGTAAATAGGCGGCCTTGAGGTTAGCTTCTGTTAAATTAGTGCTGACTAAAATAGCGTCTCGTAAGTTCGCTTGTTCTAAATTGGCTTCCTGTAAGCTTGCTCCTGTAAGATTGGCACTAATTAACGAAGCATGGCGGAGATTGGCTTCCATTAAGATTGCATCCATGAGCAAGGCATTGTTCAGTTGAGCCTGCTCTAAGTTAATCTGATTCAGGCGTACTCGCTGTAAATCAGCTCCACTCAAGTCACTCAGACTCAAATCTGCCCAATTTAACTCAGCGTCTCGAAACGTTGCCCAACGCAAATCCGCTTTAGTCAGTGTGACTCGATTCAAGGTTGCTCGATCAAAATTGGTTTTGTTGAGGATGGCACTGTGTAAATTAGTCTGATGCAAGCAAGCCTCGGCAAGATTAGCATGGCTCAGATCAGCCCAACTGAGATTGGCACCACTGAGATTAGCCCCCGACAAGTCAATATCCCGTAGGCTGGCTCCTGTGAGGTTGGCTCCACTCAGGTCAATATGGGTAAAGTGACGTTCTCCTTGTCGGTATCGCTCGAGAAAATTGTTTACTTGCATGAAGGCCGTTAGGACAGGGGAAAACACCGCGCTTTCAAGATTGAGCGTCAGCGTTGGGATACTACAATACCGAGTCCAGAAGGGTACTCCAAAAGCTTAGCGAAGTTCTCTCTCTACTAGAAGACATTTATCTTCACAAGTTACCTTTAGACTTCGACTCATAGTTTGGCATCAGTTTACCGAGATTTCTACGTAGGGAGAATAAGTACACCAAGCGGTAGGCAGCCCATTTTTCCTTATAGCTTTGCGACTAAGTACCAGTAATAACCCTTCAGCCCTGGAACTCTCTTTCTTGGAGCCTTTTGCTTCAACCTTCACATCCGTGCATCCACACCAAAATCTGTATCAGGTTATCCCTCCCAAAAAGTGCATAGGCTCTAGATTGCTGAGAAATAAATAGGAATAACGAGCTATTCCATCCCAAACAGGAGGTAAAACCATGATCAGGAAGAAACATTCAAGCGTCAGAGCATTGCCTTCACGAGTGTGAAACTTTAGTCAAGCCTTGTCCCAAGTTAAAGTTCAGTAGTGATACTAGATGAGCTGCCATCGGATGAAATCATTATGAGTGCTGCCTCGAGATACTGGACGCTGATTAGAATTGATGCGGCTGGAAAGCGTAAAATCGAACCTATTGAATCGGCCAAGGCGTTTTTCCTAGACTCCTTTGGGGAATGTATGCCCACCCGTGAAGTTTCGGATAGCCTTATTCAAAGCCAACTCCTGCATTGGATGAAAGAAGCTGAAGCGACGGAACAATACACCTACGCCAACCCCAGACTCGGAAACGGAGGTAACTGCGATCGCTCAAATCAGAGTTTTTTAGCAGAACTTTGTTTAATCTGCTTTATCTCTAGCCAAATTCTTCGGGTTTGCCAGCAACTCGAGGAGCGATTTGGCATCGTTCATGGCTTCACCTGTAGCGATTTACTACGCTGCGTCTTGGACGAAGACAACTATAAAACCTCAAGAAGCAGAACTCACTCCTCCTATCAATCGTTACCCCAGGAAATCCTGCAAAGCTTTAATCCCCAGCAAAGCAGTTTAGCCACCTGGACGACACGGCTAGTCAAGCATCATCGAGAACTCAATGATTTCTTACTCGAACATGGAGTATATCTAGTCAGTGATTGGGCAATCCTCAATGACACGAACTCAAAACAACTTCAGCGCATTTTTTCCCAGTTTCGCCCCTTGACTAGCCATGAAATCCGCCAAGCCCAGGAACTCTTAGAAGCCTATCATGCCATCTATCGCGCTGGACGCCGCAGGCAATTACAACAAGGAATCAAAGGGCGGTGTTTGCCACCGACAACCGAACAACTGCAACAAATTGCTGAGCGTTTATTAACCTCAACTCCAGAGAGATTTCATCCGGAAGTCATCATGGCTAGACTGCAAGAGATGGCATCTCATTTAAGAGAATACCGAATTTATGTCCGCAGTGGCACTCTCCCGACCGAATCGCTCGATACGCCCGTTACCTCTGGTTCATCCGGCGATCGCTATCTACTCCTGGATTTTATTGATGAGCGCAACACCAACGACGAACAATCTGAATTTCTAGACGCTTATCGTCAACTGTTTATCGATTGTCTTGATCAGGCGATAGCCCAGGTGACTCAGGCACAAGTGGCAAAACTCCAGCGCAAAGACGCTCAAAAGGCCGAAAAATTTCTCACCGCCTTGCAATTATTTCACTGTCGGGGACTCTCTATGGGGGACATTGCTACACATATCGATTTCCAAGCTCAATATCACGTTTCCCGCCTGCTGAAGCTGAAGTCCTTGCGAAGTGATATTCAACACCAGTTTTTGAGATTATTACGCGATCGCGTTACCCACGAAGCCAAAACTTATACTAGCCCGGAACGCTTGCAAGCTTTGAGTAAACAAATTGAAGAGGCACTTGACGAACAAGTGACTCAAGTTGTCAACGAAGCCGCCACGGAAGCAAGTACTGCTACAGGCACCAAGCACCGAAGTCCTACCTCCCTCTTTGCACAGAGGCTTTGTCGCTACCTTGATACCCGGAGATCCAATCATGTCTAATTCCCTATCCCCTACTGCTCAAATGAAACTCGATCTTGAGTTTGAGGTTTTTTCCTCTGACGAAACCATCGAATTATCCCCTGCTATTATTCAACAAGCTTTAAATCTAAGTTCTAAAATTTCTAACGAACAACGGCAGTGGCAAACGTATCTTAATGTTTTAGCACTCGGCGGTTTTGAGGAATGGTTGGCATCTCGAACGACTGACTTAACCCTTAACTCGGCCAACTGTTCTGTATTCAAGCCAGCTTTGGCCAATGCCCTTGATGCTGTAGCTCACCTGAGTGTAGGTGAATTTAAGCTTTGTCTCCTAGTCACAGGTAGCCTTACTGATGAAGAAGTCAGTCTACCCAGAGTACTGGTCGATTTACCAGAATTTATCCCTCATTTCTATGTTCTGGTAGAAGTGCAAGAAGAACTAGAAACTGCTAGCATTCAAGGCTTCCTATCTTACTCCCAGCTCCAAGCTCAACAGGATAAGCAGCGTTTAATCCCAGAAACTGATTGGACGTACTCTCTCCCCCTAACTTGGTTTGAGGGTAGTCCTGACGACTTATTGCTAAATCTGCGCTGTTTGGAACCGACTGCTATTACCTTGCCAGAACCCGATAAAGAGCGCCCCATGCAGTTGGCACGGATGCGATCGCAACTCGAGGCGTTGTTGCCTAAACTCCAATCACCCGATACAGAACTGTGGCAAGTTTTAACCTGGGAACAAGGTGCTGTGGTTCTCACCCATCCTGAATTACTGCATTGGGTTTATCAAATTCAACACTCCTCATCCCCAACTCCGATCGCCTCTGTGCAGAAACACCTCGCAGACACATTGCAGTTGTTAACTCAACCGGCTGTTAATGCTGGGCGCTGGCTGATGGGAGAACTCGATGAGTTGGCACAGGAATTATCCTGGGTGTTGCTACCAACTGTGGCTCCGATGAGGGCTTTGCGATCGCCTGTGGAAGAATTTGAAGCGATTGTGACACAACTTCGACAAAAATATGAACAAATTCCCCTAGAAGCCCGAGGAGCTTATCGAGACCTGCGGTTAGGGGGAATGCCGTTGCGACTGTATGCTGTAACCTGGCCGCTCTACTCGGAAGCAACACCAGAATGGACATTGTTATTGATTTTAGGTGCCATGCCGGGAACTCATCTCCCACTAGGAGTGCAATTACGGGTGAGTGACCAAACCGGTATTTTAGTCCAACAAGTCCTCGATCCCCAACAGCAGGATTCCTATTTCTTTACTCGCGTGGTCGGGAATTTGGAAGAAAAATTTATTGTTACGGTTAGTTTACCTTCGGGCATTGAGCAAACCTTACCCCCCTTCAGCTTTAATCCTGAAGCTAGATGACTGTTGGCATAAATCGCTGATAAAAGTCTGATGATTACTTTAGTCACTTCCTCTACATGGACTTTTGTCAGGGTTCTACGTGCAACTGCATACCCCCACCCAGGTCAGAGGTATACCCAAACAGATCAGGACATCTTCTTAATGGATTGAGGTGAACTTTGACCATGCCATCTTGTCTCTATCATCAAGCTGACGCTGAATTAAGACAATCGCATGAAACTCACACCGAACAGGACAGTGTTTCTATAGGCTATTACGACCACGAGTATATTAAAGGTTTTCAGAGTTCAGATCTTGTTCAAAACGCCGATCACATCCCTCTAGGGATAGGAGATGAAAACGTCTTTAGGCTCAATACCCGATTATGCTCGAGTGCCGATCATCTGCTTCGTTCCAGCCAACTCAAAGCCAACTTAAAAAAATACCAACAAGCCTTAGCCACTGCCCGCTCTAAAAATAATCGAGTTAATCAAGTCACAATTCTCAAACGCATTGGGTTAGTTCATTGCAAACTTGGGGAGTACGCTTGGGGTATCAACTGTCTCAAGCAAGCGCTACAACTCGCCCAAAACTTAGGTAATAAAGTCAGCGTTAGTGTGATTCTCAACTACCTAGGTGCAGCCTATCGCCAAACCGGTCAAGATCATAAAGCCTTGCGAGTTTATGCCAGAGCCTTAACGATTTGCAACGAACTTGGCAATAGGGCAGGTGCCGCTCTTGTGCTTAATCATTTGTCTGAAGTTCACCTTAGTTTAGGTCAATCCCAGCAGGCGTTATCTTGTTCGCGTCAAGCTTTAGAGAAATACCACGAATTGGGCAATGCACCCGATGGTGAAGGAACCGCCCTCTATAATATCGGGGAAATTTATGTACAACTCAAGCGGCTGCGTCAGGCGATCGCATTATTTGAGCAAGCCTTAAATCTCTACCAAAAAGCAGGCAATCGCAAAGGTGAAGCCAAAATTTTGGAAAGTCTGGGCATCGTTCACGCCTTACTCAATCAAGAGCCACAAGCACTAGATTTATATCAACAAGCACTAGCTATTCGTCAAGAAATTTGTGACTTGCCTAACCTGCGAGCCCGCAGTTTAGATTATATCGGAGCTATTTATTACAAAATGGGGAATCCAGTGCGTGCCCTGCAATATCACCTCCAGGCATTAGGGCTTTTACAAATATATGCAGATGTAATGAGCACTCAGAGATGGTGTGATAATACCGACGAAATTAAGAAGTTGCTCCAAAATCTGATGGCAGTTTACGATCGCCTCGGTTTACATGCCCAAGGGGTGAAGTGCTACCAAGATGCCGTAAAGATCGTTCAAACCTTTGGTGAAAATGCCTGTGAACAAGCGATTTGCAACGTCTTAAGCGAATCATAGCCCTAATCGGAAAACAGGGAGTCAGGAGTCAGGAGTCAGGAGTTAGGGATTTTTATGGCCATCTCTTACAAAAACCAACTTTCTCTCATCCAGTATTTT
>CAZPRJ010000025.1:0-91053 GCA_964588805.1 uncultured Microcoleus sp. | reverse complement strand
TCCCAGGCTTTGCACTGCGGGGCTTAACCCTCCGCTAATTCGCCAACAGCTTCATGGAATTCGCGGCTACAAAAACAAAGTCCGCCTTCGCGGACTGCAACTAGAGAAATTTGAAACCTGCGAAGGCAGGTTTAGTTTGTGTAGCTGCGGTTTCTAACCGCCAAGCATTTACCAACAAAAACAGCCATGCAACCGCTACGCCACCGCATCAACCCCAAAACCTTCGTCATCACCCTCAGACAAATCGCCAAACATCTGAAAATCCCACAAGAACGAATTCTCAACTGGGAAAAATGGCACAACGTCCTCTGGATACATATCCAAGGAAAAGGCGGTTACTTTGTCAGTTACCGCAAATTAGAACAATGGATTGCCGCCTGTCGCGCCCTAATTCGCTGCTGTCCCAACCTGAGTACCCTTGATGCCCTTTGGAAGTCCATTTTGCAAGAAGCACAGCGCTATACCGAAGATGCACTCTCCCGCCTCGAAGCCATCTGGCAGCAACGATACACCGACTTATCCAACCGTCCACAAACCTAAAAGCGTCAGAAGCCAGCAGACAAGTTTCCTACGCTCCCTGCTGACTTCAGGCTCCCCAATAAAAGGAGACTTTAACAATGGTAAAACCTCGTCCCCTCACCGAACGAGAACAAACCCTAATCGACCTCTACGGCTACTGCTCTCTTGGCATGACACCGCAGGAATTTTACGCTAAATGGCAAGTGAATCAACAGACAATGGCCTTTATCTGCTCTCGCTCCCTGTCTACCGTCCAACGCTGGTTTGCACGAGGAGCAAACTACCGTCGTCCGAGAGCAACAGATCTGCGCCATCTTGCGCTGATGGACTTTCTACTAGAACATTACGAAGACATTCCACCTGAACTGTTGAACTTGCTCTGCCCTTGCCCACGAAATTAGTAGGAGTCTAAACCACTCCAAGTCAATACAATTTTGGAATTTTGCCCCTCGCCACCCTACAAATAGGGTGGCTTTAGTTGTTGAGAGCGACATTGAAACCTTAGATGAGGGCGAGTAGAGCTAATTTTCGAGACGGTTGAATAGGCTGATGGTTGTGCGATCGCCCATCATTGCCAGGTGGAGTAAAGTCGCAATTTCTTCAGTAGGGGGAGCTATCAATAGAGAAGCATCTTGAGTGTTGGGTGCCTGAGGACTTTCTGCTTCCGGTAGAGTCGGTCGATCTGAGTCCTTTCCCTCAGCGCTTGAATCTTCATAAATCCACTCTAGCTTCAGATGAAGGGATAATCGATCCAATAGCTCTGCTTCGTGGATTGGTTTCGGTAGAAAGTCATGGCAGCCGACTTCTCGACTCTGCTGTCGATCCATATCAAATGCGCTAGCTGAGGTGGCAATAATCACCGTCTGCTGTAAGCTTGGAGACATCCGAATTTGACGAGTTGCCTCAAACCCATCCATAACAGGCATCACCAAATCCATTAAAATCGCATCGGGATGAAACTGGTGTGCTTTGTGCAGAGCATCTCGACCATCGATCGCCTCTACCACTTCAAATCCTAACGGCTGTAGCATATTGGTCAGAACTAGTCGATTTTCCTCCCTGTCGTCCACTACCAGGATTTTTCGCTTGCAGCCTTTGAATCCACGAACACATCGGCGATCGAGAGAGGCAAGATCAGACGGGGCGTCAACCTCAGCCAGATCTAAATCAACCCAGAAAATACTTCCTTTTCCAGGCGTACTCTGCACGTTAATGTCACTGCCCATCAGTTGAACGAGTTGGCGACTGATGCCTAATCCTAATCCAGTTCCTTCAATCTGACGATGGCGATCGCTTACTTGTCGGAATGGTAAAAAGATTTCCTGGAGATGCTCTTGTGTTATTCCAATGCCCGTATCTTCGACTTGAAACCGAAGTTTGGAGAAGCTATGAGTTTTGAGCGTGTCGGTATTCGGAACCTTTTCCCAATCAGGAGACGCGCCCCCTAGGGTTGGGGAGTTTTGAGTTGGATCTGTTAACTCATAATTCAAAGCTGAGCCTTCAAAATTATCGACATATCCAACTTTAAAGGTTACCTCACCGTTTTCAGTAAATTTAACCGCATTGCTCACGAGATTAATCAGAATTTGCCGCAACCGTTTCTCATCCGCCCGAATTAATTGGGGAAGTGGCAAAAGCACTTTATAAGTAAACAAAATTCCTTTTTGCTCAGCCCGGATTCGGCAGATTGCAACAATTCCTTCCAACAACTCTCGAAGTTGGAAGTTGTTGAGGTACAGTTCCATTCTTCGAGCTTCTATTTTAGACAAGTCCAAAATATCGTTAATTAACATCAGCAGATGTTCACCACAACGATGGATGGTGTTAAGACCATTCTTTTGTGGATCTGTTAACGTTTTGTCCTTATTCAGGATTTGGGTATAACCTAAAATGCCATTCAGGGGAGTTCGGAGTTCATGGCTCATGTTTGCCAGAAATTCACTTTTGGCTCGGTTGGCAGCCTCAGCCGTTTGTTCTGCGCGTTTGCGATCGCTAATTTCTTGTTGCAACTCCAGCGTGCGCTGTTCTACTTTACTTTCTAAACTTTTGTTTGCTGCTTCTAAGTCTTTATAAAGACGCGCATTTTCTATCGAAATAGCGGCTTGAGATGATAAAAGCTTGAGTACTTCTATGTGATTGGGAGTAAAGGCTCCAGTCGTTAAATTATTTTCTAGATAAAGAATACCTACAAGCTTACCTTGGTGAATCAGTGGCGTACATAGAACCGATTTTATTTGTTTATTGATAATATAAGTATCAGTTGTAAAAAGTCCTGTAGAGGAGGCATCATTTAAAATAACGTCTTCATGAGTTCTCTCTACATACTTAACGATAGAGACAGGTAAATGCTCACTACTATTTAATGGTAGCGATTGCAGTACCATAACCTCTGTTTTTTCGATACTTCCTTGAGCCTCTATGAGCAATTCACCTGATTTTTCTAAAATTAAAACACCCGTTTCAGCACCAGCATTCTCAATTACAATCCTCATTAACTTAACAAGTAATTGATCGAGTACAATCTCGCCAGCAAGAGCTTGAGATGCCTTGAAAACTGTAGCCAAGTCTAGAGATGCCGTACTATCAGTCGTTGTTGCTGTTTTTTGCGCTCCTTCCTTACTAGAAGGTTCTGGGTTAGCTCTGTGAGCCAAAATTTGTGTATATTTTTCTTCTAACTGTCTGAGTTTTACAGTTGCTCCCCACCGAGCGTATCCATAATAGGATTCAGTCAGATAAATATGAGCGAATTTCTCTTTACTAAACGAGAAATAAAATCTTGCTGCTAGCTCATTGGCTAGAGCTTCTTCTTGGATGTATCCATGCTCTCTGGCTCCTGCGATCGCACGATCGTAATACTCTGTTGCTTGCCAATATTGTCCCAATACCCGTGCTTTCTCTGCCTCCACAAGCTCATACTTGTGCAGAAAATTCATGGGAGCATGGTCTGCCCAATATTGCATCTTTTCCTGGTTACTTCTCACTTTACTCAAGAGATGTTCTTGCTGCGAGGGTGACGCTGTTGGGTAGAGCGCAAGTTGTACTAAAGAATCGTAGAAATGAAAGATTTGCACAACTAAAAACGCTTTTACGCCATCTAAATAGTGTTCGGCTTGAGCTGCATTTTCTACAGCTTGCTGATATTCTCCAAATAAATAACAAAGGATAAGTTTATTAATATAAAAATAGTGGAGTCCAGTTCTATCGTTAGCTTCCTTAAGGAGCGGCAATGATTTCTCCTCATTGTAGGCTTCACCGAGTAAGCAGCACGGATTTTCAGAGGCTTCCAGCAAGGAAAGGACAGACTGCTGAAAGATTTGATTCCAACTTAAGGCATTTTCTTGCTTGAGTTGAGCAAGGCTATCACTGACTGTTGCCATTTCTCGTTCAAGTCTTGGCAGTTCCTGACCTATAAAATAGAAATGTTGGCACCTTTGCATGGCAGCATAGCCACTATATTCAAAATGTCCGTTTTCCAGCCCGCTTTGGTATCCTTCTAGTAAAAGTGGCAACGTCTCCTTAACATGAGTTTTTCCATGAATTGTTGATGACACTGCCACAAAAAATACGCTGGCCTTGAGTTCTAACGCATTGAATCGTTCTACTAGGTTTAAAGCCAACTTGCCAAATTGATAAGCCAACTCAACATCTTGAAGTATCCCGTTGGAAATGAGACCGTAACAAGCATAACCATAGGCTGAAAAAGGTGTATTGCCATAGTTGATCGATAAATTCACTTGTTTGCATACAACTAACGGAAACAGTGCAGGTGCTGCTTGATAAGTAGGAGACCCTAGACTCGCTAGCATCCGTGTAGCTGCCACCTTATCTACCTCCGTCATTAACGGTAAGTTAATCAAGTCTTCTACATTCTTACCCGTTAAATTAGCCGATGTTTGAGCTAATATTTGCTCAATATCTGAAGAGTTAGGCACCTCGGGTAACCTTACCCCCAATCTTGACAGCGCTTGTAATCCAATCTTTACAGCTTCTAGCTGTTTAACTTGCGCCATATAGGCTTGGATTTTCACCTCATAGACTTTCATTTTGTCGATGGGGGTTTTTGCCTGTTGCAGGACAACGGTTGCCCATTTCTCCATCTGCTCAAAATCGCAGTTCAGGTACGCTGTTTCTACTGCTGATTCATAAAGTGCCAGTGTGAGATCGTACTGACTTTGCCAGCTATTGACTGCCAATAACTCCAAAGCAACTTTCAGATACCGAATAGCAGATTCATAGGCTGTTGCTGCTTTCGCTTTGGTGCCAGCTATAAGATTAAGTTCAGCCAGCTTATATCGTTCCGACTCTAAGGTAAGTAAGTCGGTGCCGTAATTGAGTTGATTCACCAACGTGAAGATATTTTCTTTTTGTTCTTCAGGCGTCGTATTTTGTAGTAGCAACTGACCGATTTTTAGATGAGTTTCTTTCTTCTGTGAATCGGGAATGAGGCAATAAGCGGCTTGTTGCACGCGGTCATGTAAAAACTTGTAGCCAACTTTCAACGGCTCAACTTGCAAAGGAGTTGAGGGTTTTATATCAAACACCATCGGAGTTTTATAAGCCTCCGAGAGGGGTAAAATCAGCTCTGCTTGTAAGGCAACCCACAAATCCGTTGCTGTCTCTGACTGAGATTTTTCATTGACAATGGCTAAAACATCTAACGTAAATTTGTCCCCAATGCAGGCTGCTAACTTTAGGACATTCTGTGTCTTGGGCGACAGCTTTTGAATTTGGCTGACCATCAGTTCGACAACATTTTCAGTGATATCAATGCCTTGAAGAACATCGATATCCCACTGCCAGCAACCTTGACTGAAATTAAATGACAGGAGGTCTTCTTGATGCAGCGATTTGAGTAACTGAGTTAAGAAGAAAGGATTACCTTGTGTTTTATGGAAAACTAAATCAGCAAGTGGCTTAGCTTGGGCAGCAGCACTGTGGAGGGTATCAGCAACTAATTGGCTAACATGAACAATATTCAAAGGCTGGAGAATGATGTTATTTATAACCGCCCCAGTCTGCTGAATTTGCTCCAATGTATGAATTAAAGGATGAGTGGCACTGACCTCATTATCTCGATATGCCCCAATTAGCAGCATATATTGACTGTTGGGATCGGTCACAATCAGTTCAATGAGCTTCAGAGAAGGTAAATCTGCCCATTGCAAGTCATCTAGAAAGATTACAAGTGGATGTTCAGGTTGGCTAAATACGTGGATAAATTGTTGAAATACTCGATTGAATCGGTTTTGCGATTCAGATGCACCCAGTTGAGGAACGGCCGGTTGCGGTCCAATAATTCGTTCTACTTCGGGAACCACATCAATAATAATTTGACCGTTGGCACCAAGGGCTTCTAAAAGTTTTGATTTCCAAATTGCTAGCTTGTCATCACGTTCTGTCAGGAGTTGCCGCATCAATTCCTGAAACGCTTGAATGATAGAAGCATAGGGAATATTGCGCTTGAACTGGTCAAACTTTCCAGAAATAAAGTACCCTCGCTGACGCACAATGGGTTTATGAATCTCATTAACCAGCGAGGATTTTCCAATTCCAGAGTAACCACTGACCAGCATCATTTCTGTTCTGCCAGAACTGACACGGTCAAAAGCATTCATTAATCTATCAACTTCTTGTTCGCGTCCATACAGTTTCTGCGGAATTGAAAATTGACTAAATAAATCTAGTTCTCCAACTTTGAAGTGAGCAACCTCTCCAGAGGTTTGCAGCATCCTTAAACAAGTTTCTAGATCGGCTTTCAGTCCCAGCGCACTTTGATATCGGTCTTCTGCTGTCTTGGCAAGAAGCTTCATTACAATGTCAGATATCACCAGAGGAATGGCTGAATTTAGTTCCTCTGGTGGGATTGCAGTTTTCGCAATATGGCAGTGAATGAGTTCTAGGGAGTCAGTTGTCTGAAAGGGCAATTGACCCGTTAGTAGTTGATAGAAGGTTACACCTAAAGAGTAAAAGTCAGTCCGATAATCGATCGCACGGTTCATTCTTCCAGTTTGCTCTGGTGCTATATAGGCTAGGGTGCCTACTCCGATGTCCTGAACAGAGGCAGCGTCCATAGACAACGTTTCCCGAACGAGCAAATTAGGATTGTTAATGGTCTGACTTTCTCTAGATAAACGAGAAGCAATACTAAAATCAATAATTTTAACTTGACCTGTTATTGGATTAATCAGGATGTTATGGGGTTTAATATCTTTGTGAATAATGTTATTCTGATGAAGCTGAGCTAAGGTTGCAGCTAGCTGAATACCAACTTGCAAAAATTCGCTCAAGTCAAGTATTTGAGCAGAAATACAATTTGCCAGTGCTTCTCCTGCAAAATCAGGCAGAATTAGAGCTAATCCATTCTGATAACTTTCTAGAGCAATGGGTGTAAGAATTCCATTGATGTCTAGAGGCTGAAGGATTTTAAATTCATGCCTCAGCTTTGTAAGTTCCTCAATTGTGGGATACTCAGCTTTTAAGGTTTTGATAATAACGGAGTTATGCTCTGGCTGTTTAGAAGCACGATAAATGATGGTGTTTATTCCTTCATAAATCACTTCTAATACGGTGTAGCCAGCAATATTCATAGTTGTATTTACCTGCAATTAAACTCTAATGGGGATTAACAGTAGTGATTCGTGAAGGCGAGATACCCGACTTGTTTAAGAAGCTGGGTATCTGAACCGCTCAGATGCGATCGCCTTTGCTGGTGCCCTTCCCCAAGCGTCCGCTAGGTGGAATTGCCCCCTGCATCCTCTCGACCCAGCACAGCACTGGCAGCTCGATAAAGCAACTGTAGCGCATCCCCATCTTGAGGATACTGAACGACTCCCACGCTAAAGGTGGCTCGAAACGAGGTGCCGTTTTCCCCCTTGAACTCAAATTGATGCAGCATCTTCTGTAGATCAAAAAACCGTCGCATACCGTCTTCTTTGGTCATGCCAGACATACCCACTATAAACTCGGCACCTCCCCAGCGACCGACAACATCCTCACTGTGAAAGACTTGTCGCAACAGTTCCCCAAAGCGAGCCAACATCTCATCTGTAGCTGCATGACCGTAGTGCTGGTTAATATGCTGTAGGCGGTCTAGTTTCACGATCGCAAAGCAGAACGGTTGATGGCAGTGTCGGCTCCATTCCAGAAACTGAGTCAACTCTTGAGTGGAGTTGCGGCGATTGGCAACTCCAGTCAAGGCGTCGGTTTCTGACAACGTTCTCAGCAGGCGCGATCGCTCCAAGCGATTGAAAATCCGGGTGATGAGTTCTGGGCCAACAATCGGCTTTCTCACGTAGTCATCTGCACCGACCGCAAAAACTTGTTGCATTGTGTCAGCATCGGCATGAGCCGTGAGAAACAAGATGGGTAATCCACTCCAACGTGGGTCATTACGAACAACTTGGCAAAGCTCAATCCCACTAATATTGGGCATTTCTACATCCAGAACTAATAGATCGGGTGGGGTAGCTTCCAGCGTATCCAGGAAGAGGAGTGGATTGTCGAGAACCGAGACATAAAGCCCCCAAGGGATGAGTAAACGCTGTAGTGCCATCAATACCTGTGGATCGTCGTCTACAACCATCACCATTGCTTGAGTCTGACGGGTGTTTTGCAGCACTTGATTTACTGCCTCTAATACTTGCGTAGCAGTGACAGGCGGCTGTAACACTCGGCGTCCACCTAAACGAGCGATTTTCACCCGATCAATCAAACTCTCTTGCTCTGTGAGGACAAGAGCGGGTATGGGTGGAGTGCAGGCATTCAGTTCCCCTAACAAGGTCAAATTGTTATCAAGGGTGTTAGCCGCAGCAAAATCAAGCAAAACAGCATTCGGGCGCTTATCGGTTATGTGTTCTCTAGCGACAACGGGGTTTGAGGTAATTTGCGATCGCATTCCCCAACTCGGTGCTTCTGTAGCCAACTGTTCAGCTAATAGCTGATTTGGACTCACGATTAACAGCCAAGGACGCTCATCAATGGGTTCACCCGCTGAAATTATTTCAGGAAGTTGCCCGGTGTTCATGCGTTGCACTTCCTGGCGCAGCGCTGTAACAAGTTGGGAAAGGTGCTGCGTTTGATTACTGTCCCGCGATACCCCCTTTTCCAATAAAGTTTCGATTTCTTGAGCCAAACGGGAGCCTTCATCAGCCCCAAACATCCCCAACGAGCCTGCTAGCTTGTGCGCCTCTCGCTCTGCTTGCTGCCGCAATTCCTCACTCAGTTTCTTTTGGAGCAACAGCGCTACAGCTTGCTCAAGCACGTCAACCCGACGATTAGTATCCTCTTTAACCTGTTGCCAAATATCATTGATTCCAGCTACAGTCTCTGATTCAACTGTGGATTCTTCTACTCCTTTGCTCTCTTGCGCCTTTCCCTCTTTGCTCTTTTGCTCTTTTGCTCCTTTGCTATTTTCTTGTGCTGGTCTAAGTCGATAGCCAATGCCATAAACTGTATCAATCGGATCGTCTAAAACCCCGGCTGCCTTGAGCTTGTGGCGTAATCCCTTGATATGGGAGCGGATGGTATCTTCTGTGGGCGGTTCTTCAAATGACCAGATGTGGTCAATCAATGCACCCGTGCTAAAAATGCGATGCGGATTACGCAGGAAAAGTTCTAGCAGACCATATTCTTTGGGCGTCAAACGTACCGATTGACTGTTGCAGGTCACTTCACAAATACTAGGGTCAAGCTTTAGGTTTCGCCACTCCAACAGCGGTGGTAACGCTGCTGCTCCCCGCCGTAGTAAGGCGCGGATACGAGCCAATAACTCCTGTAAATTAAAAGGCTTGGCAACATAGTCATCTGCTCCTGCATCCAAACCCATGATTTGATTGGTGCTGGTATTATGAGCAGTTAATAAAAGAACTGGGGTTTGATTGCCCAAGCGTCGCAGCCGCCGACACAAGCTAATTCCATCAAGCTTGGGCAGCATGACATCCAGCAGAATTAAATCATAAGTATAGGATTCCACCAACTCCCAACCCGCTTGACCATCTGTTGCCACATCAACAACATAGCGCTGGTCAATCAGGGCTTGGGCAAGTGGTGCAGCAATCAGCGCATCATCCTCTATTAGTAGTATTTTCATCGTCGCTGATGACCGCGAACTCCAAGGACTTACTGGATCAGAAGAATAACTCTGCTACTGACAGAGCGCTCCTAGGTTAAGCCTAGCTCGAGTTCAGTCCAGATTCATCAAAAATGTAGCTTTTCAGAAAAGTCCAAGGAGCAACTGTTACAGTACGACCGGGGGCAACAGGCTGGTCAAACACCACCGTTACCTCTCCGAGCAGTGCGGTTTGGACTCATTTCTTGAACATCATGGATTCCTTTAGATAGGGACTAACCCACTAACTCTGCCATCAACTCGGCAACAGGCATGATGCGTTCAGCGCGTCCGGCGTTGCTGCCTGAAAACACCAGACCATTTTCCACATCACCCCGTGCGGCTTTATCCAATGCCTAAACTATGCAGTAGAGTTCTCCCGTATCCCGGCAACGGCAAACCTGTTTTCTCATGGGTGCTTTGCCTACTATCGGAATCTGGTTTGCCGCCCTCGGAATTAGCACGATGGCATTCAATCTCAATGGATTTAACTTCAATCACTCTATCCTGGATGCCAAAGGGCAAATCATTCCTACCGATGCTGATCTGATTAACCGTGCCCCTACAAACAATATGTATTCCACAGGGTAACTCAAAACTCGTGAAATCTACTCCCCATCCTACGTCCTCTACCAATGCGGTTGTTAACGCAACGTTCAAAGGCTCTTAAATGATTATTTTGAGAGACATGGCGAAGTTGGGTAAAGGCAGCTCTCAGGTCAGGCTCTTTGATAAAGCTGAGAAAATTATCGTACATTTTGACATTAGCAATTTCTGCTTCCACTCCCATTTGGCACGCTGCGTTTAAGGTGTCGGGAGCTTCAACGTTTCCTGCAAAGGTATCTTCTGGAATGGGTAAGCCGTACTGAGTGAACAAAGTATTCCAGAGTTGAACGTGGCGATTTTCAGAGTGAACGATGTTGCTAAAAGGACGCACATTACCAAACTTCTCTAATACAGCATTATAAAAAGCTCTAGCCTGATATTCATCATTAATCGCTTCCACCATTGCCTGTTGCGTTGTAGCATCTGGTGTGGCGTGAGCGACTGTATGGGTATTAGCTGGAGTCGTTGCGATCGCTACTGCACACAAACCCAAAGTACCGCAGCGATTGAAGGACAATTTTTGACCTTTTTGACGACGATGTTGATGAGCCATCTTTATTTACCTCAGTCCTGAAACTATCTGGCGTGGAACTGGCACAGCCTAAGAAATTTATATTCGTTTGACTATACTACTAATTTGTTATATAGTTTTCAATAGTATAAAGGATGTTCGCAAGCTGGAAACACTCTTAGCGATCGCAAAGTATGCCCTATCGGTGGGGCAAGGCGTCGAGGGTACTAGAAAGCGAGAAAATCCAACGTTAATTTAAACCAGAAATCATCATGTTTAGCAATGTCGGAAGCTTTGATCGCATTGTTCGCTTCCTCTTAGCCGTAACTCTGCTTTATGGGGGTTTGATTGCTTATCGAGGTACAACTTTGGCCATTGGATTAGATATAGCCTCAGCTTTACTAGCGTTGAGTGCTGCGGTTGGTTTTTGCGGCATCTATCGCTTGTTGGGTATCAGCACTTGCAACCCTGAAAATCGTCCGCCCATGTAACTTCACTCAATTTCGGGCAACCATCAGAAATTTAGGAGAATCAAAATGGACAACAGCTTTCCCCTTGAAAGTCCTTCTATGTCCCGTCGGCAGTTGCTCAATTTTCTGACGGGTGCCGTTGTTGCCTCCACTGCCGGATCTGCACTTGTTCCAATTACCCAATATTTCATTCCACCCACAGAAAGCAGCGAAGGAGGAGCAATTCTGGCTAAAGATAAATTGGGCAATCCTATTCCTGCCAGCCAGATTTTAGCAGAACCCGCCGGAACTCGTGCCTTAGTGGCGGGACTAGCGGGTGAACCGACTTACTTAACTGTGAAACAAGATGGCACTCTCGATAGTGTCGGTATTGTAGATAACTGCACCCATTTGGGTTGCACATTTCCTTGGAATGAAATTGACCAACAATTTCAATGCCCCTGTCATGGTTCTCTTTATAGTCCTGACGGCTCTGTAGTGCGGGGGCCTGCTCCTTTACCCCTTAAATTAGTTCACGTTGATGTTCAAGAGAATACCATTTGGATTTCTCCTTGGACGGAAATTGACCCGCGTACTGGGGAAACTCCTTGGTGGGTTTAAGTAAAGGAATTGAACCACAAATCAATCAATAAACAACCACAGAGAATCAATGTTTCAAAGCGTAACTGAATCCCTAGCGATCGGTGATGTTGTCTCCATCGACGAACTAAACGAAGCTGCTCAACAAGGCTACCGTACAGTCATTGATTTATGTACCCCTTCTGAAGGAAACCAGCTCAATGCAGAAGTAGTAAGAAAATTAGGGTTGGACTATATCAACATATCCGTTGATCGGCAAAATTTAAACTCAGAAATTCTGCCAGCTTTTATGCAAGCTGTTGATTGTGCGCCCAAGCCTATTTATACACGCTGTGCATCAGGTTTACGAGCAGGAGTGATGACTCTACTAACTCTAGCTACTCAGCAAGGTTGGACTCAACAGCAGTATTTAGAACGACGACAGGCTTTGGGTTTGGAACATAAGCCTAATTGTCCTTTGGCAGCGTTTGCTCAGGAGTACTTTCAGGCTCAAAGCATCTAAAGAATTTCTTCTTGTGTTTGTTTGCCAGTTAAAGAATTTCTATCTGCTTTAGCTGGCAATCTTCTAAGACAACGAGTAAAAAATCAAGATATACAACAATGTGGGCTAGTTCTATTACAGCTTATCTGCATTACTTAGGTTTCATGGTCGCTTTTGCCGCTCTCACAGTAGAGATTTTCAATTTAAAAAAAGAAATGACAATGGATGAAGCCAGAAGAGTTGCTTTTGCCGATGCAGCTTATGGTGTAGCTGCTACTACAATTTGGATTTAGTTTGTTACCACTTTTAGCGGCCGTTATGGCTAGAAGCAGTGCTTGGAGTTAAGAAAGGAACTATAGTGAGTCTAAATGAATGGTGAAACTTGGGTAGGGTAAGAAGCCAGAAGTCAGGAGCTAGAAGGAGAGGGACTTTGAGCTAAAGCTTCGACTAGGCTCAGCTTTAGATTTTAAGTATGAGAGAAGACGATCATCCTATTTCACGACTGATTGAGAATGGCTAATAGATATAGCTCGGTTAGTAGCATCCGTAGCTCATCACAATTTCACTATTTAAACCCAAGTTAGATACTTGAGGTTGAACATAAATTTTGAGTTTTAAACCCGAATTAATTTGAGTCTGAAGTGAATGATTATGCTTAATGAAAGCCACATTAATGATTCCAAAGGCTAGTCCCAATACAGCACCTAAAAAGGCACCTAGAGCTGCTCCTATCCCTCCAATCCAAGCACCAATTCCTGCTCCGACACCGACGCCCCATAATGTACTTCTGATAACGGTTTCATTGTCATCAACCATCTCAGACATGGCTTTGATATTAGTGTGAGAATTAGTTATAGATGCAGTGGACGAAATAGTGAGTGTATTCAAATCCGCCTCTTTCTGTATTCCTAGTTGGCAAATTTGCTTCAATCGAGGGGGTAAATCTGAATAACGAGTGTAATGGGTGATGATGTGAACGGCGGCTCCAGATTGACAAGCTGTGATTAATTCTTGATAAAAGTGGTCGGTGTCCGAAAATAAAATTTCTTTCTGGTTGTTATTTTGGTTCATCGCATCTAAAGCCTTCATGTTCATTTTCTCCTAGTCTCAAAACTTGTTGATTTCTATTTTGATTATGGAAGGATGATGTATGTGATGATGTTTGATTAAAACCCTAATTATGTATACGTTTTAAGCGTTTTTTTGTAATGAAAGTAATTAATTAGATACCAATTGAATAAATATTCAATACAAATAATTACTCGCTCATCAACTTCGGAATTCAAGCTATTTATCGAAGCGACAGATAGGGACAAAGCGTGCCTTGTCCCTACAAAGATGGTGTATTATCCCCCTTTTTAGATCCCCCCTAGCCCCCTAAAAAAGGGGGGAAGTCAGAGCAGAGGATGCTACGCTTTTTGTTTAACGGAGGTGAGGGGGGTCAAGTGTAACACCTTTAATGTGAAATGGTATAAGTCCTACCAGCGATCGCGCAAAATCAGTCGTAATAAAAACCAAGGTTCAACCAGATAGCGCCGCCAGAGGCGTTTTGGCTCAGCTAATAAACGAAACAACCACTCTAACCCCACTTGGCCAGCCCATCTAGGTGGTGTTGGGACTGCACCTGCCACATAATCAATCGCAGCTCCCGCAGGTAAGATAACATTGACACACAAGCGATCGCGGTTATCGAGTATCCAATGTTCTTGACGAGGCATACTCATACCTACCATCAAGACTTGGGGTTGATAAGCATTGATCGCATCGATAATTGCCTGATTTTCCGGGCTATCCGGATGAGCATCAAAATAGCCGTTTGCTGTAGCCATTTGTAGGTTAGGGAATTTCTGCCGTAAAATTTTAGCCCCCTGTTCCGCGACTTCCGGTTGAGAACCCAGATAAAACACTCGCCAACCTTTTTGCGCGGCCTCTGCCATCAGAGGCATTGTCCAATCTGCATAGGTGACACGATGTTCTCGTTTGAGTGGCAGTCCCAAAAGTTTTCCTAAAAATACCACTGCCATACCATCGGAATGCACATAGTCGGCCTGGGTGAAAAAGTCACACATTTTCGGATCGTGGTGATACAGGTAGAGGCTATGCAAGTTGTGGTTGGCAATCACCCAACGATAGTGGCCTTGAATAGCTGTAGCAATCAAAGTGTTGAGTTGGTTTAAACATAATGCATGAATCTTAATTCCTAACATTTCGTAGGCAGGAACAGGAGTCAGTTCAGCGAAAGAGAGCTTCATAAGAATCCACCATTTTTTGTAGAGAAAAAACACGCGCACGTTCTGATAAACGTTGGCGCAGATGATTAGCCAGCGTTGCAGAATCCAGAACAGCTTGAATGGCTGTGGCCAGTTCCTTAGCACTCGCTGGCGGGACAAAGATTCCGGCTTCACCCAGTACTTCTCGTAAGGCAGGGATATCACTAGCGATGATGGGTATACCCGAAACCATCGCCTCAATCACAGCCATTGGCATCGCTTCAAACCAGGAAGGAAAAACAAATACATCACAAATGGCCAGCAATGCCTGGACATCCCCTGCATTCAGTTCACCTAAAAAATGAACTCTCTTGTCCAGTTGCAGTTCGGCCACCCGTTTGTGCAATGAAGTTTGCAGTTCCCCCTCACCCACAAGTAGCAAGTGAGCTTTGGGTAGATGTATCAGTGCTTCGAGGAGAAGGGCTTGATTTTTTTGATGAGCTAGTCTGCCCACATTCAACAGCAGGGGTGCAGATTTGGGTAAATGCCAATCAGCCCGATCTGTTTTAGGGATATCCTCGATATTCAATGGGGGAACGCCATTGTAGATTTTTGTCAGTCTTTTTTTGTAGGCATCTGGATACTGAATCGCCGAATCAACTACGCATTGAGCAACAGCAATATTAGTTGAGTAAAACGCCAAGGAACCCAAACCCCAATCGGCTAAACACGCTAGTTTGGGATAGGTAGATAGAGGGTTGTGCTGCACGGCAATCCGTTGAGGAATGCCACAGACTTTCGCTGCAATTTGTCCGAGAATATTGGCGTAATGGGTGTGGGTAATGACAATATCTGGCTTGTGAGTATGCAGTTGATGCGGAAGTTGAGAGGCAATCTTGAGATAATCCAGGGGTGAGGGGGGATGCTGTAACAGGACTCTGACACCCGGATGATTAATATAGGTAGGGCGCTTGAGATATAAAAACCATACCTCTGAGTTATGACCTCGCGATCGCAGGGCTTCGGCCAAGAGCATGGCAACGCGCTGTGCTCCTCCCGATTCCATTTGCGTGACAACCTGAATAATTTTCATTGCAAGTTCACCTTATTGAGCAATGCTCGCAGTTGCCGTCGGGTATTTTGAGGAATCAGCCACATCCCCGTATACAGGAGAAAATCAATAGGCTTGGGTTGCCCTGAACGGGTGGCCTCTCGTAACAACAACCCAAATGCTTGATAGTCGCCCTCTCGTGCAGCCACCATGCTGACGCTGGTCATAATAAATGCTGCATAAGCCCGTGGAGTGACAAGGTGTTGGTTTTGTTGAATCCAATCCAAGGAATACTGCCAATTACTCTTGCCACTAATACTTTTACGTTGTTCCTCGGCATACCAAATGGCTAAAGGTTCAGCGACAAATTCAATCCCCACACCTTCCCATTGACTTACTCGCAATAGCCAGTCCCATTCTTGATGTCTCTGCAAACCCTTGGTGAATGGAACCTTTTGCAGTAAATCTTTTGGGGTAAAGATAACAGAAGTTTGAATCAATCCTTCCCCATGAAATAAGGTATTGCGGGCTAAGAGATAGTCACTCAAAGCTTCCGAGGGCGATGGAAATCTTCGTGGCCAGATGAATTTCCCTTTGGGTGTCAGGGCAATCAAGCGACTCACGACAATCGGAAAAGCATGGCTAGAACGATGAGCGGCTTCCAGTTGAACCTCTAGCTTGCAGGGAAGCCATTCATCATCGTCATCTAAAAAGGCAATCCATTTTCCTTGAGCCTCCGAAACCCCTGTATTGCGAGCATCGGCAGCACCTTGACTGACAGGTAACGCCACGACTCTCAATCGTGGATCGTTGATTTTTGCCAGTTCTACTTGGGTGATATCATCGGCACCATCAATCACCACAATTACTTCGAGTTCTTTGAGAGTTTGGGCTAAAGCACTTTGCACCGCACGTTGCACCAAATGGGCTCGATGACGGGTGGGTATCACAACACTGACAAGGGGTTGCAATTGAATTACCTCCTATGATTTGGATATCTGCAATACTTGATAGGCATTGAGGGTTTGCTCGGCGAGTTTCTGCCAATCCAAGGCAGCCAGTGGAGCCTGTTGGGGACGTGAACCATGGAATGCCCATTGCAAGGCGTGTTGAATCTGTCCCGTCACTAACTCTTGGGGATAGGTGTGAACCCACTCTTGCCCAACTTGAGCTTGAAGTTCACTCATTGCTCCCCGCAATGGCACCAAGACAGGACGGTTAAAGGACAACGCCAGTAAGGCACTGCCAGAGTTTAAAATTTCGCGGTAGGGCAAAATTACTAAATCGGCGGAGTGAAAGTATAGCTGCGTTTTGTCTTTGGGAACGAAATCTAAGTGCAACCGCACCCGAGTATCTAAAGCGGCTTGTTGTTGCAGTTCTGCGGCGAGGGCTGGACATTCGGGACGGCCTACGATGTAGAGGATGGCATCTGGATCGGCAAGCTGTCGGAATGTTTTAATTAGCTCAGGCGCATTTTTGTAGGTGCGAATCCTGCCAAAGAATAGCAAGACTTTAGCGGTGGGAGGAATGCCTAAGGACGCACGAGCGGTGCGATCGCTGATATGGTCTGGGTATTCTCCCCGATAATGGCCGTGGGGAATGATAAAACCGGGACGTGTGGTTAATGCCGGAAAGCGCTCTTGAGCAGCATTCATTCCAGCTTGAGTGAGACTAATATAACCATCCAGTCGATGGGTGAATGCTTGCCAAAACCAAGCCTCTAAATCAGGATGATGCTGCTCGTGGGCTGTTAGGTTATGTACCGTCCATATTACTTTTGTCCCTCGCGATCGCGCCCAATCCATCTGATGTAACAATGCTCGGATTTTGAGAAAGGCTTTCAGATGGTTTTTCTGATTGAGGGGTAGCTCAGGCCAGTGTAGATGCCAGATTGAATATTGGTTTTGCAAACATCGGGATAGGGAGGACTCATCAACATGAATTCCTAACTTTTGCATTGAGGTATATAGCAACCAGTTGTAAGGATTTTCTAAACGGCTTTTAAAGGCCGGTCGAGCAAGAACACGCATTAACTTCTCCCTCCCGATATCGTAGGTGTGATGGATGGCATAGATGAAGTTGTGTTTGTCTCTATGAAGTGTTCATTTTTGCGTTGCATAGCAATTGCAAGTGCAACATACAGCAACCACAGGAAGTTTTGTCGGAAGAGTGAACTTTCTGTGAGGTTGGCAAGTAATAAAAACGTTAAATAAGAAAGCGGTAAAAGACCTTCGGCGGTTTGGGTTTGACGTATCCATTTCACGGATTGAAAGGCAAGCGCCAGAAAACTCATGGTCAATGCGGCTAAACCGACGCCACCCAGGTCAACAAATACATCCAAAAAACCATTGTGAGAATGGGGCGGTTCCCAACCTACTCTCCTC
Source organism: uncultured Microcoleus sp. (assembly GCA_964588805.1). Classification (GTDB taxonomy): domain Bacteria; phylum Cyanobacteriota; class Cyanobacteriia; order Cyanobacteriales; family Coleofasciculaceae; genus CAZPRJ01. Next base: position 73,136 of record CAZPRJ010000025.1, on the reverse strand, counting down.
CAAACGTCGGCTGATTCACCCTCTAAACCTCTCCAAAACGCGCCATAACCGTAACCCAACCAAGGACGCTCCCAGATTTTATCGAGTACGGCTACCCAAAGGTCAGTACGACCGGTCAGGGTTAAATCTCGCCCGAAAAGACCCAAAATGGCTTCGGCGTTACTTACCAATAAGGAGGCCAAACCACCACCGACCAAAATCACGGTGATGAAAAAGGGCAAGGCGATAGTATAGTTCCAGCGCAAGGCTCTATAAAAGGGCAATAGAGCCAAAATTGTAAGCAGAATAATTAAGGAAGATTTGGAAGTACAACCAACAATCAGTACAACTGAAAGGCACAGTCCTGTCCCTGCCAACCACCTATAGCGGCGACTGCTGAGGGTGAGCAATAAGAAAATGACTGAACTGAGTACCATAATGCGGCCTAGGACATTTTTGTGTCCGTAGACTCCCTGCCAAGCTCCTGCATGAGACATGGTTTCTAAAGTGCTGATGCTGCCTTTACCCATAACGCCATAACTCGGTAAGGCAACAATGCAAACGAAACTCAGTAAAACTCCTATTCCTAATGCCCAAGCTAACATTTTTAACTGTTCTTTCATGCTGTAACGAGACCCAAAATATAAGCCAAATAAGGTAATACGGATTAAATTTTGACTACTTCCTAATGTTGCTTTAGGCATATCAGACCAGAACACAGAAGCTAAAATGATTGCACCTAAAAGCCATAAAAATTTTTCAGATATAGCCGCTCGAATAATTCTTTTGTGCCATGTCACAATTAGAAACAACGTAGTGAGTTGAATCAAATATAAAAACACTCTACTTATTGCATCATTTTCACTACCACTGGGAGCCATGCCTCCATTAACAAGAACTGTAATGGCATTAGTAAAAAATACTAGTGAAAAAACAACAAATACTTTTTCAATTAGCCTGAAATTAAATAATTTCATTAGACGTTTTACTGAATCTCTTATGATGAACAAGCATTAATCTGCAATAGTTATTTATTGGCCTTAATATTTTGAATCTGCTGTTGATAGAAAAAAGCTACCCAGAACCAAAGACTCAGCATCAGAAATCCATCCGATATTAAACTTGCCCATGCAGCGCCTTTCCAGGAATACAAAGGAATAAGCCACACATTGAATAAGATGTTAAGTACTGCAATCATCACTTGCACAGCACTTCGTAATCTCTGAAAATTAGCTCCCGTCAGCATATCTGCTGCAAAGTAATGCATTGCTTTCAGAAAAGGTAGCGGTGCTAACCAACGTAATGCTTCGACTGCTCCTCGATATTCATCACCCAAAATCGATGGCACAATAGGAGCGCAGAAAAATAGTCCGAGTCCTGCAATCACGCCATAAATCCCAGCAAATGGTAACAAGCGTTTCGCTAAATCTAAACTTCCTTGAATACCTTTAGAACCCTGCTGAAAAAACTTGGCATAGGCAGCATATAAAAGTGAACGGACAGGCACAAAAGCAACATCAATCAAGCGATAAGCAGCCGCATAAATACCTGTGGCTTCCAAGGTAGATAGACGTGCCAACATTGTTTTATCAATGTCGTTATAGATGGTTTGCGCTGATAAGCTAATTGAGAAGTAAAACCCCTCCGTTATTTCAGGGGTAATTCGAGATAATGCGAGTTTGGGAGTTCCTAAGCAACGATGAACGAGTAGAATACCGAATACAGCGCAGAAAGCTGTACTAGCGAGATATAAAACAGCCCATTCTAGTGCCCCTGCTTTGGGAAAAATATGAATAAATGCAAATGCAACAATTAACCGTGTGACTTGGGGAAGAATATTTAACTGAGCGGTTTTACTCAACCATAGAACGGATTGGAAGGCTTGACCTGCAGTATCTAAAATCCGAGCAAATATTAAATCAGTTACAGCAATTAAGCTCAGCATTAATAAAGATATTGTTTTGGGTAATATCAAAGGTGAGGCTAATAAAATAAATCCAATTAGGATTAATCCCGAAACCAATATCATCAGTAAGGCATTTCCCCAATATTCATTAAATAATTCTCTATTTCTAGACACATTTTTGATTAACAGATTTCCCCCACCTAAGCTGGCAAAAGGAGCGAAAATTGCCACAAACGCTGTTGCCCCTACAAATGCACCGTACTGGTCTGCACCAAGAGCACGGGCAATGAGTACAAAGTAGAAAGCTTGTAGAACAATTCGGAGTCCTTGAGCCATCAACATCCATAAAGTATTACGGACTAAGGATTTTTTACTGAAGCGATTTAGCCAGTTTTTTATATTGAAAAGCATGGTAATAACAAATAATTTTAGCTAAATTTAGCCAGGAAATAAAAAAGTAATAATTGGCTTATGAGGGGTAGATTTTACCTGGATTAATTATTGTTTTACTAGGAGGATGTTGTTCTAAATAGTTACCTTTACCGTAATAAAAATAACTATCCTTTTCGTTTTCTACAATAATTCCATTGACCACTAAACCTAGGACATTTTGATTTGAGCGTTCTAATAGTTCTTTGGAAGTATTAGCCTGGGTTGAATTGACAACTCCTGGACGTGCAATTAACAACAAACCATCAGCCATTTTGCCAAGGGTAAGAGCATCGACTGCTATCACTAAAGGTGGCGCATCGATAATCACAAAATCATAATGTTTGGCACAGTTTTCAATGAGTAAAGCCATGCGTTTTGAGTCCAATAATGCTAATGGATTTGGTGGAATTACGCCTGAAGAGAGTACATTTAAGTTGTCTATCACTTCAGAAATTGCGGACTCAAATTCGACCTGATTAACCAAAACATCACTTAAACCAACGGAATTTGTTAGTTTCCAAATATGATGTTGTAATGGATGCCGTAAGTCTGCATCCATGAGCAAAACCTTTCGTCCCAATTGTGCGATCGCAACGGCAAGATTGGCAGAGACTGTAGATTTTCCTTCTTGGGGTACAGAACTAGTAACGACTATGACTTTTGGAGGTCGATCAGAACTCAAGAATTTGAGATTTGCATGAAGCATTCGATAAGCTTCACTGAGGGGTGTATTGGGGTTTTGTCTAACTGAAAGTTCTGGGATGATTCGTTCTTGTTCCTGAGCTTTAGAGGGTGTTTTTTTTGTGAATTGAGGAATAGTTCCTAATAAGGTATATCCAAATAGAGTTCTGATTTGTGGCAGAGTTTTAATGGATGTATCTCTAACTTCTAAAGTGATGAGAGTTGCTAGAGAGAGCAGAGTTCCTGCAATACCTCCCAAGAAAACAATCATAATTGACTTACTACGCGATTTCTTATCTGGAACCTGCGCTGCTTCTACAATACGGGCATTACCAATATTTTGATTTTCTGCGACTCGAACTTCTTGTAGCTTTTGCAAGAGAGTTTGATAAGTCGCTTGGGTTGCTTCTAATCGGCGTTGCAGTTCCCGTTGCTCTTTTTCCAGTTTGGGTAAGATACTTAGGCGCTGCTTGTAGGCAGACTGGGCATTAATTAATAAGTCTAGCCGACTCGCGATTGCCATACGTTCTACTTCAGATTTCACAAAATCCGCAGTCAGTTGTTCTTTAAATTCTCCTATCTGTAACTGTCCAATAGGGACATTCTGCTGATGTCCAATTGTTTGTGTAATTTGCTCTTGCAAAAGAGCTTTTAGGGCAGTTTCTTTTTCTTTGAGATTTGCAATGACGGGATTGGCGTCTAAAAAGCGAGTTTGCTGCACGGATAACTCTGCTTGTACTTTTTGCAATTCCTGAAGAATGGTTTGAACTCCAGTCGATTGATTGACCGAATTTCTATCAATAGCTTCTTGAGAATTCAGATCGACTTTTTTTTGCAATTCCAGCGATCGAGTAGTGGATTCCTTCAATTCAGACTGAATTTGAGTAATTTGTTGCTCTAAATTGGCAATCACTTCAACTGCGGATTTAGCTTCTTCCTCTAAAGCGATAACTTGATACTTTTCTTTGAATTCTCGCATGGCAGCTTCGGCTTGATTAACATTAGCCTCTGCTGTAGGAAGTTGTTCTTTGATAAATTTTTGTGCCGCAATTATCTCCGCTCTATTAGTACTGACATTGTTTTTTCTATAAAAATTCATCAGTTGGTTAATTACCCCTGCTGCTTCTTGAGGGTTAGTAGTTGTATAAGAAAGCTCCACTACATCAGTTGCGCCAACGAGTTTGACTTTAATTTGTTTCTGAAGTATTTCAGGTTTAATCAGATTGCCTTCGCTATCTCTAAGATTTAATGCTGTAATCGTTTCTTTCACCAGAGGAATAGAACGAATAATTTCTATTTCTGTACTCACTGGGTTGCCCGTTTGAGTTAGGGGCGCTAGTTCACCGGTATTGTTTCCTACTCCTGTTAAAGCAGGTGTGCGATTGGGTTTAAATAAAAGCTTGCCTCTAGCTTCATAACTTGGCTTTTGCATGAGTGCCACCGGAATAGCCAGTCCTACGGTAATGACGAAGATAGAGACTCCAGGAAACCACCGTCGCTGGAGAGCCAACCATAACTGGTGAAAATCTATATCTGGGTGTTCCGTAGATTTCATAAACACTCTACAAAGTGATAAATAAACGTATTACAAATACAAACTGTATTACAAATTAGCGATTCCAAGCACGGTAAATCAAGGTCAATGTCAGAATCTATTTAAGTACAAAAGGACTGTAATTGTATTACAATCTAATCATTGAATTACAAACTCTAATTGGCTGTATTACTAACCCATTCCACAGCAAACGTATTCATCAATCGTATTAAAACAATGAGAGATATCCCTCAGTAAAATCACGGAATATCTCAATAGTTTCACGAGCAATTTATCAGTAATTGCACTTATTATTTTTGATTTTGCTTGTGTTAACAATAGATATAGAACTATTATTTTTCTACAATGAAGCCAGTCATAGCTGAAAACGACTTAGATATAAGAGCAGCAATTTCTACAACATTACGAAAGAATATTTATACAGCATCAGTTCGATACATTGCACTATTGCTGTGGGATTCAATTCTGCTTTTGTTCGTTTGGTTAGCGGCAAAACGCTATAGCCATGGTTCAAGTATTCTTTTAGATACAGAAAGCATCCCTAAGTTTTTTTTAGTGGTCATTCTTTTTCAGATTGCCTTAATAGCATCGCAAGGATTGTATCAAGCTAGAGAAAAATACTATGATTATTTGAAACTCGTTAAAACCATCACTTCTGCCTATATTTTCATGTTGATGGTCATGTTTTTTTATCAACCGTCTCAAGTGGTTACACGTTCAACCTATCTTTTATCTTGGATACTCAGTATATTCTTTTTATGTGCAGGCAGAGCCACCATAGATTTATTACTCAGGAAGCTCCGTCAACAAGGTGCAATTCGGCAGCATACATTTTTGATTTGCCAGTCAGAAGATGCTGAAAAAGCGTATAGTTTACTAGAAAGACAAAATCGTTATAAGAGTATTAGATTACTCAATACCTCTGCATTTTGTTTAGACAAATCTAATGTAGATGTACTTATTGAAGCTTCACGGTTTCTGGAAATCTCAGAAATTTTTGTATGTTCTTGGAATAAATTGCAGAATCGAATGTTTCTTTACTGGAGCCTTCGTAATGCGGGGATTACTCTACGAATTTTAGTTTTGGAAGGAGAGATATTTTACAGACATTCCGATATCTCTATGCTTGGAAACGTACCGACTATTCAGTTTTCTCCTCCCATTATTACTGGATTAGATTTTTGGTTAAAGCGCAGTTTTGATTTTATTGTTGCTGCTTCATTAATACTTTTGGCTTCTCCTCTAATTTTAACCATTGCTTTATTGGTCAAGTTAGATTCTCCCGGGCCAATTTTTTACAAACAAGAACGGGTCGGTTTACGAGGTCGTAAATTCAAAGTCCTAAAATTTCGGACAATGGTTATTAATGCTGACCAAATACAGAAAGAGTTAGAAGCTCAAAATGAAATGAAAGATGGGGTTCTTTTCAAAATGAAAGATGACCCTAGGATTACTCGAATAGGAAATTTTCTCCGCCGTTATAGCTTAGATGAATTACCTCAACTGTTTAATATCTTATTCGGTGAAATGAGTTTAGTTGGCCCTAGACCTTTACCTGTTAGAGATGTCCAAAAATTCTCAGAGCATCATTTTATCCGTCACGAGGTTTTACCCGGAATAACAGGACTGTGGCAGGTTTCTGGACGCTCCGATATTACTAGCTTTGAAGAAGTAGTCGGTCTAGATACCTTTTATATGGAAAATTGGTCACTATGGTTAGATTTGCAGATTTTACTACGAACCGCAATCGTGCTTTTACAAAAGAAAGGAGCCTACTAGGCATTGATATGATAAAAAGTCCCCCAACCATAAGGTGGGGGATGAATTAATTAGCCAGACTTAATACCAGTGAAGAGAACAAGTGATTTGAGATTTACTGATTAGCAGAAGTGTATTGCCTATCGGTGAGCATAGATACCAGGCGCATACGCCTCAACAACTTTCCAGGTTCGAGAGCAGTTAATCATTAAATAATCACAGGTTCGACATTGAGTCTGGATGAGTTCAGACTTTTGGAAATAATGTCTTTCTGCATGACTGCCGCAATTGGGACAGCGAACTTTCTGTGTTATTTGCATTTTGTAACCTTTGTACTTCAGTAAGTTATCAAAAAAGTCGAAAAAGATTGGCATTTTACAGCCTCTAGTCTTGTAAAATGCACAGCTAATTTAATCGATTCATTCAGACAGAATTAAAAGAGTGATAGCTCCTTCTTCCCTTAAATTATTATTACAGTATTTATACTTATTTACAATAATACTTGAGCCATAAATGTGGACATCTCCACTCATAAGGGTTCCAAGCTCCATCGATCCCTCTTGTTCTAATGGAACTTTGGCATCGATCCCCATTATTTGCGACAAATAATCCTCCTTCGCGCCAAATTGATTGATTTTTGCTAAAAGGCGCTTTTTTGAACAAAAACATCTCTAGATTAATCTAATGACGACTGGCATATTTTTATTTTTAAGCTTGAATTAAGGTTTGAGGTCTGTCGTTAGTTAGATTAAGCTGTTGAATTATCAGGTTTACAATAAGAGATTTGTAAAAGTCACTACAAACAAATAGAATAAACTCAGTGTTACATGAGAACACAAGTGTTTGATTTTACTTGTGTTCGTGAAAAGTCTACTTAGCTATTGACACTTTCTGCGATCGCTCAACCCAGCCTAGAGAGCTAGTCAAACTCCCAACCTGTGAGCATTTTCCGAAGTTCCATTACATTCAGGGAATCATAAGCAAATGCCTTGCGCCGCAAGTTATTGGGGATAAACTCATCATATTTTTGCAATTTTGGCGCTTCCTCTGAGCTAACTAAGTCATAAACTGTCAAGTCTTTTTTGCAAAACGACATAACCTCATCCATTAACTCTTCTACACTATTTTTTCCTAACTTCACCATCAAGAAGTAGGGAGAAACACCTCCAATACTGCGGATATCTAATGAATATCTCACAAAAAAATTGAGAAACCGTTCCAACGTGCGATAGGCAACGGTTCCCATCCAAGGGAAAATACAGCAAGTATTGTCTTCTAAGGAAATAATATTTTTTCGGTCTAATTGAGCGATGCGAACAAGATGTCGTACTGCTTTTAATCGCTCTTTTGCTTGGGGTTGTAAGTAAGGATAATCAGTATTTTCAATCAGTACGCCTCTCATTCGGTGCAAAATTTTAGTATGAATCGTGCCACTACCGCCCCGCCAAGAACCCTTAACAATGCCTGCAACTAATTTCACAAAAACTGTTTTTCCTTTTAAATCAATTTCTAAAACTTCCCACGTTCGCCCTGCTAGAGCAATCCGATTTCCCGGCGGAGGTGGCATAACAATACTGCCAATTTGCTGTGCTTCATCCCGAACGATGTATTCTAGATTATCGGGAAATACAGCATAAAAATGGAAATGATTAACCAGCTTTTCTCCCATTAATCCAACAATTAAACCTCCTTTATCGGTATATTGAATGTGCTCAATATCAATCAGATATCGTAGCAACTGCCGAAAATCATCTTGGGAAATTGCGGCAAACGGAGGTAAGGTTAAAACCTCTTGAGCAAGGGTAGCGGGTGAGAGTTCGCCCATTGAAGTGAGGATACTCATTGTTTGGTGATACAGCAAGCTAAACGGGTATTGAATGGGCTGTATCGGCTCAATCCAACGTTCTTCTATATACAGTTGAATAATGGCAATACATTGTAAGAGTTGCCAAGGGATTTGTTCAGGTAGTAATTCTTCTCCTAATAGTTCATCTTCTGTGCAAACAAACCGCATATCCGCAGGAGTACCACGCCTTCCAGTACGTCCTAACCGTTGCAAAAAGCTAGCTACAGAAAGTGGAGCATCAAGTTGAATGACTCGTTCTAACTGTCCAATATCAATACCGAGTTCGAGTGTCAAAGTTGCAGCCGTAATGGCTGGGTGATTCCCTCGCATTGCTTCCTCTGCTGCTGTTCGTAAAGAAGCAGAAATACTGCCATGATGGACATGATAAATATCGGGTAAATTTTCGGACTGGGCAATTTGTCGCAGGTTAGCAATAACGGATTCGGTTTGAGTGCGATTGTTAGCAAAGATGAGGCATTTGCAGGATTTACTCGTGTTGAAAAGATAGCGGTAGTAAGGATTATTTTTACTTTCCTCTTCTAAATTATTCGTGTTTGCTTCTCCTAACTCCCCCTCGTGTTTACCCGCCATCGCGTTTACCCCCCCTAACCCCCCCTTATTAAGGGGGGGGATTTCTTCAGAAACAAAAAAATGTTCTATAGATAAACGGACTTGCCGTTGTCCACTTGGAATTTGAGGGGTAATGACGGGTATTTTAGTTCCTGATTTTAACCATTGTTCAGCGAGGGAATAATCACCCAAAGTTGCTGATAAACCAATTCGGCGAGGAGGCTTAGTCATCAATCGCGATAGTCGTGCCAATTGGCAGAGAATTTGGGAACCCCTTTCGCATCCCATAAAGACATGAATTTCGTCAATAATTACAAATCTCAAATCCCCAAATAAACGCTGGAGTTCAGTATTTTTATTCAGTAATAAACTTTCTAAGGATTCGGGAGTGATTTGCAGAACACCTTGGGGATTTTTGAGGAGCTTGTTTTTGCGGCTTTGCAAGACATCACCGTGCCATGCCCAAACCGGAATATCGGCTTCTTTGAGTAAATCGTTGAGGCGTTCAAATTGGTCGTTAATTAAGGCTTTAATTGGGCCAATATAGAGGACTCCAATCGTTGTAGATGGGTGTTGGTGAAGTAAGGTTAAAACAGGCAGAAAGGCAGCTTCAGTTTTACCCGAGGCAGTACCTGCGGCAATTAAAAGATGAGCCTCGGTATCAAAGATTACTCGGCAGGCTTCAACTTGAACTTGTCTCAATTCCGTCCAGCCGTGAGTATAGATATAGTCTTGGATAAATGGAGCAAGTCTATAAAACGACTGTTCATTCATGAGATTGGAATTTGAGATTTTAGTTGGCAGAGGTGTATACGTTAGCTGAGAAATAGGAATGAATCAACTTGTGGAAGTGACCCTTCAATTGATTTAATAGTCCTGCAATCGCAACTAAGAACAAATTTTACTGTTAGCTGTTCGCTGTCCAATTTTTTGAAATTATGTCTTCCTCACCTGCTGAATTGTCTGATAAAACTCCAGCAACGCAGATGCCGATGATTGGTGTAGCCGTTGTCGGTACTGGGTTTGGGCAAAAAATTCACATTCCCGGTTTTCAGGAAAACCCCCGGACTCAAGTTGTTGCCATATACAACCCCGACTTAGAAAAGGCAAAAGCAATCGCATCTTCCCACCATATCTCTCATGCTGGCGATCGCCTCGAAGATGTCCTAGCCTTACCCGAAGTTGCTGCCGTCAGTATCTCCACACCGCCATTTCTGCATTATGAAATGGCCAAAAAAGTCTTGCAAGCCAAAAAACATCTGTTATTGGAAAAACCCACAACGCTGACAGCACTAGAGGCGCGAGAACTTTATCAACTCGCGTCAGCACAGGGAGTTGTGGCGATGATGGATTTTGAATTTCGCTTTGTTCCCGCATGGCAACAATTTGCCGAATATCTAGCCGAGGGTTTTGTAGGCAACAAGCGCTTAATTAAAATTGATTGGTTGGTGTCTAGTCGTGCCGATGCCTCTCGTTCTTGGAACTGGTACGCTCAAAAAGAGAAGGGAGGAGGGGCATTAGGTGCAGTCGGTTCTCACGCCTTCGATTATATTCGTTGGTTGTTTGGCCCAGTGCGGCGGTTGTGTGCCCAACTGAGTACGGCCATTCCCGAACGTCCCGACCCGACAGAGGGGGGTAAACTGAAGCCAGTGGATGCGGATGATACTTGCCTGCTGTTGCTGGAATTAGAGGATGGAACCCCTTGTCAGTTGTGTATTAGTTCTGTAACGTATCAAGGACGGGGGCATTTTGTAGAAGTGTATGGCGATCGCGGTACGTTAATTTTAGGCAGCGATAATCAAAAAGATTATGTGCATGGGTTTCATCTCAGGGCAGCATCCGCAGGTAAACCGTTGACCGATGTAGAAATTCCTGATCGCCTTGCGTTTCCCCAAGTGTATACCGATGGACGCTTGGCACCGTTTATCCGAGTGGTTGACCAATGGGTAAAAGGGATTGATGCAGGAGAGATGCTGACTCCCTCACTCCGGGAAGGGGTGTACTCTCAGTTATTAATGGATTTAACCCATCAATCCCACGACACCGATAGCTGGGTTAAAGTACCGAGTTTGGAAGCATTTCTCGCCAGTGGGCTCTATGTCGTGTAGTGCTTCAGTGGGATGGGTGTCTCGCCCGTCCTAACCTATTGAAAAGTATTTATTAGGTTTGTAGTGAGTGCTTTAGCGCTCTCATCGCAACTACAAAGCTATCAAATAGGATGTTCGTTATACATCAACCCGATTAGGTCATCCTCTGGCAGGAAGACTTTTAGGTTTTGCCCAGGCATCCTAATAAATAGAGGCTATTTAACCCTAACGCTCCACGGAGGCTGGAATCATGAATGAACCCTTTGATCGCCCGAATGATAATCTCGATGAGATTCAACTCGATGCCGCAACTGTTCATGAAAAAGCAACCACTGTCGAAGTTGAAACCACGACGGATTCTACAGGTACTGGAACCGGACAAAAAGTTCGAGTAGAAGAATTTAGTATTAACGGTGATGACCTGGTGACCAAAGTCAAAGAACTGATTCACCAAGGCAATATCCGTCGCATTACGATTAAAAACGATGAAGGAGGGACGCTGATCGAAATTCCTTTGACCATTGGCGTAGTCGGAGGCGCGATCGCAGCTAGTATATTCCCAGTTGTAGCAGCACTGGGGGCGATCGGTGCACTCGTTGCCCGTCTCAAGGTCGTGATTGAAAAAGTAGAATAATTAGCTGGGTGCGTTAATAGCGCACCCTACTGGCGTGTCAAGCTTAAAATAGTGCATTAGATTCGTTTCGTAGTAAGGGCTTTAGCCCTTGCGTATTTAACTTGCACATTCTCAACACAAAATAAAAATCGCTCAAATCCTCCCTGCTCCCCCGCCGTCTCAACAAGCTTTCTTAATGCGTAACAGCTTATGAGCCGCAAACCTAAAGTTTTGAATCCTAATGAAACCTATACGTTTAGCAAATACTTTGAACTTGCATTTGATATTGAAGATATTTTGGCTGACCTAGATTGCAAGGTCGATCACGCTTTTCTAACGCTACCTCGTTCTACCAAAACATTAGCTAACCTCACCGATTTACATGAGCAAATTCAGGACGGTATTCGCTATGTGGGCATTACCAGTGAGCAAGCCCGCCGCGAGTTTCTGATTGCACCTATTATCCGGGAGGTGTGCCGAACAACGCAGCAACGGGTACGAGTAGAGTATCCGGTGGCAGTTAGCAACTGGCTTAAAGGTACGTTTGATTATTACTTCCAGGCAAGCAACCTATTGGTGATCGAAGCAAAGCGGGAAAATCTTGATAACGGCTTTACCCAATTGGCAGCAGAACTGATTGCTTTGGATCAATGGACAGATAAGGAAACTACCCTGCTCTATGGAGCTGTTACAACTGGGCAGGACTGGCGATTTGGTATTTTCTATCGGCAAGAGCGACAAATTGTTGAAGATTTGAAGCTCTATCGAGTTCCTGAAGAACTAGAAACTCTGCTGAGAATTTTATTGGGAATTCTACGCGGCAATGAGGAGCCAACGACTTTAGAAAATTATGTACAGGCATGAAAAAACAAGCTATGCCTTGAGTTGCAACTTATAGCTGTCGCCATAAAGCTTAGGACAGATTGAACGGCTAAAACGACCACGTACCCATAAAAAAACTTCTGCCTTCTGTCTCCTGCCTTTTGCTATAGTTTTCACCAAAGTTGGCTATCCTCCTATCCCTAGAACGAATGGGAGGATTAGCCTCAACTTACATGTGAGAAAAGAACCTAAACGTCGGCTGAGTTGGCTTTTGGCCAGGTTGAGTCGGCTGATTCGGGTCTTGGTAAAAGCTTAAAACTCTTTGAGTATAAGCTGCAATATTGCTATTGGTATATTGATTGGGATCGCCCGTCATCCACCAAGATGCTGCCCGTTGTACTGCCAGGGGTTCATTATTGGTTGTCGCGACATACTGCTCATTAAATATATCCCGCATCACACATACCAAAACCGCCCGTGCCGTTACTGGGCTATCCTGAAATTGAGTCGGCGTCAATTCCTGACCTAGGCATCTTTGCGACCAACTAGGAATATTTTCGGCTTTGACTTGCCAAGCTCCATACAAGTCATCATCTGGATTATCCGTTTCGGGAGCAGCTAATCGTAGCGCTTCCACCAGTTTCCCTATTTGAGCATTAGATACCCGAACCGGAGAAGATGAACTCCCAGGAGGTTTAGAGGCAGGTGCTGCCGAAACCGGTTTAGGTGGAGGTAGGGGTTTGGGAGATTGCTCTTGGTAGAATGCCAACACATTCCGAGTGTAGTCAGCCGTTGAACCACTATCGTATTGGCTAGGATTGCCCGTCATCCACCAAGACGCAGTACGCCGCACCGCTAGCGATTCATCTTTCTTACTGGCTGTATACTGCTCATTGAGGACATCACGCATCACACAGACCAAAATCGCCCGTGCTGTCACCGGACTGGCCTCGAATTGTGCAGGTGTCAGTTCTCGTCCCAGGCATTGATTCGACCAACGAGGAATAATTTCGGGCAAAATTTGCCACTCACTGACTAAACCATTATTACCAGGAGCGCGTTGCTGTGCCGCCAACCGCAGCGCTTCCACTAATTTCCCAACTTGAGCATTGGAGACTTGAACCGATGATGCAGCACGGGCAACAGGTTTAATTGGAGGTTGCGGCCGAACGGGTGATGCAGCACGGGCTGTTGGTTTAACCGGAGGTTGCGGCAAACGTCCAGAGGATTCAGGTTTAGGTGGAGGGGTGGGTTTTTGTGCTTGGGGTTGGGGAGATTGTTGTTGGTAGAAACTCAAAACATTTTGAGTGTAGGCCGCAGTTGAGCCATTATTGTATTGATTCGGGTTGCCCGTCATCCACCACGATGCTGCACGTCGCACCGCCAGGGTTTCATTGCTGCCACTGGCTTGATATTGATCGCGCAGGACATCGCGCATGACGCACGCTACAATCTGGCGGGTTCTGTCGGTGTTGGACTCAAATTGGCGTATGGTTAGCTCCTCTCCTGCACAGCGTTTGCTCCAACTAGGGATGTTTCCTGGTAAGATTTGCCACTCGCTGACTAAACCATTATTACCGGGGGCGCGTTGCTGTGCGGCTAAACGAAGGGCTTCCACCAATCTCCCAACCTGCGTATCAGAGACTTGGGCTTGCACTGGCATAGTCCAAAGCCCAACACCCACCATCACTCCACTAAGTATGAATTGTTTAGCTTGTTTGATTAATTGGGAATTCATCGGCGTTACTGAGGTGTGATCAGACTCTGTTGAAAGAATTTTTACCATAGACTGGCAATGATGCTTCTCCCTCAAAGGGATGTCGCGCTACTTTCACTAGGGATATCCTTAGTTAGAACGATATACCTTATTTACTGAAGAATTTATAACACTTCGATAAGTTCCGTCCGGATGAAGACCATATCCCCTTTAAAGGGTTATAACGACAGTAATCCTTCTAATTTTCACCAAAGAACAGCCTATTATTAAAAACGGCAATTTGTTTAATCGTGCCAATTTAGCCATGCTCTAGGAGTCACACTATTATGCGCCAACAGTTTCAGCGACCCCAACAAGATGATACAAAGACAAAAGGACGCAATGCACAAGATATTCCCAACCCTGTATCGAATCAGAACAACTCCAAGCCTTTTCCTTTCTTTGTGACTCGGCAGCAGACGCGAAGCAACTTGCCAAAGCCTTCAACCTTCGGCATTGCCAGTGGGTTGCTCAAAAACCTGATGCTGATGAGTACAGGTGGGTTTATGCTGATTGCACTTTTGTTTGGGATTGGGATGTGGCGTTCGGGAAGCCGCTTTATTGAGGGAATTAATGCGGTTTTCAATGCTCCCCCTCCTAAACCGGAAGTGGATGTGCGATCGCTCATCGTCAGTCAAGTTCGTGGCGCGAGTGAGTTGACGACAGCAGTCTTTACAATGGAAGCGGTTGTTCCTACCCGTCAAGAGAGAAAAGTTGCCGGATATACCATTGGCAGCACCACTTTAATGTATATCGCCTATGGTGAAGTTAGAGCTGGGGTTGATTTAAAGGATTTAACTCCAAATAATGTGAAAATTGTCAACGATACAATTGAACTTCAGTTACCCCCACCTCGTATCCTAGATAGCAAAATTGATGTGAATCGCTCTAAAGTCTACGACTACGATCGCGGATTTTTGGGTTTAGGGCCGGATACAGCCCCTCAGTTACAGTCCCTCGCTCAACAAGAAACCCTCAAAAAAATTAGAGAAGCAGCGTGTCAGCAAAATTTACTAGCGCAAGCCAATGATCGGGCTGCACTAACGGTCGAGAAATTATTGAATACGGCAGGATACAAACAGGTTGAGATCAAAACTCAATCCCCCCCACCTGGCGCTTGTCTGTAAAATATTTTGGTTATAAAGGCTACACTTTTTCGTGTAACAAATACTGAACCGTCTCAATGAACTCTTGGGGGCAGCTTAGTTTAGAAACATAAGCATCGGCACCTTGTTTACAACCCCAATAAAAATCACAATCTTCGGATTTATTGGAGTACATGAGTACAGCCGGTTGATGTTTTTTTGTCCGAGACTTGAGCCGACGACAGACTTCATAGCCATTCATTCGAGGGATAATGATGTCTAGAATCACTAGCTCAGGAGAATAGCATTCTGCCAAGGAAAGAGCTTCAATTCCATCAATCGCAAAAATAACTTGGAGTCCAATGCTGCCGAGGAGTTTTGAGAGGATTCGCTGTTGGGCAAAATCATCCTCTACTACAAGAACTGTAGTCATAGCGGCCTATCTTCAGTAAGTTCTACCTAACTACTAACTGGATACAGTTCTTGTAGAGTAAATTCCGCAAATGTCTCATATCATGTCCGGCTCATTAACCCTAATAAAACCAAGGTTTTTGATTGAGAATTATCGGTTTTCCCACCAATTTAGTCTCTAAACCCGCCCTTACATAAATATTACGGTTATTTAACCGGACATAGTAAGCTGTTGTGCATTTAAGAAAGCATCATGAGATTTGCGGGGGAGCAGGGGGGCTCTTTCGGAGCAGGGGAGAATGGATTATGCAATGTTTTATGCCGATTAGCTTATCACCGATGCAATGGAATGGACATTCTTAAAACAGACTGAAGAATAAACTATGTTTTGTGATAACGTAACGAAGGAGCCATTCTTCTTTTTGCTCTGCCGATAGGATTTCACAACGCTATGTTAGAGCCAGCACAAACAGTACTCATTTTTCAAAGCCAACCCGAACTCAAGAAATACTCAGCAGGAGAAACGATAGTAAGAGAAGGAGAATCGGGTGATTGTATGTATGGACTCATTGAAGGAACCGTTGAGATATCCGTTAATAACAAGGTTGTAGAGACAATCACACCCGGTGAAGTATTTGGAACAGGGGCTTTAGTAGGAATACACAAAAGAACCTATACCGCTATTGCTAAACAAGATTGTCAACTTGCTTATCTCGATCAGCATCGGTTTCTTTTCGCTATTCAAGAAACCCCCTTGTTTGCGCTTAACGTGATGAAAAGTTACTCAGAACGCCTGAATCGGCTCGCACATCAAGTCATTTGAAATTAAAGCTCAAAAACAAAAAGCCCCAGAGAACTCTTCTTTGGGGCTAAGCTATGTTAGCAAATACTATGCTTTTTAAAGAAACTTGGAAAAAGTGTATCTAATCAGCTCAACGACAGCCACTAATTACCACCAGATGGAACGGCTTTATGGTGTTCGTTGGGGTCTTGAGGGACTTTGTACCACTGTCCATTCTCATTCTTTTCGTAACCTTGCTTAACACTATTCCAAGCAGTATTAATGGCACTATCTTTGCTCATGCCATCTTCTTGAGCGCTTTTGAAAGCAGCTTTGAAAATATTTTGAGCACCTTCAGGAAGTTCATTAACTTCTGAAGGTAGGTTATCCATTTGTACTTCGGCCATAAAATGACTCCTTTTATTTTTTGACTTAAAGTTATCTTAAAAAACCAGATTTATAAATTCCTCTTTCTTGAAGGGAGTGATAGTTTGTTTGAGGCTCTATCTATTGCATGAGTTTCTGTGAATAGATTAAGTAACAATGGATACAAAATCCAGTTCAGGTTTCCATGAAAAAAGGTGAGTTATGAGCAACTCACCCTTAATTCAATTAATTGTGATTTTAATTATTACAGTCGATCGATTTCGCGTCTATAGTCGGACTGTTTGTTGCTTTCAGAATTGAGTGTTTCTTCCTGAGTACCCATTGGAGTTACTTCCTTGGTTGGGAAACACTCCCGTTGAGACACCGTTGATGGTTCAGGGGCTAAATTAGGATTGGGTTCAATAACAATTCGCTCTTTTACCTCAACGTCTCGAGTTTCTTGTTCCTTTGAACTTTTAGCCTGCTCAGCCTTTTCCTGAACTTTATCGGCTGTCTTATTAGCTGCAGATTTGGCTTTTTCAGTTGCATTATCTATTGCAGGTTTAGCACGTTCTGCCGCATCTTGAACCTTATCCATTGCCTTGTGAGCAGTATTTTTGGCTTTATCGGCTGCACTTTCTAATGAAGGCTTGGCACGTTCAGCCGCATCTTGAACTTTATTTGCGGTCTTATTAGCGGTATCTTGAACCTTATGTGCTGCTTTATCAGCCGTGTCTTGAACCTTATGTGCTGTTTTATTAGCTGCATCTTTGATGCGTTCTCCGGTATCATCCGGTGCAGCTTTGGCTGTCAAACCACCAGCTACCGCCCCAGCAACAGCACCAATGACTGCCCCTTTTCTACCTGCTACTTGACTACCAATTACACCACCGATAGCTGCACCTGCTACACCAGCAGCAAGTGTACCTTGTCCTTCGTGCTCGTGAGTTGAAGTATTTTCAATCTCTTCAGATTGAATGGTTACAGGTTCAATGCTTGTGTTAGGTGTCTCTAAAAGGGGTTCGTTATTATTCAGTTCGTTAGTATTCATAATTTATTGTCCTTATTTCCTTTCCAGGTATTTGTTATTAGGTTTAGTTTAGCCGTCGCAGCTTAGGGATATCCACAAGCTAAAGGAAGATTTACTTCAATATTCCTCATTCAATAGATATACACAACAGACTCGTATAAATATACCCAACGATAGGGATACGATAGTATCGTATCCCCACAACTAGGTCTAGGATTGAGCTGCGAACAATCCTGAATTTAGTGATTCCTCTTAATCCAGACTTGATTATTGAAAAAATTGAATCTCACTCGATTAAAAACCTACATTTGAGTTATTAGGTTGAATTGTTCCCGTACCCCGATTAGTGCTAAACGGTTGAGTCGTTCGTGTTCGGGTAGGAGGATTGGGTGTAAATGGATTCCCTAAAAACTGTTGACTTGTTCCGCTTTCTGTGGTGGGTGGAACAGGTGTTATCGGATTCCCTAAAAACTGTTGAGTTGTTCCCCTTTCAATCGGAGAAATGGGTGTTGCTGGATTTCCTAAAAACTGTTGATTTGTTCCTGTTCCGGTCGGATTTTGTATCCTATTATTCCTACGAAATTGCTGAGTAGCATTTGTGCCAGTGGAATTTTGGGGAATATTTGCTGGTACAGTTTGAGCTAATGCTGGATAACCAAAGATGGCGCTAGCACTGGCAACCCCCATCAAAACCATAAACTTTTTAAGGGGATTGGTAGTTTTTTGAACACTCATGATTTTATCCTTTGATATTAAACTGAATTTTTTATGGGTTTTGGAGCTACGCTCTCTTGCTTGTCAAAACTAAAAATCTTTATTTGTTAAACGAAATTCAAAGTTTTAACAAAGCTATGTTCACCTAAAAATTGAACAGTCTGTTAAATACTTCTTACATTTAATTTAGCTTTGAGAATTTTATAAAACCTGTATCTCAAGAAATGTTTCGATGGAATAATAATGTTTAAAATATGCCTAATGAAATAGACCTTATTTAGGGCAATCGCATCTGTATCCAGCTATCCGACTCGGCTGAGAATAAGTTGAGTTGACGCAGGAAACCTTATGTAAATAAGGGCTAAAGCCCTTACTACGAACCAATCTAATTCACTACTTTAACCAGGCTCTACAATCACTTTACTTCCTGAAACTTCTTGCAAAAGTCAGCTTTCGCCCCCCCATCCCCCAATGAAAAAAGTTGTAGTCCTTACTCCTCTCCCCTTATAGGCGAGAATGTATTCAAAGTCCCCCAGCGTTGGGGGATTTAGGGGGCATTCCAGGATTTATGCAAGAAATCTCTGGTATAGCGATGCTTAACTCCCACAGGAAAATATTCCGCATCTCCGGTTGCAGTGAGCTGCACCTGGGGCAACTGATATTCTGGAGGAACATAGTGGGCAAACTCACTATTTAAGCGCAACAATTGAGTCAGAATTGAAGATGCGATCGCATTTTGTTTTTCCTCACTCCCTTCCTCCCCAGGCGCTAACTCCACTACCACCGACAAAAAGCGGTTTTTATCCGTATCTTCCCTCACTTGTAAGACAAATTTCCCCGTCACCCACTCACGAATCAAGGGTTGCTCTAACCCCACCACCACATTTTCTGGATAGATATTGGCACCAAAATAGGAAACCGTAAAATTAGACCGTCCAAACACATAAACAAACGGCAACGAATGAATTCCTCGTCCACCTTGCAATGCCGCTACAGGGTCAAATTCCCATTGTGCTAAAAATTCCAGCATTGCCTGATATGAAATTAATCCCCCATTATCCGCAATGTGGTAGCGAATCAAAGGAATACCATTATCTCCTGAAAACAATAACGTCCCTTCTTGTACCTCAAAAAAGCGACTCATCGGGTCATACTGTACCAACGTCGGTAAGCGTGATTCCCCAAAAAGTTGCTTCGCTGCCTCTGGATTTTCGGCTAAAAAACGACGAATACAAATACTTAATGGCGTCTCATTCCCCAAAACTCCCGCATCCGCCGTGCCATACAATGAAGCGGAATCATAACAAAAATTCTTCGAGCCCACTCGTTCTCCCACTAGAGTCCGCCACTCTTCACTAAAAACCTCTCCCGCCATCACCCACTTAATTTGATACTGCTGCCACTCCACACCACGCGCAATTCCAGTATCAATCACATCCTTGAGAAACGGCGGATAACCGAGTAATACCACCTGCTCAAATCCAGAACCCAATTCCTGCACTACTCGCAATATTTCTTCCTTATTATTTCCCGGAGTAATCACAGTGATGGGATAACCTTTACTCGCCAAGTAGCGGCAACAATTAGTTGTATACATTCCACCCACCCAAGTCCCCAAGCTAAAGCAAATCACCGCTAAGGTAGAGCGAGTGTCGGCAGAAAAGCTATCATAGAAAATTTGCTCGAAGCGCGTGGCAATCTCAAGCTCATCTGTAAAGAAGCGCGGCCAAAATGTGGGTTTCCCTGTGGAACCGGATGAAACTGCAACCATATCGCAATTGTCTAACTTCCCATTCCGGCACAACTGTGCTAGCGAGTAACAGGAATGATAGTTATTTTTAGTAATGAGGGGAAGTTTTACGAAATCCTCAAACGTACAAATGGAGTTGTATGATATCCCCTGTTGTGTCAAAAAAGCTCGGTAGGCAGGTACATGAGCAACAATATCCTGAAACAACGCTAAGGCAGCCGATTCTGGAGAAGTGGTTTGATGCCGTCTGAGTTGGACTTCAAACGGTGTATTGAGAAAGGCTTGAAACGCTGTAGCTGCCCGATGTCGTTGTTCTTCCTGCATCTGCCCGATTGGTTAAGTAAAAAATTACGATTACGATACTGAAGTTCGCTCGGTATTGCAATCGCTTTCAAACTGTGTGAGTTCCCTAAGTGATGATGCCTCTCTATTGCAGTCAAGGTCATAACAATGACTCGAGTAACCGCTTTTGTAAAGTATGCGGCCAACGCCTACCTTTAGGGCATGGGCGAGTTTTGGACAAGCGTTATCGTATCGACCGGCAGTTAGGACAGGGAGGGTTTGGACGTACCTATTTGGCCGAAGCCCTACATCGTTTTAATGAACGCTGCGTCTTGAAGGAATTTGCTCCTCAAGTCCAAGGTAGTGCTGAATTACAAAAAGCCAAGGAATTGTTTGAACGAGAGGCTGGGGCGCTACATCAGTTGAATCATCCTCAATTACCCCGATTTTGGGAGTTATTTCAGGCAGACTTGGGAAATGATGCAGGTGCCTTGTTCTTAGTCCAAGATTTTGTGGACGGTTCTACCTATTTTGACAAGTTCAAGTCGGGGAAACGTTTAAGTGAGGCAGACGCGGTACAGCTTATGTATCAATTACTACCCGTGCTGTCTTACATTCACGCTAAAGGAGTTATCCATAGAGATATTTCTCCAGACAATATTATTCTCAGAACTTCAGATCAATTGCCTGTATTGATTGATTTTGGTTGCGTTAAGCAAATTGCAGCCACTGCCGTTTCTAACTTTACCAGCTTGGGAGTAGTGCAAACCCGATTGGGTAAAAAAGGATACGCTCCAGAGGAGCAGTTACGGAAGGGGGAAGTGTATGTCAATAGTGATTTGTACAGTTTGGCCGTAACGGTACTGGTGTTACTGACTGGCAAAGAGCCTCAACATTTGTATGACGTTTATAAGGCATCTTGGCTGTGGGATAAGGAAATCAAGGTGTCACCCCAGTTAAAAGTAGTATTGCAGAAAATGTTGGCTCATCGGCCCAGCGATCGCTTTTCCAGCGCTGATGAGGTGCTACAAGCCTTGCCATCTCAGCAATCATCCACCTCATCCGCTTCAACTCCTGCGCCGATTACCCAAGCGATAACCCAACCTCACCCCATTTCTCGAGCCTTTAAACCCAGCGCGATTGTCTCTTATATGCATACGCTGGTGGTAGCCCCCAAAAAACTGCCCATCGTTGCTGCTACCCCTAGCCCAATTACACCCCAAGCGAATCCTCAACCCAATCCACCTGCTATTCCCAAGCCGCCTTTATTTTTGAACAAGCTAGGCTTATGGATGCTGAAGCTGTCTGTAGGTATCGTCTTTATTTTATTTACCGGATATGCGGGTTGGGCAGTGATGAACTCGATGATTCGTTCGGTGCGGTTGAACGTTGGCCTAGACTCCTCCTCCGATACCTCTTCTAATCAAGCCCCCAATTCCCAAGAACAACGCCGCATTGAGCAACTGTTGCGTCGGCGTCAAGCTTTAAACCTTTCAGATGCATACTTTAATCGTTTAGTCAATGATGAATTTTATCGGCAACATCCGGAGGTACGAGGACGGACTCTAACCCTTAACCCCGAAGATACTCCACTACGAGAAGCGTGGCACAACACAGCAGAAGATTTGCTCGATAAACTAGAACAAGCCCAACTCAGTGCTACAGTACGCCGTCAGATTGGAAGTTACACTCAAGAAAATTACCAAACCTGGCAGCGCCAAGCCAAACAAGGGCAGCTTGGTGGTTATACAATGGACAAGCTGATTCAACAAACCGATAAAAAGTTTTATCAGCTATTTCCCGAGCAACGCAGTCAGACACTGAATCTCGAGACATACGGTCAGATCTGGTATGCTCTTTTTTCAGATCAAGCCAGTCAACTGGAAACAGGAAAGACGCCTTAATCGTAGCTCTGGCATCGGGTGATCTACAAAGTAGGATTTGAAACCGCAGCTCGACGCCGAGACGAGATTAGCTTATGATTTTAAATTTTAATGGTGAGCCATAACCTATTTTGAATTAATAATGCGTGAATTTTGAATTGGAGCGAAGCGACTTGACTCCCCTCTATTGCTCAAAAGGACATGAAAATCCCCAGGGAAATCGATTTTGTAGGCTGTGCGGCGAAAAGCTGACTCAGCCGATTTCCCAAGGGGGTCAACCTGGGATATTGATGGGGGGGCGATACCGCCTAATCCGAGAGTTAGGGCATGGGGGTTTTGGACGTACCTATTTAGCCGAAGACCTGAATCGGTTTAATGAATCTTGTGTTTTAAAAGAATTTGCTCCCCAAGTTCAAGGCACCTACGCTTTACAAAAGGCCGAGGAGCTATTTGAACGAGAAGGCGGGATACTTTATAAGCTACAACATCCCCAAATCCCTCAGTTCCGGGAAATGTTTCGCGTCAAACAAGGGGATAAAGGACGCTTATTTTTAGTTCAGGATTATGTCGTTGGTCAAACCTACCACGCTTTACTTGAAGCCCGTAAGCAACAGGGAATGCGGTTTAATGAAGCGGAAGTCACCCAACTGTTGTTACAGCTTTTGCCAGTTTTAGAGTACATTCACTCTTTAGGCGTGATTCATCGGGATATTTCTCCGGATAATTTAATTTTACGTAGTACTGATGGTCTGCCGGTTTTGATTGACTTTGGTGGAGTTAAGCAAGTCGCGGCCAATGTGGCCTCTCAGTTGATGGGGTCGCCGCCTGCGGGTGCTTCCACCCGCTTGGGTAAGGTGGGTTATGCTCCTCCTGAGCAAATGCAAGGGGGAATCGTCCATCCCCATAGTGATTTATACGCACTGGGAGCAACAGTCCTAGTGTTGCTAACGGGGAAAGAACCTCAGCAATTAATTGACCCCCATAACCTGACCTGGAACTGGCGACAGAATGTTACCTTAAGTCCGAAGTTGGGCAGCATACTCGATAAAATGGTCGCATCTCGGCCGAGCGATCGCTATCAAAATGTACAGGATGTCCTCCTAGCCCTCAGTGCCCCCCCAGCTTATGCCCCCACTGAACTACCTATACCTGCGACGGAAGGGACTCTAGCGGTTGCTGCCCCCCCTGCACCTGTGGTTAATTCTTCCTCATCCACGGCAGCTATCACACCTCTACCGAGTACACCCAATGAACCATCATCAGGCTGGTTCGGGAAACTTTTAGTCTTGTTTCTCCTAATTCCAGTGGCTGGGGGTATCGGTTGGTTTGCGGGGAATTGGTGGTTACAGTCCCAATCTCAATCGAATAGCGAACCAACCCCAACCGTCGATTTTCCCGATAATACGCCCTTTGCCTCACCCGACATTGAACCGACTCCCGAACCTTCCTCTCCCTTTTCCCCTGATGAGATACGGCGCAAGGAAGCCCTACAACAACGCCGTGTGGCTCTAGATATTCGCTATGAGTACTATGCCAGTTTAGTGAATCAGGAATTTTGGAAGCGCTATCCTGACTATCAAGGCCGTACTTTGGGAACGGGGCCAGAGGATGCCGAAGCTAGAGCCCTATGGGATGCAGTGGCCTCAGATGTTCTCCGGCAACTGGCCAATCTGGATTTGAGTGCGGCTGCCCGACGACAGTTAGGAAGTTATACAGACGCTGACCTCACTCAGGCTAAAGCCGAGGCTAATCAACTGCGCGTTAGCAGTCGTAGCCTTTATGATTTAGCGGATGCCAAGTTCTTTCAAGCCTTTCCTGAAGAAAAAGGTGAGGATTTTATTAATAAACCGATTGGTCAAGTGTGGCAAGCCATGGTTGCAGATACACTTAATACCCTAAGAACGAAAGAAGCGTTAGAGCGCATCGTTTTTGACTCTGGGGCTGTCGGCAAACAAGTGAGTGGGACGATAAAACCTGGACGGGGCAAAGTCTTTATTGCTGGACTTTCCCAAGGCCAGATGATGAAGGTGGATTTGCAAACTGTTAAGAGTGCTTTGTTCTCGATTTATAGTCCTAGCGGTAATCAAATCTTACTAGAAGATTCGGGCGATCGCACTTGGTCGGGAGAACTCCCAGAATCCGGTTTTTATGAGTTTGTCGTGGCTTCCCCTGCCTCTTTCCCTATCAATTATCAACTCGACCTAACCGTTGAAAACCAAGCACCACCGGAACCAACACCCGTAGAGTCTCCATCCCCGGAGTAATGCGTGTTTTGAAATCCCAACCCCCACAAACAGCAGTCTGCTGTTTATTCCCTCAACTATCTCGTGTCTAAGCTGATGTGCATTTAAATTGCACACCTTGACAATGATGGAAAAACTCTTAATCCTTCTGCCTTCTGCCATCTGCCCTCTGCCTTGCCTCCTTCATAATGCAACTTAAATGCCGATTAGCTTGTTACTTCATTTTTCTGGATTGGAGTTGAATGCTCAATACCCAGAAGTTGCCGGCAAATTTGTCGCAGTTGTTCCGCATCAAAGGGTTTGGTTAAGTATTCATTGGCTCCCGCAAGCCGTCCTTGTACCTTATCAAATACTCTATCTTTGGATGTGACCAGCATAATCGGTAAATGGCAAAATTGTGGCAGATTACGGAGCGTACGACACAACTCTAAGCCATCAACTCCTGGCATACACACATCCAATAACAGCATGGCGATCGGTTGATTATAAATTAAAGATAAAGCATCGGTTGCACTATCTGCCACTAGAACGTGGTAGTCATGGGCTAATGCTTCTTTGATTAATTCTTGCATCACTGGGCTGTCATCCACTGCAAGAATAGTAGGTTGCTGACTCTGTAGTGCCATACGTCCCCATTAGTTCAATTAATTGAAATTTACGGCAGGGCAATTTCACCATTGCAGAAGTGATGATGATTGACTCTGACGTACCCCAGCAACATAGATTCTCTCTACATCGGAGTCTATGACTTAATCTGCTAAGAGCCTCTTGTGGGTGGGTTCTACCATTGCCAATCCAAGTGCTATTACAACTCGCACAACGGCAACGTTCTATCTGTTGTATACCTGGACTTAGGATAAGAGTGAATCCGTTGTGACAATTCTTTTTGACCCATTTCCATAACAGACTTGCACTGATTCAATGGGTTTTCTTGGCATCTGTGGCAAGAAAACCATAAGCTAATCAGCATTAGCCCTGATAAGGATGAGTCTTTTCCTCATCGGGATAACGATAAGTGCCTGGAAATTTACTACCGAGCAAAGGAGCTGATATGGGCTTGCTTGGTAAACCTTTGCTATTTGATTATTTTCTACAAGCCAATTTCAAATTGTCCCCATTCACATTAAGTCTGTTATTGTTCTTCTAATGTACAGACCAGGCTGTAAAGGTGTTATTGCAATTGTTCAAGTTTACTTATCAAATTTTTCGATAACTAACACTTGATGAACAATTGTAAGGTATCTGACTTAATCTAGTTCAATGTCTCTATTCTTTAACCTATTTCAATAGAGTCCAGTTAAAGTTAAACTAGACTAAGAGCGCATGACTTAACAATCGTAACATATCTTATCCTAATAATTGAGATTTTTTAAAATTATCTATACTTAGTTAAGAAAAGAGAAGCCGTTCTAAAATTGGCTAATATTGGGAGGATTGCCCGACTAAGAATTGACTAGCGCCTTTACAGAAAGCTATCACGAGGAGAAATTGTCGTCGGTAAACCCGACTCTAAGACTGAGAGAACGGGATTAATAGGTTCTATAGAAGCAATGGGTTAATAGAGTCAGTAAATTCTCTCAAAATGCCCATTATAAACCCCAAGCAGGAAAGCCGTTTCCCTAGGAATCCCTAGGGAAAGTTAACATGGCAACCAGTTATTTCATCAACTGAGTGAAAACCCCAGGCAAGAATTTGGCTTGAGCGAGGAGAGGAACGCTAAGCAATGAAGACGCTTTTTTTAGGTAACACACGAGTCAGCCTTGAGGATGTACAACCGTATCAGAGCATCATCTTAGCTCCCGAAGCTGCTTTTGATGATTTGACACGCTTGGCCGCTTGCATTTGTCAAACACCGATTGCTTTACTGTATCTGATTGATGCCAAACGTCAGTGGCTCAAGTCACAGGTAGGGATAGACTCGAGTTTAATTCCAGATTATTTGTCCTGGTGTCGCGAAATCATTCTAGAAACAGAGCGGTGGGATTCTTCAGTATTGATGATTGAGGATGCCTGCGCTGATCCACAACTGGCAAATCATCCGTTAGTCCAATCCCCAACTCAAGTCAGATGTTACGGGGGAACTCTGCTGGTGACATCCCAAGGAGTTGTACTAGGGATGTTAGCGGTGATTGATACAGTACCGCGATCGCTAGCCGCCTCCCAACAAGAAGCACTCGTCGCTTTAAGCGAACAAGGAATCGCTCAGTTGGAGTGTCGTAAAAGCTCAGAATTAACTACAAAAAATCACTGGTGTCAACCCTCGCCAGATACACTCTCCGATATCATCCCACTCAAGACAGTCATAGAGAAAGCCCGGATTGTAGCGATTACAAACTCCCACGGCAAAATTAAGTACGTTAATGAGCCATTTTGCCAACTTTCCCAATACTCCAGGGACGAATTGTGTGGGCAAAACCACCGTATCATCAATTCGGGTTATCACTCTCGTGACTTTTTTAAACAGCTTTGGCGAACCATCCGCCAAGGTCGGATTTGGCAGGGAGACATCAAAAATCAGTCAAAAGACGGGCGTTTTTACTGGGTAAATACTACAATCGTACCCATCTTAAATGCTCAGGGCAAGCCCCTGGAGTACGTGTCAATATGTCAAGACATTACTAAGCACAAGGAGATGGAGAAAAAGTATCTTAGCCCTATTAATTGTGAAACGGCTCGCTTTTTTGAACTCTCGTCAGAGCTGATGTGTATTATTGGGTTGGAGGGTGAATTGCAGCAGGTGAACCTAGCATTTGCCAAAACCTTTTCCTATTCGCCCGAAAAATTTCCTTCTCAACACTTTTTCGATTTTGTCCACCCGGATGATCGAACCAGCACTCAGATAGAATTCCAAAAACTATTGGGTCAGAATGCAACCGTTGAGATCGAGCATCGCTATCCTTGCCCGGATGGTTCTTACAAATGGCTAGCCTGGAAATTGTTTGGGCAACCGGAACAAGGGTTCATTTACGCGATTGGTCGTGAGATTGGAAAAAGCCCAGCCAAAGCTACCCTCCAAGAACGAGCTAAAATCTCAACTCTAGACAGGGATGTAGCTGCCCTGTTGGGACAAAGTAGCGCCTTGGGAGAAAACCTCCAGCATTGTGCTGAGATGATCGTCAAACGTCTCCATGCCATTGGGGTAGGAATTTGGATCGTCAATCCCACAGTCGTGGAAGTCGGTGAACGTTTCGCTTTAGACTTGCAAGCCTCCGCCGGAGAACTTCTCCCGTCCGATACCTTCCCTACCCATGTTCCTCCCAACCATCACTTAATTGGTGCCATAGCCCAAACCCAACAACCTCTGACGACGCAATTATCCAGCCAGAGTGGACGCATGGGTAAGACGCCGCAAACGTTTAGTGGCTATCCACTTATCCTTGACTCGCGTTTAGTTGGGGTTATGGCTTTACATAGCCATCAACGCTTTTCTAAAGTCGTTCACAATATTTTAGTAGAAGTGGCTCATGCGATCGCCATGGCCATCACTCGGGCTTGGACGCGAGATGAACTCCTAAGCCGTCGAGAAGTTCTCCTTTGTCAATTAGCCAATCACATTCGCAACGTCTGCGACTTAGATGCCATTCTCAATATGGCCGTGAAGGAAGTTCGGAGTTTACTTGATGTTGACGGCTGTCACTTTTTGTGGTGCTTTAGTGAGCCAAATCGCCCGAGTTTGAGTGTCACCCACGAAGCCTGTAAGCCGGGTTCGCCCAGTTTTTTGGGAGAGTGCTTACCCCCCGATCTAGAGCCTTTAGCCGAAACGATTCGCCAACAAAAAATATTGAGGATTGACGACCTCAGTCAAGCTTTAGGTCTAGAGTCCCGCATCCAATCGCTATTGATGTCTTGGGGTATGACCTGTGGACTCTTGCTGCCGCTTCAGACTCATAATGGTCAACTCGGAGCTATTGTCTGTATTGATTACAACAGAACTCGTCAATGGAGTGACGCTGAAGTTGAACTCCTAATGGCTGTCGTCGATCAACTGGCAGTCGCCATTGAGCAAGCTGAATTGTTTGCTAGTACTCGTGCGGCTGCCTTAGCCGCTCAAACTCAAGCCTACCATCTCGAACTAGCGTTACAAGACCTCCAGCAAACAGAAGCTTGGTTAATCCAGTCAGAAAAAATGTCTGGACTTGGGCAAATGGTGGCAGGTGTTGCCCATGAAATCAACAATCCTGTGAGTTTTATCACGGGTAACTTAAGCCATGCCGCCAATTATATTCAAGACTTACTAGATTTGATTCACCACTATCGACAGTATTACCCTAGTCCTATTCCTAAAATTCAAGAATTTATTGAAGAGATTGACCTAGATTTCCTGATTGAAGATTTACCTAAAATCCTTTCTTCGATGAAGATGGGCGCTGACCGCATCCATGAAATTGTTTTGTCTTTAAAGAATTTCTCGCGGTTAGATGATTCCCAAATGAAGCCCATCAACATTCATGAAGGGATTGATAGTACCTTACTGATTCTCCACAATCGCCTGAAGCCCCAAGGCCATTTTCCGGGCGTTACAGTTATCAAAGAGTACGGCAACCTTCCTCCTGTAGAGTGCTACGCTGGCCAACTCAATCAAGTTTTTATGAATATTATTAGTAATGCGATCGATGCCCTAGAGAATCAACAAGCAGGAGAACGGACTTCAGCCAGCACTCCCTATCAGGCTAACGCGCCAACCCCAGAGGCGGATAAAAAGCGAGATGGAGAGAGTTCTGTCTCTCATCTACAAACCAGTCATTCGTCTTCCTCGCTGTCTCAATCGGTCAGTTTACCGACGATTTGGATTGGTACAGAAATGGCTGAACCTAATCAAGTCCGGATTCGGATTCGTGACAATGGACCGGGAATGAACCCTCATGTTGTCAGCCGTCTGTTTGACCCGTTCTTTACCACCAAACCTGTAGGGAAAGGTACGGGTTTAGGGCTTTCGATTAGCTATCAAATCGTGGTGAAGAAACATAAAGGCAGCCTGCTGTGTAGTTCTGAACCCGGCCAGGGGGCGGAGTTTGTGATTCAAATCCCGATTTCTCCTGGAGAAGGTGGCATGGTGAGAAACTAAACTAATACGAAGTTTTTAACAAAACTTCTTAAAAGCATTTCTGGTTCAAGAGAATTATGGTTGAAAGCCTTATACAGGACACTCGCGAAGGCTGGTCTCTCCAGCGATCAAGGATTCTCCTTGAGGGATATACAGCAACTCGAAATTCAACCAATGCAAAACCAATGGCAAACACTTATCCGATCATTGAAACCCAACTGAGACTGATTAGAGCCTTACAGAAGGGATACGTTGAAGCGCTCGAAGCGGGAGATTGGCAAGCCGCCAATTATCGGTGCTTACACCTCCACAAGTTGTGTGAAGGGTTACACCATCTGAGTGAGTTGCTGAATCAGGAAACTCGTATCCCAGATACCGTAGCATCTAAAGGGAATAATAATAACTGGGTCAGCAGCATTCACTCGACAAGCCCTATTCATACCCTATCCCCTTCTCCTGATACAATCGATCAGCCGATTATGCCTACTCCCTTACCCTCGGAAGCGGCACGTTATGAATGGGGCATGGGTTTTCAAGGTTTAGAACCACCGCCAATTGATGAAGTGTGGTAGTCAGAATGTTCATTTGAATTTTTAATTTTTAATTTTGAATTCAAAAACTGGTCAGTGGTCAATCGCTCAAAATCATTGACCACTGGCAACTAACCACCTTACTGACTATTTACGGTTAGAGTCTTCTTCTGCTGGTCACTCAGCAATCCCGTTAGTAGGGAGGTTGGGTCTTGAGCATGAGGCCAAGCGAAAGCGTGCCGAAAAGCAGCATCCTGACAAGCTTGTAATTGCTCAAAATCTATCACATCTTGAGTCAATAAATTTTCATACTCAAATTGCAGGCGAACATTGTGTAATCCGGCGTTATCAGTGCAGATAGCAATGTCCACATTGGCATCAAAGCAGCGATCAAAAACCACTTTTAGCTGTCGGATATCATCAAGCGTACCCGTTTTGAGGTAGGTTGTAGGACAGACTTCCAAACACTGCCCCTGCTGCGCTAGCTCACGTAATAACTCTGGATTTTTCAACGGAATTTGGATACCGTGGCCAATTCGCATCAGATAAGGGAGTAGTTGGGGGTAACAGCCATCTGGGGTTTCATAGAGATGACCAGTGGTTTTTAGACCCAGCGATCGCGCATACTGATACAATCCCACATATTCATCCAGGCGATCGGCATAGTGGGCATCTCCTCCCGCCAAATCAATACCACAAACATACTCCGGGCTACTTGCCGCCAACTCAACAATCGCCTTGTTCACCTCATACGGCAAGCGCGAGTGCATACACAAAATTTGGCTAGTGACAATGGGATATTCGGGAACCTGACTGGCCTTGCCCACAATGTCCACAATCTTCGCCATTTGGTCAATACGTTCAGACTGACTTAAAGTTTCCGACGTGCGGAGATAAGGTGTATAGCGCAGTTCCAAATAAGCCAAATTTTCAAAAATATGTGCTCCACGAATCAAGCGATAAATAAAATAGGGCAGCGTGTCCTCGGTTTGGACGCTTTCCACTAAGGTATGCAGTTCTAGATATTCATCTAAAGTATTGCGGGGTCGTGTATAAAAATCCTCGAAACCGGGATATTGAGGAAAGCGTTGCGCTTGTTCTTTGTTGTGGCGTTGGAAATAGCGCCAAAGAATACGAGGGACAACCGAACCGCCCAGATGACGATGTAATTCAGCGTATAAAGTCACAAGCACCTCTCTAACTATGCTGGGATTTGTTGATACTCCCACTCCACGATGGAGCAGGTTTTCTCGTAATCTTTTGGGAAAAGCTAATACGCTTATCGGTAGATTGAGTGTCGCCTCGTGAGTAGACAGCCTTGAGTCAACCGTTTTGTCAAGATATTGTGCTACCTCAACGTTGACACCCGCTACACCGAATGATAATAATTGTAGTTTGTGAAAACTCTAGAAAACATAGACCCTTGGCTAACGTTGTTGTAATCGGTGCCCAATGGGGCGATGAAGGAAAAGGTAAGGTTACAGATCTACTAAGTCGTTCGGCAGATGTCGTCGTCC
The DNA here is from genome assembly GCA_964588805.1 of uncultured Microcoleus sp. Taxonomy (GTDB): domain Bacteria; phylum Cyanobacteriota; class Cyanobacteriia; order Cyanobacteriales; family Coleofasciculaceae; genus CAZPRJ01. The sequence goes on along the minus strand of CAZPRJ010000025.1, from coordinate 41,495 downwards.
GTTACCAGGGGGGGGTCAATGCTGGGCATACCGTTGTTGTTCAAGGTCAAACCTTTAAGCTGCACTTGATTCCCTCTGGGATTTTGTATCCCGATACGGAGTGCATTATTGGCAACGGCACCGTAATCGATCCACAGGTTTTAATTGGTGAACTCGATCGCCTCGAAGAACTCGGCATTTCTACCGAAAAGCTGTTGATTTCCGAAACCGCCCACGTCACGATGCCTTACCATCGTTTGATTGACCAGGCATCGGAAGAAAAGCGAGGACAACACAAAATCGGCACGACAGGGCGAGGAATTGGCCCAACCTACGCCGATAAATCGGAACGCATCGGGATTCGGGTTCTGGATTTAATGGACTCCGAGGGGCTGCAAAAACAGCTCAAATGGACGATTGAATATAAGAATGTCATCTTAGAAAAATTATACGATTTACCGCCCTTAGACCCTGCCACTGTCATTGAGCAGTATCTCGCCTATGCCGAACGGTTACGCCCCCATGTGGTCGATAGCTCCTTAAAAATTTCCGAGGCGGTGCAAAAACGGCGTAATATTCTGTTTGAAGGCGCTCAAGGTACACTCCTCGATTTAGACCACGGCACCTATCCCTACGTTACCTCATCCAATCCTGTTGCTGGGGGAGCCTGTGTGGGGGGAGGTGTAGGCCCAACAATGATTGACCGCGTGATTGGTGTGGCTAAAGCCTACACGACTCGGGTTGGAGAAGGGCCATTTCCCACGGAACTTGATGGCCAACTTGGGGATTTATTATGCGATCGCGGGGCTGAATTTGGAACGACAACCGGACGCCGCCGCCGTTGTGGGTGGTTTGATGCAGTGATTGGTCGCTATGCGGTTCGTATCAACGGCATTGATTGTCTAGCCATCACCAAACTCGATGTCCTCGATACTTTAGAAGAAATCAAAGTTTGTGTAGCCTACGAAATTGATGGCAAGCAGTGCAAGGACTTTCCCAGTAATGCTCGTCGATTTTCTCGATGCAAACCCATCTACGAAACATTACCCGGTTGGCAACAATCCACAGAAGACTGTAGGACGTTGGAAAATTTACCCAAGCAGGCGCTGGACTATCTCAAATTTTTGGCTGAGTTGATGGAAGTTCCGATCGCCGTTGTCTCCTTGGGAGCTAGCCGTGACCAGACTATCATTGTAGAAGACCCGATTCACGGACCCAAGCGAGCGCTGCTATACTCCAACGGCACACCTGCGGTATCGGGTGTCTAAGAATTTTGGATGTTAAATTTGGGATTTTGGATGAACCTTTAACCCATCACTATTGCCTTGGCAATCTAAAATTTAAGATCGGGCTGTCACTAACCCCTTTTCACCTATAAGTAAGAGCTACACCCCATGGAAGTTACAATTGAATGCCAAAAGCGACCGGAAGGCAGCAAACCTAATGCTTTACGTCGGTCTGGCTTGATTCCTGCCGTCCTCTATGGCCACAAAGGAACAGAATCCGTTTCCCTGACTCTAGATGCCAAAGCTGCAACAACGTTGCTCAAAGAGGCTACCATCAATAACACCTTGGTTCAAGTAAACATTCCTGACCTTCCTTGGAAAGGAAAAGCTTTACTCAGAGAAGTGCAAACCCATCCTTGGAAGCCTTTTCTTTACCACATCAGTTTTTTCTCGGTAGCGTCTCAAGAGACTCTAGATGCAGAAGTTCCAGTACACTTTGTTGGTGAGCCTGTCGGTGTCAAACAGGGAGGAATCCTCGACCCCGTACTGACCATGTTATCCGTGCGCTGTGCTCCGGGTGACATTCCAGAATCGATTGAAGTTGATGTCTCTAATCTAGAGATTGGAGCTAGCTTACATATTAGCGATTTGCCTCTTCCCGCAGGCGTTACCCCCCTGGTTGAACCTGAAAGCACAGTTGTTTCTATCGCCGGTGTTGCGCCTGTAGAAACAGAAACAGAAACCGAAGCAGCAACCGAAACTGAACCTGAAGCTACAGCCGAAACCGAGACTGAAACCGAAACCGAAACGGCAACCGAAACCGAAGAATCGGCTTGAGGTTTATCCTCATGAGTTTGTTAGTCCAGGGACTGGCTCCCTGGCTTTTTCATCTCAATACTATACAAAAAAATTATGTCAAATAACGGTTCTACTTTAATTGAACAAATGATGCAACCGGAGTTTTATCCTCATCCGGTTACTGAACCGATTGAAATGATACAAACCCACGTTTCTTATGTGCTGCTTACGGGGGATTATGTTTATAAAATTAAGAAACCTGTAAATTTTGGATTTTTAGATTTTTCAAGCTTAGAAAAACGGCATCATTTCTGCTTAGAAGAATTGCGAATGAATCAACCTATCGCCCCCGAAATTTACCTGGAAGTTCTGCCAATTACTCAAGCGGATGACCAGATGATTTTAGGGGGTGAAGGTCAGGCGGTGGAATACGTGCTAAAAATGCACCAATTTCCCCAAGATGCCCTGTTTATTACAATGTTCGAGCAGGGGAAGCTAACCCTAGTAAACATGGAAGAATTAGGGCGAGTGGTTGCCCAATTCCACGATAAAACGGTGACGAATGATTATATTCGCAGTTTTGGGGAAGTTTCTAAAATTCGTGAGGCGTTTGACGAAAATTATCAGCAAACTGAAAAGTATATTGGTGCTGCCCAAACTCAACAACAATATCAGGAAACTAAGGCATTTACCGATCGCTTCTTTGAACAACAGCAGAAGATATTTACTACCCGTCGAGAACAGGATCGGATTCGGGAATGTCATGGAGATTTGCATTTAAGAAACATTTGCCTGTGGCATGACAAAATTCAGTTGTTTGACCGGATTGAATTTAACGAACCCTTCCGCTTTGTCGATGTCATGTATGACGTTGCCTTTACAGTGATGGATTTAGAGGCACGAGGCAGGAAAGATTTAGGAAATGCCTTTTTAAATACCTATATCGAGCAAACCGGAGATTGGGAAGGGTTGCAGGTTTTACCCCTATATTTAAGTCGGCAAGCTTATGTGAGGGCAAAAGTCAATTCCTTTTTATTGGATGACTCAGGTGTACCGGAGGAGGCCAAGCAAGAGGCCGCTGCCGTTGCCTCGAATTATTACCGTCTAGCGTGGGAATACACAAAGACGAATCACGGACAGTTAATTTTGATGTCCGGTTTATCGGGTTCTGGAAAAACAACAGTAGCGCGACATTTGGCACGAGATTTGGGCGCGATTCACCTTCGTTCGGATGCAGTTCGCAAACACTTGGCAGGTATTCCTTTAGAACAAAAAGGGGGAAGTGAGCTTTATTCAAGCCAGATGAGTCAAAAAACTTACCAACGCTTGTTGGAATTGGGTTTGATGTTGACTAAACAAGGTTTTTCGGTAATTTTAGATGCTAAGTACGATCGCCAAGCATTACGACAAGAAGCGATCGAACAGGCTAAAACTCAGGAATTACCCCTCAAAATTATCCACTGCACAGCACCAGAAGATGTGTTGCGCGATCGCCTGTCATCCCGCATGGGCGATGTTTCTGATGCGACAGCAGACTTACTGACTCAACAAATCGCAACAGCCGAACCCTTTACTGATGCTGAAGAACCCTTTGTCACAACAATAGACACCACTCAGGATTGGGAATCTAAGGTTACAGAAATTCTCAAATAGAGCAGGACTTACGCGACTAGCGTATGATATTGAGTTCGTAGTGAGAACTTTAGTTCTCATTTTAAGGGCTAAAGCCCTTACTACAAACCAAAAACCAGATTTTTTGTGACATTTGCGTAAGTCCTGCTAAAAAGGCACGGGGGTTTGCAAGTGTAGGATTTGGCCGGATTGGGGATGTTGGAACTGTAGTTCCCGTGCGTGCAGATGTAATCGAGGGGTGATGGCATGGCAACCATAAAGGCGATCGCCTAAAATGGGTATCCCCAATCCTTGAGGATCGGCTGCGTGTACTCTGAGTTGATGGGTGCGTCCGGTGAGAGGTATAAACTCACGGGTATAGTTTCCTTCCCTAGTAATAACTTGAAAGCGAGTCAAGCTGGGTTTACCCCGTTCCTCATCGACAGTCTGATAGGGGCGATTTTCCGGATTTCCCCATAATGGTAATTGAATCGTGCCTTGCTCCCTTGTAACTAAACCTGAAAGGATAGCTTCATAGACTTTGTGAACTTGGCGAAGCTGAAACTGTTGGCTAAGTTGGCGATGGGTTTGGCGATCGCGTGCGAGTAAAAGGATACCTGATGTTTCTTGATCTAAGCGATGTACCGTTGTCAGTGCTATCTCATTCGGTAAAAGATGGCGTAAGCGACTGAGAACACTATCAAATGTATCGTGATAACGCCCTGGCACGGAAAGTAAACCGGTGGGTTTGTTCACAGCGATGAGCCATTCATCTTCATAAATAATGGGTAGCTCTCCTCGTATGTGAGACAATCCTGAAAGCAGAAACCCCATCAAAGGCTGACAACGTTCCGTACAAGCTCCATAGAATTCTCCTTGAACTTTATCCCCATTCGCTGAAGATGAACCCCACCAAAACTCTGCCATTGCGATGGGTTTAAAACCCTGTGTTGCGGCATAGTGCAGGAGCTTTGGGGCGCAACAGTCTCCGGTTCCTGTGGGCATGGAGCCTTTTGGTATCAATTGTTGCAAGGATAGGGACTGTCCAGAAAAATTAGTCAGACTGTAAGCGGCATGCATTTGAGCTTGTAGTTGACGAGATAGGGCTTTGCGTCGTTGTTTTAATTCCCGAATGCGTGTATCTGCGGCTGCAATTTGTTGTTGGAGGGGTTGCAGTATTTGATTATGCTGGCGTTTGAGGTGGCGTCGTTCTATTCCTTGCTGTCGGCTTTCTTCCTCAAGTTGTGCCAGGGCAATATTGAGGGCTTCTCCTGCCAGGGTTTTGTGGAGTTGCTGTCGTTTTTGGTGTCGTTGATGTTTGCTGGCTCTATGGCGATCGCTCATTTGTTGCAATTGCTGCTCAAACTCGTCAGACAAGGTTTTGTATTGCTGTTGTTTTGGGCATTGTTTGAGGGTAATGAGTTCTTGTTTGATGGCATCGAGTTCGGCTAAAGTACGGGCTTCTTCTAGGGCAACTTCGTCTCGCCCTGGAATGGGTGGCACCCATCCTTCAACCCTACTTTGCCCGTTGAGGAGGCCGGAGAATGCTTTGAGTACCCGTTGTTCGCCTGTTGATAATTCAACAATCAGGATTCCATACATTTTGCCTTCTTGGGCATCGCAATTCTGGTTAGCCAGGTGTTGCATTAAACGGTATGCGATCGCTTCCGCCATTGCAGTGCGGGGAAGTTTGAGGAGTTCTCCTGTTTGCAGACAATGCCCTTGATAGTAATAGCTGGAAGATGAATGGCTAATAGTTTGATTGCCATTGATGAAATCTGAAATTGGATGAAGAATGACCGGACAAGGCATGATTTCTAATATTAACTTCTTTTAAAGGTTGGAGTTAATTCCTAATTCGTGAAATATAGCCAAAGAAATTAAAAAATCCCCAGCAAAAATAGCTATCCATGTACTTACAACTGCTGTGGTTGTAGCACGGCTAACTCCTTTAGCGCCACCCTTTGTGGCCATTCCACAACCACAGCCAATTAAGCTAATGAAAGCTCCGAATACTAGGCTTTTGAGGACAATACTTAGCAAATCTTGTAGCTCTAAAAAATTTTGTACTGAATTTAAAAATACAGATGAATTTATATTATAAAAATAGGCAGCGACAAAAACACCACCCATTAGACCTACCGTTAAAGCAAAAATGGTTAATATTGGCAACATCAGACAGCAAGCAATCACTCTAGGAATAATCAGATAATCAATCGGGTCAGTTTTTAGCATATATAGAGCATCGATTTGCTCAGTCACTTGCATCTCACCAATTTCTGCGGCAAAAGCAGAACCTACCTGCCCAGCAACAATGCTTGCCGTTAAAATAGGAGCTAGTTCGCGGCAAAAAGCTAGAGCAAACGCCCCCCCTACAGCAGAAACAGCGCCATATTTAATTAATTCTCTTGCCACCTGTACTGTAAAAATCATACCTGCGAAAAAGGCAATCAATAGCACAGAAAATAGGGAACCAGGGCCTACTATCATCATTTGTTCAAGTAGGTTACGCAAACGGGGAAATTTACCTTTGAGTAAGTGGATTAAAATTTGTCCCCCTAGGAGGATAGCGACAAAGAAGCCAAAGTTCCATTGAAGCTGAAAGTTATTGTTTGGTTTAAGGGGGGGCATATTTTATTGATATCAACCCCTCTATCCTAAGTCGCTACACTATTGATAATGCTTTGCCCTTCTAGGCAATATCCAGGAGAATTAAGCATTGGGTTAGTAAAATTCCTCGTTTGAAAGAAGTTTTAGAAAAGCTGGAATGTCGATTGATGACTGACCTGATGATATCGATTGAGAAACCCAAGCCCTTACCGTAGCTAGTTTGAGGATTTCTGCAAAAAGGCTGCTAGATGCGATCGCCTAGGTTAGTTCTGGCTGTATGTAGGCATTGGTGCGATCGCGTCACCCATCAGAGTTTGAATAAAGAGGGTAGCCATATCCTAATGCTGAGGCGCAATTACTCTGAGGAGCTTTAAAGTAGTTAAGGTTATGAGTGGTCTACTCAGCCAGAATAGATTATCTTTGCAGTTGTTCATTCCGATCACACCCCTAACTAGGAAGGCTCTAAGTGCGCGTGTTTTCAGGCCGTCCCAAAACTAGCTCTCGTCAACGAAAAATTGTAAACGTGGTTCTTCGCCACGGTTGGGGTTATATGCGTGGACTCCTCGTGGGTGGGAAACCCGAAGAACCCTCACTGCCTCCTCCACAAGTACTCTGCAATATTTTGGTAGAACTCGGCCCCGTCTACGTCAAACTAGGACAACTGCTCAGTACAAGACCCGATCTATTACCCCCACGCTATATTGAAGCCTTAACCTCCCTGCAAGCGGAAGTCCCACCCGTCGCTTGGGAAGCAGTAGAAGGCATTATCCGCAAGCAGCTTCAACAACCCATAGAAGCCATCTTTGCCACGATTCATCATCAACCCGTCGCCGCCGGCTCGATCGCCCAAACCCACCATGCCACACTTGTGGATGGACGTGAGGTTGCTGTAAAAATTCAACGGCCTGGCATTGATAAAGTCGTTGAGCAGGATATCCGTTTGCTTCGTAGCCTAGCACGGTTAGTCAATCGTACTCAGATGGGACGTTATTACAATCTCATCGCGATCGTTGAAGAATTCGCCAGTGCCCTACGAGCTGAACTCAATTTTACCCAAGAAGCCAGTTACACCGACCTCCTGCGGCGCAATCTCTCCAAAAGCTTTTGGTTCGATCCTCAACAACTCGTACTTCCAGAAGTTTACTGGGACTTAACCAGTGAAAAATTACTCGTGATGGAGTGGCTTAATGGAGTTCCTATTTTACTGGCTCAGTGGAAGGGAACCAACTATAGTGGCGATACTATAGCCGAACGTCGAGCTATTGCCGATTTACTAGTCAGAGCTTATTTCCAACAATTTTATATTGATGGTGTATTTCATGCCGACCCTCACCCAGGCAATTTATTTTATCTCCACTCCGGACAGATTGCTCTGATTGATTTTGGTTTGATGGGTCGTCTAGACCCCCGCACTCAACAAATTTTAATTGAATTAATTTTAGCGATCGCCAACTTAGATAGCAAGCGATGTAGCCAATTAACCTTAGATTTGGCAGAGTCTACACAACCTGTCAATCTCGCTTACTTGCAAAATGATTTTGATCGATTGCTGCGACGCTACTACAACCTCAACATCTCGGAAATTAACTTTAGCCAGCTCATCTACCAAATCTTGCAAATTGCTCGCAAACACGAAATTCGCGTTCCTAGCAACATGGGTTTGTATGCCAAAACTCTGGCTAATCTAGAAGGAGTAACTCGCCAACTCGATCCTGATTTCAATTTAATCGAATATGTTAAGCCTCTAATGGCAGATTTATTCCGAAAACGGCTAGTCGGGAATGCCCCTTTACAAGACTTGTTAAGAGCAACCCTTGATATTAAATCCTTATCTCTAGAGGCTCCACGCCAGATAGAAATGTTACTCGATCGGGTGACTTCAGAAACATTGCAATGGAATGTTGCTGTGCGAGGACTTGAACCGTTCCGTTACAGCCTTCATCGGGTGGGTAATCAATTAACCTTTGGGATTGTGACAGCCGCTATCCTCATCGGTGCTGCCATGATTTTTTCCCAAGCTCCCACTAATCCCATTTTCTTTTGGGTGAGTGGAATTTTGTTTCTAGTCGCTAGCCTCATTGGTTTGTGGCTAATGATTAGTATGATTAGAAGCGGACGAGTGAAATAATAATTGCGGGTATAATTAGCATCATTATCGAGACATTTGCCCAAAATTTCAGCAACTGGCACCTTGATATTAAGTCCGTTTATTTTATTTATTCAAATAATTTTATCCCTCGTTCTCCAGGATTGGGGCGACGACAAAAATGAGTTCAAAGTTCTCAAATAAAAATAATCTTTTCAGAAGCTTTACAACAACTTTATTAACTCTTGAGAAACTTTCATGTAAATTATTAGATAAGTTACCTAATCTAAGCTGTATTTTTTATTAGCTGAGGAGTGGTTCAATAATCATGATGGTACTTTCTTGCAAAGACGTGAATAATCCAGCCTTAGACCTAACGTGGAGCCAACAAAAAGCACTTTTGCAAGGAGAGATTTTAGTAAAAACGCGCTCACACTCAGCATTGGGTGGTGCTGTTACTGCACACATGTACTTACCCATTCCACGCTCATCTGTTTGGCAACAACTTACTGATTATTCTCGCTGGGTACAATATTTCCCCGATGTCATCAAGAGCGAAATTTTGCATCAAAGTCCAGTTAAACGTTTGTATCAAGTTGCCCAAAAAACCTTTGTATTCCTACCCATTCAAGTCGAAATTTACTTGAACGTTTTTGAGGTGCAAGGACAGCACATTCAATTCCGACTCGAACAAGGCACTTTTACCGATTTTACGGCAGACCTGACATTGCAAGATTTTGATAATGGTACTTTGCTCACCTACTCTGTGCAAGCAACGCCCACTATTCCTATCCCAACCGTTTTTATTCAACAGGCAATGCATCTAGAATTGCCAGGAAATATGCGAAATATGCGGCAAGTGATGAATTGTATGGCCGGTTAACTTGTTTCTCTACGTAAAATATAAGGGCTAAAGCCCTTACTACGAACTAAATTTAACCTCGCTATATAATGTGTCAGTTATTCGACGGTGTATCCTATCACAGCTCAGCAATTAGAGTCTAATATTTTTCCTAAGCTTGAGTTGACAACTGATGCCATTTTTCAAGCAGCAGAATTGTAACTTTGTGGAATTGTCTGCAAACTCTCTTGAGAAATCCAACCTTTTTTTGCCACATCCTGAGCAGCACTCAATGTGTCTGGAAATACTGAAAATTCGCTACCTGCCTGCCGTACTTTCTCCGCAAGAGATTGTAATTCCTGTTGACGTTGGCTATTATTGGGCGTCACGTCACGAATGTAAACCCCTAAGATGCGTTCAGGGTAATCGTGCACAATCTGAGTATAAATCTCCGCGTCTTTTTGGCCACTATCGCCGATGAGAATAAACGGGAGATGAGAGAAATGTTCTAGAACTGGGCTAATTTGCTCCCTCTTGTGTTTCTCATGTTCAAATGACAGTAAATTAGCAGGAGAAAGTTCAATATCCCTCAGTAAAATTGGGCCGTGCGGCACATTATTGAAGTCCATAAACTTAGCAAATACGTCATACATATTCCAAGCACTGCTGGAAATGTAGAAAATCGGATTACCTTCATTACCACTCTTTCCTTGCCTCAGGGATTGATAAAACTCTGGAACACCAGCAAAAGGACGGCGGGTTTGGGCGTTACCTAGATAGGCAATGTAGATCATTTTCAACAAATCCGTGGCAGCCGTGTGCATCACAGTATCATCAATGTCGCTGATAACCCCGAATTTGGCGCTATCTGAGACAATCAGAATTTCACCTGTAGCCTTCACGGGTTTGTGATCTTTACGTTGGGGTTCAAGAAGTTCTAAACTTACTTCTTGCCACAGGCGATCGCTGTTTAGTGTATGTTGTGGCTGGATTTTTACCTCGAAAAATCCCTCATTATTAGTGACTACTTGTTGCTGTAAGTCTTCAAAAGATACCTGCAATCTTGCCCCTGGTATCTCATCTGTTTCAAAGCGACGGTACATATTCGCGAGATTTTTCCACAACGGGGCATCCTCTTCCCGCAGCTTAATTCCTTCGTCTTCCAGCACACGTCCTTTTAGGTAAAGCTTGTCGGGTGTACCATACCCTCGATAGGGCATGATTTGAATGGGTTCTTGAATGCCTAACTCTTTAAAGATATGATTTTTGAGAGCATCCCATTGGTGATTGATGTTGCCCATGGCTTCTGAGACTATCTTTACCAAGTCCACCATTGCTCTCCCCATTCAACCGTTCCACACTGCTACCCTAGGAAAATTTTTCTCTTTTCAATACCCCCTTATGGCAGAAATCAAGTCAAATATGAAATTGGTATTACTTGATAGCTGTCTCACTGGCACGAATACCTTAGCTTGAGCATTTATAGCGACAGCTTGTGCGGAAGTAACAACAGCTTGAACGTTTGCAGCGACAGCTTGTGCGGAAGTAACAACAGCTTCTCCATTCATAACAACTGCTTAAGTTGTTGTAGCGACAGCTTTAACAAACCTGATTACACAAAAGCGGAAGTAGCAACAACTTCTCCATTCATAACAACTGCTTAAGTTGTCGTAACGACGGCTTAAACGTTACTTATAATTATTAGAGTATTGGTAACGGCAGCTTGTGCGTTTCTAGTGACAGCGTGATGAATTACGCGATCGCGATTGACTATCTCAAGGATTCAGATCCCATTCTGGGACAACTTATTGATTGCATTGGTGAATGTCAACTGCATCAGCACAGACTTGAGGGTGACTTGTTCTTTTGCCTATCTCGATCCATTCTTCACCAACAACTGTCTACCAAGGTGGCGAAAGTTATCCACGCCAGGTTTCTCCAGCTTTACCCAGATACTCAGTTTCCTTCAGCAGAAGATGTCCTGAACACGCCGGATGAAGTCCTCCGTTGTGTGGGGATTTCGCGCCCCAAAATTGCTTATATCAAAGACTTGGCACGTCATGTGCTTGATGGATTGCCGACGCTTGAGGAGTTGGAAGTCATGGACGATGAGGCGATTATCAAGACGCTGACGCAGGTGAAAGGGATTGGACGTTGGACAGTGCAAATGCTGTTGATTTTCCGTCTCAATCGCTGGGATGTTTTGGCTGTGGATGACTTGGGTGTACGTGCAGGTATTCGGAAACTCTACAATCTTGAGGCACTTCCTGACCGCAAAACGACAGAAAACTTAAGACAAAAGTGGACGCCTTATTGCAGTATTGCCTCGTGGTATTTGTGGCGCAGTTTGGAGCTAAAGCCAGTTTAAAGACTACATCTTTGCTGTGTCTAATTTTAGTTTAGGTTATTGCAGTAGCTTTACTTGTTCCTACTGTTGTTTTCACTCCTATGTTACCCACCTCTAGCTATTGCTGATTTCTCCTGACTCAAACTCAACCTTATCATAAATGTCTTCAATCAGGATTTGAAAAGGAATAGAGTTTAGAGAGACTGTTTCATCGGAATTGTCATACTCAGAAAAAGTCCAACGTTTTTGTTCAGTTTTGAAGTATTGTTCGATATGCATCGTGTACTGGTCAATAAGGAGATATTCCTGAAAACTTGGAAGGGTTCGATAGGCTGCAAATTTTGTATCTTTGTCATAGCTTCTGGTGGACGCTGACAACACTTCAGCAATGATCAATGGGTTAGTAATGGTGTCTCGTCGTCCTTCTTGCAATTGCAATTCACCCTGAATGACCATGACATCAGGATAAGTATAGATGCGTTTTCTAGGAATCCAGAGCCGTTGATCTGTGACGAAGACTCGATAAGGTTGACGCCTGAGCGCAAAATTCAACGCACCGCTTAGGTTGAGAGCAATTTGATTGTGATTGGGAGTTCCGCCAGTCATCAGGACAATTTCACCCTTGATATATTCATGCCGTTCTTCTGAGTTAACCTCAAACTCAAGGTATTCTTCAGGGGTGTAAATTTTTTTATCTTCAGCTTGCATAATCATTCGATTTTAACTCCCAAGGCTCAAAGTGTTCGATTACGGGTTGTATATCATTACGCATATTGCTTATCCTTCGCAAAAACCAATTCCCCAATCAAGGAAAGTACCTGTAAACTTCTTTTCGATGGAGAACTCTCACGAAGACAACAACATTCTCGTTAAATAAATTCTCGACTAACAGGTTCTGTGTCTTCCCCTTCTTGAATTGCCCGTTCTATAGCAATATCTTCAATAATTTCGGATAGTAGTTGAGAAAACTCCTCTCGATTTTCTTGAAAGAGTTCAAGAAGTGTAGCTTTCAGGACTTCTTTTAATTGGTCTGAATTCAGCGTAATTTCAGTCATTTTTTCTCTGTCATTATTGAATCTAGTTTTTTAGTTCAGCGTCCAAGGCTTCAAGTTGTTGGTTTATCTAGGTGGTTGCGGTGCTTTCATCTGTCTCAATTACTCTTCCCATTCCTGTTACTAGCCTAAGCTTCGCAAACGCAAACGCGATCGCAAGTTTGCCTCATGTCTGTCTCGCGCTAGGGAGCATACAATCAAGTATGTTCCGTTTTTAGCTTACTGCGTTGGATTTGCTTGAATAGAGGCATAGCGAATAAGACATTTATCATGACTCAGGCACAAACCAACCCAATGAGCTTTGAAGAGTTCCTGGAATGGTACCCAGAGGACGGCAAACGGTATGAGCTAATTGAAAGCGTCGTTGTAGAAATGCTTCCAACTGGTTCTCATGAAGATCTAAGCGGTTTTTTGGTTGCTGAGTTAAACTTTGAAATCCGAAAACAGCAACTCCCATACTCGATTCCCAGAACCTGCATTCTGAAACCCCTTGTACTAGGGTCAGGATATCAGCCAGACGTTATAATTCTCAACCGAGAAGTCATTGCAGATGAACCGCTTTGGCCAACAGCATCCGTAATTCAAAATGGCAAAACGGTTCCTTTAGTCATCGAAGTAGTCAGTACTAACTGGCGGGATGACTATGGACATAAGTTCGTTGAATATGAAGCAATGGGCATTGCCGAGTACTGGATTGTGGATTATCGCGCCTTGGGCGCAGTTCGTCACATCGGCAAGCCTAAGCAACCCACTATTACAGTGTGTCAGCTAATTGAAGGGGAGTACCAGATGCAGCGCTTTATCGTAGGTCAGCGTTTGGAATCTAGGATTTTCCCTGACATTGAGTTGACAACTGACGCTATTTTTCAAGCAGCAGGATTGTAATTGTTAGAGTGACAATCTAAATGCGATCGCATGAAAGGGCAGTGTCAAAGGCGATCGCGCTAGTGCCTCATGTCTGTCTCAGGCTAGGAGGCATACAATAAAGTCAAGCGTGTTACATGTTAGCGTAGCTAGAGTGATCAGGAGCTGGAAATGACGCTAACAGAATTACTTCCGATGGTTCGACAACTGTCCGCCGCCGATAAACTTAAGCTGATCCGCATCCTAGCAGAAGAGTTGGATACTAACGAGGATATTTCTCCTTTGGAGCCGCATAATGTCTACTATTTGCCAACTCCTTATGACTCGTTTGGTGCAGGTGAGATATTGATGCAGGCAATGGCAAAGTAAATGCTTGGTTGTTGTCACAATTTCAAGCTTGAGCGCTCCTATCGTCTCTATGAATAGGTAGGCAACTTAGAAAAGTAAGGAGGACTTTGCAATGGCTATCTACCGTTTGCACATCACTGGTCTTAAGGTTCTAGACACTGACGCTGATGGATGGCCAGTGACAGAGGTTGTTAATGACTTATATACAGACATTGAGGAGGATAAACGTCTTCGTCTTCAAAACCAAAAAGCTGCCTGTTTTCGTGCTAAGGAGCAATTTCCCGATCTTTATGACCTCGTTGTAGATCGCATTGAGCGAATAGATAAATCAACAGGAAAGGATGTTCCCCTTAGTTATGATGGTCACCCTAAACCCACTTACAAACTGAATTCAGAGCAATTACAGTTTTTAGAAAAATTAAAGAATGATATTTTAAATAAAATTATAAGAGATAGCAAACGCAAGAAAAATAATAATTTACCTACACCCCATGAACTATTTATAGAATTCATCTCTGAAGATATAGCACGGCTTGTCCGTTTACGTGAAACATTGGGTTTCGACGAAATAAAAAATATTATCTCAGCTATTGAGACATTTTATTCACGAATAACTCCTCTGGAAATCAAAGTATTAAATTTAGAAAAATCCAATCCCCTACAAGGCAAATCAGAATTTACACACGATGAAATAATGATTATTAGACTCTATAAATCAGAAATCACGTCTACTAATGAATCAACTGAAAAAAGAACTGTATTCTTTAATACTAGCTCCTCTCCAATAGGTATCCTAGAATTTAGCGAGGATAACGAGGAGATATTAAACGCTTTCCTCGCTTTCCTCCAAGCAAATAAGCGGACTGGTTTTGATTGGTTGCCTAAGCTTCTTAATTGGGCTATTCAATCTGAAGATACTCCACAATTTATTGAAAGAATTGGAAAAGTTGATATAGAAAAGCTCCAAAAGCTTAATGCCTCAATTGAAATAAGCAGCCTCAAAAGTGTTCTATCTGTTTGGGAGAATAACAGAAATAATCCCGCCGAAGAATTTTGGCAAGCTTACTTGTCTAAAAATTCATTTGTTTTTTCACAAATTTTTTCTATTCCCATCATTGTCCTTAAGGACAAAGCATATGTCGGTGGTAAAGGGATAGAAAACATTGGTGGAGGTATCCTAGATTATCTATACACCAACAAAATTACTAAAAATGTAGTATTTATTGAAATAAAAACTCCTCAAACAAAACTCTTAGGTTCTGAATATAGACATAGTGTTTATAGTATATCCAATGAAATATCTGGTGCCATTATCCAAGTTGCAAACTACAGAGACTCTTTAACCAAAGAGTACTATGCACTTGTTGGAAAATCGAAACATAATTTTGAAGCCTTCAACCCGCCATGTATGGTGATAGCAGGAAATATAGAAGAAGAGCTTATAGATTCTGATAAAAGAAAATCATTCGAGTTATTCCGAAATGGACTTAAAAACGTTGAAATTATTAGTTTTGACGAACTATTTACTAAGGTAAAATTGCTGATAGATCTTCTTGAGGGTAATACTCTCGACTAACGCCCCTGAAGAGAGGTGTTTTTAAAGCCAATCTCCACAAATTTATTAAAACTTCATATTTGGCTGTTAGTTCACGCTCTCTCAGGGGATTACTAAAAGAGGAAGCCTTTGTGCGTAAAGAACTTAAGTGGCATTTACTTGGCACGAAGGAATTATGCCTAATAAGGGCGCTACAAGGTTTTAACCTCTTTTACGGAGACATTATGATAGCTTTTTTAAGACAACTGATTGCCTGGATTGTTGCTGTAGCCCTTCTGGTACAAGGGGTTGGATTGTCCCAACCCGCTCAAGCGATTCCACTACAGCTAGGTTCATCAACCTCTACTAAGGTTGTTACACTGCTTGATTCCAACAACTCTAAAATATTGGGGGAAGACAATAAATATGTCAGTTTAGCTACCGAGGCAGTAAATAAAGATAGCCTTGTGAAAGGTTTAGTTTTTTCTGACACTGACGAATTTTATAAAGAACTAACCACCGCTTTGAAATCTGGAGAGCCAGTGCATATCATCACGGATTACACTAGCTATGATGATTTTCCACCTCGCTTGAAACAAATTTTTAAGCCAGATGCAGACACAATACCAATCAATACACCAGTAGCACCAGGGTTAATACCATCTCCATTTGCACCAATACCAGCAAAGATTGACTACAAATGGCTCATTATTCCTGTAAGTACGGCTGTTGGAGCAGGTGCAGGAGCTGCAATTGGTTTGCCTGCTGGAGGTATAGGGACTGTACCAGGTGCTTTGGTTGGTGGAGGTGTTGGATTAGCCGCCGGTGCTGTTACTGTAGCAATGATGGATAATAAGCATGAGGTTCGGTTCGAGATAGACATTGAAACAGGGAAATTTGTAATTGTGGTTATACCTATTTCTTACGAACTGTGAGCGCAAACATTAACCCTCATAATCCCTGTCTAAAGTAGAGCCAACTATAATTGGTGAGCAAGAAACTCGAAAGGTTTGGACATGACTACAGTTGCTATCTTGCCAGTATCCGATGCAAACGGTGAGAGGCTTTATCGAGCAGTTGCAGGTGATAAGGAATCAACAGGTAAAACCGCAGGTGAAGCACTAGATGCATTGACTGCCCAGTTAGAAAGCGACGAATTCAGCACATTACTGATTATCCAGAGTTTTCGCCCTGACTGGTTTTTTAGTGCCGAGCAGCAAAAGCGTTTATCTGACTTGATGAATCTATGGCGAACAGCACGCGATCAAGGACAGACACTTCCTCCAGAACAACAAGCAGAGTTAGATAGTCTTGTCCAGGCTGAGTTGAAAGCAGCCACAGCTCGATCCGCCGCTTTGGTGCAGCAACTAAATCAATGAATCCTTTTTATACTCTAGTTGCTGACCGTGCTGCTCATCGCTGTGAATATTGTCATGTTCCAGAACTGGTCTTCAACTTCCCATTTGAAGTTGAACATATCATCCCTCTTTACCGAGGTGGCGCTGATGCCGAATTCAATTTAGCCCTTGCCTGTCGCTCCTGCAATCTCCGTAAAGGAACTCGTATCAGTGGAATCGATCCCGAATCTGATACTGAAGTTCGTCTGTTTCACCCAAGGCAAGACCAATGGGACGACCATTTTCAAGTAGACAGCAATTCTGGAACGCTTGTGGCTAAAACACCCATTGGAAGAATAACGAGCGCTTGTTTAGAGATGAATAGCCAAGCGCAAGTAACAGCGCGACAGCTATGGATTCGCTTAGGCTTGTTTCCTTAAAATTATCGATATCGCCATAGTTTGGGTTTAAGCCGTTGCAAATGTCCCGCTCTCTCGTGTTGGTATCCATCGCTTATTATTCGTTAGCGCAACCCTCTTTAGCTACTTCCGACTGTAAGCCAAGTTGCTGGCGCACAGCTTGTAACGATTTTCCTCTCTTTACCTTCGGGCGAACGTTTTGAACTGGTACATCAGACTCACAGAGAACTTTCTTTTTTAGCGCCGCTTGCAGAAGATTGAGTTCTTCTTGAAGATCTTCTAACGATTCCCCGAAAGGCTCAACAGGTTTTTCCGAACAGGCAGTAATCGCATCGTGATCGTCATAATACACAGTACGAATCGTGTAGCCATCCTCCTCGAAGAACACCCGATAATCCCAGTGCATCATAGTTTTCCCTCCTCTCCCTGAAATATATATTTGTTCCCTGGCTTGGCAGCGATGCGCTCGATACTGACGATTCTAACTATCTCCTCAACGTTATACAGAACGCGGTATGCGCCCAGTCTCAATTCCCATTCCGCTGTATCGTTTGGACGCAGGCGCTTCCGGTTGCGCGTCTCGGTAGTTGGCTCATAACAAAGGTTTGCCTCAATGCCGTCAATAATTACATTCTGTTCGTGTTTCTTAAACCACTGCAAATCCTCAATAGCTTGGTCTGTTAACTCAATCTCAAACACGATAGGTATACTGTAAAGCGTTCCAAGTAATCGTCTATGCTACCATTCACATTTCTAGCTAGAAAACTGAGAGCAGCGGAGCCAACTATAATTAATTGGTGAGCAACAAGCTCGAAAGATTTGGACAAGACTACAGCCGCTATCTTGCCAGTATCCGATGCAAAAATCTTTAGTAATTCCCTGTTCCATCCAACCGTTGGGAATTCAGGTAATGGGAGGAAGGATAGAAGTGAGGGAAAGAGTGAGACTAGGAAATGCTAGAGGAGAGACATTGTTCGGTTCGGCAAGTATAAGATGGCTGGTGTAGCCCGTATCGGCCAGGCCGCGGAAGATGTGGAGTTGCCGATTTTTGAGATCCAATACCCAATAGTCGGCGATACCAGCTTGAGCATAGAGTTTGTCTTTCGTTTCGCAATCATATTTAAGCGTCGAGTCTGCCACCTCTACAACGAGATAGACATCACTAGGACGGGGATGTTGTTCGGCGTAATCTAAGACAGTTCCTCGAACGATTACCAGATCAGGTTCGGGTTCAGAAAAATCATCCAGTTGAATCGGATCTTGGGTGCGAATCAAAGCAGTGCTGCCAAGTCTGTCTCGCAGCATATTCGCCAGCAGGTACAGCGAAGTGACATGGGAAGTTCCTTTGGCCGCCATCAAGGTAATTTGTCCGGCAATCAGTTCGGTTCGTTCCTCAGGGTCGAGAAGTTCTAACTCGCTCATGCGGTGGTAGTCTTGTACCGACCAACGTTTTAGCAAGGTTGGCTCTAGATTCAAGGTTGGGTTGGGGCGCGTGTTGGAGAGAGTCATGGTTATAGATTAACTAGAGTCAGTTGCAAAATCGTTACCAACTGAGCAATTACTCTAAGCTCTAGCTCTAACTCTAGTGGCAATCATGATTTGGTGAATAAAGAACTGCTGACCGCTCATACTAGAATACAGAATGTCGCATGAGAGCAGTACACCATGTCATCAGCAGCGATCGCCACAGTAGTAAAGATGCTCTCAATAAAGTCTAATTACGCTCGATACTGAGTCTTCTACCTTCCCTTGGAAGTAACAGTCAACGTTAAATCACTCATACCCCAGACTTCAAAAAACCGACGAAATAACCGTTCAGTGGCAGAAGACATATCCCCATCCGAGCCAACGATTCCCCCCTCAAACAGCCTTCCCCCATCCGTTTGCAAATCTAATCGCCATGCGCCACTCTCCTCTTTGTTAAGAATCAGGCGGCCATTAGCTAACACTTGCCCCGCACGACTAATCACAGCACATCGCATAACTTCAGTTCTCCCTAATTTCCATAACTATCATTCCTCATGATGCCAGGATATTTGCAGCTCTAGAGCAACACCATGAGCTGTTGCTCACAAAGAAGGCAAAGGCATGAAAAAAATTTTTCTCCTTCTGCCCTGGAGCCTTCTGCCTGATATTCAAGCTAGACTTCACCCATCAGACTAAAGGCAATGACCACCAGAACAATCAATTAAACTATCCATTTCATGCCACCATAGCCAATAGATTGCGAGTGCTTAAATCGCCATGAAATACAACAAGTTAAAAATTCTGCGCTGGGTTCTTATTGGAGTACTCATCGCTTTAGCCATCTGGCTGCTCAACAAAATTGGTATTGAACAAGTTCGAGAGCAGATTGATCAATTTGGCATCTGGGCACCTGCGATCCTTTTTGGATTGCGCTTTACGAGCATTATTGTACCAGTCCTTCCAGGAACGGCTTACGCGATTTTGGCAGGAGGTTTATTTGGATTTACTCAGGGATTACTCATCGTTGCACTGGCCGATTTAGCCTCTTGTACCTTCAATTTTTATATTGCTCGTCGCTATGGACGTGGCTTAGTCGAGCGATTCGTTGGAGAGCAATTTATGGAAAAAGTCGATCATCTGGGAAAACAACATTTAGAACGTAACTTTTTTCTGATGGTGGGCTTTTTGATGACAGGATTATTTGATTTTGTCGCTTATGCGATCGGACTAACTCAAATCCGTTGGCAAACTTATTTAATTGCATTAATAACCAGTATTATTATTGCCAAACCTCTTTGGGTTGCGGCTGGAGCTGGAATTTTTGAAGGGAGCCAACTCCTCTTAGGTTTTGCGCTACTCGGAGCATTCGGTATTGGAATTGTAACAGCCGTTGTTCGACGAAAACCCAACGTTGATTAAGTTGTTGTGAATTGAATTTACTTTAATACATCCAACATATTTCTTGTGGGATGGACATTCTGCCCGACAAAGTATTGAACTTCAATACTGATTCAATTAACCCAAATTAAATTTGTGTAGTGGCGTGTCAAGCTTAAAATAGTGCATTAGATTTGGTTCGTAGTAAGGGCTTTAGCCCTTATTTGAATTAGATTTTCTACGAAAACTCAACTTATACCTATTGCATCAAATTAGCTTGCCACGCCACGACAAGGAGAATAAGGCTTTACCTATCCCTCTTCACCTTCGCCAATATCGCGCTTCAAGGGACGCTTATAAGTAAAGGTAAACGTATCTCCACTATCGAGTACCCGTTGCATTTCCTTATACATGGGATAATTACCAACTCCGCTAAGATTTACCCAACCTCGCGCCCGAGTTAATGCCACAAATAGCTGATTTCTTAGGCTTACATCCGACTCATTTCGAGCCACATGATCGAAGCCAACTACATACACCATATCCGCTTCATTGCCCTTAGCACGGGGAACGCGAGACACGGTTACTCCACCCTCCATCCAAAAATGATCGGGGTTATGGTGAGGCCATTGAGGATTGAGTTCGTTCAGTTCTAAAGCCGTGGGAATATAGATATCAATGCCTTGCTCCATCAAAGCACTAGCTACCTGATTTTCTAATTCCATTGCCTCAGTTAAGGAACCTAAAACAATCACTAAAATCTCGCGACTGGGTTTTAGATCGTCATGGAAAATATTATGCTCAATCTTCTGGGCAAGTGCCGTCAATTCTTCCTGACGAGAACCATACATTTCAAACTGAATGATAGATTCGCCCCACAGTTCTGAAACGGGATTAGGAGAGTTTATTGGAGGACGATGAAGCGCAATTTGTTGACCGGGAATAAATTTCCCCGTCACTTCATAACCAATCCGTTCCCAATCTTGTTTTCTGGTAATTCCTGTTAGCATTCCCTCAGGACGTAGTAAACCCATACCAATGGCGTGAGCGGCGGTGAGAATTCGCCCTGGAGTACGATAACAACGACGCATCACTTCAGACTTTTTAATTCCTCCGTTATATTGCGTCCCTTGAGTTAATAATCCACTTAACTGTTCACCAAACAATTCCTTAGTCGTAGGAATCTTTAGGGTATCCAGACTTTGAGCTTCATCATACGCCCAAATTAAACGCCGTTGCTCAGGTTGTTCAGGGTCAATCGGCCGTAAAGCTTGATAAGCTAACCAATAAATTGCCTGTTTGTCTTGATACTTGAGGTCATCCTCAGATACTAAATCTTGCCCTTCATCAATCAAAACAGCATCAAAAGCGGGTTCAATTTTCATCTCTTCGGATAACCGTTTACATAGGTCTGCTAATCCTCGATTAGGTTGTTTTTCTCTCGTTTCTCCGGCAGTTTTTGCTCGAACACCATGCAACTGGCAAATCGTTCCATAAAAACCCGGTTGCTCTTTTGCTCCCCAAGCATGAAGCACTCGCAGCTTTTGATTTTCTTGCTGGTCGTAGCAAATTTCACCATTACTAAAGCGGCGCAACCATCGATCGACTAATCCAACAATTGTGTCATAGAGTGTACGGCTAAAAAATACTAAAGCAATATCCCAATCTGGATGTTTTAAGTGCATGTGAGCCGCTTTTTGACACAATAGAATCGTTTTTCCTGAACCTGCAACCCCCCGTAGTCGCTGAAAACCGGGGGGAATTTCTTTGCCAATATGTTCTTGCTGTAAATCCAAATCATGAAGATGTTGAGAATAGGCTGCTACAATACTTCCACGCATTTTGCCGTTGGTAGAAACGAGGGTGCGAGGAGGACGGCGCAGAACAGGTGTTCCGCTAATTACTGCCTTGAGCAACTTCCACTGCTCATCATCTAAGTCTTCTCCAGGAATAACAGGTGCAGCTTGTTGAATGCGTTCTAAAAAACTCGCCTTGCCTAATTGGTCTTGGAAGATAATGGGAGGACAATTGGGGAGTTGATCAAAACCTCGTTGCTGCCATTGTTCTTGAGTAATCAGAGGGAGTGCAACCAGCGCTCGTCCCATCACTTTACGCCAAATTGTTGGTTCGCGATCGCAATATCCGATTAATGCTCTTAACTGACTCTCTGCTTGTTGATAAGGGTTTGCTTCGCGGGTATAAAAGTTTTGAAACTGCCAAAGATGACCCTCAATCGCAACAATTTGGTCAATTGTAACTGATTTGACTTCAATTACAATTAAATTGTGTTGCCGATCCACTATCAAAATATCGGGTTCCTTACGCATCTCCCCTACTTTGGAAAAAATCGGATAGCGCCAATAACCAATACAATCACGTTCTGAAAAAGCACTCCGAGTAACATCCCATACCTTCTGTTCTCCGGCTTCTCCGCTATCCCCAATCGGCATGGTAGTAATAAACTTGCGACCCTGATCTGTGTCACTCACAAGCATGTAGGCATCCTTTGTTGAAATATTGTTTTGACTGTCTAGTGCAGCCTTAAAGGTAGAGTTCCCAAAAAATCTCTTGCAGGAACAAATTGCTCAAAATTTCTTGGCGTGCTTACTGGAGAAGGATTTTCAGGGTATTGCTGAAGGTAAACATAAGCAGAATCTACCTGTTTGTGAAAATTTATTAAATTGGGTAATGTTTCACGAAATATTCACTTTTTCTCGCTATATTAATCAACAACAAGGGTTAATACCCTGTTCGTAGCGCTTTTCAATACTTCATTTAAAAACTGCTGGTCAACGCCTCTTTTGGGTATGTCTTTAAAGACCGTTGACCAGTATTTGCATGAATAATTCTTTAATTACACAAATTACACAGAACTCAAAATTTGGTCAATCATTCGGTTCGCTTGGGATGCATAGCCACCGCCGAAAAGATTGAAGTGATTGAGAATGTGATAGAGATTGTAGAGGGTTTTCCGTTGTCGGTAGCCCTGATCTAAAGACCAGACTTCGTTATAACCTCGATAGAAGGCAGCAGAGAAACCACCGAAGAGTTCTGTCATGGCAATATCCACTTCGCGATCGCCCACATAAGTAGCAGGATCTAAAATCACAGGTTCTCCCGACTGCATAATTGAAGCATTCCCACCCCACAAGTCACCATGAACCAAAGAGGGTTGAGGCTGATGATCTAATAGTTGCGGGACGACTGCTAATAATCGCTCTTGTTGGGAAAAACTCCCCCCACGACGCCTAGCTAGCTTGAATTGATAGCCTAATCGATGTTCGGTAAAAAATTCTACCCAGTCCGAAGTCCAAGTATTAATTTGAGGTGTTGAACCAATTGTGTTATTGATATCCCAACCAAACTTTGGTTCACCCTGAAGTTGAGGGAGTTTGGCCTGATGCATCCGTGCAAGCTGACGCCCCATTTCTTCCCAAGCTTGGCTATTGCCACTCCCTCCAAATTCCAGCCACTCTAGGACAATATAGGCAGCATCAGCGGCCGTCCCCACACAAATCGGTGCTGGCACTCGGATAGAATGGGTGTCCATCATTTGCTTCAAACCTAGCGCCTCTGCCTCAAACATTTCGACTTGAGTTGCTCGGTTGAATTTTACGAAATAAGTATCCGTGTCACTCATGAGGGCAGAACCCTGATTGATACAGCCACCCCCTACAGAGCGCCGATTTTTAATTTCAAAGGTTTTGCCCGTTACTTTGCTGATATGGTTCGCAATTTCTGTCCACATCACTCAATGTTTAGTTTTAGATTTTGCACAATTCAATTATTTTGGGTTGAAGTTAGTGCCATTTGAGTTAAACGGCTTTAGGTTTAATCCCAACGATACCGTAAGCATCAACAGACAGATACTTTTGGGCAGCCGCTTGCACATCAAAGGCATCAACTGATTGGATGCGTTTGGGATAATTTAATGCAGGTTCCAAATCTCTGAGTTGCGAGTGATAGTAGCCATACAAACTGGTGCGATCGCTTGGTTTTTCATTGCCAAAAATAAATCGATTAGCAACTTGCCGACGAATACGAGCAATCTCTGTTTCTGCAACTAGTTCGGTTTGAAAGCGGTGGATATGCTGCAAAATTGCCTCTTCCACCACGCCGAGATTTTCCTCCGGCAAGTGGGCGGCAATGTAAAATACCCCTTGCAGTCGCTGCGTCATGTTGCTGACTCCAATATGGGTGACGAGTTTGCGATCTTCGCGCAAATCCCTAACGAGTCGCGACATCCTGCCCTGCCCTAAAATAGCAGCGAGGACATCCAGTGCATACGTCTGCTCCAAGTGCATCATTCCCGGCACTCGCCAAACCATAATCAGTCGAGCTTGCTGTAAGGTGTCATCGACATACTCTCCACGCACAATCGTCTCAAATTTGGGTTCAGACGGCAGGGATTGGGAATAATGGGGAAACGATGTGGGGATAGACGGGTTGATAGAGTTGGACTGTGCTTGATTGAAGCCGTCTGCAACAATCTCAATTAAGTTTTCAACGGGCAAATTACCCACCGCAACCGCCGTCATTGCACTCGGTTGATACCATTTAGCATGAAAGTCGCGCATCTGCTGCGGTTTCAACTGGGCAACTGCCGCAGTCGGCCCGAGGACTTGGCGTCGGTAAGGCAATTGTTCAAATGTGATTTCCATTGCCCTGCGAAACGCCCGCCGGCCAGGGTTATCTTCAGAACGGCGAATTTCTTCTAAGATTACCAACCGCTCTCGCTCAAACGCATCATCGGGAATGCTGGGATTAAGGACGACATCAAGCTGCAACGGAGCGAGCTGGGCAAAATCTTTGGGGGCAGTCGTGATGTAGTAGTGAGTGTAATCTTGACTGGTGGCAGCATTCGTCATCGCGCCTCGCTGTTCAATCAGACTCTCAAACTCACCACTTTTTAATCGGGGTGTTCCCTTAAATACCATGTGTTCGAGAAAGTGAGCCATACCGTTGATATCATCCGATTCTACGGCTGAGCCAATATCAATCCAGACATTCAGATTGACGGCTTCAACAGGCATCTGCTCTGCTACTATTGTTAATCCATTCGGTAGCTTTGTTAGCGTTGGAGCATTCAGTGGGGGCGTTTGGAGCAGAGTTGAGGTCATGAAGAAGTTATTTGTTTGATTGCCATTTCCATCTCTATCTTAGTGGCTTGCTCCGGTTGGGCTACATTAAGCAATTCAAAATTCACGCATTCAAAATTCACTCAGGAGGAAATCCACTGATAGCAAGCTTTTTGGCAACTGTTAAGTAGGTGGGCATTAATATTTGTCGTTGAGGCAAGGCAGAGGGCAGAGAGCAGAAGGCAGAAGGAAAGAGGATTTTAGTCTCTTAACATTTGTTGACATAGCTTCGTTTATTTGTGCCTACCTACTTACCATGCAATTTGTAAGCGCAACAGCTTAGTGTGGGCTTATTTGCGAGTGTAGGTGAGCTTTAACTTGTGCCCGTTTGAGCGATCGCACCAGACGTTGAGCTTGATGTTTGTATAGAAGAACGGGTAAGGTTCCGGGTAAGTTGTGCATTAACCCTCGAGCCGTACTCAGATCACAACCCGAAATACGAGCGATCGCATTAGCCCCCTCAAAAATCGCTTCTTGCGTAAGAGCGTGCTCTACCACCACTTGCCAGCATTTGGGAGTAATGCTCGAGCCCTCTTCAATGCGCCGCAAACCATTACTCGTTGCTAGTACCACCATGCGATCGCCCACTGATAAACGGATATCATCAGACGGCATTAACTTGGGTGTCTGTTGCTCTTTTTGGTAAAGAACCGGCATCACTCCATAACCATAGGCAATATCCGCTAACAGCAACCCATTCAGGGTATCCCCCGCTTCAATTTGATACTCCGTCACTAAAATCGTTTGGTTATCCAGGCGAAACAAATTATCAATATTTTCTCCAAACGCTGCTCCTGCAAACGCTTCAGCCGCCAACGCATAAGCACACAACACTTGAGCTTCAGGCAATAGCTGAGCTAAATGCTTACTCAACCCCTCCTCAAACGTGCGAATTACTAAACCCCCTTTGGGATTAGCCGCGTGTGCCATCAGCCCGACTTCTAAATTCAACATTTCATCATCGGTAGCCACCAAAACACTTTTTGCCGTCGGTAAATGGGCTGACTTGAGGGCTTCAGCAAAATTCCCGACAATTGCAGGTAATTCTGGCAAAATGTTAGGATCGAGTTCTGTATTGGTAATCCCCACCACTGGCTGATTCAATTCTTGCAGCATAGCTGCCACTCCCTGTCCCACACGGCCTAATCCAATCACTACCACATGGTCTTGTTGGGGTACAGGTGGACGGCGCTTTAAAAATTGAAATCTTGAACTTAAAAGCATTTCCGTCAACAACGCATATAATACCCCCACAAAAGCAGTACCTGCTAAACCCAGTCCTAAACTCACTAACTGCAACCACCCAGAAACTGGAATCGGGTCATCAGAAAAGGTAAATTCGCCAAAGATATCTCCAAATCCTCCCAACAGTAAAATGGCTGTGGTATAAAAGGCATTGCCCCAACTCATCTGAACATCGTTGCATTTATACAACAATGCCCCCCATATCCAAAGAATGAGTACTGTAATTCCGCAGACGATAGCAACACGCCGCACCTGATGTTGATAGGTCGATTGCCAGAATTGGATGAATTTTCGCGGGAAATTTCGCCAATTTAGAGCTTGAATGACTGACCCCAATTGCCACCGTTTTCGCTTTGTTCCAGTTGCTACATTCTCAGAAAGGCTGGACAATTTCTCGGTGACATCCACATACACTAAAGTGTCTCCACCTTGGATGGGAGCATCCGGTTCCCATTGGTGAAAACCTGTCACGAATCGGGATGAGTTGGGGGTGTGACTCAGAACTCGCCGCGTCGAGGTGTTGAATTCATGGACTAATCTTCGGCATAAAGGTTCACCGGGTTGGATATGACGCTTCACCACCTCTAGCTGATGTCCTTCTAGGTGAAAAAATCCTAAAGTCATCGTTCCCATCGCGGCCAGGGCAAAGGCTGTAATCGGCAGTTGCGTGGGTTCAAAGGAAACAAAATTTCCCAAATGTTGACTCAAGAGTTCGTTCAGATTTTCTTTGGCAGAACGAACCACTAAACGGGTGTGGGGATTCAACAGGCGGGCGGCAAAAGCAGCTTCTATATTGATGCGCTCATTGCTCGTCACCAGCAGCACAGCTCGACATTGCCGAATCATTGCCTGCTCTAATACACTGTCTTGACGGCAATCCCCGATAATTAAGCGGTCTAACAAATGGGGAACGTTAGCAATTTCCCAGCTTTGGGGTGGTGCTTGTTCGATAGCCATCACACTCACCCCAAATTCCTTGAGCGCGACTACACATTGCTGACCTAAACTACCCAACCCACAAACTAAAAAACGGTTCAGAATCACCTGAGAGCGATGGGAATGCTGCTGGGACTCGGCAGCTAGTTGCATTTTTTTTGTTATTTGTCAAGCTAATTTAGCTTTGATTATATAGTGGTTCTTAGTCTTAGTTGGATAGGAATAAGCCTTTAGGGGTCAGGAGTCAGGAGTCAGGGGTCAGGGGTTTGGAAGTCGCCACCACTCTAACTCAAAATTATGTATATTACACGTCATCAATGACACTGGTAAATTTTATGATTGATTCACAAAAATGGTATATTGTCAAGCAAGCCACCGGTTCATGTGAAATTCTCCCCAGCGCACAAGTCGAAGGGGAGGACGAATCAACCTTTGTGGAACGTTGGGGGCCGTTTGAGTCCCAGCAAGATGCGATCGCACGTCGAGTGGGACTGATTCGTGCCGGAAAGTGTCAACCCAGCTAGAGAACTGACAAGTCCCAACTTTACCTCAGCTTGGTTTAGCGTGAGGTGGAAGAAGATTGTAATTTGGGATTTTGTTTAGTGGCAATCTTCTGCTCGAGCACTTCCAGCGCTTTGACAAATTGAGGGTCGTCTAAAGTCCCAATTTTAGAGCGATCCTGCTGCAAGGCTTTGCGTTGTGCATCGCTGAGATCAACCACCACATCGGGGGCAATACCCTGCTTATTGATATCCCGGCCACTGGGTGTGAGATATTTGGCGATCGTCACGGCCAAACCTGAGCCATCTTCTAAAGGTCGAACAGATTGCACCAAACCCTTACCAAAGGTTTGAGTCCCAATCAGAGTTGCTCGTTTATCATCCTGTAAAGCTCCAGACAGGATTTCACTCGCACTAGCGGAACCCCCATCCACAAGTACCACCATCGGTTTATCGGTCAAAGCCCGCTTGTTGGCGACTTGACGATCTGCTTCTCCCTGCCGATCCACTGTGGAGACGATTGCACCGTCATTAATCCACATCCGTGCAATCTCAATACTTGCTTGCAGTAAACCTCCTGGATTAGAGCGCAAGTCCAAAATATAACCTGTCACCCGCTTGCGTTCTAAATCTTGGATAGCATTCCGCATTTCTTCGGTGGCATTGGCACTAAATTGGTTTAAACGAATGTAGCCAACGTTGCCATTATTCGTATTTTGAACGGCAGAACGGACGGGGTGAATTTCGATTTTTGCCCGTTTTAGCGGATAATCCATCTGCTGGTTTCCGCGCTGAATCGTCAGCGTTACTGAAGTTCCGGGTTCACCCCGAATCAGCTTGACTGCATCGTTGACATCCATACCTTCGGTACTCTTACCATCAATCTTGATGATCACATCCTTGGCAAGAATCCCCGCCTTAAACGCTGGTGTATCTTCGATGGGGGAAATAACCATCAGCTTTTTCGTTTCTTCGTCCTGAGCAAGCTGAATTCCTACACCCGTGAGTTCACCCGATGTATCGATCTGCATATTCTTGAACTCTTGCGGGTCCATGAACCGAGTGTAAGGGTCCTCCAGCTTCTTGAGCATTTCCCGGATTGCCTTGTAGGCATCTTCCTGGTTAGTATAATTACGGTCTAAGTACTCTTGGCGAACGGCTCGCCAGTCCTGTTGGTTGAAGGTGCCATCAACATATTGGCGGTCAATAATCTGCCAAACTTCATCCACTAACTCCTTAGGACTTTGGCTAAAGAATGCTTGACTTTTAGATAAAAGGCCAGCGCCCGTCACGGCAGCAGTTGTCAGTACTACTGCTGTTGTACCCAGAACGAAGCCACGTTTTGTAATTACCATAATCCTTTCACAAGCTGGAGGAAAATACTGCTAAGGAATTACGCTCACTCTAACACGCCATGCCAGAAAGCGCCCAAGTCTATATATACTTGCAGCCTAACGGCTTCATAGTCCGGACAATAACCCAAATCTATTCAAAATTGGCATGAGTTTACAAGCGCCTAACTATTAATATTATTCAGTTTTTATCCTCTAGAGATGACGGACAAAGCTGATGCTCGTTTTGTCTGACCTTGGGATTGTTTTGTAAATAATACCGTAGCCAGTTGCAGCTTTTATCGAGCAGATCATCTAAATCCAAATTCCAGAGTACGACTCGCTGATCTCGACTCGCTGAGGCGAGGACTTGACCATCATAACTCCAATTCAGGCTAGTTACCCGGTCTTGGTGTTCTTCTAGAGTTTTAATTAATGTATCATCTAACCTCCAAAATTGGATTCGGTTATCCCAACTCGTAGTAGCCAGAATTTTCCCCGTGGGGCTAAACCGAACGCGAGCTACGCTATCCGTATGCCCCCTCAAGGTTTTGATCAAGTCTCCTTGGCGACTCCAAAGTTTTACGGTGTTATCGTAACTCGCGGAGGCCAGAATTTGGGAATCTGGGGAAAAGCTCACATCCAAAACCCAATTGGTATGCCCCTGTAAGGTTTTGAGTAATCGTCCATCCACACTCCAGAGTCTGACTCGCTGATCATCACTAGCCGAGGCCAAGAGTTGACCATCTGGACTAAAAGTAACAGCATTCACACGCACTGTCTGATTAGGTTTCTCGTTTAGATGGGAGTTTGCCTGAACAGTAGAAGGAGGCCGGAACTGGGGATCAGGAGTTAAGGTTTTAATTAAAGTCCCGTTGCTCGTCCAAAGCTTCACCGTCCCATCCTGGCTTGCAGAAGCTAGGCGCTTGCCATCTGGACTAAAACAGACACTCAACACCGCATCACGGTGTCCGGTTAAAGACTTGATCAACATCCCTTCACTTGTCCACAACCTCACCGTCCTATCCCGACTAGCAGACGCAATCCACCGACCATCTGGACTGAAACTAATGCTATCAATACGCTGAGTATGCCCTTTTAAAGTATGCAGCAGCCGACCCGTGCGATCCCAAATTTTCACCGTTGTATCATCGCCAGCCGTGGCAATCCGTTGGTTATCTGGTGAAAATACCACCTCCCTCAGATAATTTTGATGCTGCAAAATTGGACGAGTTGGGTGATCTAAACCCCAAAGTTTGATAGTTTTATCATGGCTAGCAGAGGCCAGGATCGGGAGTGGAGAAGCCCTAGAAGATATGGGTAGAGCATCTTTTCCTAGCTCTATCTTGTCGCCGTGCTGAGTGGGATTAAAACCGGGGCTGAAGCTGACAGCATTGACACTATCGCCGTGTCCTGTAAATGTTCTCAAAAGCGTACCATCCCGTTTCCAAAGCTGCACGGTACTATCAGAATTCGCGGAGGCTAGCCACTGCCCATCGGCACTAAACGTAACGGCTGTTACCCATCCCTGCTGTTGGGGAAAGGTGTTGAGGAGTTGGCCGGTGGGACTCCAGAGTTTGATAGTGCGATCATCACTGGCTGAAGCCAAGACTTGACCATCCGGACTAAAAGCCACACTATTGACCTTACTACTATGTCCGCGAAGTTGGTGCTTTAAGGTTCCCTCCAATGTCCACAGCTTGATCGTGCGATCACGACTAGCAGAAGCGAGAGTTTGACCATCTGGACTAAAGCTGAGCGCACTCACCACCTCTTTATGGCTCTGGAATGCCCGAATAAGCTGGCCACTTAAACTCCAGAGTCGGATTTTACCATCACCACTCGCAGACGCAATGAGCTGCGCCTTGGGGCTAAAGCTGACGCTGTAAACCTTGCTTCCATGACCTTTAAATGTTCTGATCAGAGTCCCGTCACGACGCCAAAGTTTGAGTGTGCCATCCCAACTGCCTGAGGCGAGTAACTGGCTATCGGCACTAAAGGATACACTTGTGACGCTCTCTCGGTGTCCCCTTAAGGTCGCGACTAATCGGCCATCAGGATGCCATAGTTTGACGGTATTATCCTTGCTCGTGGAGGCAATCAACTGACCATCGGGTGAAAAGCTAACGCTACTGACTACATCACCATGCCCTTCAAGTCGATTACGTTCTGAGATTTTGTACATTGCTTGTGAAAGAGCTGTAACGACTCGTAACCGGGTATCGGGTTCAACTGGAATAGCGTCTGTTTCTAGTTGTTTGAGGTGTCTTGCTGCTCTTAGTCCTTCTAGTAAGGCATCGAATTTTTTGTTAGAGACAAAAAGGGCTTCTGAAGAAGCACTCAGGGCATTTAACTGAGCATTGATAGAAAGATCAGCCGCCCGTTGTCGTTGCACCTCTGCTCGCCATCCCAAACCTCCAGCCGTGACGGCTAACACTGCCATCACAACGCCTGCTGTAACTGCTCTCAGGCGATGTTTGCGAACTCGTCTTAGAGTTTGTTCGCTTTGTTCTAACTGGGCTAGGACATGGAACTGAGTGCGTTGTTGATAGTGTTGGCGGATGGGTTCAACTAGATAATCATGAACCAGTTGATATCGGTTTTGCTGCTCCTCGGGAATTCGGAACACCAAACCTGAACCGACTAATATTTCTAAAATTAAATCGAGTTCATGGGCTATGGAGAGTTGAGGAGAGTCGCAGGTACGACCGCATCCCTCACTGAAGCGTTTAGGTTCGTAGTGAGTCCCCATTAATAATTCAGATTCGGTTTTGGCTGGACGAGTCCCGCGTTCATCGGTGAGGGAGAATAAGACTTGCCAGGCTAATTCTTCATTTTCTTGACCACAATCACCAATCACACTCAACAGCGATCGCTGCACTAAGGTGGTCTTGGGATCGGTGCCGAGGGCGTAGTATTGATCTAATGTTGTAATTTTTTCGGTTTGGAGTTGTTGCCCCACCACTTGCATTTCAATCAAACGCACGGCTCCTGTACTACTCGATAAATCGCGCACCAGAGCTGCAATCAGAGCGTCTTCTAACTGGAACTGAGAGACAGCCGCTAAGGTAGAAATCACCTTGCGGGCGTCATCTGGAGAAAGATCGTCTAAGTGATAGCGTAGCTGTCGATCCAGGATATTGTTGTTGATGGTATTGAGATTGCAATAACGCTCACATTCCAACAAATAATGCAAATAATCTTCTCGCAGCGAAAATATTACTTTTAAGTAGGGAAGATTGAGGCACTGTGCCAAAAACTCATAAAATTCGCGTCGCTGTTCCAGGTTGGAACAGGCAAAGAAAAATTCTTCAAATTGGTCAAAAATCAGGATCGTCAGTAGGTTGTGTTCACCGGCTAGCCGTAACTGCTTTAAAATTTTCTGAAGTTTTGGGTTAGAGATTAAGGGTTGAAAACTGGGAATGGGAGAGGGGGAGAGGGCTTGTGATTTGGCGATCGCTAAAGCAATCGCTAAGGATGATTGCGCCCGGTGAGCAGCATCTGGATTCTCGGCTGCCGCAGTTATTTCCGGGATGGAGTGAGCTTCTGCGGACTTCCAAGTGTGAACGGCGGAGGTTTTGGGCATAGCTCCTGCTGGCGCTTGTTTTGAAGTCACCGTTGGTTGATCACTGTGCCTCTTCTCCTCCCAGGATGTCGTTGGCTCATCAGGGATAAAAGGTTCTGTTGTGGGTTCCCCTCTAGGGGTTAGGGGTTCAGGAGCATCGCTATCGCTTGTGGGTTCCACTTGCCGACACACTAAGGCGTCTTCTAGACGCCTTTCTAACTGTGTGATCCAATTCCTATAAGTTTTTTGTAGAAGCGGCACAGCTACTCGATAACCAATAATCCGTGATTCTAAAGCCGGGACTAAACCGGCGTTGAGAAGCGAACTTTTACCGACACCCGAGGAGCCATGAATAATGGTCAGTTTATGGTCATTACGGCCTAAACGCTCAATCAGACGATTGACATCCAGTTGACGCCCAGCGGCCGCAATTTCTAGAGACGATATGCCTCGGCCTTGGCGGCTAAACGGTTGCAAAGGAGCCGCACCTAAAAAAGTAGAAAATCCATACTGTTGCTCGAGGGAACGTTGCTGTTGTTTGAGTTCAAAGGCACGTAGGTATTTTTTCTGCTCACTGTAGAGGGAGCGTAATTCCTCGAGGATATAAATCTCGATTTGGGGCTGCTTTTTTTGGAATTTAGTCCGCGATGTTTCTGTCTGGAGCGCTTTCTCTAAATGGGCGATCGCACAAAGGGGTTCACCCAGTTGGCGCTGGGCTTTGGCTGCGAGCAAGAGATACCATCTCTGATGCAACGATTGAGGCGAGTCTAAATTTTTAATCAAATCTAGGGAGGCTAGGGCTAAACATTTAGCATCTTCCCAATCGGAGTGTACCAAGGCCACTGCCCCTAAAAACCCATAGGCTTGTGCCAATCGCAGAGGGCTATTTTGCAATTGGGAATCTTCTATAGAGCGTAAAGCTAAGGCTTCTAACTCTGTCCAGCTTTCAAGTTGCCGTAAGACTTCCCCAAGCTGAAGGGTTAACTGGGCAACTAAAGCGGTGTGTCGTGTTACTGTAAAAACTTCAATGGCTGCACTCAATGAATCTTTCGCTTGTTGCCACATCGTGCGACTGGCAAGGGGTTGTAACTGAGCTTGGCGACAATAACACAAACTGATGTGATAAAGCACAATACCAGCTCGCTCTAGAGATTGGGGATTGGCTGCTGGGCTTTTGACTGCCTGCTGCCAACAGTTCAAGCTGTATTGGTACTGTTCAATAGCGGCTTCAATCTGGTCACTCCCGAACGCATCCCGTCCTAAAATCAATGCCCAGATTGCACGATGGGTTGGTGTTAAATCAACATCACGAGATGACAAATCTCGAATCGCTGACTCCAGTTCTTGGCGGTGGCGGCAACCGGGTGCTAAACCCAGAGTTTTGTTGGTTACAAACTGTTCTAAGCCGCTTTTCAACAGTCTGGAAAAGATTTCGTCTGCTGTTTGATTCCATAAATCGAGTAGTTGTTCGGTGTCGAGTTCAAACTTAATCGACGTTGCCGCCCAACTTTTAAAATCAGGAGCAAACCGTGTTAGTTTTTGTAAAACCTCATCTGTAACCCATAAAACTAAAGGAATAGATAAGTTTTTGCGAAATTCATCTCGAAGCTGATTGGTTGAGGCCAGCACACGGTCAATGGCTTTGGCTGATTCTAGACCGAAGACGACTAAGCTTGATGTGGATTGAGCCGCGAGGGCAGCCATAATCGGGCTATATAAGGTTCTAATCGATTTCCGCAAAACTAGCCGACTCATAGATACGCCCGTGAGCGCTTGCAGTCGCTGCCACATTTGCTCGGTGCAAACCTCATAGTTACAGCGGA
Organism: uncultured Microcoleus sp.; assembly: GCA_964588805.1. Classification (GTDB taxonomy): domain Bacteria; phylum Cyanobacteriota; class Cyanobacteriia; order Cyanobacteriales; family Coleofasciculaceae; genus CAZPRJ01. Next base: position 7,061 of record CAZPRJ010000025.1, on the reverse strand, counting down.
CTAAAATCAGGGCAAAGTGTCCATCAGAGAGAGTAATTGCTCTGGATAACGTAGATAGCGATCGCTCATTGGATGTCGCTATGGCTTGTAGTCGATGTTGCTCTCTCATGGGCTTTATGCTGTGACGGCTAGGGGGGCAAGATTGCCATTCACTTGCTCAATTTACTTTGGTCAGAGAAAAATCAAGTCGGCTCATACAACGAAACTGTAGTACTCCGTTAGGCTAACGGGAGTGGTGAGTATCATTCGAGATGTTCTATTTAGTCATGTCTCGGTTTGAGCATTAAATCTTGTTTTTGGGTCAGGCTAAGGGGTGAGGGACTAAACACCGTCTTCCCGACTCTGAGGTGGCGAGTACACCTGCTTTTCAGGGGGTTCCCGTAATAGTAATTGTATCGGTCGCTCTGTATCTTCAGTATTAATACGTAATTAATGCTGAAATAATCAGCCAATTTTAGGAAAAGGCTGGAAATGATTTTCTTTTGAGTCTATTAGCCCTCCAGAGGAAAAGCTGCCCAATTCGATGGGGCTTGCGGACGCTGCGACCTTGAGAAATTTTTGTAATATGCCAAAAGTTGTGTTTCATTGGCTAAGCAGAACGACAATAGATGTAACCTAGAGCCAAATTACGAAATTTTACTTAACCTTTCGCGTAATGTTGGCAATTTATAGTATCGGTGATTTCCGTACCTGATCGTGTAGAAGACCACATTAAAAAATTCAGTAATTTTCCCTCAGCGATTACTGGCGTTGGGGAAAATCTGGGGGTGGGCTAGATCAGTGTACTTATTTATACTACTCCTCTCACCCACGTAGAGAATCTAAAGACTAAAAGCACAAATGCACATCTGAGTAGAATGAGACTTATTCACAACTGATGTGTACTCATGGGTTAACGTCCTTTAGCCAGCGCAAACAACGACTGAAATCTATCAGTTTCTGCTAAGGCTGGGTTAATCCCAAACCAACGTCCCAACTCATCCCGGTATTCATACACAAACCCACTGCGTAAAAGGATCTGGTACTCTCGTTCACCTTTGACGATTTGTTGTTGCATGACTTGAGCGAGTAATTCCCATTCTTCTTCATCAACGGCTAGAGCAAGGTCATCACGGTAGCCTTTAATCACACTTTCTAGGCAACTGCGTGAAAACGGTGGGTCTTGTTGTTGGAGGCAATTGTAGAGCAGCCCTAACAAGTTGCGAATATGTCCGCCACTAATGCGACACATGCGATCGAGAGTTTCTGGAGTGTCAAAGACTTCTGAGATGAGATTAAGTCGGGTTTGAGCATCCGTCGTGGGAAAAGCTCGGGCTAGCACGAGTTGACGCAGGAGTACCATACCTTTAGGAGACTCGCGGCCTTCTCGCAGTCGTAGAGGAACCATCGGTAAGATTTTAGGAGCCACACCAGCGCCCAAGCGATTTTTTAGGGCTTCGTACTCATTAGAGAACATCAACGCCAAGGGTAGGGTATAAACTAGATGGCATTTCAAGTCTCGTAACTGAGAGCCACGGTCGATAAACAGGTACTCGGTTTGTGCGCGTCCCGAGGACATGGGGCGGGGATCAACCCGATCCAAATTATCAACAATCACGACTAGCCCTCTTTTGCCTTGTTGCTTGAGTTCCTCAATCCCCCGCCCAAGAATTTCTTCATTAATCGCCCTCAAAATGCTTTTGGTGCGAGGTTCCAGGTGTTGGCGGATCTGATCCCGCAGTTGGGGGCTGTCTTTGGTGCGAGCTGTAATTTTGGCTATGCCGACCGAAATTTCAGCTTCCGTTGACATTTCGATCGGTGTTTGCAAAAAATCTTTGATATCGTTGAATAACCGGGCAAAATATCGGGGTTTCAAATGAATTCCGACTTGTTCCAAGCTTTCGCTGACAGACTTGGCAATGCTCAGTAAAATGTCGCTAATATCGACATCCACCATATCCAGGTCTTTACTAGACTCAAAATACACCACATGAAAATGTTGCTGTTCCAACTGGGCTTTAAGGCGAAACAGCTCTGTAGACTTACCGCAACCAATATGTCCGGTAAATAGTTGACAGGTCGGTTCATCCGGAGAAAGACGGGTAATGGTTCGTCCCAGGGCTTCGATAATCCGCCCTCCTCGCACCGCCGAAAAATCAATATAATATTGGCGGTCTTCTGGATTCCCTACAATAAGGGTTTTGGCAGGATTACATGCTTTGAAAAATGTCGGTAGATGCAACTTCATTGTGAATAAGCAGGACTTAAGAACCATTTCCAGAATTTCAGGGATTTAAGCGACTGTCGATGCCCCTATAACCCCTCACCCCCCTCTCTAGACTTCCTTCAGAAGAATGATTTTATAGAATAAGACATTCTCGAATGGTTATACCTAACAAAAGCATAAAACTCGTACTCACCAGCAATGAATTTACGTCATTTCAGCTCCTAGGTTCAGCTCATACACCAGGCATCGAGAGTACCCCACTTGTCTATATCAAGTGAGTACTCCTAGCGCCTGACTTCTAAATTTTTTGAGGTAGGGACTTTACTCAACCTTAAGCAGAGCTTTACTTTATTAATTTGGCATCCTAACAATAGTCATCGACTTACAGCGTCGGGAAAAGGAGTGGTTAAATGGGAAAGGTATCTTGGGCTAAGGGGTTCGATGAGGACAGTGGGATGGGCTAAGATCCAGCCATTAGTTTACTCTCTCCTCTTTAGAACCACTGATTTAATTGAACAACTCACATTACATTCTTTTGGATTGAGCGCTAGGAGATGGCCAGCATCGCATCAGTCTCTCAAGCACAATTGACGACACGACGCAAAAAACTGCGGCGCGAACGCCGGATTCGATTAGTTCAGGCGCTTTGGCGATCCCTATTTGTCAGTAGTATGGCAGGGGGTTTGGTATGGACAATTACCTTACCCGATTGGGTAATTCGTCAACCCGAACAAATTGTGATTGAGGGCAATCACTTTTTGTCTACCCAAGCGATTCGTTCCCTTGTACCCTTGTCTTATCCGGAATCTATCTTGCGAGTCCAACCTCAATCACTAGCACAATCGCTAGAATCTCAAGCACCGATTGCTGAGGCAACCGTGACTCGTCAACTTGTACCCCCTGGATTGACGGTTAAAGTCAAAGAACGCCAACCCGTAGCCAGAGTTCAAGCGGCTACCTCTACCGAGACAGTCGGTTTATTGGACGCTCAAGGTATATTTGTACCCCAAAGCAGCTACATCCAACTCGATCCGAATATTGAGCTACCTCGATTAAACATTCTCGGTTCACCCGAGCAATACCGTCCTTATTGGTCGGAGGTTTATCAAGTCGTCAGCCGTTCTCCGGTTAAAGTGTTCGAGATTGATTGGCAAAACCCAGCCAATTTAATTTTGAAAACCGAGTTAGGAACAGTTCATCTTGGCCCATATAGTTCCCGTTTAAGTGAACAACTGTCTGTTCTAGATCGGATGCGAGAACTACCGACTCATATCCAGGCAGGAAAAATCGCCTACATCAACCTCCAAAACCCAAGTTACCCAGCCATTCAAATGAAAAAAGCAAAAGATACACCAACACGAAGCGATCATTAGTATTAAATAATGAAGAGTGACGTGTAGGTGCATTTTAGTCCGTAACCCTAACGGGTAGCGCTGCTTAACAATCTTCTGTTCAATCCACTCGGCGCTCTTATCCAGCGCTCGTTGGTTTTTTTATCGACTTACCCTATAGTTGACTCAGATTGCTACCTATTACTGATAAAGTTGTATATCGACCCTGACCTATTGCAATGAGGCTAAATAATAAACTAGAGCTTACCCACCAACGCGTCCCAATCATAGGACACACCGAACTATCGATTGGTGTGGACAATACACATCCGTTTGGGAATTCTGGGTTACAGTTTGGTCAAATGCCTGACTCGACAAAGGGAATACCCAGAGAAGAATCCAGGAGTGACAACATCGTGCCAGGTAGCGTTGCCAAAATTAAAGTTATCGGTGTCGGTGGCGGTGGGGGCAATGCAGTCAACCGCATGATTGCCAGTGAAGTGAGTGGGGTCGAATTTTGGTCGATTAACACCGATGCTCAAGCCCTCGCCCAAAACTCGGCTCCCCGTCGCTTACAAATGGGTCAGAAATTAACACGAGGACTGGGGGCAGGCGGGAATCCTGCTATTGGTCAAAAGGCGGCGGAAGAATCTCGTGAGGAAATCGCCCAAGCCCTAGAAAGCACAGACCTCGTGTTTATCACAGCAGGTATGGGAGGCGGAACAGGCACCGGTGCAGCTCCCATTGTGGCTGAAGTGGCCAAAGAAATGGGAGCCTTGACAGTGGGTGTGGTCACGCGCCCCTTTACCTTTGAAGGGCGTCGCCGTACCTCTCAGGCCGAAGAGGGCATTGCGGCGCTGCAAAGTCGCGTGGATACTTTAATTGTGATTCCCAATAACAAGCTGCTGTCGGTGATTTCACAAGAGATGCCTGTACAACAAGCGTTTACCGTGGCTGATGATATTCTGCGTCAAGGGGTGCAAGGTATCTCAGATATCATTACCATTCCTGGGTTGGTAAATGTCGATTTTGCAGATGTTAGAGCGGTCATGGCCGATGCGGGAACAGCGTTAATGGGGATTGGTACAGGTTCTGGCAAATCCCGTGCTCGAGAAGCAGCGACTCAGGCCATTTCTTCTCCCTTGCTGGAGGCTTCGATTGATGGCGCAAGGGGTGTTGTTTTGAATATTACTGGGGGTAGTGATCTCACCCTGCATGAAGTCAATGCAGCGGCAGAAACTGTTTACGAGGTGGTCGATCCCAATGCCAATATTATTTTTGGAGCTGTGATTGATGAAAGACTACAAGGCGAAATCCTGATTACAGTGATTGCAACCGGCTTTAGTGGAGATGCTCAGCCTGCACCCGCCACGATGAAGGAAACGCCCTATCCCAGACGACCCATTCCACCAACTCCTACTCCTCCATCACCACCTGTCGATTCTAGAACTCGGCAACAGGAACTGGATATTCCTGAATTTTTACAACGGCGTCGTTTTCCCCGTTCGTAGTTCTCACTCGTTGCGAGAAACTCTAACTTTAGGAGTGAGTGACTCGTGGCCCTTGAATGTTTGAGCCGAAAAAACAGCCTTGGCTCTCAAGTTGTCATTGGCTGTTTACGTTTTGTTGGAGTCAGAAACTACAAATTAAGGTATGGTTGCCAATAGCAGCTCGTTAGGGTGCAAGCTGACTCACTGCTGCTTTTGGTGCAGCTTCGTATCTTCAAAAACCTGATGCTAGAGTATCGTTCTAACTAAAATCGGTCTTTTTTCTGAGTATGGCGCATCAAACTCAATCAAGCATCCCGATCGCCCTAACTGTTGCAGGTTCCGATAGCGGAGGTGGGGCTGGAATTCAGGCAGATTTAAAAACCTTCGCCTTTCACTGTGTTCATGGGACAACGGCCTTAACTTGCGTGACCTCACAGAATACACTGGGCGTGATGCGAGTGGATGCTTTACCCCCTGAGGCAGTGGCCGCTCAAATGGAGGCCGTAGTCAAAGATCTGGGTGTCCAAGCCACAAAAACGGGAATGTTACTGAATACAGAAATTATTCAGACAGTGGCACAGGCAGTGAAAACATTAGGTCTGGCTAATCTGGTGGTCGATCCAGTCATGGTTTCACGAACGGGAGTTCAACTCATTGATGATCAAGCCATTGAGTCTTTACGCCATACGCTAATTCCCCTAGCAGCCATTGTAACGCCCAACCGCTACGAAGCCCAGATTTTGAGTGGTATGGAGATTCATACCCTAGAGGATATGCAAACAGCAGCCCAACGTATTCATCAATTGGGCGTTACGGCAGTCCTCGTTAAAGGTGGAGGAATGACCGACCATTTGCGGGGAGTGGATGTCTGGTTTGATGGGCAAAAATTATTGTCTGTGCAAACTCAGGCCATAGACACCCGCCATACTCACGGAACAGGCTGTACACTCAGTAGTGCAATCACCGCCAATCTTGCCCTCGGCAAAGCCCCTCTACAGGCAGTGCGCTGTGCGAAAGATTATGTCACAACGGCATTACAGTATTCCTTAGAGATGGGTCAGGGAACAGGGCCAGTGGGGCATTTTTTTCCCTTATTGCAAATTTAACGTCTTAACGTTGAGGGCAAACCTGAGTCAGGTTGAATCGATGACAAATTTCTGAAAAAATGACTGAGCCTGGATGCATCATTCTCCGATTTTTACCGAACAAAAGTTTTGTTTATACTCATACTCTCTCATCCTAAATTAATCCTTCCATGCAAACCCCACCCACTGACCGTTACAACCAAAAATCATCCAATGCCTACAGTCCATCTGTCCCGATTTCAGTCTATCGAGAACTGGCGGCTGAACTGCAACAAGCCCGAGAGACAGTAGAATCTCTCCAAGCTCAAAATCAGCAACTCGTTCAACAAAATCAACAGCTACGGCAACAAGTAGAAAAAGTTGTTCACTCCGCGCAACACCTTCAGCAAATTGTCGCAACGTTTGGGTCAGTCAATGAGGTTGAAGTGCCTCGTCCTAAACCTAAAACGCCACCTGAGCCACCTAGAAACGTACCACCGCCTCCCCCACCCCCGTCTAGAGCCGCTAATACTCCAATTCCAGAACCGGAATTCGTACCACCGCCTCAGCAACCGGAACCGACTTCTTTTCCTTACTCGGAAACGGTAATGATTGAAGAAGATAGCCGTTCTCAACGTATGTCTCAGTCGGAACCAAACTCCTATATCAGTGGTTGGCAGCTCGTCCTGATGATTGTAGTGATTGTCTTAGCCGCATTTGGTGCTGGTTTTTGGATTGTGCGACCAACTATTAATAATAACAACAATAATCGTTAAGCGGTCGTGTCAATGTACCTTTTATGAACGACTGGCTGCTCCTTAGAACTAAGGTGTAGTTAAATCAAAGTGTCTGGTGTGGTAGGTCACCTCTTTCGCTTCAAACCGCTCACTCACACGCTTCAATAGTAAGCATCTACCTGACCGAAAATAATGGGATACAAGCCCCGTCGTTTTACGACGGCTTTTCTTGA
>CAZPRJ010000024.1:32250-91274 GCA_964588805.1 uncultured Microcoleus sp. | reverse complement strand
CGACCCAATGAAGCGTAAAGAATCCCCGACCGTTCACGGCGGGGAGTATGTCAATTTGCCAAGACTTGCGGCAAACGCCGAGGTACGTCGTAGGTCAAAAAATCATAAGCTAACTTAGTATTCGGAAAAATTGCCCGTGCTTCTTGCAGCAAATCATCTAATAAGATGGCATTCCCTGGAGCATAACGGGGGCTAAAGTGAGTCATAATTAATTTCTTGACTCCAGCCGCCAACGCCACTTGGGCGGCCATCGTGGAAGTAGAATGCAAGCGTTCAAACGCCAGTTGAGCATCTTGATGAGAAAACGTAGCTTCGTGAATTAATACATCGGCATCCTGTGCCAGTTCGATCGCATTTTCACAGAAAACCGTATCGGTACAGTACACCACTTTCCGCCCCACTTCCGGTTCTCCACAAAAATCAGTCCCGTGAAACTGGCGTCCATCTGCAAGCGTTATGGTTTCGCCTCGCTTGAGTTTGCCATAATTCCGGCCGGGAGGAATGCCCATTGCCGTGGCTTTTTCTACATCAAAACGCCCTGGCCTGTCTTTTTCTGCCACGCGATAGCCGAAGGCAGGAATTCGATGCTTGAGGAGGTGACAACTCACAGTAAATTCGTCGTCTTCGTAGAGAATGCCCGGTTGTACAGGATGAACCTGAACCGGATAGGAGAAGTTAGTATGAGAATACTTTTTGCCAGCGCGGAGGTAGTCTTCTAACTCCGGGGGACCATAAATATCAATTCGCTCAGTACTTCCGGCTAAACCACAACTAGCCAGAAGTCCCATCAAACCATAAACATGGTCGCCGTGCATGTGAGTGATAAAAATACGTTTAATCTGACTGCTTTTGAGCTCACTGCGTAGCAATTGATGCTGGGTGCCTTCGCCACAGTCAAACAGCCAAACTTCTGCTCGTTGGGGTAGGCGTAGCGCCACACTAGACACATTCCGGGCTCGTGTGGGTACTCCAGAGCTAGTTCCTAAAAACGTAATTTGCACGGATTTATCCTTCTACCTCACTTTGACTGGGGAGTCGTACTCTCATCTTTATACTAAGCAATTCAAAATGCTATAACCTAATGGGGTCGAAACGACTCACGATTAATTTTGTTGGGAACCCTGATTTCTTTTTTCTCATCAAGAAGGAAGTTGCAGTTGGTGTTGACTTAATGGGGAGCAGATGTGCTAAATGTAAGCGAGGAATTTTTATGGAGCAGTAAGACTCGGGAGTATGTCAGGTTTGCAAGTGGACAGCCCGCACTGCGTGCCGCTACGCTAACATCCCCCAACTCCTTCTACCTCTGGGAGAAGGGGAACAAGACTTCAAGTTCCCCTGCAAACGGGAGAGGGATTTAGGGTGAGGGTTGACAACGGTGATATTTCCCTAGCACTCTCAATCAAGAACAGTACTTCTGTCACCCCAGCCTCAAAAAATTTTCGCTCTATTACTTAAACTCTGTGGATTTAGTCAATACATCGAGCTGGGTGCAGTTTGGATTCATCCGGAAAACGAGAACAAACATCGTGTGAGGACGTTTTAAAGATGGCATTTGGACGTTTACCCATCTCTTTTAAATTTATGCTGAAACCGATTCTTAAGCAGGGAGGGCGTTATGGCTGGCTCTCCCTATTATTGTGGCTGATTTTAGTGGCTCCTGCTACGGCTATGGAGTTGCGAGTGGCCATTGAGGAGGGGCTCAAGCAAGTAAAAGTGGGAAGTTCCACAAAAGCAATTGTCCGGGATGCAGCCGGTCAACCCGTGGGAGAACTTGCGCCTATGAATGGCTACGACATCAAAGGGGGTGGAAGTAGCGTTGCGTTAGGACAATGGAACTCTCAATCGCTGTGGATTGAACCCACGGACGAAGGTTTTGTTTGGATTGATGATCGCTGGTATCGAGGCCGGACTCAAGTGGTTCCCACCAGTAAGGGGTTGACGGCGGTTAATCATGTGGATTTGGAAGAATATCTCTACAGTGTTCTCGGCGCTGAAATGAGTGCCAATTGGCCTCTAGAAGCGTTAAAAGCCCAAGCGGTTGCTGCCCGTACCTATGCCCTCTATAAGAGCGCGACTGGGGGCAATAGTGTTTATGATGTCGGTGATACTACCACTTGGCAAGTTTACAAGGGTTTAGAGTCGGAAGCCGAAACGACACGCACGGCGGTACGGGAAACAGCCGGTCAGGTGATGACTTACAATGGTCAGGTGATTTTGGCGGTGTTCCATGCGGCGTCTGGGGGACATACGGAAAATGTAGAAGATATTTGGAGTAATCCTTTACCTTACCTGCGGGGTGTGGTGGATTACGACCAAGAAGCACCGGTGTTTCAGTGGACGAAGAGTTTTTCCCGCAGTCAACTCAGTAAGCGGATTTCGGGAGTGGGAAATGTTATTTCTTTGACGCCGGAAGGTAAGACACCTCAAGGACGTGTGGTAACAATGGTCGTGAAAGGCGATCGCGGAACACGACGGATTAAGGGGTCTGATTTCCGTACGGCGTTAGGCTTGAGAAGTACTCTTTTTGATGTGAATCCGACTAGCAATGGCTTTGAATTTCAAGGCCGGGGCTATGGCCATGGTTTAGGGTTGAGTCAGTGGGGGGCTCGTGGCTTGGCAACTCAGGGGATTAAATATCACCAGATTTTGAGCCACTATTATCCCAATGCGATTTTGGCTCAATTGCCACCTAGCCCCCAGATGGGAGCAGTGAGTCGTCAACCTTGAAACCTCTTGTAGCCAATCCAGTTAAATGGCTTTATCTCTTGTAAGGGCGGGTTTTGATGCTAGGTTTTCGGTACTGGCCAAAGTTGATTCCTAAACCCGCCCCTACGATAATCTGGTTATTCCAAGAAATTTGGTATTACAACCGTTTTCAAGGGTTATGAACCTGACTCCAAGCGCCGTTGCCATTCTGCATCAATTTGGTCTTTGCGATCGAGTTCTTGGTCGAGTAAATCGGTTTCGCTGGTGTAGGCTAAATCCTCGTTGGTGATGATGTTTTGTGCGGCGAATTGTTGAGCGTAGGCGATTTTTTTCTGGAGGGTTGTATCTTTTTGTTCTAAAATATTGACTCTTGCTTGCCGTTTTTGATTGCGTTTGGTTACTTGGCTATTTTTCCATTGAACCCAAAAATAACGAATCAGGGGAATGGTTAAAAAGCCGATGCCATAGGCTAATAAGAGCCAGTAAATAGATTGTACAAAGGCGACGAGTCCCCCAATTTGGGCGGCAATTTCACCTCCCTGCAATAGGGAACCTAACATTAATGCCCCGATAATATTGACGCTTCCTAATCCAATGGCTGCGATGATTTGTCCACTGCTAGCTTGACTAAATCGCCAGGGTTTTTCGTGTAGATAGTGGGCAGTGAGGGATTGAGTGGGTGTGGAACGAGCAGTCGTTTGTAAGTCGGGGAAGTGATAGACGATTTGGCCATCGGGACTGACTTCTGGACGCCCGTTAAATCGAGTGAGTACGGGTAACATGTAGTCTTCGTATTCCCGGTTGTACCCTTGTCCTAAATCATCGAGATAAGGGGCGATTTGTTCGGCGACGACAGCACCCCGTTGAGCACGAATTACGGTGCCGATTTCTTGCCAGCGACGTTCTTCTAAATCGACGTTGGGATTGCCATCACCAAAGAGGAAGGAGAAGATGGCTTCTAAGAAATTCATCTCGTTGCTACGGGATGAGCGAGAGGATGGCCGTTGTCTGCGATAGGGGCGATCGTAGCGATTATATCCGGGGTGGAATAACCACCAAATATCACCCCAATACCAGAAGCTAGGGAAGAAAAATATACCGCCGCCTCCGGAATCACGTCCACCACCGGAGTTATCGTTATCGCTGCTGGCACTCATGGCAACCACGATAAGGGCGATCGCAACAAAAATTAGGACGATGGAAAGGAGTAGAAGTATCCCAAAGGAGATGCGGATGAGGTAAAATAGTATACGCCAAATTTTTGCCCACCATTCCTGCAACCGTAAGCGAAGAAATTTGTTGCGGAGTACGGCGCGAAAGTTTTTGGGAAATAAATAGGCAATTTCACCTGATTCTGCGACTTGTAAGTGTCCGCCTGCTTCGGAGGCAAGGGCGAGTAATCCTTGTTCGGCTAAATTGATGTTTAATCCGGCGCGAGCTGCGATATCACCTACGGTAACGCGATAGTCTAGCTGCTCAACGGCGTTCATTATCCTGGGATCGGGAGCCATCTTTTCTATGCCTTGACTTATGGCTTACTTCCTCCATTGTAGATTTTGGCTCATGGGACTGTTTTTTGCGATCGCTCCTTTTGCTTCAATCTGCTAGTACCCATAACAGTAATTATCGGTATTAAGCTTCAATCCCTGATAGGGATTAGTTGGAATTTAAACCGAACGCAGATACATAGAGCGTATGCATTCATGCGTTTCAATCCCTGATAGGGATTAGTTGGAATTTAAACATTTTCCGTTGGTCTTGACCCGTTTTCAGGGGTTTTTTCAAGTTTCAATCCCTGATAGGGATTAGTTGGAATTTAAACGGGCATACGGGATGCTGGCGACGTATGGGCTGAGTTTCAATCCCTGATAGGGATTAGTTGGAATTTAAACACAAGGGGAAGTAATTAAATCAATTAGTTCTTTAAGTTTCAATCCCTGATAGGGATTAGTTGGAATTTAAACATAAAGCCTGCTTGGTGGTGCATGAATCGGGTAAGTTTCAATCCCTGATAGGGATTAGTTGGAATTTAAACTCGGGCGTGAGTTGTTTTGGAGTCACATCTTTCTGTTTCAATCCCTGATAGGGATTAGTTGGAATTTAAACTAATGGCAATTGGCACGCAATTAATAAAAGCAAAGTTTCAATCCCTGATAGGGATTAGTTGGAATTTAAACCGATTAATGAGTAAGATTCCTCCTACTAAAATTGTTTCAATCCCTGATAGGGATTAGTTGGAATTTAAACTGAATGTCTCCCCTACCCTGATGTCTAGGTCTGATTGTTTCAATCCCTGATAGGGATTAGTTGGAATTTAAACATTGCTCCATTGGATTGGGCAGAGTTCCAATCTCGTTTCAATCCCTGATAGGGATTAGTTGGAATTTAAACCTCATCAAAATTAATCAATTCACTCCAGACCAATTAGGTTTCAATCCCTGATAGGGATTAGTTGGAATTTAAACCATCCTCCACATACCCCCGATTAGCGGCCACTACGTTGTTTCAATCCCTGATAGGGATTAGTTGGAATTTAAACAACGATTTATTGCAAGATACACCAGCTCTATTCCCAGTTTCAATCCCTGATAGGGATTAGTTGGAATTTAAACTTTAAACGCACCTCCGCCTCCGCCTCCGCCTCCACCTCCTGTTTCAATCCCTGATAGGGATTAGTTGGAATTTAAACATCGATGGAGCGTCCACCTGAAGAGGAGGCAGTTCCAACAAGGTTTCAATCCCTGATAGGGATTAGTTGGAATTTAAACGTCTCAACGAGCGATCGCATCCAGCAGCAGATTGATTATCCTAATTGCTGAATGATTTGTTGGTTTCAATCCCTGATAGGGATTAGTTGGAATTTAAACCTAGCCAAATTGCCCCCTGGCTAGTGCAGTTTGAAGTTTCAATCCCTGATAGGGATTAGTTGGAATTTAAACATGAAGGACTCAAACGCTTGTTTAACACTCATGTTGAGTTTCAATCCCTGATAGGGATTAGTTGGAATTTAAACTCGTAAGTTTATACCCGATTATGGCTCGATATTGTTTCAATCCCTGATAGGGATTAGTTGGAATTTAAACACTTCCCAGTTGGCTGAATTGGCTAAGTCTACCGATAAAGTTTCAATCCCTGATAGGGATTAGTTGGAATTTAAACCGCAGGCATCCAGAACGCTTACTGTATTTAGTTTTCGAGGTTCAAATCTGACAGTCTCCCACTACTATATCATTTCAGCCAATGGGTATGGCAAGACCCCCTCTAAGAAAAAACGCTACAACCCTTATGTACTAAGCACTACAGCAAATCCGACACACCCTAATTTGGGGAAAAGGCTGCAAACCGTTGTGGAATAAGGAATGCAGCCTGAAAAAATTAACCTCTTCAAAAAACACCTACAGAGTGTCGGATTTAGGCAAAGAAAATCGAATCATCGCGCAATTGCTCACCACCGATCCGTTCCACCTTCCCCTGACAACAACCACAAAGGAAATAAAAACGGATACTATCCTGATCAGGTTTAATCACCTTACTCAAACGCGATCGCAACTTAGCGTACTGCGTATTGGTCAAACTGCACTCAAACACACTGTACTGCATCCACTGCCCATAAGACTTAAGGATTTTGTGGATTTTAGTCCGGCGTTTATCCTCCGGAACATCATAAGACACCACTACATACATCGTTTAATACACCACCAACGGAGGATACTTGTCAATTTCGCCCATCAAATACTTCGCCAACAGACGCGCCTGAATCTCAAACGCCTCCTGATACTTACACTTGCGCCCCAACACCGGATGCTTAAACTCCGATTGCTTCTTCAACTCATACTGCTTCAAAAACTCACGCCGCCCTTCAGGAGACAGCAACACCGCATTACTCAACGGCTCTAATGTAAAATCAGTAGGCTTGAGAATCCGATGATTAATCACATTCAACACCATCGAATCCACCACCAACGGCCTAAACTCCTCCATTAGATCCAGCGCCAAACCCGGACGGCCATAATGTTGAACATGGAGATACCCTAAATAAGGGTCAAACCCCACAATATTCACCGCACTCTGCACATCATGACGCAATAAAGAATAACCAAAACTCAACAACGCATTCACCGGATCGGTAGGAGGGCGTCGGCGTCTGGCCTCAAAACTAAACTCATCCACTCGAATCAACTGATTAAACGCGCCAAAATACGCCGCACTTCCCGCCCCTTCTAAACCCCGTAGAGAATTAATCGAATCTGTTTTGTCAATGGGAGCGATCGCATTTTGCAAACGATTAATCGCCGTTTGCCAATCTAACTCCGGATATTTACGCTGATTGCGATTCAAAATCGAGCGATAATTCTTCAACTTCCCCCGCACAAAACCCCGCACCACATGCACCGCTTGCTCCGTTTCCCCCGCCGCTTGCCACTGCGCCTTTCTCACAAAAATATTCTTCGTCATTTCCGGTTCCAATCGTCCTAAATATTTCCCCATTCCCTGCATAAAACTCAACGGAATCTTACGTTCCATCAACTCCAAAACCACCGCCGGAGAAACCGTAGCCCGTCCTAAAATAACAACCCCTTCCACTTTAATCAGTGGCACATCTAGAATATTTTTTTTATCCGCTTTAACAGTAAGCCGTTCATCCGTTTTTCCGATAAATGCATCCTCGTGGGTAACATAAACCGTTCCCATAATTCCTCCTTAATTTGACTGAGAAAAATTTAACGTTTTAGTAGGGGTGGGTTTAGCGACAAAGGTTGTCCACTCAACTGAAAATGGCGATACAAAACCCACCCTCATACCTGTAGCATCCCCACAGTAGGGGTGGGTTTAGCGACAAAGGTTGTCCACCCAACTGAAAATGGCGATACAAAACCCACCCTCATACATTTGGGATTAAATCTGACACTGTGGGTAGGGCGGGTTTTGAACAGAAGTTATAACCATATTCCAAATTAATCGCTAAACCCGCCCCTACAATTAATCCTGGAAAATCTGAATGAATCCCAAAATTAATCTTCTTCCTGATAGCGCCCTACTTTACCGACAACCTGGGGCAAACATTGAGCAGAAAGACTGCAACCTTTACAACGTTTTGAGTACAACGCAGGTGGCATTTGTCCAGATTGCAGTAACGTAGTGACAGATTGTATCGTTGCGATCGCATCGTTTCGCAATTCGGCTGAAATCTCCACCAATTGGCGCTGGTGAGAATGAGCATAATACAGATAACCTGTCGTTACCGCTTGCCCTGTCATCTCCTCCAAACACAACGCCTGGGCGCAAACTTGCAACTCATCATTATCCCACTCGCCTTTACGTCCGCGTTTGTACTCGACTGGATAAAGTTGTCCTGATTCCGATTCAATTAAATCCGATTTTCCAATTAGTTTATACTGTTCTGATTTCAGCCAAATCGCTCGAATTTGCCAGGTTTCTTCCCGATAATTTTCTCCAAGAGTATGGACGCGATCGTGTAAACTTGTCCCTTCAATTGTGTATTGATTATCGGTAAATTCCCCCGCACAAAACATCCGCCAACAGCGATGGGGACAGTAGCTATATTGATTGAGGGCAGCGATAGGAATGTAGTCAGTTTCATTCATGAGTTTGGAGAGTTGGCTGTTAGCTTGATATCTTTTCCATAACGCACTCACCTGCAAGAGAATTAATTCCCTTGCTAAT
Source organism: uncultured Microcoleus sp. (assembly GCA_964588805.1). Lineage (GTDB taxonomy): Bacteria > Cyanobacteriota > Cyanobacteriia > Cyanobacteriales > Coleofasciculaceae > CAZPRJ01. The sequence continues at coordinate 82,883 of CAZPRJ010000024.1, read as the reverse complement.
AGCTCAAGTCCATTAAAATGGACTAAAATCTATGGAGAGTAAACGTTTAGTCCTCTTTAGAGGACTTGATCGATGAGACAGGGACTTAAGTCCCTGGCGGGGCAGTAGGTAGGTACAGAATTTCAGAGTTATTAATGATTCAATCGCCGTACCATCCCCATTCCCATCGTTGTTTTCCTCCCAACACCGCTATAAAGAGCAAAGTTTGCCAATGCATTAACTTGCTTAATTGTCAAGGGTTCAACCTCTCCTAAAAGGCGAAAACTCATCGCCCCAACACAACCAATAAACTTACTGCGAGAGTCGGCAACTAGTTCTGTACGAATGTTGAAGAAACTGGGAAAAATCGAATCAAGAATCGTTTTAGACAATTCAATATTACTGTACTGATTCCAGCGCTTAATTAGGCTGTTAAATACCAATTCTCGCGTTGGTAAAGCACAGTCATGTTGGCTTTGTCGGAAGGCAGTGGGCGTACAAAAAACCAACTCGATTTGGCGATTATGATCTGAAGATTCCTCGTAAAGTTGAGCATAACTAATAGCATTTGCCCAAGATTGAGTGGATTGGGGAGTGCCGAGAATGCTGGTAATATGCAAGTCAGCAGGCCCTAAATGCCAAGGTTGATTGGGGTTCAGGTTGAGCCAAAGTTGGGTAAGTTTGCTGAATAGGGTGTCATCGAGTAGGGAGATGCGCCACCAGCAAGAAGTACCCGCAGCAATAGCTTTTGTGTGTTCCCATTGCAACGTATGACCCTGACCCCTGACTCCTGAGTGCTGACGGCTAATTACTTGCAATGGGCTAAGGGTGAAGGGTTTGTCTGCTTTGGCTTCATGGAGGTAGTCACCCAATTTGCGATCGACGGAACTCACTAGGGTGAGGAAGAGGGCGTGTAGATGTCTCCCTGTAAGGTATTGCGGGGGGATGGGTGATTGAGGGAGGAGGTTGAGGATGAGGCTGTGGGGCATTGTCTTATCAACCGCTAAAGCGGTATTGCATTTGAGCAGGAATTTTCAGATTGTCAAACTCATAGTATTGCCCTCGAATTTTGACATTTTGAATCAAGCTAACCGGGGGCATATTAATCACGTCGTAACTGATGACTTGATGGGAGAACATCACATCTAGAGGATTGAGGGGATGGGGAAAGATAAATTCACCTTCAGATTGCTTGAATTTCGTTATTTCCTCAACTGTCACCTCAGCCTTACTCATCCACTTACCCAAGCGAATCCATTTGGGGAACTTCAAAGGCTTTTGAGAGATAACAAAGAATTCAAATTGGCTTTCTGGTGCAATTTCCTTTGCTCTGCCAAAACTAGGTATATTCTTCTGGGTTTTCTGCATCTCAACGTGATAGTTGTTATTGGCATATTTCCAAGTGTTGAGAATCGCCGTATGATTAACTGCCCTTGCCGGAGTTATATAAATTCCCTGTTGATTTAGGGGTATGAGATGCTCCTCATATTTAGGAACTTGTTCAGGACAAAAGTAGCGATAGGAATGTTCTTCTGAAACTGTTGTGGAATAGATTTCACTATCTACTAATCCCAGTGCGTAGCAGAGTGCGTAATTGTGTAATACTGGTTCAGTTTCATACAATCGCCCTATCTCACGAGTGGCGAAGTAGAGGCTGTCGTGGAGTTCTATCTGACAACGCTGAATAATTGTCATTGTTGTACCCTTTGTCGATTGGCAGACTACATATTCCCCCCTTAATAAGGGGGGTCAAAACGCTGGTATTATTACCCTGCCTTAGCAGCTTTCCCTGCCTTTGCTTTATCACCTTCAGGCTTCTGCTTGATATGCTTTTTCGCGTAAGCTTTAGCCTCATCATCAGCTTTCTGCAAAACCTGCTTAATCCCTGTTTCACTTCCTGTTAAAGTTTTCACTTCATTTAACAGAGTAGTGAATTGCTCACCAATAAAATCGGTATGCACAATAAACTCCTCAGACATTAACGTTTCAATGGCACTGGTAGCCGCAGCAATCACCTCATCTTCATTGAGTGGATCGCGGGAGTTTATCTTGTTATCAGCTTGTAGTTTGTCGTAGATAGCTTGAGTCCACAGCAGGTTACTGGTAATCTCACCATCTGCAAATACTACACCAATTAATTGATTGCGAACTCGTCCGGTACGAGTCGTTTGAGCGCCATAGTGTCGGGTTCTCAAAATATTATTGAGAACATATAAAAAACTAGCTTCTGTAGGGTCTTTTAGAGTTACAATGCTAGGAAAAAAAACCTGGGGTTTAATATGGTCTTGCTGATTGATTCGGCTAGTTACTTCACCGGGTTTAGAACCTGCCTCACCTTTAGAAGCCATTGTGCCATTTTCAAAAGGAGCATTCAAAGTAAAAGTTTCGTGAGACTCATCAAAAGCTGTGATAGAAAAGGCTGTATCAACGACTACTTTTGATTTCTCCGATCCAGAGTCACCGATCGCAAATCCATAGATAATACAATCCGGATTATCCATCGCAAACTTGACGTTATATTCGCAATCTTCAGCCTTCATCAATTCATAGTTTCGCAATAACTCCCGTCCTACTAGACGTTCTGGCGTAGATTGCTTGCGCTTAAACATAGTGAGGCGGCTGATGGGTGCTTGATTTTCTGCTTTAATTCCTGCCCTCACTCGTGCTTTGTTCAACTCGCCATCGGTTTGAAATAGTGGGTAAGATTCGGTGACACGCACTGTGAGGAAATGAACATATTTTCCCATTGGTTTGTAGGGAATTTCCGTGTGAAAGAATTTAGAATCAACGGTTTTGAGGAAAGACATGATTAATTCTCCTAAAGATAAGTACTTAAAAAACTAAGCAACAAGAGCCTGAACAAGAATTCGCATGAGTGGCTCTAGATCATCTGGAACTCGATAGCTATCTAAGCCTTGTTCAATGTGTTTTGTGGCGCGATTGAGCCGTCCAAACTGCCATATCTTCCCAGTTGTGACAGCACCGATGAGAGTAGATTGTTCAGGAATTCTATCCCAATGATCGAGGGCAATCATCTCTGCTACAAGTTGTGTAAAACCGTAGTCTAAATCTTCTCGCTTTGCTTCAATGACTAACAATTCAGTTTGGCTTCTCAGGAGGTAATCTAAGTAACCTTGGAGCTGCTGGTTAATTTTAATGGGATACTCAATTTTTAATTGAGATTTAGTGTATTGAACGAGCTGCAAAAGTACCTGTGAAATTAAAACTTCGCGTCTAGAAGTTTCACTTGCCAAATCAACGTAAGGAAGCACTGCTTCAATGCGATCTTTGAGGTCTTCTAAATGCGCTAATTCTTGCTGGTATTGAGGCAAACTTAAACGCTTACGAGTAAAGCTATATCCAAACTCATTGGCTAAGTCATCGGCAAAAATCCTTAATTCAAAGATTTTACTAAATGTATAAGATTGATTCGGATCTAAAACGCGCATATTGCTCACTATCCTTGTCTTCTAGGTTCTAAATTATTCTTGCTCTACATCAGTATCCTCATTTCCATTAATTTGTGTAGTAGAGCTTGCACTACCCCGATTTTCTTTGTCATCTTCTAAGCGATACAAGAACTCACAGGTATCACGAATGAGGTTAATTTGCCGTCCGGCTAAACGTGCGCGATCGCCTGCAAACGATTTCTCAAATACTTCCACAACAAAGTACTGAGAAAACTCTAAAATTGCCTGTCGTTCCTCTTCTCGATTCTTGAATATCCAACGTCCTTCGGCTGTGGACGCATGAACCCGATCCATCAGCTTGAAAACTTCAGCAGCTACCATATAAACCATTACTTCACCTTGAAAACTTAAATCAGCTTCAAGAATAGTTTTTGAGGCAATGTCAATGGGTTTTAATACTGCATTGGCTTTGGGATTGTATCGCTTATTGGCGCGATAGAATTGGCGATAAAGTTCCGTTAGTTTTTTAGGATGATTCAACTGTGATTCTTCTCCCACAATCAGTTCCTCCAATTCAGACTTAAATTTGGCATAAGGGTCAAAGCAGGGGTAAAAATGGTAAGCATAAAGCTTAATTTTGCTAATGCTTGGCGCGTCAATTTTTTGGTTACGAACCCACTTATTGAGGTAACTAAACACATGGAGTGGACTGGTTTCAAAATCCTTGGCGAGTTCAGTAAATCTTCCCCACTTTGCGTCAATAATATGACCTTGTTTATCTTTTTTTGCATTAGCATCTAGATGAATGGCATAAGCAGCAGTTAATACATTTAAGGGTGCTGAATATTCCTTACCGTCTTCCGTCCAACCTTCAAGGATGTAGTCAAGACGGAAGCGATCACGTTTTGTCAGCACCCTAAACGCTTGCGGCGCACTATCGAGAAAGACACTCTCTTCAAACTCCGCACCATCATTAAATGGGGGAATGGGAGACTCTGAGACTACAGTTTTGACATCCAAAATCATCGGGAAAGCAAAGGCTAACCAGCTAGGCATTACCCAAGATTCCGTATCAGTACCATCGCGTCCAGGAGGTAACGCCATGAAGTAAAATGTTAAGGGCTGGTCTTCTGGATAGGAAAGTTTGAAGGTTCTGTCCTTTCCTGGCTCGATGTTTTCATCAATCAGAAAGGCATCGACACTCTGATAGCGCTCGCGTTCTAAATTTGCCTCTAAATCTTTACTGATAAAGTGATTGCGAATGCTGGTATCAAAGCGAGTTTGTGCAATGCCACTATATGCCTTCTGCAAAAACTTATTAGTCTCTGGTGTGAAGTAATAAGTGGGATAGAAATACAGATAGCGATACTTCCCATCCTCAAATTTCTTCCCTACAGCTTGAGTTTGATTCATCAAGATTTGCCTAAGCATCATTTCAATGCCAGCAATACTAGAAATATTGCGTTTAGCGTTAGAACCTCCCAACATTTGCTTATTGGTATAAACCTGAGGGGTGAATAAAACCGCTGACTCCATTTGCTCAGTCACCGAATAGGGAGAATGAGAAATAGAGCAAATAAGTTGTCGTCCTCTCCCCTGTTTTTTTGCTAATTGATAGCCTGACAACTCCTGGAGAAATACTTCAGCCGACGCTGTTGTAGAAGTCACTTTTCCCGGTAGCATGACAACTCGCGTCACCCAAAGCCGTAAATCCTCCCAACCATCCGGTAACTGATACTGTTCAATGATGGGGTTAATCCGGTGTGCAATATTAACAATTGCCTCATGACAAATCGAGCGCACATCCTCAATTCCAGGATTATGTTCTAAATATTTTGCTGCTAAGTAGTACCATTCATAAGGAACACCGCCAGTATTTCCTTTTAACTTGTGTTCTTTCAAGCTTTCATTAATCCGTTGTATTTTCCGGATTGGAGGTAAGTACTCAGATAGATTCCAGAATTTTGCAATTTCTTCGACAATATCTAGGTGAGGTATTGCAGGGATTTTTTTATCTTTCTTTCGTTCCGCTTCAATTTGATTAACTTGTTCTCCCCAAATTTTGCGGCTGATTACATCTCCAAATTCGGCAATTTGGTCAATCCGAATATCATCAGGAAAATTAAAATTGTAATCATCCGATAACACATTCTGCTGCTGAAACTTAATCAGATTATCACTGCGGCTTTTAGCAACTGAGGGTTTTCCAGTTCTTAAAATGCGTAAAGTAGCATCTAAAGCAACTCGCATCAAATCGAAAGCATCGAAAAATAGGCTGTAGTATTCGGCATATTTCATCCCCTTGCCATCTCTGCCAAAGCCTGTTTGTCGAAGGCGTAGCTGACTTGCACAGAAGTATTTAATCTTGTTAACCACCCGTTCTGGTAAATCTTCTACTTGAACAGAAGGCGCGTCTCGTCGTGCTAAATAGATTACACCAGTTGGCAGGTAGAGGAGTGGTTCATAGTAGGTGCATTCTTCAGTATTAAGGCTGATGTGAGCCTCCATCAAGGCGTTATTCACTACGTTTGTAAGTACGCCTCTGTTTTCAGCAATGCTGTGGTAAGTAAATTTCAGTTGTCCATCACTTAGGCTATGAATTAATTCATTGAGCCTTGTATTTTCAGCATCTTGGGGATGTTTAATAATGGATGCCAGAGAGTCAGCCAGACAAGTTAAATCGGAAAGAGTGCGGAGAGTGCGATCGCGCAATACTGGATTTAGTCCAAACTCCGAAAAATTCCAGTTCGTATCCCAACGCCGTTGAGCATTATAAGCAACACAAAGTAAATCATCTAAATACTCTTTATATGCCTCTGAATCATCAGGATTGAAGAAGCAATCTAAACCTAGATGATGAACTTTTTCATCAATAATTTGACGATGTTGTTCTAAGGGTAACTTGCGACAATCAACTGGAGTATCTGGGAATTTCTCAAAGTCATGGAGAATAAACCCAGCTATTACGATTCGCCGTTCTCGTTCTCTCACCACTCGCTGCACAGTGGTATTCATTTTTTCCAGACGTTGCTCAATTAAATTAGCTGGAAATAGTCCATTGAGTAAATGGGTATTGAGCGATTGATCGCCTGCATTGTCCCGTCTAACTCTATCTTTTCCTTCTGCTTCATTTTTGCGATCGAGTTCATCAAAAAACTTGCCGCCTTTTGCAGTAACGCCAATTGCAATCCGCAGCAGATTTGGTAATACATACTCTGCAAAGTCACTCATTACCTTGTCGCCAGGATTTTGTGACTGAATTGCTTCTCGCAGTAGCTTGAGCGTTAGTAACTCGCGCACTTGGGGTTCGATGGTACGTTCCGATAATTCAAAATAATCATCAGAATCTTCAGATTGCATCCAATCATCAGAATCATCTGGCTGTTCGGAATTAAAATCTTCCTCACTCTCAAATAGGGAGAGCTGTTCCCCTTCTTCTGCAACACTTTTACGTTTTTTAGGCATCTTCTGTTTCTAATGAATCTAGATAAGCTGTAATTTGCTGAATATAAAGTGGATACTGTTGTAAAGCTTCAGGAATGGATGAAAAAACTAATTGGCTGTCAATATCCTTATACCGATGAACTAAAATATTCCGCATCCCTGCTGATTGAGCTAACTGCTCTGCCAAATTTCGCGTGATAATGCCTCGTTGTCCAGCTTTGATATATGAATCAAAGTAAGTTGAGGGGGTATCTTGGTGTAACTGTACTAACAGATAGGCATTAATATCTGATGCGGCTTCAACGAGTAACTGTATCAGTCGCTCAGAAATTAGTTGCTGGTCAAAATTATTCAAATAACTTTCTAATTTAACTGATTCAAACTGTCTGAGACGATTTAGATACTTGACCATTAATTCAATTCTAGATGTGATAATATCTCGTTCTATTTCTGTCATATGCCCCACTTTTGTAGCCATAGTTTAATGCTCTGTCGTTGAGCCTTACGAAATTTAGCTGTATCGGCATAAATTTTCCAGGCTTGGCGCTGAAAATTGATGAAATCCCCAGGCTGTTGTTCGTACAATAGTTTGCCATCCCGCGCTACTTGGTAACCAATTAATGGTGTGCAACGATTAAGTTCAACTACATCAATTTCGTCGCTGTTGAAGCTAAAAACCTGACCAATAATTCCAGGAACTTCAAACCAGGCAAAACCCTTATTCTTACAAGATTCCTCTCTTAAGTTTTCATCATAGAGAGCGGCAAAATCCCAATCACTATTTGCATGGATATCGCCTCTAGCGCGAGAACCAAACAGAACTAGCATTTTGAGATAAGGAATTTTCTCTGAGAGTTTTGGAGAAAGCGCCTTGAGTTCTTCCAGTGTTGGTGTTTTGTTAAGCATTTTTAGATTCTGTAATTTCCTTTTGATTAATCCTCATCCGGTGGTCGAATTCTCACCCTGCCTAATTCAGCAGTAATAATTGCACCAGATGTCAATTCATTACCGTAAAGTTCAAGCACCCGTAGACAAACAATTGCTTGCTATCTGGTACTGAGATTAACCAAGCGCAAGATGCCACAGTGAGCAGTTCCCCGCACAATTGCTAACTCTCCGAAATCCTTATCAAGTGTTACCAAAATCCGATTTTCACTGTAGGCTGTTGCCAAAATCGCCTCATCTCCTGGATCTTCAGACCAATCTCCAGTCCACACCACGTCGTAACCAGCCGCTACTAACTCCGTTTGCACCCCACCCCACACGCAAGTATCCAGAAGTAGCTTCACCCTTAAGACTCCACAGGTAAAAGTTCAACTCGTTCGTGACCGACTAATCGACGCGCATAGACCAAACAAGCTTGCACATCTTCCCGTTCTAACCAGGGATAACCCTCTAGCAAAGTCTCAGTGGTATCACCTGCCGCCAGCATTCCTAAAACATGCTCAACTGCTAGACGACAACCCCGTATAATCGGCTTACCTCCATAAATTTTGGGGTTGACTGTTATCCTCTCTAATAGTTTTTGCTCGTTCATTGTTTACCTCCGTAGTGTTTTGGACTTTTGAAGTTGGAGTAAAGGAGAGGGAAGCTTTAGTAGGGTTTGCTGCTTTGAATTTGTTCTTTTGTTGGAACTTAACCAGCCTGCGCTATCAAGTTTTGTTTTTAGCCGATGGGGGTTAAGATTGCCTACGCCTGAACTTAATGCCGCAAGCTGCCCAAGAAGCTTCCCTCCCTTGTCAGGGACTCTCTGGTTATCCAGAAAAATCCTCACAGGAGCTATGAGATGCGTTATGCTGCCAGCATCCGATATTCAAATCGGTTGTGGGCAACTTTCCGCTTCTCAATTGAGTAGCCCTTCTTGCGAGCTTCAAACACTGTATGTCCGAAGCGCCAGCTAACCTTATTAGCTAGCTCATCGCTCGAATGCCATTTACCGTCTTTTAGGATTGCAATTAATCGCTCAAGATTGGTCAATTTGACAAGCATGGTTATTTATTACCTCCGTACATAATTTTTATCAAACAAATTCGTCAGCCCAACTGCCTATCATTTCTGGGCTTCAGCGATTTGCTTAATCTGAAGTTACTGAAAGCGATGGCTCATGTCAAGAAAAACTTAAGCTCAGACTTATTCAACCTTTCATAAGTGTTGACTTATTCAACCCTCTCGTGACATCCTTGATAAAGAACATCTCATTTCAAGGGTTGCAGGAACCTCAAATCCCTATCAGGGATTGAAACGAATAAGTCTGTGCTTATTGCCGTAAGCTTCCCTGCAAAATTAACCCTTAATCCCTATCAGGGATTGAAACCCTAAGTAATCCATATCTCACCTCCTTTACTTTTGAACGCATAAGCAAGCGTATCCAGCAACAAAGCCGATTGACTGAAAGCAATAGAATAAGGTGCAACTGCATCGTGAAAACTGTACCGATCGCTAATTGAGTAAATCGCAAAGTGCATGGGAAGCCGCAGACGCGATCGCACTTCCACAACCGGACGCCGTAGCACATAACAAACTAACGCTTCCTTCCTCAACCGCTTATTAATTTCCCCAATCCAATAATTGTCAGGTTGCCAAACCTCGATACCCGTCAAAACCTGAACTTTCCAAGCATCAGCTTTTTCATCCAACTTCCCCGAATAGTTAAATCGCCAGTTCAGCCGTTCCTCCCGATAAGCGCGTAACTTCAGGAATGCGAGACAGTGTGCAAATCGTCCTTTGGCAATAGGTTGTCCGAGGCGTTGAGAGGTTTCGAGAAGCGATCGCATAAACTCCTCTTTCGTCATCACCTCAATTTCCAGATTACTCAAAATCCCTGGTAAATCATAAGTTTTAAATCTATCTACCTCATTCGATTCAGTTAAATCATAAATGCCACACTGGAGAGAACTAAATCCTCGAAAACTAGCAGCATCTTCAGCAATCGGATTTCCCTTATCCCTACCTGAAAGTTGCTGCCACTCTTTTTCCCATGCCTTAGTACGACCAAAAACCTTTTTCAGGCTAGTATTAAAGACTTCTTCGCAAGCCGCCTGAAAAGCCTTCCGACTGCCTTCATATTGTTGCTTGATTGTCTTATGTTCTAGTTTTTGGCAAATCCTCAGTGATTGTACAGTACCCCAGCGAGAGTAATAACCTTCAAAATCATTAATTCTGCGGTAATTTTCCCGAATTTGGTTGTGGAAGAAAGAACGATCATAGATACCAGTTTCTTCTAAAGGTGGAGAGTCACCCAGAAACAGCCGTTCTACTAAAAAGTTGGGTATCAATGCATAAGCAGTAAACGTTTCAAACTTAATCTTTTCTCCCTTGCGTTCATAGCCATCATGTCGTCCCAAACGCCCTAACCGTTGAACAAAGCTACCTGCATCTGCTGATTCAAAGATTAGAAAATTAATCTTAAAGTCAACTCCAACATCAATTGTGCTAGTGCCGAGAACCAAATCTGCTAAAAGTGATCGCTCTTTCTCCTCCTTCCCAGATAGCCCCGTATTCTCCCCAACCACCAACCCATGAGGCTGCAACAGTTCCCGAAAAAACGATGTCAGACGCTTTACTGCTGCAATTGAGTTGAGAATGATTGCCCCTTTGCTACCTGGATACTGCTGAAAGTGAGCCAGGATTAAGTCGCTATTGTCTTTCAACCAAGTTTCAGAAGCCTTATTACTGGGTTCCAGGGAAATAAACTGAAGAGAAATTTCACGTGATACTTGTCGCCATCCTTCTGCTTTCAGTTGCTGACACTGAGAGTGTGTATCTGGAAACTGATACTTATTCTCATCAATGGGGTTAACCTCCTTACACCGAAATCCAGCTATTTTTAATCGTTCTATCAGTTGCTTATTAGGAGTTGCTGACAGAAAAAGAAATTTCTTGTCACGATTCGTATTCTTGATTAACAGCATTGTGTTAATCACGCTGGCAATTTGCGGAGCCTGGAAAACATGGAATTCATCAAAAATAAATAAATTAAAATCCTTGTCAATCCGGTTCCACAGCTTGTCAGGACTGTCATCACGAGTTAAATATTTACCTTGATGTAAATAGTGAAAAATATCAGGATTGGTTAATAGAATTTCCGAGTTTCCAGTGCGAGACTCAATCGCTGCGGCTTTCTTTAATCCCTCATTCTCGGCATAAATCTCTAACTCTTGCCCACTGAGTCGCACCACACGCGGGTTAATATCAGGCTTAAATTTTTCAACATACTCCTGAATTTGCATTTCCTGGTCACGGGCAAGTTCATTCGTTGGATACAGACCAATTGCCAAAAAATCTGTCAGTAATGTCTCTAAATAAGCCGCCAAACTTTTGCCATCACCCGTCATTGCCGTATTAAAAATAACGTCAATATTCGAGTCGCGAAGTGCCTCCAACGTTGCCCCTTGATGCCAAGAAAGTGACCAACCCTCTGGTAATTTCACATCCTTTGGTATCTCGGATGCAGGGCAAGAGTAAACAGGCTTGAGAGTAATTCTATAATCGGACATACCCTTAAAAACTGTCCGTAAGTTGTTGTTATTCACCATCATTGCACTCAAAATAGACATTGACAAGAGGAATACGGACAAAAGTACACGGACAAATTAAATGAGTCGCAAAGGTCAATCTATTACCCTCTCCATATCAGAACGGGACAAAGCCCAACTCGAAGCGATCGCCCTCGAACTCGGCATGAAATGGGGCGAACGTCCCAACATTTCCAAGTTGGTAGAAGCGATCGCACGTCGCCAAGTTTTAGTGTTCCCAAATAACGACTGGTCAGAAACACGTATCCGAGCACTAGAACAATCAATTTCTGCATTGACTGACATCGGACAGATTGAACAAGCTCGTATTGTGGCCGAATTGCTACTCGAACGTAGCGAACTCTCGTTACCCTTACGCGCAGAAATTGAACGCTTTTTAGAAAACCTACCCCCAGCGTGGCGGCTAGAAATTGACCGTTATATTCGTCGCAATCAACCCTTTCAGCTTACTTATCAAGATGCCGCAGAACGTTTATGGCACTTTACGATTTACCATGCCAAAGTCATACTCCACGAAAAACGGTTGTATTTGGACTGTTGGTGCGAAGAAACAGAAGGCAATCAAGATATAGAAGACTTGCGCCACAATTGGTGTTTGCGCCTAGATCGTATCCAAGAAGCTGCCGTAACATCCATTGAAGGTCAATGGCGTCCTAATTTAGATTATGTGGAAGTGGACATGCACCTATTGAGAGGTTTAGCTTTTGCGTATAAAGCCAAACCAGAAGATAGTGAGAATGACTGGCTACCTGATCAACCGCGAGTTCGACGAGTTGTGAGAAAAGTATCCCTTACATTCTGGTTTCTCCGTGAAGTCGCGCAGTATTGGGGAGATTGCGAAATAGTATCACCAGAGAATGTGCGATCGCTCGTGATTGAAAAACTCATCACCATGTGCCAGCAGTACGCAATAAAAATCCAGAATGAGTAATCCAGGTGAGGAAGATTGGAAAAGATGAATGAGAACCATCGAAAAACAATCTGCAATAATGCCAAGTACAGCATCTCTGCTGAGTTGAAACGACAATGAAATCCCCCACCCTCACCCTAGCCATCGCCCTCCTATTCACCCCCTTATACCAGCCCATCTGTGCCCAAGCTTTCAATCCAACTCACCTAGAACAACTGCGGCAAACAGGGCGCTGTGTCGGGTGCGATCTCAGTGCCGTTCAACTACCATCAGCCCTCCTGAGCAATACGGACTTAAGGGGGGCAAATCTCACCGGAGCTAATTTGAGAAATGCTGACTTACGACGTACCAATTTGCAAGGTGCCAATTTAAGTGGTGCTAGCCTAGTTTACGCTAATCTTACCGATGCAAATCTGAGCCAAGCGAATTTGATAGTTACTGCCCTAATTGGTGCTAATCTCACAAATGCTAATCTAAGCGGTGCAGCACTGATAATGGCCAAACTCCCCAGCGCTAACCTCACTGGTGCTGATTTAAGACTAGCCGACCTCCAATCTGCTGATCTGAGTAATGCCAACCTCAACTCGGCCGACTTCCGAGGCGCAAATTTAAGAGGAGCAGATTGGGAAAGTACTACACAGGAGAATACTAAATTCAGTACGGCAATCCTGCCTGATGGCACGTTCTCACCCTAGTTAGCATAAAAGAGGTTCCTACGAGGGACATTCCTCTGTTTTTAATTAGATTTGATGATGAATTATTTTTTACGGTCAACACGTTTTATATTGGGCTGGGGCATACTCACTACTGTTCTTTTCTCCTCCCCTCGCGCACAGGCGGCTGATTGGGCTGTTTTAAAGTACCGTATTTTCCGAGAAAGAGTGTCCGTACCCGAACTAACAACCTTTGCTAAAACGGGAGAACTGTCCAATTCATTGGAATTTTATTTGGATAAAGCCGGAAAAAAACCTGAGGATTTACGGCGAACACTCACTCAAGAGGTCAAAGTTAACCCAACGTTCCTGTATCAAGTCCTGAGAACTCCCATTGGAGAAGGAATGCTTGACCAAGTTAGCCAAGTTATTCACACGCCCACAAACCGAGCTAACCGCCAATCTTTACGAGGGGCGTTGGTGAGCTCTGCCTTACCCGATGGAAATATTACCTTACTCGAAACATTGCAAAACTATCCCACTCAAGAAGTTCACGTCGAGGGTGAGCGCCTCGCTGACGTGACAAAAACGATTAGTAGCTGGCTAGGACGCCTGCCACTCCCCAAATTATGAGCGGATATTTGCTGCTATAGCCTTTAATAGGCCAAAGTCTCCAAGGTTTCGCGCAGATAGCGGCGCACTCGATGGTCTAAATTATACTCCTGAACTTCTTCCTCAACGGGGTGTTCACTTTGCCAACGATGAAAGCCTGAACTGGACGCGATCGCTTCTTTGAGACTATGCCAGATGGCGCTGTTCTCGCTAAACTGACTGGATGCAGAAGTCGCTGAGTTTTCCATAAACTGCCTTAAACACTCCAAACAACATCTATTTAATCGCGCTTTTCTTGCTAGGAGCGCGAACAAACTCTCAAGTTTTATATATTTTTAGGATAACTGAGTCATTCTATTCAGACTGTGTGATTGACAACATCAATGCATTTAAAATTCATGCATTCTTGCATTCAAAATGTTTATTTCACAGTCGAGCCTGAAGGTCAGTATCAGTTTATCTGTATAAATCTAACCGGAAAGCATAGCTTTTGAGCTATTGACAGGCAGGGTTTATTACTCATTTCAACAGAGTATGGCTTCTGACTCCTGACTCCTGAATTCTGAATTCTGCTGTAAGTTTCAGCTTTTTTATTACCGGATAGGCATCGGAACTTGTCCCAGCAATGCAATTTAAAGACCGATTAGCTTATTCCTGCTCTAACGATGACTCAGTAGTAGAGGGAGGGGTAGTAGCTAATTCTGTTGATACCGGCAAAATTCGATTCACTCGTATACCTGGGATAGTAAAGTCCTGGGGTATTTTTTCAACCGCATAGGGAGCGATCGCCGCAAATTCCGACTCACTGGTTCGGAGAACTTGAACGACAGCTAACGGTACTTGTAAAAACAAATTGCTGGCCAGAAATGCTAGTCCTGCTCCCAAAAGTCCCACAATATGCCAGCTTGGTGGTAAAGGGATAATCGGGGCGGCTATCGGTGCCACGCGGAAGATTTGCCAGAGCACCCAGAGCATAAAAACAGTGGCAACTACACTCAGCAATCGATTGGTTTTTATTTTAAATAAGCTTAAGAGGCGTCGCTGTTCTAGAGTGAGCTGATTGGGTTTAAGAGCTAGCAGCAGTAGACTAAATATGTCAAAAGGACGGGTGAGTTGCATCCACAGCACGGGGGCTACTCCAATCACAGCCACCAAAAGGAACTCTAACCCCATTGGTAACAAAGGTTCACCCACAGCCAATCCTAACCATACAAATTCTAAGGTCAGAGGCAATGCCGCTACCCCGGTTAGATGAATCCATAAAAAAGGTTCAGTCCAGAAAGAGCGCATAAAGGAAGTCGGGAGGATGGAACAGTAGAGGAGGCAGGGAAGAGAGGTTGAACCTGCCTCAGATGTGAGCCGAGAAATTCTCTAGTTCACCGACGCTGGTGGGGCGAGGTCTCCTTCGCCCCAAGGAAGCGCGGTCTTTGACCGCGCTTCCTGTCAACTTACCTACTATGAACTAAGTGGATAAGGTTCGACGCCGAGTCACCATCTTGAAGGTTTCAATGATGTCGCCCTCTTGCCAACTATTAAATTTATCAACGCCAACCCCGCATTCGTAGCCGGCATTGACTTCCTTGACATCATCCTTCATCCGCTTGAGGGAATCTAGAGTCCCTTCATATATCACTTGGCCACCGCGCCGGACTCGAATGTTGCAATTGCGAATCGCTTTGCCTGACTGCACATAACAACCCGCCACTGCTCCTCGTCCCACGGCAAAGACAGCCCGCACTTCGATCTGACCGAGAGGTTCTTCCACCAACTCGGGTTCCAAGAGACCTTCCATTGCCCCTTGAATGTCATCCAAGAGTTTGTAGATGACGTTGTACTCACGGATATCCACGCCCTCCTGGTCAGCCGCTTGGCGAGAACCATGAGCCAGTGTGGTATTGAACCCAACAATCACAGCACCACTCGCTGCCGCCAAAGAAACATCCGTTTCGGTGATTTCCCCGGCTGCACTGAGCAGAACTCGGATTTGCACTTCATTTTGAGGCAACTGCTGGAGGGAACCGAGAATCGCTTCTACGGAACCTTGAACATCGGCTTTCAAAATCAAGTTGAGTTCCTTGAGTTCGCCTTTTTGAGCTTGAGCGGAGATTTCGCCCAAAGTCACACGGCGCGATGCCATCGCCTGTTGCAAGCGAGATTGGCGTTGCTCTTGAGAGCGGCTTTGGGAGGTAGCACGGGCTTCTTTATCGCTTTCAAAGACCTCAAACTCATCGCCGGCAGCAGGAACATCACTTAAACCTAGAATTTCTACCGCAAACGACGGGCCGGCTGCTTCCACTCGCTGTCCACGATCATCGATCATCGCTCGGACTTTGGCGAAGACTGAACCTGCCACGAGGGTATCACCCACGCGCAAGGTGCCATTTTGCACCAAGAGGGTAGCAACGGGGCCTCTGGTTTTATCGAGGTTGGCTTCGATTACCGTACCTTTGGCAGGACGATTGGGGTTTGCGTGCAGGTCTTCGACTTCCGACACCAACAGCACCATTTCCAGCAGCGTATCCAGGTTTTCTTGCTGAATCGCACTGACGGGAACCATAATCGTATCGCCGCCCCATTCTTCAGGAACCAGACCGTGTTCCATTAATTCTTGCTTCACCCGATCAGGTTGGGCTTCCACTTTATCGATTTTGTTGACCGCCACCACGATCGGAACTTCAGCCGCTTTGGCGTGGCTAATGGCTTCGATCGTCTGAGGTTGAACCCCATCATCAGCAGCCACCACCAGGATAGCGATATCAGTCACTCGCGCTCCCCTAGCTCGCATAGCTGTAAACGCTTCGTGACCGGGGGTATCTAAAAAGACGACTTGCTGTTCCTGGCCATCATGCTCAACATCCACATGGTAGGCACCGATGTGCTGAGTAATGCCTCCCGCTTCGCCTTGGGCGACTTTCGTTTCACGGATAGCATCAAGCAACGTGGTTTTACCATGGTCTACGTGACCCATAATTGTGACGACGGGTGGACGACGCTGGAGGTTTTCTAGGTCTCCCGCATCCAGCATCTCAGTCACTTTAGTAGCCGCCGCTTCTTCCTCGGCTGTTTCTACTTCTATCCCCAGTTCTTCCGCCACCATGCTGGCTGTTGGCAGGTCTAGAGTTTGAGTAATGTTAACCGCCATTCCTTTAAAGAACAGCTTTTTAATAATCTCCGTTTCAGGAACACTCAAAATAGACGCTAAGTCTCTAATCGTCATTGAGTCGCTCAAGACCACACTTTCCGGGCGTTCTGGGGCAGCCTTCTTGTCGCGTTGACGATGCTCCTGTTTATCGCGCCCTGTGTCTGTACCGGCTCCTTTGAGTCCAGGTTTTTTCCGGTGAGCACTGGTGGTTGCGGTGGTTGGTTTCTGGTTCGACTTGGGTTTGGGGGGACGAGCTACAGCTTCGAGCACCATCGCTGACATATTGCCAGTGTTCAACTCAGAGCCAAACTCTTCCTCCTCATCTTCATCAATCACAGGACGGCGTTTGAGCTTAGCCCCTGATTTTCCGGGCTTGGAGAGTTCTAAGGACTCTTCGTCCTCATCGACCCATTCTTTTTTCTTGGTTGCTAAACGAGGAGCGTTCGGTCGTCTGAGCTTGAGTTCCTGAACCTCTGGAGCGATGAGGTCGATATCGTCTCCTGCCGCGTCATCCGATACTAGGTCTTTGGGATCTGAGAAAGCAGCGGCCCCAGACTCTTGGTTTTCGCGAGAGGTTTGAATCCGCTTGGGCGGCCCTTGCAGTTTAGGGAGAGCTGGAGATGGCGTCGGAGTGCGACGTGATGGGGATTCACCCGACGGAGTGGATTTATTTGGACTCACCGATTTAGTCGGAGCTGGAGTCCCTTTTTGCTCGGAGGATGAACCCTCCTGTCGGTCTCGTTTCAAAATCGGCCGTTCCACTTGAGTGGATTGAGACGATTTTGAGGGTGTGGGTCTTGCCGGAGGGCCTGCAAGTTGAGGTTTCGGCTCAGTATTCTCAGTATTCATAGACGGCTCGGATGCCGTCTGGGGGGGAGTTGGGGATTCCAATTCAGTTACGGGTTCTGAATCAGGTTCTGATGGATTGACCGATGGGGGTCGATTCAACGTTGGCTTATTGTTGGAAGATGTCACCGAGGGTTTGACGGGGGGTTGAGGAGGAGTTGCCATTCTACGATCCTCCGATTGAGAGCTAGGACTGGGACGAGACTTTGGCTTGCGTATTTCTAAGATTTGTTGCCGACGCTGACCGTTAGGACGGTTCATCATTTTATGGGCTGACGCTCCTGTTGCTCCTTCATTATGATGGACATTACCATCATGGTTTATTACAGCCGTTGGGCGATCAGAATATTTTTCGGAGGCGGCACGAATCCGTTCTGCCTCTGACTCTGTAATCGTACTACTGTGGCTTTTGACAGCGATATTGAGTCCCTCACAGATATTCAAAATGTCCTTATTGTCCAAGTTCAATTCCCGCGATAATTCGTAAATTCTAACTTTGCCGTTGTTCATCCAGTCTTTCCCCGTCGTAACTACCAGTTTTACACCATATCCACCTGCTCGAATAACCGTGTACTCATTTGTTTTTTCCCAATGGGTGGAACGACTAACCGTTGTGAATGTAAAGGCGCTTGTTGATCATTAATCGATAAATCCTCTAAGCTGCAGACAAACAGATTGATGTTTTGCCAGTGGGCTGGCCATCAACGTTTTTGTTGTTCTTCTCTAATCTTGCACAAATATTAAAAAAACTGAGATAGTTTTTTTAATACCGATGCCAGGTTACTAGAGCGTGTCCTGTACAGTTGCTGATTCGATTTGAGATGAACTCACCTCCTTATGATTAAAGCCACTTGTTCAAATGATCTTTCCTTCTCTTCTATCCTAACGATTGCTTAGGTACACTGAAAGCCCTTGGTTGGGTGAAAATCATACTTCTGCTATCCCGGTTTGAGCTTTTGGGGTTCAGGAGGTGCTAACCGTTGCCATAAGGCTTGGTAAATCCCTTCAGGCACGGAAGAGCGAAGACTTCGCCCCAATCGATTTTTCTTTTGAGCGGCAGCTAGACAAGCGGATTGAGGACAGAGGTAGGCGGAACGCCCCATCCCCTCGTCTAATTGTACCTGTCGAGATGGATAGACTCGGACAACACGCCAGAACTCCTGTTTGGGGGCAACCCGGCGGCAGCTCAGACAACGCCGATAGTTAGGTTCCATAGAATGGGGGAGATGACAGGTGTGTACAGGTGAGATGGATCGATTTTTGTCAACGTTTGCAGAATTAAGCCGTTGAATGGGGCAATCGGGTTTGCGGAGTGCATATTAGACAAGCCTCCAGTCCGAGCCTCATCTTACTCTTCTTCGCGAGCGCTGATTTCTGCGTTTGGCTCTGAACCATCCCAACTTAGGGTATCGACCTCTTGCTCTTCTTCTTCTTCACTATCGACTTCTTCCGGGTCTGGAATACTCACCTTCATCGCCTCTATTTTGCGATGTTCGGCTTCGTAGTCATATTTAGCCACATCCTTGATATCGATCTTCCAACCAGTGAGACGAGCGGCAAGACGGACATTTTGCCCTTCTTTCCCAATCGCTAAACTCAATTGATCTTCTGCAACGAGGACATGTGCCTGACGCCCTTCGGGATTGACCAATAGCACTTGCTCCACTCGGGCGGGACTTAGAGCGTTCGCAATATAGGTAGAGGGGTCGGGAGACCAGCGAATCACGTCAATTTTTTCGCCCCGTAATTCATTCACCACCACCTGGATACGCGAACCCCGAGCACCAATACAAGCCCCGACCGGATCGACATCTCGTTCCAGGGTATCTACTGCAATTTTAGTTCGAGGGCCGACATGGCGTGAGGGGGGGTTAGCCTCCCGTGCGACAGCCACAATTCGCACCACTTCGTCTTCAATCTCGGGGACTTCGTTGGCAAACAGATAAACGACTAAACCTGCTGCTCCTCTAGAAACTACCAGTTGAGGCCCTCGGTGGGGGCCTTCGCGTACCTTTTTTAAGAAAACCTTAAACGTGGCATTGGCGCGATAGTTGTCATTGGGAAGTTGTTCTCGCTTGGGGAGTTCCGCTTCCACCTCTGGCTGTCCAAAACCACTGCTGACGGCCATAATCACAGATTGCCGCTCGAACCGCAGGACTCTAGCTTGGAGAACGGTGCCTTCTAACTCTTCAAACTCCTCTTGGATCAGTTTGCGCTGCTGATCTCGCAGTTTTTGGGAGAGGACTTGCTTGGTTTGAATGGCCGCCATCCGCCCAAACTCACTTTGGTCTGGGGTTACATCTAAGACCACTGAATCCCCCAGTTGTGCTTCCGAAGCGACTTCTTGAACTTCTTGCAAAGAAATTTGATGATCGCTGTTGCTGACTTCTTCCACAATCGTTTTGGTGGATAGAACCCGAAAGCCTTCTTCTTCAATATCGAGATCGACTTCAAAGTTGTCGAAGTACTCCTCTTCAAAATGAAATCGATCCAAGCGTTGAGCACGGCGATAGCGTTCGTATCCTTTCAAAAGGGCTTCTCTAAGCGCCTGCTGAACGGCAGATTTGGGTAAATTATGACTCTGACTGATTTCTTCAATCATTTTTTTGAGTCCGGGCAATGTGACAATGGACATAGGCAAATCTCCGTATTTGCAGATAAATTCATCAAAGGTCAAGGTTGAAAGGAAGCCAGTTAAGCGTTGTACCTCGCTGACCTTTCTTTTCAAAAGCACTACTCCTTGGACGAATAGAGCATCCTGCTTGCTCCCCGTGGCCGTGTCTGTCACCTAACAAAAAGGGGGGAATACCCCCTCGTGTCATTGAAAACACCAACGCTTGCCTTCCCAGAACCTGCCTGGCTCTAGTGAACCGCAAGCATCTAGGCGACATCCGTACAACCCTTTTACCTTCAACCCAAGTTCAAACTTTATCCTCTAGCTGCACCCTAATAATGAGCTGACCGGGAATGGCGATCGCTCGACCTTTTTGATTGAGGTAAACTCCGGTATCATCCCGACGGATTAACTGTCCGCGCCATTGAGCTTGACCTTCATAGGGTTCAGATGTCTGAACAATGACAGGGAATCCCTTAAAGGCGATGAATTCCCTCTCTGTTGTCAGCTCTCTTGAAATTCCAGGACTGGAAACCTCCAAAACGTAAGCGTCTGGAATCAGGTCTACAGCATCTAGTTTTTCTTCCAGCGCCCGACTCATCCGTTCGCAGTCATTTAAGCTCGTATCATGGGTACAGTTACGAATATCCACACGGAGTACAGGGGGGCGTCTGTTCGTATGAAAAACGGCTCCGACAACCTCCAATCCCAGATTTTCGGCTACGGGTGTTGCCAAATCGATGAGTTGTGGAATGATGGGATGAGTCATTGAAGCACTCCAACAAAAAAAGTGGGTTCGTCCCCACTTCTAGGTAAAGTTTCTTCCAACAAGAAACCCTGCGACGAATCGCAAAGACTTCGTGCTATTTTCGAGTGTAGCGCAATACGCTCTCTTGTGTGATGGGTGAGGGGAATTAGGGGATACAAACGAAGGCGAATCTGACTGTTTTCTTGTCTTTATCCAAAATCAGCCGGATAAAAACGTCTCAAGGAGAGAGACTCGACGCTAATGCTGAGCAATTTGGCGGATCGCTCGAGTTTGCTCCAAAATCGCCTCGAAGTCTTCTTCGGATAAACGCTCGACGTAATTAATTTTGATTTCCTCTAACAAGTCTGTTAACAGGGACTGAACTCTTTGTAAGGTTTGTTGAGCTTGTAATTCTGTGCCTAGGGTTTCGCTGAGGTGTTCGATTAAGCGTTTAATCAGTTGATCGCCTACAGGGTCTTCGACCATTGCTGCATTAAGTCCATCGTAAACCGCCTGAGTGATTTCTTTGGCCAAGCGTTCAGTGAGGTTTTGTTCTAGCTGTCCGAATCCTGGGATATTGGAGAGATTTTGGTAAGCGGAGGATTGTTGGATAGCTTTGTTCAGATTGTGGTGCAGCAGTGCTTCAATATCAGGTTGGATTTTGGGCAATACTTGATATACCATAAGCTGCATCATCAAGGTCGTGAGTGCTGCTACTTCATCGGTATTATTGATGTCGATATAAGGCCGCACATCTTTTTGTGTCAACCACTTGACAATATCCCCGTTTTGAATTGAGCTTTGAGCTTGGTTGATTACTCGCACAACGACGACTTCGGTAATGTCTTCTGCGATGCTGGCAACGAATCCCTGACTCACTTGCTTTTGGATACCATTAAGGTCAATCCATTCAGCTTGGTTTAAGCGAATGATCACGGGGATAATACGAAGCCAACGCAAAATTGGCAACAACAAAAAGATGTCATACCAGCGCCACAGCATAGCATCTCGCCAACTCACCCCTGTATGACGACGGCTAATCACCCAGGTTCGCCCCAAAAATTCTAGAGCAAATACAACGACAAATGGAAAATCAATAAGTCCAAAATGGTCTATAAATTCACCATTTTCTCCGATTGGACGGTAGTAATTAGTTTCCAATAAAGGGCGAATCCGAGTATTGAAGAAAATTAACTGTTGTTTGACCCCATTAGCGCCTAAATATTCTTGACTCCAAAAACTTCTAAATGCTTCTTTAGCTGATTCGTCTTTGTTGTCGAATACATACTCCCGCATCCGATTTTTAATTTTTTCTAAAGTCCCTGTCTTATTAGCAAGTTGAAAGGGATTCGTATCAATAATTTCTTCACTGCGGCGGCGTAAATCCTGAAGAATGATTTCTACTTCTGGGGATTGTAAGGAGGTTTCAGTAATCTGCTCTTCTAAGCGTTCCACTGCTTGCAAATATTGCTGTGTATCTCGGTAGGGTTCAATCCCCTTAATCGGGTCATACCACCGAGTAATCGGTGGCAAGGGAATATCGATTTCAATGCCTGGAAAGGTGACATAACCTATAGTAAAACGCAGGAGTCTGAGGCGACCTTGTAACCAGAAATCTCTAAAGGGAATGTAGCTTAAGTCAAACAGCACCAAAATTAAGTTGGCTAATGCCAGCAACGCCATTATTTTTTCAAATATCAGACCTCGGCGAACCAGTCTTCTATTTCTTCTTGGGGTCAGTTTTTGTAAAGATGACATGGTTAAGTAAATAGGGATTTTATTCATCCCAGAGTGTGGAATTCCAATGGTAATTTATCCCTCATTTTGAGGAAGTATCAGAAGTGAGGGAATACATGACTGCTTTAATTTTCTCAACCTAGCAATTTCTTAGAGCCAACTCTAGCTATAGTAGTAACCCCCTAAAATCGGCTGGGTATCTCATAAAATTATCCCCTCTCAATAGATAATTAAGAGAGGTTAGCGCGAGAGTTTATCGATTGTTGGCAAGTAAAGACCCCGAATAAATTCCAAATTACAAATTACCAAGTTGGCTGACGGTATTTCTCCTTTACTTCACGAGATGGGGGATTCCAGCTAAGTTGCGATTGAGTTTTGTCCGCCACATTAGTATTGCCCAAAATGGGAAAAAGTATTATATCAATAAAAAAAAACGACAGCTTTTAGCTTAAACTGTACTTGATCGAATTGTTAATCTGGATCGATCTTTGGTGTGAGGAATGTCAACGATGTGGAATCGTTATGGATTGCCAGTTACTATCATTGGCTTAGGTTTAGCCGCCAGTGTGGTTAGTACCGAATTTGCGTCTGCCCAGCGTAGCCGAGACTACACTCCTACGGAGTTTCGTGCTGTCTTACGCGGATTTGGATATGATGCCACGCTAGGAAATACTCTCAACGATGAGAAAACACAAGCTGCCATTCGCGAGTTTCAGCGAGGGTATAAGCTTAAGGTTGATGGTATCGCCGGCCCAAATACTCAAAACTTGGCGGCTAATTTAACGAAAATTTTGAAATCAAACCTGAATCTTGTGGTTAAGCCAAGTCCAGGCTTACCCGTTACTCAGTTTTGGACGCCAGAAACGGAAGAGGCAATTAAGCAATTTCAACAGCAAGTGAATTTGCCTGTGACAGGAATTGCAACTCTATCTGTCCGTCAGCGATTGGATGAGGAAGCCAGAAAAATCCTGGGTAAGCCTGTCGAAACGCCAACACCATCTCCAACGCCAACGCCAACGCCAACGCCGACACCATCTCCAATACCAACACCAATACCAACACCAATACCAACGCCAACACCAATACCAACACCAATACCAACGCCAATACCAACGCCAATACCAACGCCAACACCCTCACCATTACCGAGTCCATCACCGACTCGGCCATCAGGAGGAGTAACACGTTAAACTGCTAACTGCTAGTCCTCAACCGCTTTATCGGTTATCTCCCCGGTCGGGTAAGGGTCTTCCCTTGGGTTCCGGTAAAGCAGGACGGGGTTCGTAGGGCATGGGGATATACTGCACTGAAGGTCGTCCCCCTTGGGGTTGTGGGTATAACTCCATGAGATTGTAGATAGAAGGGGGCAGACCCACCGTAACGGGTAAACCGAGGTCTGTCGCCTCCTCAACCGTGATGGGATAGTCATGGGTCACTTGGCCGGTTGTCAAGGCTTGAATGATTTTTTCAATGTTTTCTGAAGCAACCTTCGGCCTTGGCACTTGGTCTTGTAATAACGTTCGGACAAAGCGCTGCACTTGTTGAATAGCTTTGCCTGCTAAGTCTGCCATCAACAACGTTTGATCGTCGATCTTATCAATCGGCTTTTGTTCCACAACTTTGAGGATGCTAGCTGCTGCCATGTTGCCTAATTGGGGATCTACAGGCCCGAGGACAGCGTTAGCATCCATAACGATTTCATCAGCCGCCAAGGCCAACATAGTGCCACCACTCATGGCGTAGTGGGGGACAAAAACAGTGACTTTGGCTTGGTGGCGAATCAATGCTCTAGCAATTTGTTCTGTGGCCAAGACTAAACCGCCTGGGGTGTGGAGAATTAAATCGATAGGTACATCGGGAGGTGTAAAGCGGATGGCTCGCAAAACTTGTTCTGAGTCTTCAATGGTGATGTAGCGGGAGAGGGGAATTCCCAGAAAACTCAAGGACTCTTGCCGATGAATCAGCAAAATCGCTCGGCTACGGCGCTGCTGCTCAAAAGATCTTATAGTTTGAAGACGGCGAGCTTCCATTTGGCGTTTTTGCCACCAAGGTTGGAGTGAGGAGATAACTAGAAAAATCCAAAATAGGTCAAAAAAGTTAAAATTCATGGTGCTAGTACCCTGAGAGCGGCGAAAGGTGGGTTAATGACTTATTTTCTATCGGTAGGAGCCAGCCTCTGACATCGTGCTGAAGTTATACTCAAGCCCAAGCCGATCATGATTGTTCCCAGGTCTGTCCTAAAAGGGGGTCAAGGCTTTAAACTAATTTTTAATCCGTAGATTTACTCATCCAATGGGAACAGCTAATCATCGCCGGATTTGGGACAAAAGAGAGGCGACGAGCCGCCGCGATTGCAGGCAAGATAAACCATAATCTCAAATGACCGTCTAAACGTTATATCGGTTCTGGAATTGGGTAAAGTGCTATGTTTTCTCAGTTACTCCCGTTGATCGTCTCTGCCGTTGTGGGTGTTGGCTTTATTCTGATGGCCTACTCTTGTGCCTTACCGGGCATTTAGGTAAGCTCACTCTCACTAATGAACTAAACCCTTTTTGCCAAAGGGAGGAACTTAAATGGCTCAATTTGGGAATTGAACCTGTATCTTAATGCGCCAAGAATACAACAAACTCGTACGCGATCGCATCCCAGACATCATTCGCCAAGCCGGAAAGCAATGTGCAGTTCATCCAATGACTGAGGTGGAGTTTGGCCAAGCACTGCGAGAGAAGCTAGTCGAAGAAGCTCAAGAAGTAGCGGCGGCTAGTCCCGAAGATTTGGTAAATGAGTTAGCAGATTTGCAAGAAGTGATTGATGCAGTATTAGAGCTACATGAAATCGAACCGGAAACGGTGAATACCGAGCAAAAACGCAAGCGTTCCGAACGAGGGGGTTTTGAGCAGCGCTTGAGGTTGTTGTGGACTAAATCTTTAGACTGAATATAAACACGGTAAAGGGTGAATTGCCCCAATGTCATTAACCGCAGAAAATCAGGATGTTGCCCACTCCAGCGATCGCCAACAGAGACTACTAAACTTAGCCCAATCCTACCTCCGAACCTCTGTAGCCCCCATAGCCGCAGAACTTGATAAAAATCCTGATGCCTTGAAAGAGGCACTACAGGGATTAGGCGATCGCTCATTATTAGCACTCCGGACTCCTCAAGCTTGGGGAGGCGCACAAGTTAGCGAAACAACCTATCACCACTTCCAGCAACTTGTGACACGTTACTCAGGTGCATTGGCATTCCTGCAAACCCAACATCAAAGTGCAGCAGGATTCTTTAGCAATAGTGATAATGAACCCTTAAAACAGCAATATCTACCGTATATGAGCAACGGTGAGGTATTGGTGGGTATTGGCTTTTCCCATCTGCGCCGCAAAGGTGATCCAATGCTCAAAGCGACTCCCAGAGAACAGGGGTATGCCCTTGAGGGTAACGTTCCTTGGATAACGGGTTTTGGCTTCTTTCAGGATTTTATTGTCGGGGCAACCCTGCCCGATGGGCGAGCCGTTTATGGAGTGGTTCCATTTGAAGAAACGGTGCAGGAGATTGGGGGAACAATTACATTCAGTGAACCGATGGAACTGGGTGCATTTGTCTCGACAAACACCGTTACAGCAACCCTCGATCACTGGTTTTTACCGGATAAAAAGGTAATTTTTATCAAACCCGCAGGCGCTATTTACGAGAGTGACAAAAAAAATGTTTTGCATCATGGTTTTTTTGCCCTAGGGTGTGCCAGAGCAGGACTTGATATCGTAGAAGCAACTTACCAAACCAAGCGATTGCCTTTCATTCATCAAGCCTTTGAGTCTCTTGATGAAGAACTCATACAATGCCAATCTGCCATGATGCAGGTGTCACCACTAGACTCCCAAACTTGGGAAGAACGGCTAGAACTTCGGGCTTGGGCGATCGATTTAGCCCAACGCTGTGCTAATGCGGCCGTTGTTGTTTCTAGTGGTGCGGCTAATTACCACTCTCATGCAGCACAGCGAGTTTATAAAGAGGCATTGGTGTTTAGTGTAACGGGTCAAACCACTTCTGTGATGGAAGCGACTTTAGCTCGATTAGTGCGGTTGAAAGAATAGACTGATCTTGGACGTTAGGAGTCAGGAGTCAGGAATCAGAAGTCAGAAGTCAGAAGTTAGGAGTCACGAGGAAAGAGTTTCATCATTAGGAATCAAGCAACAACTCAAATAATGCCCTTCTGCAACAAATTTGAGAAGGGCAGTGGAGGTTATTTCTCAATTTTTGTCGGTGCTTCTTCGGCTGGGCCGAGCTTATCGGCATCACAACCCACACAGTACCATCCGACTTCAGACTCCTCTGTAAGTTTGACTTGTACTAAATCCGATCCACATCTGTGGCATTTGGGGGGATTCATAATTTTCTCTCGTGGTAGTTTTTCTGTTTTACCTTAGCTGTTTTCCCGAATGCCAACAAAAGCGATCGCTTTTCTTTAACAGTCAACCACCGGCTTGACGCGCACAAAGAAAGAATGAATGAAAATCCTTATTCCTTCTGCCTTGGAGTCCTGTGCCTTGTTTTCTATACAAAAACTCGATGTTGCAAGCAAGGCATCTGGCGACGAACTTGTTCAAGGCGGACAGGACTAATTTCTGCGATCGCCACTCCAGGTTTCTCGCCTGCATCGGCTAAAATTATCCCCCAAGGGTCAATAATCATGGCATGTCCGTGAGTTTGACGCATGGCATAATGGCGTCCGGTTTGTGTCGGTGCAATCACGTAGCAAGTATTTTCAATAGCTCTAGCTTGAAGCAGAACTTGCCAATGATCCTTGCCGGTGTACGCTGTAAATGCCGCAGGCACAAACAAAACATCAGCACCTTTGTAGGATAAATGGCGGTAAAGTTCGGGGAAACGAACATCATAACAGACCGATAAACCCAATCCACCAAACACTGGGGAATGGTAAAGGGTTGGTAGTTCAGTTCCTGCCATCACTGTGCTGGATTCTTGATAAGTATTACCATCAGGAACATTGACATCAAACAAATGCACTTTTTGGTAACGGGCGAGTTCGGTGCCACTGGGATCAACGAGCAAAGCTGTGTTATAGACTTTTTCGTGATTCACAGGAACTGGGAACCCACCGCCTAAAAGCGTAACCTGAAAGCGCTGCGCCATTGTTTTGAGGAATTTTTCGCTCTGGAGGGCGATCGCCTCGGCTTGCGCGATCTTTTCGTCTTCTGTACCCAGAAACGAGAAATTTTCAGGCAAGCTAATAAACTCAGCACCTTGGCGTACAGCGAGTTCTATTAATTCTTCTGCCTCAACTAGGTTTTTTTCTAGATCGGGCAGACTGGTCATTTGAATAGCAGCAGCAAGATAAGACTTCATTTCTACGGCAGGACGGACAGTTCTATAGTTGAGTTTTGGTCAATATATCAGGCCGAGCGGTTAAATGCTATACATCAGATCACCTCTACCTTAGGCAAAATATGAAATTCACCGTTTAAAGTCGATGCTATACCCAGAGAATGCAACACCACACAAATGATCAAAAACGTTCGAGTCTGACTTCCCTGACTTCTGTTTCTTCAAGAGAGTTAATAAATATTAACTCCTCTGGACTTCCTATCAGCTTAATTTTATGCTAATCGAGTTTTATCTCTCTAAAATATTAAGTTTTTATTGGATTTGGCAAGAATTGTGACACAATAGTGTTGCTAATCTTACCTCAGGCAGAGAAATTGTTTTTGTGCTTTGTTTAAACTTCCCGTGAAGCCCTGCGTTGTAGGCCAGGAGGTGGTTTATGAACGTAAACAAATGTAACAAAGACAGTAGTTTTGGACAAGAATCCGGAGGTTTGAAACAAAACTTAAGTGGGTTCGTCCCTACTGCTAGAAATGCTGATTGAAATAGGTTAGCAACAGTTAGCAACAAATTTTTTGTAGTGCTTTATCTAGCAAATAATAAGGAAATCCGCGATGAATCTTCTAATCCGTGAAATTGCCCACCAAGCGCTGACAACCGGATATCTAACCGTGGAAGCTGAAAATCAATTACGACAGTTATTATCAAAAGAGTACGATTGGGAAGACTTTAGAGCGTTTATCAAGTTACAGCAAGAGGTCATGGAAGGTCGAGTCAGGCAAGAGTCTCGCGAACGTCTCAAGTCTAGACACCTCTCTCAAAATAGTTTTACGGAAGAGGTGGCAGTAGCCTCCTAAACAAGTCAGGATTATCCCGATTAATCGGTCTAGGTTTTGACTTCTATTGCCCTAGAAAGATGGGAGAGTATAGAACTTCCTGTGGGGAATATGTCAAAGTGGAGAAAAGCTCCTCTTTAAGTAAGCCCTACCTGTGGATATTTCTGTCCTCGTCAAAACGTTCGTTGCTGTCTTTGTCCTGGTTGATGCCTTGGGCAATTTGCCGATCTTAGTGATTTTAACTAAGGGTATGGAACCTGAACAACGGCATAGTGTCGTCGATCGAGCGATTATCGTGGCGACTGTGGTTCTTCTGGGCTTTGCTTTTTCAGGTCAATGGGTTTTGAAATACTTGGACATTAGCATGGGTTCGATGCGAGTGGCTGGAGGATTACTTCTGCTGCTGATTGCTCTGCGGATGTTAGATGGACAATTAGATACGCCCGTAATTGAGCAAGAGCGTGACATCGCCATTACACCTTTGGCTTTGCCATTATTAGCCGGTCCAGGTGCACTGGCTACGGTGATGCTGTTGATGTCTGAATCCCCTACGGCTCACCTAAGTGTAGTGGCTGGGATTGTTGTGGCTATGTTTGTGAGCTGGATTATTGTACGGCAAGCGGGCCTTTTTGATAGCTGGATTGGTTCAGAAGGAGCCCTGATTATTACTAAACTTTTAGGTTTTTTATTAGCAGCACTCGCAGTGGAAATTGGTAGTGCTGGAATTCGTGAGCTATTTCTGAGTTAAGTTAATCAGGGCAAAATAGCTTTCTAGGTCAATGCCCAACTATTTGAATACGTCACTGGAAAACATCTCCGTCAAGGTACGTAGATAAGGTAAAAAAGTGGCCATCTCGTCTGCTGGAAGGCGGTCATGCATATCCCAACCCATGGTTTTGAGCATATCTTGTACTAGCCTCCAACTAACATTGAGCCGAGGATAGAGCATGACGCATAGGGGAAAAAGTTCTTGCTGTACTGAGCGGATGTCGTCTTCTAACACACACAGGCACAGATAAACTTGGAACATCTCCACATCACGGATACTCGCGGTTTTAACGGTGGTGCTATTTAACGAACCACTGTAGCTCTCATAGTTGGGATGTGCACGGCAAATCTGGTTACAAACCGAGACAGCTATTTTGGTGCTGACGGGTAAAAGATGTTGAACGGCCGAAAGTGCTGGGGAATCATAGGGGTGGTTGGCAGCCGCTTCGTAGGCAGCCTGTAGCGGCATATACATGTGGTCATCCATGACTTTTAAGTATGGCAACCACAAAATCTGTTCTGTGGGTGAGAGCCACTCCAGTAACTTTTGACCGGTGTAGTGAAACTGCATACTGACAAAGCCAATAGCACGGCGATCAACGCTAGTGTATTTTTGGCGTACCTGGCCGAAATCTTTTCCCACAATCACGGAGAGTCGGCGGGGTGTCGATCGCTCAGCGTAGGCGTCGAGTACTTTTTGGAAGAGGATACGAGTGTCGGCCGCAATTTCTAAGGGATTAATTAGATCTGGATTGATGCCATGACGGCGAATCTCTTCTGATAAAAGAGTTTCTGTTAAAGACCAAGCTTGTGCACTGGCCAAGTTTAAATTTTGCATCAACTTTTCGGTCGTTTTTTCTCGACCTTCTTTCGATGCTACTTCTTTGAGATTGCTTGTATGTTTGAGCGATTCCTGCTCTTCGGCAGTGGTTACAGAAACATAGTATTTCCTTGCCCAGAGTGCAGCCAGGGAATGAACGTTCGATTTGGATTTGGAGGATAGAGTGGCAGGTGTGGAAGAAGAGCGATCGCTAATCCGGGGGTTTGTGACTGAAACTCCTGGGGACTGACTACCAGCCCCAATTGATGCTAACGGTTGAGCCATGTGCAATAGGGAATCTAAATGTGTATATGAAACTGAAACTGATGTATGCCGTATTTTTACCTATTTTTATACTTTAGCAAAGAATATATTTAAGATTATTAAAATTGATTGAATCTAGCCACTTTAGGTATTGATTGCTCTGTGTCGATCCAATCTGGAGTAGTGAAAGGCTTGCCAAAATGGACAAAGCAGGAATGTGTTTGTGATGTCAAGATCACATTTGGGATCGGAGCTTCTATCATCTTTTCTTACAGCCAATGCCTTTTGGCGGCAAATATCCAAATTTCTTGTTTTTGAGATCGTATAAACTTTGTCTCCTCAAATCTGTATTTTTGACACCTACGCTTTTCCTAGTCTCTAAACCCGGATAATTTTTATCTGTATTACACCTTGAAGGCAGTTTCAGACCTTAATTTCGTGCTTTTATATGAATTTCGTTCCTTTTAAAAACTTCAGGAGTTTTTGTAATACACTTTCCTAGGATAAGATTAGAACTATTCTATTCCCGGAGGAATATCACAAACCCCATCTTCATTTATTACTTTAGGTTATTGTCTAACGTGCCCATTGATGCAAGATATAGGCATAATATTTTTCTTTATTGACCTTGTACATAGCTTGAATTTTTTTGCCCCCTGTTTCTACCTTGATTCGTCCTTGACTTTGACCTGTCTTCACAATCTTAGTTTGCCATTCTTTTAATTCATAAAATTCTGGATGAGCTAAGTAGGTGGTTGCTAGGACATCCCAAAAATAATAAACCTGTGTCATTACTAGGGCATAGCACTGTCCAGCTAAGTCTGAAACGGGATATCGACGTTGTTTTGCCAGTTGACGCACAAACTCAGATGTTACGGGTACGGTATTGGTCAAATCCAAGGGACATACAATCATAGGGATTTGTGTCTGCCATACCCGATGAACAGCTAGGGGGTCCCAGTAGGCATTCCATTCGGCAGAACCATCTTGTCCGGGTGCCAGAATTTGCTCCACATTACCGGGAACATGGAGAGCCCCCCCCATCCAGACAACCTTCTCGATTTTGGCTTCGATGTCCGGCGCTAAATCTAGGGCGGCAGCTAGTGTGGTCAAGGGGCCTGTGACCATTAGTGTCACAGGTTGATCGGCCTCTAAGAGCGATCGCACCATAAATTCTTGACCGGTTTCGGGGACTAAGGGTGTTTTAATCTTGTCTGTTTCGTTGAGAATGGGCAGATGATCGACAACATAGGAATCCCGACGGTATAGAGTCGGAAAAGGGTTAATCCCTCTAACTGTACTTTCAGCAACAGGAATATCCGAACGCCCCATCAAATCTAGAATTTTGCGTGTCGCACTCACGGCGGGCTGACTGTAGCAGTCGGCAGGAGTGACAACAACACCAAGGGGCTGGATATTTTCCATCGTCATTAATAGTAATGTTGCGAGATAATCATCTACGCCACCATCATGATCTATCAATACTAGCTGTTTAGACATAGTATTTTGCTGTAATTAGGGTTTCAATAAGGTATCATCCATTACCAAAAAAACAAATGATTCCAGAAAAAATTGTCAGAATACTCTATTTAAGTTTGCTGGTTTGCAGTGCATTTATTTTGTGCGCTGCTTTAGGGATGCTGGTCAATCCTACGGCATTTTATAAGTTTTTTTCTCCCGTTCAATTAATTCCAGATAGCGCCCTCCCTTTCCCTCATAAAAGTTATTACTGGGATGTGAGGCATTATGCACACATGGTTTTAAGTAACCAGTGTACTGCGTTTTATCCACTCTGGCCTCTGCTCGTGCGTTTTCTTTTTCAACCTCAAAATTTAGAACAGGCAGCCCATTCTTTATTAAAGCTTTCTACAGTAATTTTCTGGATATCAACACCATTTATAGTTGGGATTTTTAACAAACATCTCAAACATCAACATTTAAGTTTTTTGATTGTTTTGGCGTTTACAGTCAATCCTATGTCTATTTTTCGAGTCATTGGTTATACAGAAGGTTTATTTACGGCTTTTAGCTTAATTTTCCTATGGCTCTTTCTACAGCCAAACTATTTTTCTAAAAACTTGCAATTAATTTTGATATTTGTGGTAATACTTTTACTCTCTTTAACTCGTCCTATCTTAATACAAGTTCTCCTAGCATCTATCGGTACATTGGGGACAATTAATGTGTTTGAAAATTTGAAGTTTCAAAGGCCATGGAATGATTTTTCTATTCTAATTCGCCAATATGCCCAAGAGATTAGAATAACGATTGCGCTGTGGATTTCTGGCTGGGTAGGATACTCAATCTACGGATTCTACTGTCTAAATTCAAGAGGAAATTTTTTCGCGCCGTTTTTTGCTCAAAAAAGTTGGTCATCCAAAACAGGCTTGCATTTAGAGTTGTTGCTTTTTCCTAAATCTCCTTTATTCGATTTATTAGCACTTTATTTTCCGGTTATAGTTTTACTAGTTTCTTGGTTTTTTGTTTATTGTCAAGTTAAAAATAAAACGCCTTTGGTATGGGTTCCTCAATCTCCAGCTTGGATGGCTTTACTGTTGTATCCACCTTTAATGGTTGTGGTGTATATTTTTAATTTGATTAGGCTCAAAAAGTTTAGTTCTAATCCTAATGCCCTGGTTAGATTAAATACGTCTGATTTCACACAAACTTTAAGTAATCATTATATATTTTGGTTCTGTACTTATTTTTCGGTAGTTCATTGTGCCATGCTATTTTTTACACGCGATCGCCTTTACAGCTTGGGTCGGCATATCTTTGGCATTCCCTTCTTTTTTCTAGCCCTTGGATACCTTTGTTGCTGTATTCCGGGTAAAAAAACTTATCAAGCGTTATGGTGGTTTATTGCTATTTCTGCAATTGCGTTGGTTGAACAATGGATTAATTATGGACACAATAGCTGGTTAGGTTGAAATTAGTCATGATTTATTTTAAAAAAATATATGATTTAAGTATTGTTAGGCTAAATAACTTAAGATTTTAATCTTTTTTTATTTATATGAAAGTGTCAAACAAAAATAATAAATTTTGGGGTAAAAATATTTTTACCTTTATTCAATTTAATTGCAATAAAACTTTTGTTGATTGGATGATTGGCGTGAGTGCCATCATTTTATTTGGATGCAGCAGTTTACGACATACACTTTTGCAATCATCAGCTATCGATTTGGGAATTTTTGACCAATTCGTTTATCTCATAAGTCAAGGGCAACCCCCTATTTCATCTCTAATTAATATTCATGTTCTAGGTGATCATGTTAGCTGGATTTTTTATTTGTTGGCTTTGCTGTACAAAGTTTATCCAACTGTTCACTGGTTATTCGCAGTACAAGCTATTTCTTTATCGTTAGCTGTCTTACCAATTTGGCAACTTGCGCGTGAGGCAGGTTTAAAGGAATCACAAGCTACAGCAATGGTAGTCGTGTATTTGTTGTATCCCTTGATATTCAATATTAATTTATTTGATTTTCATGCCGAAGTGATAGCGGTTCCAGCACTATTTTGGGCAATTTTAGCCGCACGATGCAGACAGATTGTAGGATTTTGTTGCGCTGTAATTGTTGTTTTGGGATGTAAGGCAGTTCTGGCCTTAACAGTTGTGGCGATGGGGGTCTGGCTATTTATTTTTGAGAAAAAACAATTGTGTGGGGTAATAGCTATTACAACTGGAGTAGTATGGTTTATCTTGGCAACTCAGGTAATTATTCCATTTTTTAATCCTAATGAAATTTATGCCCTCACCCGTTATTCTTACTTAGGAAACTCTATACTAGATATTGCCAAAAATTTATTTCTGAAGCCAAATCTTGTATTACAACAAGTTTTTTCTGTCGGTACTCTCGAATATTTGGCATTGTTGTTAGCACCGATAATTTGGGGGCTTTCGCCTCTACATTTAACCCCTCTGGTGGCAGCAATTCCTGCACTAGCGCTGAATATTCTTGCAGACTACCCCAATCAACGAGACTTAATCCATCAGTATTCGCTGCCAGTGTTGCCATTTCTGTTATTAGCTGTAATTTCCACACTAGCGGCAGGAAGCGGATGGTTGCAACACAAACGAGGGATTATTATTTGGTCATTAGTAGCGTTTTTGGCTTTGGCTAAGTTTGGCTATTTTTGGTCACGATATATCAGTTATCTCGATACTTGGCAAGCCAGCCGAGAGGCAATTGCATTAGTTAAAACAAAAGGTAATGTTTTAGCTTCAGTTCATATTGTGCCTCATTTGAGCCATCGGCCTTATATCGTACCCATCATGTCTGGTTCAGAATCGGTTGACTTAAATCAATTTCAGTATGTTTTACTTAACCTCCGGCACCCAGGTTTAGGCCAGCCAGAGGAAATAGGCTACAACATTGTGAAGCAACTCACGCAAATGCATCAGTTTCAACAACGATATGAACGTGATGATGTTGTGGTTTTTGAAAAAGTTAAATAATTAATTTATTTTTCGCTTAAAGCGTAAGTTCTTGATTCTTGATAAACCTCATTGAATGTGAGTTCAAATTCGATTCCTTGGCTTTGGTTTAGTTTTAGTTCAGCTTCTAACTGTTGGGTTAAAATTTTGATTAATTGTAACCCTAATGACTGAGTTGTTTCAAAATTTAAACCTTGAGTAAATCCCACTCCATTATCTTTTACTCTTAAAGTATATTGATTGTTACTTTCAGCTTTAAAATCAACTTCAATCAATCCACTGCTTTGATTAGGAAAAGCATATTTCAATGAGTTTGAAACGAGTTCGTTGGTAATCAAAGCGCAGGGAATAGCTGTATCAATACTGAGGAAAACTGGATCGAGTTGAAGATTAATTTTTATTAAATCAGGGTTCGTATTATAGGATTGAAGTAAGAAACAGATTAAAGATTCAATACAGTCAGTGAAGTTGATTTGTTCTAGAGAAGTAGACTCATATATTTTTTCATGAACGAGAGCCATTGCTCTAACGCGATTATAACTTCCTTGTAATATTTTCTGAGCTTGGGAATTTGTAAGCTTTTGAGTTTGGAGGTCTAGTAAACTACAAATTACCTGTAAGTTATTTTTGACACGATGGTGAATTTCTCGTAAAAGTACTTCTTTTTCTCGTAGTGATTTTAATAGCTTTGCTTCTGCCTGTTTGCGGTAGGTAATATCTTGGAACGCAGCTAGAGCATAGATAATATTTCCTTGATCATCATAAATTGGAGTCCCCCAAACTTCTAGGGGGACAATTTTATCCGGTCGATGAATCTCTATATCATCAATAGTTGTTTTTTCTCCTTTCAGTGCTCGAACTAGGGGTAAGTTTTCGGTAGGATATAATTGGTTTGTTCCAGCAATATAAACTTGATAAGTTTCAGACAGTCGGGAAATAGGTGATTGTATAGTGGTTTCAAATCCGTGTATTTGCAAAGATGTTTGATTGATATAGATTAATTGACTATTAGTATCAATGACTCCAACTCCGACAGGTATGGCGTCTAGAATTTGATGGAGTTTTTGTTCATTTTCCCGTAACAAAGCATTTTCTTTGGCTTGCGCCTTAGTTTTCCACTGGACATATCCATAAACAGCACTCACTAAGGCAATACCATAAAGCATATAAGCCCACCATGTTTTCCAAGGTGGGGGTGTAATAATAATTTTGATAGAGGTGCCTTCTTCATTCCAAATTCCATCATTATTAGAACCTTTGACTCGAAAGGTATAAGTTCCACCATCTAGGTTTGTATAACTGGCGTAGCGTCTATTACCAGAATAAATCCAGTCTTTATCAAATCCTTCAAGTTTGTATGCGTATTGATTTTTACTGGGGTTGGTATAATCGAGGGCAGCAAATTCAAAGCTGAAGAAGTTATCTTTGTAAGAAAGTTTGATTTCTTTAGTTGATGAAATTGCTGTATCTAGTTTTACATCTTTATTAAATTTTTGAAAATTGGTTATGACAATGGGAGGAATATGGGGGTTGTCTTTCACTTGGTCAGGATAAAAGGCATTAAAACCATTGAGTCCACCGAAAAACATTTTTCCATCTTTTGTTTTAAGGTAGGCTTTAACTCCATCAAACTCATTGCCTTGAAGCCCATCCCCTACGTCATAATTTCTAAAGGTTTCTGTTTTGGGATTGAATTTTGATAGCCCTTTATCGGTGCTTATCCATAGATTTCCATCATCGTCTGCCAAGATTCCAATGACTCCATTATCAGAAAGACCATCTCTTTCGGTGTAATGGGTAAAGGTTTCTGTAGCAACGTCAAATTTATCAAGTCCACCGCCATAAGTGCCAATCCAAAGTGTTCCCGATGGATATTCATAGATGGATAGAATTCGGTCATGGCTCAGACTATTGGAATTACTAGGGTTGTTTTTATAATGTTTGAAATGGCCTGTTTGGGAGTCAAATTTATTCAATCCACCAGCAAAAGTACCAATCCAAAGTGTACCTGATTGGTCTTCATAGATTGACCAGACATTTTTATCACTCAAAGAGTTGGGAATATTAGGGTCATGATTGTAATGGGTAAATTGTTCAATTTCCCTATCAAATTTGTTTAATCCACCCTCAAATGTTCCCACCCAAAGCATACCCTTACTATCTTCATAGATAGATGTAACAGTGTTGTCACTCAAACTATTTGGGTTATGGGGTTCGTGTTGGTAATGGGTAAATTTTCCTGTTTGGCGATTAAATTTATCAAGTCCACTACCAAAAGTGCCAATCCACAGCATACCGTCGCTGTCTTCATAAATTGACCAAACACTGTCACTAATCAAACTATTCGGGTTATTTGAATCGTGTCTGTAATGGGTAAATTTCCCTGTTTGACGTTCAAACTTATCAAGTCCACCATTGACTGTGCCAATCCAGACCCCACCTTCTCGGTCTTCATAAATTGACATAATACGATTATCGCTCAAGCTATTGGGATTAGATGGACTGTGTTGATAATGCTCAAATTTAGGGCTTTTCAAGTCTAATTTGTTGACACCACCAAAAGCAGTGCCAATCCATAAAATGTCTGAATTATCTAACAAAATCGAGGCAACTGTATCGTCATTTAAACTATTTGGATTAGCAAAATCATGATTGTAGTGGGTAAATTTCTCAGTTTTTGGATTAAATTTATCCAGTGCTGTCCCGTAAGAATTGCCATACCAGCTACTTGTTGCTAGCCAAAGATTACCAAAACGGTCTTCAACGATTGCACTAATAGTATTATGATTCAAACTATCAGGATATGCTGGATTTTGGAGGTAATGAGTAAAATTTTCCGTTTGACGATTGAATTGATTCAGTCCCCCACCCTTCGTACCAATCCATAATTTGCCAGTTTGGTCTTCATAGATAGACAAAACAGAATTGCTACTCAAACTATGTGGATTAGTTAGGTCATGGGTGTAATGAGTAAAATGTCCTGTTTCAGGATTAAATTGGTTGAGTCCTCCACCATCTGTACCAATCCAAAGACTACCTAAGCTATCTTCATAGATTGCCAAAACAGTATCGTTACTTAAACTACCGGAATCATCTGTGTTGTGGGTATAGCGGGTAAATTGTTCTGTTTGACGATTAAATTTGTTGAGTCCTCCGCCATCCGTGCCAATCCAGAGTATCCCTGACTCGTCCTCATATATAGACAAAACACGATTGGCACCTAAGCTATCAGGGTGATTAGGATTATGGGCATAGTGAGTAAAAGATTCAGTTTCGGGATTAAACTTATTCAATCCCCCACTATCAGTACCAATCCAGATTATTCCTGATTTATCTTCATAAATTGATGTAATAAAAATATCTGATAATGAGTATGGATCAAACTTGTTGTATTTATAAATTACACAGTTATATCCGTCGTATTTATTGAGTCCATGTTGTGTCCCAAACCAGATAAATCCCTGTCTGTCTTGAATTATGCTAAAAATGGAACTTTGAGACAGTCCCTGATTAACTGTAATTGTCTCAAATTTTATATCACCTTCTTGAGCATAAACATCGGCTTGTAGACCTAAGAATATTAATATTATTATGATTATTGTCAAAACTATGCTCTTAAGCCATCTTAAAGTTCGGTTGCTTACTGAATATAGTAAATAAATCGAACTTATTGAGATGGCTAAACTCATAAACTCTATGGCTCCTGAGTAGTCTTTCAATTAAATTAGGGTAGTCATGCCTTACACAAGAGTAATCGAGAACCATAGACATATTTCACGCATACCAATACATAAAAAACTGGCTTTTATGCAGGTTTAAACTATCAAAAGCAAGGCCCATCGGTACATGCCGAAGCAACAACACCAGATTTATTTCTGTCAACCCAAGCTTGAATCTGTTCGTTAACTAATTGAGTCGGTTTAGCAGGCAGTGGAATTTCGTATACACCGTTACTATCTGCCATTAATTCTTTGCTTTGCAAAGCTTCAGATGCAGGATTTTCATTCACTCGCACTTCAACCCCAGTAGGAAGTGTAATTCCATTTTCTTCCAAAATAGCTACGGGATTGGAAACAAAGCGTTGCTTGAATTCTTCGTCTAACCAGGACTGAGCAACAAGCTTAGACAAGATTTTCTGAGATTCTTGACGATCTGCTAGTAAAGATTGCATTTCTTATCGGCTCCTATCAATAAGTTACAATTTGTTGTAAATTTATCATATATTAGAGCAATCTGTATAGGCCAATCTAACTTAATGGTTTCCTCGCAATCTTAGAGACTGGTGTCTGTGCTTATTGCCAGTTGCTCCTATACCTTCTGAAGTTGCTCGATCATTCAATCCCACAAGCAGCAAATCAAGCTACTTCGTTGGTTGACTACCCAGAATAAATTCACCTACCGAAGTTTCTGCATAGTAGTCTGTTCCTACAGCTAGCGCAAATAAGTCAGAATTTCCACAACCCAAGGCGCAAGGTGCAAGGTTCATTGCAGTTGCAACCAAATACATGGTTTGTTGCAACGAACCCACGTCTTTCATCATCAGAGAATAAGCAATAGTTTCATAAACCCAGCTTATTCTTTGGAAGCGTGCTGCAAATACAATCAAAATTTGCGGCATACAAGATTTACTAGTAGCAAAATAAGCTTCCTCTAACAATGCTTCTACATGACTATTTCTGCCTGTGAGTCTGCCGAGTTGATGATTTTCAGGACAATAATGGTAAATTCCCGAAGGAATATTTTCACAAGTATTGATAACTAGATAAAGTTCTAATTCATAACGGCCTCCCCCACTAGCATAAGGTCGATGAGTGCATTCCCCATAATCTTTCTCCACTACTCTCTTATTTCTAGCTGAACGGTATAGGAATTCACCCAGTTGCTTATCTGTAATCGGTTGCTCATTATAACTTCTAATAGACTGCCTATTTTCTAAAATTTGGGTGAAGGAAACATCTTCTTCTTTAAGTTTTTGCAAATCAGGTTGATAAAGTTCAATGATGTCTTTAGAAACTTTAGGTTTGACAAAAGGAGGTTGTTCAATCTGGTCTAAAAACCGAAAAGTTTTACCAATGGGTTTGCCACTTCTTCCGATTCTAGTTCTGGCATGAAATAGTAAGTCGTGAAACTCCCAAGATACTAAATTTTCGTTTTCTTCTTCCTGAATTTTTCCTTCTTCTTTAACCTCCACCAATATTTCATCACTGAATATTAAACTAAAAAATAGCTGCATAGATTCTTGGGAAATCCCAGGAATTTTAGTACAAAGTTCTCCAATGGTTTGAGGTTTGACTAATTCCGCCATTAAAGCGGCACCTTGCCAACCTGGCAAGGCAATTTGTGCATGAGATAAGGGAGACTCTAAAACCAACTGTTCATTATCCTTCCGGCAATAAGCAAAACGGGACAAAACATATTTTTGCTCACTTGCTGCATCCTTAATCTGCAACTCTTTAGGTGACAGGGGAACTCTAGTCGCTAAGGGTAATCCCTCACTCACCACAGTATGGCAAATCATTCCCAAGCTATTGAATTTTTGGAGGTAATAGTACAACTGTGTAAGTGCTGATAACCCATCAGCTTGTAGTACTAAATCACTGAGATATTCTTCAGTTGCTCCCTCACCCTTCAAAGATTTAATGGCAGTTAATAATCCTGGAGAAAGTTCCTTCAATTCTAATGTAAATTGAGGGATACTGAGTGGGACAACGGCGGATTGAACCACAATGCGATCGCTTGCTTCTTCCAGTAAAGAAACATTCTTTTTAAAAGATAGGATAAAAGGTTTATTCATCTGTCTCAACAGGTTATCAAAAATACAAATCTTACCTATAGTCAGCCTGAACATTCGTGTAAATTTATTGCTCCTCTTTCCTTTTACTCTCCCTGAGGAAGAGGGTTGGGGTGAGGGTTCTTTTCCGATTCATTTAGACTGGAGAAATTAGATAACAATGGGAAAAGGATTTAATTGGTTCTCGCTTAACGGTTCAGATACCCAGCCCAATTTTACAGGAACATCATACAACCGTCCAGGAGCCAATCGCTTCCAAAAATGGCGCATTCCAGGAACAACAACCTTCACGACATTTAGCCCAATATCGGGACGTGTCTGATCGAGAACCAACACTTCTAAATTTTGTTGTTCTGCAATTTTTACACAAGTCATGATATCTTCGAGCAAATCATCGCTCCATTGCTGGGGATAATCTGAGTAAACTTTCGATTGAATACTAGTATCAGGAGTTAAATAAGACTGATTCGCCAGTGTTGCTGTCTGCCACCAATCTAAGGCCATTGGGTCAGATACATAGTATTGGGTGTTACCCTCAGTATCGTTTGTTAAAACATTGGGTAACATCTGGTTGGCCTCAGTCACCGCGCGAAGTAAGGCAATTTTAGCGTCAAAATGTGAGCCAAAACCAAAGATAATATCTTCTATTTCTTTATCTGTACGCCTGGATATAGCCGCAAAAGTAGGAATATTTAAGTCCGAAGTAATATCTAAAACCCAAATTTCACGATTAATGCTTTTATAATAATTGCTTACATCCTGAAGATACGGCTCATCAAAACTTTCTAAATTCACCCCAGGACGCCGCACTCGATTATACCACCACAAAGCTACACTATCGCGCTCAACCAATTCCATAAATCCTTGTAAAATCGCCTCTTCTAGTGTATTTCCGGCTGCTGTACCATTCGAGTTTGCCCAACAAAAAGGATTGAGATGTTTAGGGTAGCCATAATAACAATAAGCTGTTGGAATATATTTAAATTCTTGATGGGTTAAAGACCAAATTGGTGTCCATTCAATCTCTGTTGATTCATCGAAAGGTTCAGGAATTTTACGGTTGATAGTGCGTGGACTGTTCCATTCCCTAGGCTGCTGATATTGGGCTTCACTAAAGTTTAATAAGCTATGGGGATGAATGGCTATTTTGCCTAAATTTTGATAGCTATCCTTGTATCGAATTTCATCTCCGTTAAAAATTCCTGAATATCGTTCCAATGCCTCACAAATAGCACTAACTTTTGCTTGAATTTTAGTCTTGCCTTTACCTCCACTTTTATGACGAATGGTTTGGTAAAAAAAGTATGAGCTATTGCATAGCATCGCAAAATTATGCCCTGCTGAATAGCTATGCACTAATCCATGTCCACTAGGATAAATTGATTTTAAGCTTTGGATGATTCCTGTAATTGAACTGATGTGATGTTTGTATTTCTTGAATGTTTCCTCGGCTAAAGAACATCGGTGTCCGCCATCAGTTGTAAAAAGTTTCCGATGGCTTTGTAAAATAATGGGTAAAGGTTTCTTGTTAACTAAGTGCAGGTCACTGCAGCACGGGCATTGGGGACGCTGAACTAAATGATGATTTTGTGTTTTTAATGAATAAGTATCAAAGGTAACTAGAGTATTTTCTAACTGCTTATTTTCTCCTTGAACCAGCCATTTAATAAGTTCAGTTGCAGCTAAATTTAATCCCGTTTGAAGAGTGGATTGAAGGGCAGCTAGAGAAGTTTGATAAACAGTGGAAATATCTTTTTGAGTTTGGGACTGTATATAAGTCTCCACAGGACGATTAGTTCGTAAGCGTTGAGCCAAGCATTCCCAACAAGCTGTTTGTCCTGGATAAAAAATTGGGCCAATCCAAAGGATAGTTCCTACAGGCTTAACCAACATCCAAGGACGTTTAGTCTGCATGGCATTTTGATTAAAAATGACCAGTTTTTCTTGCAGATAATCATCCGTTAAAACAACGTCTATATCCCCGTCATTGACAACTGAAATATTTAAGGATTTAAGAGTAGAGATAAAATCATTTTTAGAAACGTTTCCCAAAGCTGTTACTGACACCCGAATAGTGTTTAATCGGCTTATTGCCTGTTCGGGTTCAATATTGCCTATTTCCCAAAATGCTTCGACTTCTGGCGATAAGTCACTATCGTTTTCAACGATATACCCCTTTTGCTCCATCAGCATCAAAGCATAATAAATGTCTGCTATAGAGGCTTGGTTTTGGCAGTGTTCGAGAATCTCATCAACTGTATGCTGCCCATTAAGCAATGGCGCTAGAAATGGATACAGACTGCCACTGAGTACAAAATAGTTTTTTTCAGATATTAGAAATACATTAGAGTCTAAAATTTCGATACGAAAGCAGCTTTTGAACTTGGGTTTATCAATCATAATAGAATTGGGCTTCTAATTTTTAAGCGGAAGCACCGTCAAAACTATTTTGCAATGGAATGGCTCAAATGAGTCAAACTAAAAGCGATCGCAATATCTCAAACCCATGCGATCGCCTGATAAAATTCAATGTAAACTCACTGCCCAATCCCAATTTACTGAGCCAGCATCAACATCACCCATCGTAGGCCGCTAATCAAATAAACTCCGCCCATTACAATCAATAGTCCAGCACCAATCCGCACAATCCATTCAGAATACTGGACTAAAGACCGAGTTTGCTTGGCTAATCCCGTAAACAAGCTAGCGAAGAAAATCAGCGCACTCGTTCCCAGTGCATAACTCACCATCGTCAGGGTACTCTGAATCGGGTTGCCTGTGGCGGCTGCCGCTGCCAAAACCGCCGCCAGCACGGGACTGGTACAAGGAGAACTCACCAAAGCAAACGTCACTCCAGCGCTATAGGGTCCGGTAATCGGCAACCCCTTACCTAATTGCGGTAAACGCAGGCGTACAAAACCTAACAGCGTCAACCCCATGATTAAAATCACCGTACCTACCGCGATATTCACATAGCCTCGGTAGTTAAGCAGTACTGCAAAGGCAAAGGACGAAACCAATCCCAATAAGCTGAGAACGGTGGCAACTCCCAGAACAAACGCCCCTGCCTTGACAAAAGCATCTTGGCGAGAGGTAAAATCACGGGTGCCAATATAGGTCAGGTTAACGGTCAGTAAGCCCAAGTGGCATGGTGAAATGCTGCCAATCAACCCTCCCGCAAAGGCTAATAGCAGTAACAAAATGGGGTTATTGAGATTTTGTTGCTCGAGCCATTGCTTGTAGCTTTCTTCAATGGGAAGCAGAAAACTTTGAATCGGTGATAGTATCTGATTCCAATCAACAAAACTCAGCCCGATAATCAGTAGAACCGTCCCTGCACAAAGGACTCCTGGAACTAAAAACTTG
Source organism: uncultured Microcoleus sp. (assembly GCA_964588805.1). GTDB lineage: Bacteria > Cyanobacteriota > Cyanobacteriia > Cyanobacteriales > Coleofasciculaceae > CAZPRJ01. The sequence continues at coordinate 38,629 of CAZPRJ010000024.1, read as the reverse complement.
ACGCGCTTGCGTCCAACCGAATTTAAAGGGAGATTTTTGGAGCGTGTCATGATGATAGTTCAACAGTAGTGAGTGACCCGTTCAACAGTTAACAGTTAACCGCATCATCGAAAAGGAAGTGTTACCCCAACTCTGACCTCCCATTAGTTTACGGATAGGGAAATTTGTCTCAAAGACGACGAGTTACAGAAAGCTGGAGCTTACTGGTCACTAGTAACTGTTTGTTGATACTTAAGTTTTGATTATTAATGAAATTTGCACCAATGTTAATTAAATATTGAGGAACTTCATCAACTCTTCTTATTCTCTGGTTAGAGATTTTTGCAATCTTCAAACGTTTACCACAGACTGCATGAAAGTTCAGCTTTGGAAATTGCGATCGCCCTGATAACCCGATAGTTCAGCCAATTCTGGCAAAGTCCTCAGCCCTGGGTATCGCTTGCCATTCACTTCCCAGGTGGGAAACCCTCGAACGTTTGCCTGTTGGCACAGGTTGGTTCGGGCATTTTGTCCTGCGGGATCGCATTCAATATAATCAAGCCGACTAAATGCCTCTGACCCGAATAATGCCTTTTGCTGTTTACAATAAGAACACCAATAAGTGCCGTATAACTTCGCTCCCGTTTGCCTCAAATGCATGGCTAAAGCCACTTCTGGAGTCACAGAGGAGGGTTGCGGTGGATTGGGAGCGGTGGCTACGATTGGCGAGGGTTGAGATGGCTTGGATGCCACTGGCGCGATCGCCTTTTTAGGAGAGGGTGAAACTCGATTGGTCTGCTGTTGAGCATAAGCGAGATTCTGGCGATACTCTGCTATTTTTTTCTGAGCAGTGGCATAGTTAGGGCTAGACTTGGATACGGTTTTGAGCAAATCAATGGCCGCTTGCCAGCGATTGATCACCAATCTCCAGTCATCTTTAGAACTTGCCGATTGAGTAATGGTAGCTGCTCCCATTCCCGTGTCTAATGCTTCTTGAAAGCGTTCCGATTCCGAGGGGGATAGTGAGTCTGGTGACAGGGTGGGAGCAACCGATGGGGAAGGGGATGATGCCGATACCGTAGGAGAGATGGCGGCGGGAGATGAAGATTGAGATGATTCCCCTTGAGAACAACCGGTAGATGATATTACCAGGAGGGTTGATACAATGGCAGCAAACTGGGTAGATTTCAGCATGGCATGCCCCATCAATAAATGCGAAGTTTTTGGATGAGAATTCTAATTCTTTAATCTAAAATGCCAATTTAAAATCGGTACTTCATAGTAATAACACTTAACCGTTAACCTTGGAGTCAGAGCGTATTCTCTGTGCATTTTCCAGGATTAACGGCTATATCATTCCACTTCAGTTTTTAAAATTGCGATCGCCAGGATAATCCGATAGTTCCGCTAAATCTTGCAAAGACCTCAAGCCTGTATGTAGCTTCCCATTAATTTCCCAAGTCGGAAAACCCTTCACATTTGCCTGTTTACATAAGTGAGTCCGTGCATCTTTGCCGGCCGGATCGCATTCAACATAATCGATCTGAGCAAACGCCTCTTTCCCAAAAACTTCTTTTTGTTGATTACAGTAGGGACACCAATGAGCCCCATACAATTTTGCACCAATTTGCCGTAAATGGCTGGCTAAAGCCACCTCTGGCAAGACATTGGAGGAGTTAGTTTGTGCAGAAGCTTGAGATTTAGAAATGAGCGACGCCTCTTGAGAAGGCTTCGTTGAGGAACATGCAGCCGTCAATGCCAGGAGTATTATAGGTACAGCCGCTAACCGAAAAGATTTCAGCATTAGTTATAAATAGACCGATCAGAATGCAAAGGCTAGACATATTCTGACATCGGCTCTCCCTTAACTGCAAACTAAGTCAAGCTTAATCTCAAAGCCAAAATAGCTAGTCAATAGCTGTACAGTTACAGATAATGCTCTGGCATCGGCTCTCGATCAACTCGATAAATTTTGAAACCCCGTTTAACGTAATTATTTAATGTGTGGGGTCCATCTAAGTTGCAAGTATGTACCCACAAACGTTGAGTGCCTTTATTCCAAGCGTAGGCAATACCATGACTAAGCAAATGTTTACCTAAACCTTGTCCTAAATAGATAGGTCTGAGACCAAAGTAAACAATTTCCGTTGAGAAGAAACGTCCTGTTGCCCCTTCCTTACGCTGCGTCAGTTCAATGTATCCAGCTGGTGCCCCCTCGACATACAAAACATGGATACTAGTACCTGGATTCAATAAGAGCGTTTTAATTTCTTCATCCGACATGGAGATGCGATCATGCCACCGCCACGGGTCACTAATCGAACTATACAAAAAACGATAAAAGGAAACATCAGGCGTATCCATACACATCACCTTGATGCCCTCTGAGTAATTGAGATACGCAGGGCGGAATTCCATCCAATCTTTCATCTGAAGATACGTCCTGACTAACGTATCGGGTAATCGGGTTTTGAGGAAAGATTTAGAAGACATCCGGGTTTGAATGCTTCTAGTACTTGTCATTGTCTTTTTAGTCGAGCCATTGATCGCCATCTCCCATTAGGTCTCCCATCACCAATACGTTCTCGACGTTGCCAGTAACTCAGCAGTATTCTTATTAAACTTTAATCTACTATTTTTTATTTAGCTTTAATTTTTGTCATAAACCGTAACCTAAATGGAAAAAAGAAGTCATAGCATGGGTAGGCTCCTAATTAAAGCCCAATTCCCTGATTAGCGCAGGTTGGCCTTCAAGCTGGCCGATAAGAACAAGCACGGCCTGAGTTCCCTTGTGGGGTTGGGTGTAAAATGCGATCGCGTTCTCGCCAAGCATCGTATCAGTTTGTTGCACGAGCTGAGCGAGTGAGTGTTCGCCTAAACCCTAGAATCTAAGCAAAAAGCATTGTTTTACCCACAATACAGTAACGTTCATGAGAATTTTCTCAAAGTTACCGCCTTCTCGCTGTTGGGAGCGATACAACCGTAGGTATCTACTGTATCTCTCATCCAACTGCCAGGTTAATCAGGACATATTGAAACTGGATGTGCTTTCGATATTAATTCAGTTGGGCAGTTTTCACCTTACCTAGGGTTTTACGGGGGTCAGATTTTCTAAAGACACTCTAGTTGACCTAGATGACAGTTATATGACGACCCGCTACTGCTCTAATGTTTAACTTAGCACTTTCCCTCCACGTTGGTAGAAGAACGTCAAAAATTGTTATCCTCACTGCCGACTCCCCATATTGACCGAGCAGATTAGGCTAGATTACAATGCGTAAGCCAGTTTGGGGAGATGTCATATAAAACATTGATACCCATTACCGAGCCTTACTAATATGAGTCAATCAGATTTTACAGATATCCTACAATGGACACCCGAAGCAAAAGCCAAGTTAAAAAATATTCCCTTCTTTGTTCGCTCTAAAGCTCGACAACGCATCGAACAAATTGCTCGTGAAGCGGAGTTAGACGTAGTAACGGTGGAAGTAGTTGAGCAAGCCAGAATGGAATTTGGACAATAGAAATTCACTCTAAAGCAGTTGGGAGTAGTGTACTATCATCTTACTTTGTGTGACCCCTGATACCTAGCTCCATGACCATTTTTGAATTCCAAATTATTTTTATTCATTTTAAATTTATAACTGTGAATTTTCCTTGGTATTAACCCATTTTGAAACTTGAAAATTTAAGGGCTTTTCCACACACATCGGTACAACATATCGGCTGTAAACCACACTATCGGGTTGCCAAGGGGGTTGCCAATAGGTATCTTGAATAACAGCGTCGATTTTTGCATCCGAGGTAGACCATTTCAAGCTAACAATAGCAAAATTGTTGAGCCCAATCACTTCTTCACCTTCTTGAAGCCAACGATTTCGCCAGAGCCAAGAAACGAGATTCCCTAAAGCGCCCAACCACCGCCTTGTTGTTGAATCAACGGACGATATGGACGGTGCTATCCAAGGAGCCAGTCTCGATTTTTGACGTTTAATCCAGTCAATGTGATAGTGCCAATCGGGCATTGATTGGGTATTTTTGGGAGCAATATCCCACACCATATCCCAATATCCCCGGACTCCCGTAATTTGCCTGACAACAGGGCCTTTAGCCGGAACTTCCATATCTATCACCCGCGTCCAATCAGGGGAAATCTGAATTTCAACGAGTTGGGGAGGTTGATGCCATCCAATCCAATCTTGGGGTAATTCTGGAGCAAGTGACTTAATTTTGGTATGAGCAACTTGAGTTTTTAATTCTGCATTTTTGAAGGCACTGGCCGTTAATTGGGTAAGTACTCGTGCATTATTTGGAATTGAAACTTGAGCGTTGGATGATTGTTGCCAATTGTCTTGTTTTAAACGTGTTTGTTGAGTATTCAGCATTGGTTTTTGACTTGGATTAAACCAATAACTCAGACGAATTGTGGCACCGTAGTGAATATCACCGGATAGGATGATGACCATGCGTCGTCGCTGGAATAGTGTACTGAGCAAGCGCGATAGAGCAACCTCATTCAAGTTCCAACCATCCCCAACATCTGAACCAAAAACGTTGCCTTTCTCTAACTCCGAGCGTTGAACAATATCAATAATTTGTAAACTTACTAAGTTAGTCGGCAAAATTACAAAAGTCACTTGAATATCCGATTCACCAGCTTGCTTGAGGGAATCTGTCAGTTCTAAAGGGTGTTCAATTTGTGTTTTAAAAGCGGTGGGAGATAATAGCATGGGAGGTGCGATCGCGCCCTCATCTCCCAGTGGATACCCCCGCCATGTGCGGGTATCAAGGACGAGAACCTCATGCTTGTGGCTGCGGAGGGTGTAATGCCACTCTACGGGCATCATCCCATCTACATCCTCACGATCCAAAATCAAAACATCTTCGTCCAGTTTCAATTTTGGCAAACCCGTTTCAGGTTCCAATGCAGGAATGCCTAGGAGAGTTTTTATCTCCTCCTCAGCATACTCATCCGTTCCCGCCGAGGCTGACCAACGGATGGCCGCTTTCAGTAACTTCTCGCCAGAGCAACCTGTTGCAAAACGATTGGGTGTATTGCCCCATGCCTGAAACACAGCATACGCCAACATGGCATTTTGTATAACACGCCGACCGAGGGGTTTACTCAAAACATTGGTACACCACGCTCGATTCAGATACCAATCATCCGTGACATCATGATCATCAAAAATCATGTAAGTTGGTACATTGGCTAAAACTCGTCGAACTTTCCCTAACTGGCTGATGCAATCGTGGACATGCTTGGCTTCTTTATCCCACGATTTCGCCTGCTTGGGGTCTGAGCAGATATCTTGCCCAAAGGGGAGGTACTCAGGCCAGAGAATGGGCGACCAAACGAGGAGATAGGAGGCAAAATATTCCCCTAAGCTGAGCAGGTGACTTTTAGATTTTTCCGGTTGATTGACCAGCATCGCCGTGAAGCTACAGTCTTCTTGGGCAACACGAGTCCGCTGTCCAGGTTTAAAGCCGCTAGGCTTATGATCGCGACTGGGAGTAGGTGAGCAAGACAAGGGTAAATGTTCTTCCCAGCCGAGCAATGTATTTCCTACTTCCGTTGCCACCCACAGTAAGGGATCGGCCACATCATCACCGTAAATTTGATCGCCTGTGAAGAAAAGCTGATGCAACCGTGAATTAGGTTTTTGGGCATAATAGCCAATTGAATCATCCAAAATGGGGAGTGCATCTGCCCCACCCCCATGAAACTTACGACAGGAACCATGCGCCAGTCTTAAGTCGTTTAAATCTTCCGGTGGTAAAGCAAATGTTGGCCGCTGATGCTCGAAATAACTCAGGCTAACGTGGGGGCAAAGCTTGGATGTGAGTGCCTGAGTTAGATTAGATTCCAACTGACCAAAACTTAGGTCATAGGCATAGATTTGTCCGGATTCCAGGCGAGTGTGATGAATGGGTTTAGCGGTAACGGCAACGATATGCAGGTGCTGGCCAAAAGGGAGAGTGAATTGTGTACCTTCTAGCAACAGCGTTGTCAGGATAGAACCTTCGGCATCTGTGGCGTAAACTTTGAGGGTAACTTCCCGTGGCGCTTTAAGCGCAACCCAAACCGTTACTGAGTCACTCTCTGTACGCCGTAAAATTGGCCCTGCTAAGAGCAGTGGCAGATCTTCGAGGCGATCGCGCAAAGGGACGTGAGAGCCACTTGGGCTTGAGTTTGTCCGGGACATATCAAAGGTAAATAATTCAAAATTCACGCGTTCAAAATGATAAAGCCCAATATAATCAAGTTTTTCAGAGATTGCCTCAGCGCAACTTCAAGGCGTAACAGCTTATGAGTGTGCCTTTGCAACTAGCCGACTTACTAAGCAGTATGACGAATATCGCCATCTTTGCCTACTCACTAGCTTGAAAGTAGGGAGTC
>CAZPRJ010000024.1:0-32232 GCA_964588805.1 uncultured Microcoleus sp. | reverse complement strand
TGGAGAGCAGGGGTGCTGGGGTGCTGGGGAGCTAGGGAGAAAAAGACAAACACAAATTCCTGACTCCTGACCCCTATTCAGAAGTTACCTTCAGGCGCTATCAAGGAATAAATTCATACATGAAATAAAGGTCATAGGAGAAAAAATGTCTGAACCTACCCGCCGTGCTCTACCGATTATCTTAATTCGTGGATTTGGCGGCTTTGACACCGACACAGAGCGAAAACTTACCTATCAAGGATTTACCGATGGTAGTGTCTACCCTCATAAACAAGGAGAAAACTACATTTATGAGGGGCTAATTTTGCGGTTCATGAAGTCTCACTGGGGATACCAAGATGCAACCAATGTTATCGGCTACTACAGCAACAAAATTGAACCCGACCCTATTTTGCCGAAAAAACTGCTGTATCTCGAGGAGATGATTCGCAATGATTCAATTTTGCCGCAGCAACTTCAGGCGCTAAAGGAGAAAGATGTTATTGATAAATTTAAACGCCTGCAAAGGGCGGGTCACTTTTCTGGCGATAAAATCATCATTGACCCAGCAATGGCCTTACACCTGATTGAAACAGCTTATAACCCCTGTTGCTCTTTGTGGGTGTTTCGCTTCTATGATTTGAAGGAGCGGAAGTACGAAGTCTATGGGCAAGCGCTGGTACGGTTGATTGACTTGATTCGTGACCTCGCTACAATGCATGATGGTATTCAGCCGAAAGTCAATATCCTCGCTCATTCTATGGGTGGATTATTAGTGCGCGAGGCCATCCAACACACTTACCCAAAGATGGGTCGTAAGGCGGAGGACTATATCAATAAGATTGTGACGTTGGGAACTCCTCACCAGGGTATTTCATTCCAGATTTTCCAGCAATGGCTACCCTTGGAGTCAGCAGAGGAGTTTGAGCATTTTAGCCCCAAGTTTCAAAGCGATCCATCTAATCCTACGTCCTATCAGTCTTTGAAAGACTACTTTCCTTTAGAGCGGTTCTTAACGGTTGTGGGTACTAATTACCGGACTTATAATAATCCGTTGGCAACTAAGTTAAATCAGTTATTTCCGGTTTCTGAGGAGTTTGGACTCAACTACAACCGCAGTGATGGGTTAGTGAAGCAGACTTTGGCTCAAATTCCAGGAACACCGCGAACGTTTATTAATAAGTGTCATGGGGGTTTTGATTCGCTGCTTACCAGTCGGGAGTCGTTTGAGGTAGCAACACGCTTTTTCTTTGGTAATGTGCGATCGCGCCTACGTTTAATCAAAGCCAAGATTACTCGAGGCAAGGATTGGTTTGGCAAGAGTGAATTTTTCTTTGGGGTGTCTATTAAGCCACGAGGTGTTGATTTTGAGCTATTTCACCAAAGTAAAGAGGCCGAAAATTGCTACGGGCCTTTTACGAAGGAAGATTTGAGTGATAAAAAAATGGCATTTCCCTGGGCAGATGAGGATAGATTGATTTGGGAAGGCTACCTCGATACCCAGCCGATCCTAGAAGATGACAGTATTACGCCCAAGGATATGGTGATGCGCCTCGATTTCTATCTAGGTGAACGCGATCTTTTGGGTATTGGCTTTTCTGACAATCTCATCTTCCGCCAGCAATACTACATCCGTGCTCTTTTGCCTCCTAACTTGAAGCTTTACCTGCATACGAGTGAGGAGTTTGCCCGTCAAGGATTTCAGCCTTCCTCCCAAAATGAAATGAGACCGGTACTCCAGGGGTGGGAATTTGATGTGAAGGGAGCAGGTTTTGAAGGAACATTCCGGATTGAAATCGATTATGTTCCTGAAGAAGGAAAACCTGTTCCTTTGTCGGATGTGGAGTCGTTGGGGGCGCGGGAACTCGATGTCGTGTACTCCCAGAATGTAGGAGCAAGTGTATCAGATAGTTCTTTATTCTAATTTTTGAATGGCTTAGAGTAGAGGAGGGAACACTTTATGCATCCCTCCTCAGTTTAATGGACAGTAGCTTTACTCTCCTGCGGCCTTAGGAGAATCAAATGCGATCGCAAACTCGATAGAGGTTGTAGTTTGTTTCAAAATTCGCAAACGTCCCTCCGCATCAGAACGACGACGGAATCGAGCCACAATAAACTGTGGTTGGTCGGGTTGAAGACGGACAATCATCCAAGGACAAAGCTTTTCTTGATAAGTCATAATACGCTCTCTTGTATGGCGGCTGGAGTAAGGCTCTAAATTAGTGTTACCTGGCTGTTTGCATCATTCGGGATAGTTTCCCCAAGAGCAAATCTGCTTGTTGTTAATTAGCGCTGAAAGTGTGATACGAACTATAGTGCGCCCTTGGGAGAGGGTCAGCGCCTGTTTCCAGAAATAATAGTGAACTGAATAGATAACAACGGGCTAGAAATTGTCCCAGAGGGAGCAAGCGGCAAAGGATGCCGTTAGGTAGCTGAGTGAACCAGCCAAGTGCAGCATAGCAGAAATAGTAGTCAATACAGGTGGTTGTTACATTTATGAGGGTGTTTACCTTTGGGGGAAGCTCACATCTTACACTAGTTTCCTAAATGCTTCCTACAGCTACTATTCTGGCTCTCCCTTTGATCAGAGGGCTGTGGGTCGATAGGTAGTGCTACTTTTCATCATGCAATTGGTATTACCTCCTTTGCAAAATTAGTGAGTATGAAGCGGTTGAGGCAAGGTTTCAGTAAACGCAACCTTAGGTCTAAAGAGGTAGGATTTTTGCTCTGCAAAGCAGCAATCTGGGATTGGAGGAGTATTGAAGAGGGGTTTATATGCCTTATCAAAAGCTTGATGATTTACCAGACTCAGTGAAAAATCATCTACCCACCCATGCTCAAGAAATTTTTCGGGCTGCGTTTAATCATGCCTATGAGGAGTATAGCAACGAGGAAGAACGGGCATTTAAAGTCGCCTGGAGTGCTGTGAAGCGGGATTACGAAAAGGGTGACGATGGCAATTGGCACAAAAAACCGGAGGGGTGAGGGAGTGAACCTCCCCTCAGTCAGCCATAGCCCATAACGGTGTATTAAAGTCGTTGGTGCATTTGCTACAAGCCATGATGCCCAGCACTCACCTGCTGGGCTTTTTTTGTCAAGACTTACGCTTTTTCTGCCTTAATACACCATCTTCATAGGCGCAACAGTTATTACTTGTTTATTCCTTATGAACTTAATTGCTGCTTCGTTGCAGTAAAAATACAAACAACAAATGACCAAAAACAAATAACAAAATTATTTAAGGATAGGCATTTCTTCTTCCGGATACTCTCCACCTACACTAATTCCTGTATTGAATACTTCAGCGTCAGTGAGGATGATATCTTCCATGATAGCATCAGTAACATTGGTGCTATATAAGTGAGCTTCGGTGAAATTTACGTCCGTGAGGTTAGCACCCATTAAGTTTGTACTATTAACAAAAGCACGGGTTAAATCAGCTCCTTTGAGGTTAGCCCCTGCCAAATCAGCTCCTTCTAAATTCGCATCAACTAACTCAGCGCCCCGTAAATTCGCATCTCTCAAATCGGCACCGACTAAGTGAGCTCCTGTGAGGTTTGCTCCCGACAAATCACAATTTTGGCATTGATAAGTTTCCAATAATTGTTTAACGTGTGCGGGATTTTCTGCTTTAACTGGAGCAGCCAAAACGGTTACGCCTAGTAAAGCGGCTGTTGCTAGATGTGTTAGTTGCATAGTGCTAGATCTCCTCATCAGGTGAAGCTACAAAATTTATAGCCTCTACTAATAGAATGCAGGATTTGGTCGATTCTTGTCCTCCTGCCCTGGGATGAACATTAGGGTGAGAGGATTAGCACTTTTATCAATTTTCTATCGTTTGTTGTATTTTCTAACTCCCCTAGGGATAGTTTTAAAATTTAGGTTTTTTGTTGTTAATGAAGAAAACTGAGTCCATAAGGCGTTCCCGATTTCACGAGACACGACCTTTTCCCTTACTTTCCCTTACTCAGGATTTCCAGCACATAAAGACTATTCGGAAGTCCTATATCCGTTGGGTTGACTAACACTTAGACGGTAAAAGCTGTTATTTTCTAGCATTTTAAGGGACATAGGGGAAAGAGCTTGATCATACGCCTTAAGGACTCATGTCACACCTGTAAGCGCTTAAAATCACAAGCTTAAGCTAAGGAATACAGGCGACTGTCGTTGAATAAATATGTAAGCAATCATCACCTTTTTACTCAGATCTCGAGAAAAATGCAGCAATCTAACTTACCTTCGGTGCAGATATCTCAAACCATTCAGCAAGAATCCCTGACTCAGGCTGATCTTGTCATGGGTAACACCATTACAGGATTTTGTGTGGTTGTTTTTCCTCTATGTGTCGTTTTAGGTGCCTATTTTTGCAGAAAGCGCCGTCGTGAACGCCGTGCTGAGGTTCTACGGCAGCAGATTGAGAGGTTAGAGAGGATGTGGCAAATCAGCCCTAAGAAGTAGGCCAAGCTAGATTGTTGATTCATACATACCCAAATCTAGCAATGGCTATATTTTCTTATTTTAGGTTTAAATGTTGATTCTTCTGAGTGTAGGTATAAAGCGCTCAATTCCTCTCCCCCGCAGCCTCAACAAGTAAATTAAATGCGTAACAGCTTACAAACGTGGGGATTTCTGTATTTGCATACACAAGCTGATTTAATACTCAACTTTAATTGTTAATCCAGACTAGAAGCCCCAGGAGTCAAGTACCTAGGGCTTTGTTGTTTATAAACTAAATCCTGGAAGGATATCAGAGGGTTAGTGTGAGACTCTAAGCGCTCATATCTTGTGAAATATTCTTCATATTCTCGATCGGTTCATCTCTAAAAATCGTTAGTTCTTCTGGCTGACACTGCTTAATCTCGATCGCAATTAATTTGGGTCTTTCTCGTTCTAAGTCTTCAATGTAGCCCAGTTGAGAAAGTTGAGCTTCTCTGTGGCTTTCAAATGGCCCAAAGTAGTATTTACAATCAGGTTGTTTGGTAATGATTTCTACCCACCAATCCGTTGGTACTTGCTCTAAGTGTTTCATAAAAAGTTCTTGTTGTCTAAAAAGATGAAAAATGATGATCTGAATCGCTCAATCAGGTTTGATTCAAAGGGTTAGAATCTACACTCAAATCACTACATCCTCAAACCTGCTGAGTGAGGTACTATTGACGGAGATAGACCAAAACAGTGTTGATGTGTTTGTGGCGATCGCAAATAAGACCATATACACTTCCCCACGCTTTGCGTATATTTTTTACACTCTAGCCAAGCAATTGATTAGATCGTTTTACAAAAAACCAGTCTCCTTCTACTGGAAATCTATGCAATGGGGTAACACTATCTCTTCTATAATTATGAATTTAGTGTTTTCACCCAACTGGACAGATGTATCGAAGGAGTGGGAATTTATTAATTTTAACTGTATTAATCAATACCGATTCCTGGTAAACTGAGAAAATTTACAAAAGTCTTAACAATCTGAAGCGGAATCTCAAAGCGAAGAATCTAACGCGGCGATTGCGATACTATCCAAGTGTAGTCTGCATTACACCTTGAGGATATGGAGCCAGATTCACTACCCGCAGAGCTGATTCTGACGCACCCGCGTCAGACTCTGGGCAATGTCCAACTGGATTGGACTCCCCAACCCGGTAACTATCTCGACTTTGAAGGTCAAACCTACGCCGTTTTAGAGCGCCGCCACCGCTATCGGCTCAAATCAGGGCGCTATCGGTTACACAAAATTGCCCTATACGTCCAAACGGCTAAACCCCCAACCGAAAAAAGCTTAGTCGAAGGACGTTGGGTGCTTGGCGATGCCAACTGCCGTTTCAACGCTCATTCCGAAATTATGCGTTGTGCCGTTAACCCAGAAGGTCCTTGTGAAGCCTGCCGCTTTTACGAACCTTCGTCCCTAACCATTCAATCTTGACCATTCTCAAAAACATCTCCGACTGCTAGACGCACTCCATTCGCAAAATCCCAAGCATTCTGAGCGCGTTTGCCTGCTAGTTGCACTTCCCGCAATAGCAACAGTCCATTTCCGGTTTGAACAACCGGGCCAATTCCCTTCACCAGACTCACTACTTCTCCGGGACGCCCCGACTTGTTGGCCAAAGAAGGCCACTGCTGCTCTAAACTTTGTAACTCTGGAGGCAATTGGGAGAAGTCAGTGAGTCCGAGGGGGACAGTCGCCATCACTTTGAGCGATTTGTCCTGAAACGATGCCACACAATTGGGGTAAAATCCTCTCACCTGATTATGTAGCTCAATGGCCGATCGCGACCAATCGATATAAAAATCCGGCTTTTTAATCAATGGAGCGTAAGTCGCCTTGTCATCATCTTGAGCAATCGGTTGAATTTCGTGTTGTTCGAGTTTCAGTAATGTATCCACGACTAAATCTGCCCCCAACTCAGCCAGAGTCTGAGCCAACTGATGAGCATTATCCAACAAATGAATCGGCGTATAAGCCTTCAGTAACATTGCACCTGTATCCATCCCCGCATCCATCAACATGGTGGTAATGCCCGTTTTGGTTTCGCCGTGATAAAGACACCACTGAATTGGGGCAGCCCCTCGATACTGGGGCAAAATCGAGCCATGAACATTTACACAACCCAGCTTGGGCATATCTAGAATCTCTTGCGAGAGAATCTGTCCATAAGCCACTACTACAAACACATCCGCCCCTGTCTCTTGCAGTTGAGTTAGGGTTTGAGCATCCTTTTTCACCCGTTTCGGTTGCCAAACGGGCAGTTGATGGGCAGTGGCAACCTCTTTTATAGGAGAGGGAGTAAGCTGATTGCCTCGCCCTCGACGCTTATCGGGTTGAGTCACAACGCCCAAAACTTCAAATTCAGGATGATGGAGTAAGCGTTCTAAGCTAGGGACTGCGAATTGAGGAGTTCCAAAAAAGATGACTTTCATGCCCAAGTGAAGGTTAAATCATAGAATTATGCTCATCAGTAATGTTACATGGTGGCAAAAGACCTTTTTCATGAAGCAGTCAGGCGTGGGTTAGAGAAAGAGCAATGGACGATTACCGATGATCCATTGGAACTGGAATGGGAAGAGGTTAAGGTTAAAATTGATTTGGCAGCCGAGCGGTTGATTGCAGCACAGCGAGGTGGAGAAAAGATTGCTGTTGAGATTAAAAGCTTTATTGGAACTTCAGCCATTAGCGATTTCCATACGGCTTTGGGGCAATTCCTCAACTATAGAATTATGCTGGAAGTCAATCAACCGGATCGCCTACTCTACCTGGCAGTTCCCCTAGAAACTTATGAAACCTTTTTTCAAAGTCAATTTGCTCAGGTGGCAGTAGAGCGCTATCAACTCAAACTCATTGTTTACAAACCCGTAACTGAGGAGATTGTGCAATGGAGAAGCTAGAACATTATCGCACCTGCATTCAAACTATTTTAGAAAAGCATAGTCAGTATAAATCCCGCGAACAAGACGTAGAAAGTGAGCTATTTTTTGACTCATTGCGAGACCATTATCAACTGATGCGAGTGGGTTGGAAAGGCTTGAAGCGAGTCTATTACACTGTTCTGCATTTTGATATTAAGGATGGCAAAATTTGGCTTCAGCAAAACACGACTGATATTGATGTGGGTCAAGAATTGGTGGAAATGGGCATTCCTAAAGAAGATATTGTATTAGGGCTACATCCACCCTATAAACGTCCCTATACAGGGTATGGTGTTGCTTAAAACGAGTGGCAATCCAATAGAATGACTATATTAGCCAGACAATTAATGATACTGTTGGGTGGATAAGTGTGGCAAAAATTATAAAGAAATTAAGCCCTCAGAATAGAATTCTGGGGCTATACAACCCAAGTCCGCCTACGCGGACTAAAAGAAAATAAAAGATTTAAACTTAAACCCGCGCAGGCGGGTTTTGTTTGTGTAGCTGCGATTTCCAATCGCCAAGCCGTTTAATATTTTCTTGGTAAGAGCAAGCTATACCTTGCCCCTACCCGTAGCAGATTCCATAGTCAATTGCGTAAGTCCTACAATGACAAAACTACATCGTTGATGACTGCCCTGCTGCAAACACTTGTGCTGCCGTTAAACCCAAATCGGGAAAGAGGGAAGAAACCAGCAAATTGCTACTTTGAAACAACTGTTTATGATACTCATCATCAACTAAAGTACAAATTGTAATAGTCGGCTGTTTGGGTTTGCCAATGTATTCTCTACCGCCAACCCCTAGATAATCGACAATCCAATACTCAGGGATGCCTAACAGAGCATAGTCCTCAACTTTGCGGGCGTAGTCGTTCTGCCAGTTGGTGCTGACAACTTCAACCACTAGTTTGATGGTGGCTCCCGATGTAATGACAGGTTCTTGTTGCCATAAAGGTTCATTTATAAGCTGGGTTTGGTCTAAGACAATTACATCGGGACGAAAAGCCGTTTCCGTGCCTAAAAGCTTAATTAGGCATCGGTGGGGGATAAAGTAAGTTGCATCCTGGCGATCAATTTCCACATTTAGCTTGCGCCCAATAAACGCGGATACTTGCTCATGGGGTCCAGTCGGTTCCACGTCGATTAATTCCCCATCGATTAATTCATAGCGATCGCTGTCGCTGTAGTATGTAATAAACTCATCAACCGTGAGAGTTTTCGGTACTGATTGAACCATCGGGATTGTCCGTTTGCCAGTTCCAGTCATTCACCAATTAGATGGTGCGTTAACGAAGTGTAACGCATCTGACAAGGTGCGATCGCGCTTCTCCTGTACTACAAGGATTTGTCTATGATAAAACCTAGCGACCTTAGCAAGATAACGAAAAAAGTTCTATTTTTAACAAAACAGGTTCACCTCAAAGAGTCACCAGATACATCGTCACCTTTGATAAGATTTTTCGCAGGAAAGAATCCCTTTCCAATTCTAGGAAACTCATTTGGAATGGAGTGGTGGCTGACTAAACGGGGGTGGGATTGTTATGAAGATATCGCTAACATGGCTATATCTTATGACCCTCAGCTTCGAGGTGGCGACAGAGAATCATTTTGCAAAGTAATAGATAAGTCTCTACAAGAAAATGCTAATAATAATAAAATCTTTAATGTCGATAAAATATTTTTTAGGCAAACTAGTAATTTATTAGAGGCTAGAGCTGTTGACAATATAGAAGAATTTGTTTCACGCTTATGGATTGAAATTCATGCAAATTTAGTTAAATCAATGACTGATTGGCTTGTTCTCTACCCTCTCCATCGAGTCAAATCTCATTCATTTGTTCTAGGGTTTGATGGGATGTCACTATTGTCATCTAGTGACGTAGACAGATGGCAAGAATTGTCTATGCATTATTCGGATGCACAGTACTGGAACCCCTCTTCTGGAACTTGGGCGGAGGGCATGTACAGAGACTCTTTGAAAGACTTTCTGGCTGTACCAACTTGGCTAGTCTGCGAAGTTTCTGGAACAGCATTAGGTTCAAAAAAACTCGCAGCACGTCAGATGCGTACATTCCTTGCAGTGCTTTTCTCATATTTAGAGAATCGGGTGCCCTATCTTCTGTACAAGAGTGGAGCCGATAAAGCATTCTACTCAATCCAGTTTCCGAAGGATGCTACTCAGGTGGGTTGTGGCTCTGTATGTGACAGCATAGGTAACTTACTGCCACCTTTACTTGATGATATCGATGTACAATCAGAAACACTTTATGAAGTGCAAGACTGGTATGTACAAAGAGCTTCTAGTCCAGATCCAGTTAAAAAAAGAGCTACGACGGCATCGCATTTCATTCACTATGGAATTATTCACGATGACCTTGAACGTTTCTTACACTTCTTTTTCGCACTTGATGCTTTATTTGGCGAACGTAATAAGGTAGAGCAGTCCATCATCAATGGTGTTAAGCAGACATTCCCTATGAACATAACTTGGGAAAAGCGTGTCGAAAAACTCTTTGACCTTCGTTCCGAGCTTGTGCATGGAGGTGCTAGCGAAATCAGTGATTGGGAGGGACTAGAGAGCTATCAACGATATTTTAAATCTCAGCCTTTAGAAGACGTAAAAATCGCCACTATAACGGCACTCCGAACCTACATAAAACCACAGGCAACTCATTGACTTCCTCTTCAGTAAAACAAGCTGTCAGCGGAAGCGATCGCATCCTTAACACAAGCTTGGCGGAAACATTCTAGCAATAGCGTTCCATTCCTCCACTAGCGCTGTCTCTCCTGGTCTTATCTTGCGCCCGTTTAACTCAGGGTGACGAGCATAGAATACCACGTCTGTTAGTGCTGTAACTGTTTCCCCGTAATCCTCCACTTCATAGCCATAGGTTCCGGGTTCTGCGTAGCAGTAAGGTAATACCATCCAAACAAGCCTGTCTTTCAAAACCTCTCGAATAGCCAACCACTCTTTTTTATACTGAGTTTGATTAGGCTGGATACTTCTGTTCAACATTTCTGGATGAACATTCCAAAAGTATGAGTCAGTAGACTGATCCAGTACAGACGCAGGAACAGACGCAAGTACTTGACTACTAAAAACAACTGAGGCGGCAATAATAGATAAACCTAGAGATTTGATTTTGAGCATTTTATTGGGTCGGGCAATAAAAAATAAAGGTGCTTTGAACTATAGCAATAATTTACTTTATATTTTCCATCAAATTAGCAGTTCATTGACAGCGATCATAAATCCACATGGTATCGCCAAGCAAAGGTGCTGTATTCTCTGAAGCTTCATCTTTCCGGTTGTAATAGTCGTGACTGCCTAAACCAGAAATGAAAACAGCCTTGGGCGCTTCAACATCAGAACCTATGTAGGAAATGTTGGCTGATCCTAAATTAGCATTGAAGAAATTGATAACAAATTCGTCGGCATGAGTCATGACAAAGAAAGAGCCATAACCATTCGCCTGCGTAACGTCAAATCGATAGAGGTTATCTTTCTGAGAATGATTGATTGTAGCAGTAGCACGTATTGAACCAACTGCTGGAATAGCTTCACTAAAAACTAACTCAAATCCTCTATTATCTGCATCTCGATAGATACTCTTCTGAATACTGCATACTCCTTGAGCATTAACCTGTGGCACTGCCCAATTAACCAATAGAATCGAGAAGCAACCAGCGAAACCAAGAAATGCATACTTCTGATTCATAGTAGCGATTGACTTTTATGGATTGCAATAAATCGACACAGCCCCAACAATTACGTTGGAGGCATAGAGTTCAGCTAACTCTGGAATTACAGGCTCTGGGCTAATCTGTGTGTCGTCAACAATTTCTCTCTGAATCTGTGCAACGGTTACGCCTTGGTTAATTTGTTGGCAAGCATATAACCCATGTCTTACCTTGTCTTGAGTAGACATGACTTGATCGAAACCCAGTTCCACCCCGTTTAGTAGCTGGTCAACGGTATTGATAAAGGCTTCATGTTGTGCCCCCGGTAGACCCGACTGAATCATGGGGATTTTTTGAGCAAGTGCTGCCAGTGGCGTTAAGGCAGTTACAGTGGTCACAGCGATTAGTTCAAAAAGAAACGAGGTCTTAATTCTCAGTATCATTTATTAGCCGCTTTATACTCCTTTACCCAGTCTGCCCACTCTACGAATAAAGAATTTAGCGATCGCAAAGTCTTCATATATACTTTACAAATCCTGGTCACATGGCTGTTTGAGACGATTTATTTAGTAACGCTCCACTACTTGAGGTTAAGCGACAGCGAAACCTAATAGACAAACCTAAAGCTTAAGTCAATCATGTTGCCGCTCTTCTCCCTGGCTTCCCTAAGATGATGACTCTAATTAGCGATCACCATAATGTCTCTGGAAGAATACTGTACATAAATTAATTGGAAAACTGTACTCTATTGATAGATAACAAACTATTAATCATGAATGATTCAAGATTATCAACCGTCGATCATTCAATCCCCCTTCCTCAGGGTCTAACCCTTCCCGGTGAATCTCTCACAAAACTCTGTCAACACTGGCAAATCGTAGAACTGTCTCTCTTTGGCTCCATCTTGAGAGAAGACTTTAATGCTGATAGCGACATTGATGTATTAGTGAAATTTTCAGAAGAAGCCAGAATCACATTTTTCGACCTTGATATTATTGAGCAACAACTGAGTGAACTGTTTCATCGCCCTGTTGATGTCGTCACCAAGCAAGCGATCGAACAAAGCCATAACCCTATACGGCGCAAGAATATATTGGACAACTCAAAAGTAATTTATGAACAGAGATCAGGAGATTATTCTCGACTTGATTAAAGCCAGCAGCTTAATTTTAGATTTTTGTGAAAACTTCGACTATCAAACCTTTGCACAAGACCTAAAAACTCAATCATCAGTCCTCTATCAAATCGTAATTATTGGCGAAGCCGTGAACCGCCTATCGCCAGCATTCACCCAGGCTCATCCAGAAATTCCTATCAACGCAATTCGAGGAATGCGTAACCGAATTATTCATGAATACAAAGAAGTTGATATAAAAATTTTGTGGGAAGTTATTCAAACCAACATTCCCCAACTTCTCCAGCAAATGCAAAATAGCGTCACAGAGATAAACGAATAGCGATAGTCTATTAGGAATGGTAGCGCCTAACCCAAAACCCAATCTTGTAACTGTTTCAAAAACAACACAAGTGCAACTAAACTACCCTCCAAACCGTTCCAACAATTCCTCACGAGAAAGGGTAATCAGTAAGTGAGCCAACTCCTCTGAAGGTAACTGTAACATCGGTGCGATAACACCCGACAATTCCTCATCAAGTTCACCAAATCGCACTCTGAGAAAATTTTCTACCTGTTCTCGCCTACCCTCTTGTAAAACCTCTTCCCGCCAAGACACATCCCCAAACCAAACTAACAACTCCTCACGGGAAAGATTAAACAGCAGGCGAGTCAACTCCTCGGGTGATAACTGTAACATTGGTGCGATCGCACCCGACAACTCCTCATCAAGTTCACCAAAGCGCACACAGAGAATGCTTTCCGCCATCTGCTGTCTGCCTTCTTGCCTGCCTTCTTGCCTGCCCTCTTGCCTGCCTTCTTGTAACGTTTCTTCCCGCCAACGCTGATAAGCTGGTGATAAGTTCATAAGTAACTCCCTATCCTCTTCACTTAAATTTTCGCTCCTTACCACATTGATGCGCCAGTTCGCTAAAAGCTCTAGAATATTGCCTCGTAGAGGATGCCCCTCTGGAAGTGCTGCTAATTCATTAACTGCCTGCTGCTGAGTTGCACCCCGTCCCAAAAGCCTCAGCCAGAGAGTATCTTGTGTTACAGGTAACTGATTAATCGCTACCAGCGCCGTTTTGAAGAACTCCGGCAAAAAATAAACACCTTCCTCCCAGTTTCCAGACTCGTCTAATTTCGCGCCAAATCCACCCAATAGCCTTGCTGAACATGAAGGCGCTAGAATCCACAAACGCGGCCAGTCAGCTTCTGGAAAAGAATTCCCTTCTCGTCTGGCTCTACGCCGCAGTTCACCTTGAAGAGAATTCAACTTACTGAGGCAGTCGAGAACTTCGACTGGACTAGGTGCATTCCGGAAAGGCTCCAATAGACAAGCCGTTGCTGCCATTTGTCCTAGTAAACCCAAGTTCTGAGGTTCTGTAACAGGCGTTGGTGTTGGAACGAACCAGACATCCACTTGGCGGACTTCCGGCGATACTTCGCGACTGGTTTCTACTTGACCTAGAGGTGCTAATAATTCTTCTAGGTATTGCTTGGCAAATTGGTCATGAGGCTGTCGCGTCATGGAATTTGGGATTTTAGAGGTGGGGATTGGGTTTATTCTCCCCAAATTTCTGCCAATTTCTCTAATCAAATCTTGCACCAGGCTTTTTATCCCTCCCCAATCCTCTACTTATTAAGAGGAAGGAGCCAAAGTTCCTCATTAAGGCTCTCGCCTTCTAGCTCAGGATTTTCGGCAAATTCTTAAAACTTAAATGCTTTGCTATCTGAGTCATCCCACTCATTGAATTGGGGTTCTCACTGATAGGTTATACGTTTGTCTTCCAAAGGAAAAAGAACTCGCTCCAAACGAATGGAGTTCCATTTGTTGAATTTGGATGCTCATTCATAATAAACGCTTTATCGTTACAAAGAAACGTGAAAACATTTCTTATGAATGGAGTTCCATTTGTTGAATTTGGATGCCCATTCATAATAAACGCTTTATCATTACAAAGAAACGTGAAAACATTTCTTATGAATGGAGTCTCATTTGTTGAATTTGGGTTCTCCTTTGTAAGAAACGGCATCTTTTACTCAAGCAATGCCTACGTTTTACTGAATCCGGTTCAGGGGTTGCTTGATTATCACCGCAAGAATACGGATAGGCTCTGCACTCAAACAAATTTGCACTCCGTAGATTCATCGATTACAAACCATTTCCTGAAATGCCATTGTGAAATAGTTAACTCATCAAGAGGGCATTTACATGGCAAGGTCAAAGCGCAGTTCTCAGGTTCTAGAAAAAGCCGAACATCGTTGTGCTGGGTTAAAGTCAATTAGCGAAACGCTTGACTTGGGGGACGGATTGACTGTAGAGAACTATCTGCTATTGATGGATAGCTTACGGTCTCAATTAGCAACTTACAATGAATCGCTATCGATTACAGATCGGGCATCCAGTACTGTACAAGACACCGAGCAACAACTCAGAACCCTGACTGAGCGTATGTTGATTGCTGTCGCCGCCAAATATGGCAAGGATAGCTACGAATATGAAATGGCAGGTGGTACTCGTAAAAGTGCGCGTAAGCGTCCTACTCGTAGAAGCCAGATTAGCGCGTGAGCTGATAGATTGCGCCATTTTGAAGAATTTGTTGGGTGGGTTGTGTTAGCGTAACCCACCCTTATTATTGAGCTAGACGCCATGCGCGACAGCACAGAACAAAGAAATAAAAATTCCCGCTCCTGATATCAAATCCGTTTGAATAACCAGATTATCGTAGGGGCGGGTTTTGATGATAAGTTTTCGGTACTGCTAAAGCTGATTCCTAAACCCGCCCTTACAGGTTTTATGGCCATTTAACCGGATTTGATATGACCCCTGACTCCTATTTTCAGATTAGAGATAGCCGAATTTACATTTGTTCGACAGCAATTTCAACACGGCGATTACGTTGCTGACGGGCTTCAGTTTCATTGGCAACCAAGGGACGAGTGCCACCATAACCTACCACTATCCAGCGATAGCCCTCACCTAAAGCACTGACTAGATACTGCTCCACAGCTTTAGCACGGCGAAAAGAGAGTTCTCGATTCGCCTCCTCCCCTTGATTTTGAGTATCTGTATAAGCGGCAATACGTATCGTGCTAGAGGGGTAACTCCGTAAATCGGTGACAATTTTATCTAAAATCAAGTTTGCTTCTGGGCGCAGAATACTATTATCCTGCTCGAACAATAAGTCACTGGGTAAAGTGACTTTTAAGTTGTCTGCTGTAAACAGAGATTGGGAAACAGGTATGGCGGTATCCTCACCCTCGTTTGCAAGGGATTGAGCCTTCTCACTCGTGGGCGATACCCCCTCGAGTTGCAGAGCAATGGCCTGCATTCGCGCCTCTAAAGGTTCATTAGGATGATTGGTGCCGATTTGACTTTCTAAGGTGGTTACGGCTTGATTCATCGACCTAAGCTGTGACTGTAACTGGTTTAACTTCGCTTGTGCCTTCTGTCTTTGGATGGGGGTGAGTTCAGATGAAGGGTTACCTGAAGTGGGTACAGCCCTTGGCTCAGAGTTGGGAGAGAGCGTAGGGGGTTTTGGGTCAACACTTTCTAACACATTTTGAATTAAGGGCTTCCCCGGATTGGAACGAGGATAAAGCATCCCTAAGACAATACCCGCAATCAGGGCTATACCCCCACCTACAAACAGCAGAAGTAATCGGAAAATGAAAATGAGTAACCACCAAGATCCGGGGGTTATTTTCTCGGGGGGAGTCTTAGGGGCTGAACGATTGGATTGAGTCACCGATTTTCCCGAATTTTACTCAGACCATAGAAGAATAATAGAGACTTTCAGGAAATTGCGATAGCAAACCAGGATGGAGTTGAGTCTAGTGCATCAGTCGCCCGTGGGTGAGCCTATCGCTTGAGAATAATACTCAAAACAGACGACCCAATCTCAGGAAAGAATAAAATTCGTAACGTTAAAATGAAAATTTTCGTAAAAGAGTGAGTTGACAAATTCCTAACTTGTTATACATAACATAAGGAATATTCCTGTAGTTCTTTGGGTGTTGCTCCTCACGTCAACAAGTACCCTAGCAACCCCAGTTTCTAATGTACATATAAATATTTGTTGAGCATAAGGGTTTCGCACAAATCCTGATTATAGGCTTTTAGCCCTTCTGCTCCCCTTGGTACATCGCTTTAGCTGTCGGGTTAATGCCGTTAATGTACCTAGGGTGTACAACCCATCAGGGGTGTCATCTTGCCAGTCTGAATAGAAGTGCCTGAAAAAGTAGCCCAAGACATGACTTATCAACAAGACATGACTTACCCAGGAGTGCCTGAAGAAGTAGTCCAAGACGCGAGTCATCCCGAAGTACAAATTGACCCCCTTGACAGTCCTCATCCCATCCCTTGGAATTGGGTTTTAGCCACCCATGCCCAATTGTGTGAGAGCCAAAGTTCTGGAGTCCGTTACTATCGCAGTCCGTCTCTGATTTCTCCTGACGGCAATTATGCTGCCTATAGTCGCATTGAGATGGAGGGACAGCCAGAACTTTACTACAGCCGCATCACGAGCGTAATTTTTGTGGAAAATTTGCAAACAGGGGATTTGCGAACCATAACGGCTTCTTCCCCTTTGGCAGATAATCCTATACTGAGTCATCCAGACGCTGATATGCCAGGAGCGATCGCAATACTCATTCCTGTATCTTGGTCAAAATCAGGCGATCGCCTTTTAGCAAGGCAATTTGAAGGAATTTTCGGCACTTCAGATGCTTGTGATTATGGAGTGATTTGGAATCGAAGCAACAACGCTACCGCTACGATTGCCCCTCAAAGAATTCAGTATGATATTGCCGTGTTGCTCGGCTGGAGTCAAACCCATCCCAATTGTGTTCTCTTTCGTGCTGGAGAATTGGGCAACGAACGTTGGCCGATATGGGCAGTTGATAGCAAGGGCGAAACAACCCTAGCCCTTGAAGATGAACCTATGGTTTACGGAAACGTGATGACTCAAGTCTGGGCAGGTCCACAGGCACGCTGGTAAGGCGATGGGGTTCCACAAAAGCCAGCCTTCTTTCCCATGTTTTTGAAGCGGGGAAGAAGGCTATCTATCAACTGGGTGAGTGATATCGATTCCGTTTGAATACCCATCGTCAGGACAGACACTCCAGACATGGGGATGCTCGTGACGCGAAGAGTTTTTATATAACTATCTAAACGGATTTGATAGGAAATATTTAAGACAAGTTGAAAGATAGCCCCCGAACTGGGGGAGCAACATAGGATTCAAGGAAGTAGAAATTGACTTGCCTACCTTATTGACTTGCCTACCTTGAGGAAATCCGCCTAAAATTCAACAAGCTTTTCACTCTCTGGTTCGATTTCGCCAGAGAGGGCATTGTTTCGTCAATCCAAATCGTTACTTGTGCTTAGGTAAATTTACTGGTCATCTCTAGCTTAAGTTAAAAGGAGCATTCATGAAAATAGCGATCGCGAAAGAAGTTGAAGTTGGTGAACATCGCGTCGCCCTAAATCCTGATATTGTCGCCCGATTAGTCAAGCAGGGCTTAGAAGTGTGGGTGGAAACTGGTGCTGGAGAAGCATCCTTTTTCACCAATGAAGCTTACGAATCAGCCGGTGCCAAGCTGATCTCAGATGTCGGTGCGCTGTGGGGTGAAGCGGATATTGTCTTAAAAGTAGGCGTCCCGAAAGAGCATGAAGTCAATCAAATGCACGAAGGCGGCGTCTTGATTAGTTTCCTCTCACCCTTGGCTCAACCTGAAAGGATACAGCAACTAGCTAATCGGAACATCACGGCGTTCAGCATGGAGTTAATTCCTCGCACCAGCCGCGCCCAAAGTATGGATGCTTTATCCTCTCAAGCGGGTGTAGCGGGGTATAAAGCCGTACTCATTGCCGCCTCCGCACTACCGAAGTTCTTCCCGATGTTAACCACCGCCGCCGGGACGATTAAACCCGCGAAAGTCTTTGTGATTGGGGCAGGGGTTGCCGGTCTACAAGCGATCGCCACCGCTAGGCGTTTGGGGGCAGTGGTAGAAGCCTTTGATATTCGTCCTGCCGTCAAGGAAGAAGTACAAAGCCTAGGGGCTAAGTTTGTCGAAGTCACCCTAGAAGAAGAGACAGTGGCAGCCGGGGGTTACGCCAAGGAAATCTCCGAAGAATCCAAACAACGCACTCAACAACTGATTGCCGAACACGTTAAAACCGCAGATGTAGTAATTACAACCGCTCAAGTACCCGGTAAAAAAGCCCCAATACTGGTGACAGAAGACATGGTGCAAGCCATGACTCCCGGTTCAGTCATTGTGGACTTAGCCGCCGAGCAAGGTGGCAACTGTGCGGCAACAGAACCGGGTAAAGATGTCAAGCGTCATGGCGTTACTGTAATCGGCCCGATTAATTTGCCATCTTCCATGCCGATTAATGCCAGTCAAATGTATGCCAAGAATATCTCGACGCTGCTGCAATACCTGGTGAAGGATGGCGAGTTGAAGCTGAACTTTGACGACGACATCATCAGCGACACCTGCATCACCCATGGCGGAGAAATTCGCAATCAACGAGTCAAGGATGCTTTGGCAATGGAAGGAGTGAAGGTTTGACCGATGGTCAAATTGCCCTCACAAGCCTCGCTCAGAGTACTCAAGCCTTTATGGCCAAAAAATGGAGTTTGTAAATTCATGACATCAGCAATATTACTGGGGAGTTTGTTCGTATTTGTGCTGGCGTCTTTTGTTGGTTTTGAAGTAATCAACAAAGTGCCGCCAACTCTCCACACGCCCTTAATGTCGGGGTCAAATGCGATTTCAGGCATTGCTGTGATTGGGGCATTGATCATTTCTGGCCCCAAAGATTCCAGCCTCACCCAGATTGTGGGTTTAATCGCCGTTGCCTTAGCAATGGTAAACGTCGTGGGCGGTTTCCTCGTGACTGATCGTATGTTGCAAATGTTTAAGAAGAAGGAAGTGAAGGCATGACGGACTTTTTGCCAACTGGAATTGAGCTGAGCTATTTAGTAGCCGCCTCACTATTTATTCTTGGTCTGAAAAAGCTAGGTTCACCCGCAACGGCACGTCAGGGTAATGTTGTTGCTGCTGTGGGGATGCTAATTGCCATTGTGGCCACACTCCTGAATCAGGCAGTGCTCAACTATCAGATGATTTTTGTAGCCTTAGCCATTGGTTCAGTGGTAGGTATTATCGGGGCGTACAAAGTCCAAATGACTGATATGCCCCAAATGGTGGGTTTGCTAAACGGTTTGGGCGGTGCCGCGTCTGCTTTGGTTGCCATTGGAGAATTCTGGCGGTTGCTCAGTACTGGCGAACCAGTCAGTCTCTACGCCATGATTACAATTATTCTTGGTGTTTTGATTGGTGGGGTCACGCTCACCGGGAGTTTAGTAGCGTTTGCCAAATTGCAAGGACTCCTCCCCGGTGCACCGATGTCGTTTCCCTTGCAACAACCCATAAACGCTCTGATCTTAATTGGCTTTCTGGTTACAGGTGGCTACCTCATCGTTTCATCGGCTAATCTCTCCATCTTTTTCGGATTGGTTGCCATTTCCTTAATACTGGGTGTGTTGTTTGTCATCCCCATTGGGGGTGGCGATATGCCGGTGGTGATTTCACTACTCAACTCCTACTCCGGTTTAGCCGCGAGTGCCGCCGGTTTTGTGGTGATGAACAACATGCTGATTATTGCTGGGGCATTAGTCGGTGCATCAGGCATTATCTTGACCCAGATTATGTGTAAGGCGATGAACCGCTCTTTGTCCAGTGTGCTCTTTGGTGCCTTTGGTTCGAGTGGTTCAGTGAGCGTTTCCGGTTCCGGTAGCAGTACTGATAAGTCCTACAAGAGCGTTGACCCGGAAGAAGCGGCCATGATGCTGGGTTATGCTCGCAACGTAGTCATTGTTCCAGGCTATGGCATGGCCGTAGCTCAGGCACAGCATACCGTGCGCGAGTTGGCTGACTTTTTGGAAAAAATGGGGGTTGAGGTTAAGTATGCCATTCACCCTGTAGCTGGACGGATGCCGGGACACATGAATGTACTCTTAGCAGAGGCGAATGTGCCTTATCCTCAGCTCTACGACATGGATGATATCAATCCTCAATTCGATGAAACGGATGTTGCGTTAGTGATTGGCGCAAACGATGTGGTGAATCCCGCCGCTCGCAATGATGCCGGGAGCCCCATCTACGGGATGCCGATTCTAGATGTGGATAAAGCGAAACACACGATTGTGATTAAGCGGAGCATGAATACCGGTTTTGCCGGTGTCGATAATGAGCTGTTTTATAAGGACAAAACCATGATGCTCTTTGGTAGTGCCAGAGATGTGGTGACTCAGTTGGTTTCTCAGGTAAAGCAGCTCTAGGGAATACCAACCTATTAACAATAGACATCTGGAGAAAATTAACCTAAAACCCTTATCCTGCTTGGGTTGATATCTAATTTTTCGAGATGTCTGATACTAAATCGGGGTTAACTACCCCTTTTTTTATGGGGATAAATCTTGTCTTCGGAATCTAAGTCTATAGCGTTAGCTTAGTCTTAGTTCTTCAAGCACACATGGCTACTCGTAGTGGCAAGCTAACAGTAAACGTTGTACCGACATCAAGTTCACTTTCTACCGAAATTGTACCACCATGCAGGTCTACACCTTTTTTGACAATTGATAACCCTAGTCCTGTCCCCTGAATTGTACCCACATTACTAGCACGTTCAAATGATTCAAACAATTTATATTGGTCTTTTTGAGGAATGCCAATTCCCTGATCGGAAACAGTGAAAACAACGTTGTTTCCTTCATAATAGAGCTTGACCAAAATACTACCTCCCCCCGGAGAATATTTAATGGCATTTGAAACCAGATTAGTAAGGAGTTGTCGTAGTAATTTGGCATCTCCTTGAAAGGGTATATTTTCCTCAAAATTTTCAAAAGTAAGCTGACAATTGTTAGTGATTCCCGCTTGCAATTCCTCAATAACTTCCCTAAAAAAGTTGACTAATTCTATAGATTCGGGCTGAAATTCTAGTTTTTCAAACTCAGCTTTATTCAAAAACAAAACATCAGATACTAAGGCAGTCAGATGACTAACTGCCGCTTGGATACGCCCCAAATGTTTGAGCTGCTGCTGTTCATTCAATTTATGGCGGTATTTTTCCAGCATTTGAGCGCTGGAGCCAATGGTAGTTAACGGTGTACGGTATTCATGGGAAATGGTGGAAATAATCCGAGATTTAAGAAAACTGAGTTCTTGTTCTTGGGCGAGTGCTTGGCGTAACTCAGCTTCCTTTTGCATCAGTTGCTCATTTGCCTGTTGCAGAAGTGCTGCGCGTTCATTAACTTTTTGTTCGAGTTGTGCGTTGGCAGATTGCAACTGTTTTTCTTGGTAATCTAGCTGTTGGTTGGCGCTAAAAAGGATATCATTGGCTGCTTTAAGTTGGCGTTCTGCTTGCTTGCGCTCAGTAACTTCTACTACAAAAGCGCCAATTCCCTGGATTGTGCGACTTATATCAAAAATCGGAAAGTAAGAAAGTAACCAATCGCGTTTGATTCCAGGTTGGCTAGGAGTTTCACCACTTATTTCCAGGTTCACAATTGCTTGACCTGTTGTTAATACCTGTTGTTGTTTCGGTACAAGGGTTGGTGCGATTTGCGGCAAAATTTCCTCAACTGTCTTACCTAGATGAGCTTCTACAGGTAGCCCATTTATTTCTGCAAGAGTAGGATTGATTCGGATATAGCGTCGCTGAGAGTCATGAATGCAAAGTCCAACAGCAGCATGAGAGGCAGCTTGAAAAAAATTGCTCCAAAGTTGCTCTTGTGCCGCTATCTCTTGCTCCAACAGCTTACGCTCAAAGATTTCCTGTTCCAGTTGAAGATTGATGGCCTGTAGTTGGGCGGGAGAAGGCAAGGCTATTGCCTTGGGAATAATTGGCACCAAAGCGATCGCTGTATAAATAGACACTAAAGCTGTCAAGGCTTTTAAGAAACCTGATGTCCAGTAAGTGGGATACCATAGTGTCCACACTTCCATAACATGAGTGGTGCCGCAGGAGATGATAAAAGCCCCAAATAACAGAAATAGCCATTTGTAGGGCAAATCTTCTCGCTTTCGCACAAAGTACATCAGCGTTAGTGGAATAGAGTAATAAGCTAAAGCGATTAAAGAATCTGAGATAATATGCAGCCATACTAATCCTGGCTTCCAAAGGTAGCAATGCCCATGGGGAATAAATGAATTAGACACCAAGAGGTTTGGTATAAATGCCAACATAAATTTCTTCTCAGAAACCATCCAATTTCAACATCTAAAACTCACATTCCGCACCCTTGAGTTTCACAATCAGCTCTTTTCAGAGATTTGCCAATAAGATTAGTTACTTGGGATACAACGTCAGGAGAAGCTACGTTGCGATCAGCTTTGTGATACCGTAGCTAGCCATTAAATCCGTTTACATCACAATGTTCTAGTAATATGCTTCTAAGTGGGAAATAGGAGTATTCAGTAATAATACTAAATTAGTATTTATCTCCCAAAATTAAGCTGTAGTTGCCTTTAATGCCAAGATTTCAGGTTAATTAGGGGAGATGCTAGATATTCAGTAAGAATACTGAACCTGTATTAAGGTTTATTTAAGGTAGTTTAGTATGCTGTGGAGCTAAGTGTCTGCACAGAATCATTCAAATATCATAATACATTAGATTCCTTATTCCATAAGTGTTTTAGAGAAATTGTATATGTAATCTATTAGGTTTACCTACTTATCTCCACGCTAGGCGGCCTTTGGCTATGAATCAGTAAATTTACTGAGATTCTAATTCATCTAAAGTATGCTTCGCAACAAGAGACTCAAAATGTTTGAATCAAGGGACAACGGCTAGCATTCCAATTGTGAGCGATCGCAATTGGAATGCTTTGAGCAAAGTCACTTACCCATGTTGGTTGTTAGTTATTGATGAAATAGCCCAATTCTTTATTTTGAATTCAAAAATTGGTGATTAAGCAGAAGTTACCCCTCCAATCAAACATCTGCTAAGCCAATGAATCACAATCTCATTCACGACTTCGGGTTTCTCATCATGGGGACAGTGCCCAGCATTAGGAATACTGACAAACTCCACATCCTTACCAGTTTCTTGCTGCTGCTGATAAATGGCTGCACCGCCAATCGGTGTCCAGGGGTCTTCTTCTCCCCAAATCACCAAGAGGGGATGCTTGACTTGAGGTAAAAGTTCAGTGGGAGAAGGGCCAGGAGGTGCGGTGAGTACTGAGGCAAAGACCTGTTGTGCACCGGGGTCACAGGATGGGGTGTAGATTAAATCTACCAGTTCTTCAGTGATGGCTTCATGATCGCGGTAAACCTGAGTTAGAGTACGGCGAAGTCGCGGTTTCTGGCGGATGAGGTTAAACAGTAAAGGCCCAGTTATTCTAGAACTCACTAATTTTGTAAAAAGTCCCATCACCAATCCTAGGGGAAAATGGAGTTCATCGGGACGGTGATTAAGTCCACCCGCACAGTTAATCAAAACACCACCGGCCGTTGTTTCTGGATGATTGGCAACAACCATCAAGCTCAACAGAGCACCGATAGAGTTACCCACCCATATCGTGGGTTCTTGAATATGGGTATCCCAGAAGTCCCTTAACTGCTGTTGCCACAACTCTAACGTGTAATCGAGTGGGGGTTTATCAGAACCACCAAATCCGAGCAAGTCAATTGCAAACACTCTATACCCAGCTTCAGCCAGTACAGGAATGTTTTTGCGCCAGTGTCCGATAGATGCGCCAAAACCATGAATCAGCACTAGAGGTTTACCCGTCCCCATGCAGGTGTATTGAATTTGATGACCTTGCCAGAGCCAAACGTGCTTTTCAATAGTGTTTGTCAATATCAGGGGTTGTGTAGTCACAGCACTTTATGAAGTTTTTTTAATTTCTCCTTTCTAGGATAGCCAAGTTTTATAACAATTATTAAATGATTTTGAGGGCTGAGGTTTAAAATTAATGGGGTAATTACTTAACAGCAACAAGATTTCATTGAGAAAGCAGGCCGTTTCATCGCTACTTAGATGCAAAGTTGAGAAGGGACATGATCACAGACTCAGCCTATTTTCTCTCATCTGTTGAGACTAAGGTTAACGTCTGTAATTGGAAATCGTCAGAACGAGCGAATCATGGGGTTGAGCGTTATTGCTCTATCTCCTGTATTACACATCAATCGCAAGCAAGGTCATCAGTATTACACCCACACCTACCCTTTACTTTTCGGATTGAACAGTGGAAGAGCAGAAGTTGGCCTTTAGGGTACTAGGGCAGTGACCCCACTTTTTGTATTACAGATTTCCCAGTAGAATGAGTACTAGTGTGAACACCAACGAGAAAAGCTCACTAAGGCAAGGATAGGATTGCTCCGATTCCGATACGAAGTTGCCATCTCAAGAGCAATTCTCTAGCCATCAGTGTCAGTATCTTGCATTTTGCTGGTAACTGATCGCCGATCATTCAAAGTTGAAATTTAGAGTGTGGAGCGCCACTAGATTGGGGTAGTTCCTAGCCATAGGGTTTGGGTGTCCTATATCCTTAGCTCCCACTAACTGTGTCTAGTGTCACATCATTACGTACAGGAGGATCTACATGGCTTTAACAGATCGTAGCCGATTGGGGTGCATAAAAAGTAGGCAAAAACGTCTACAACGAAAGTTAGAAAAGCTTGAGCGCACTACTACCTCGGCTTCAAATTCAACTTCAAACTCACAATCCTTATCAGAAAAAGATTTATCAGCCCAAAAACAAGCTTGGGAAAAATATCTATTTGCTAAAGCAATTTACGAAGAAACGAAGGACATGGAGCATTGGCAGTATATGCAAAAATGCATTTCTGACTATGAAAAAACTAAGCTGTCTAGTTCAGGGGTTCGGTAGGTTAGAAATATAGGAATAGTTTGGCTTTAAGACATTCAATTTCTAGACCCCTGTAGTTAGAGTGTGAGGGAGTGATTAAAAATTCAGCCAGTTAACTTAATCATCTCCTTCACCACAGGCAAATGATATTTTTGTGTTGTTTGTATAAAGATTTGATGAAGTTGCAATCTAGGTTATGCGAAGGCATAATTTCACTTAATGATAGTTGACTTATAAAGCAACCAAATCTACAATTAATATTCCGTTTGTTTACATTTGTTTATATGGTTTGTGTCTTTTATAAATTCATTTCTACATTTCTTTGATTTCACAAAATATTCACATTGATTAACTATATAGTAGTAAGAGAAGGGCTTGTTGTTATCGGGAGAATCTACATGGGCTTAACTGATCGCAGTCGGTTGGGATGTATTCAAAGTCGGAAAAAGCGTCTTCAACGCAAGCTAGAAAAGCTTCAACGTAATCCTAATTCTACTTCAGCTTCGGCTTCAGAAGCTAAATCTGTATCGGAGAAAGACTTATCCGCGCAAAAACAAGCGTGGGAAAAATATATGTTCGCTAAAGCTATATATCAGGAAACTAAAGATATGGAGCATTGGCGATATATGCAAAAGTGCATTTCTGAGTATGAGAAGACATTGGGAGCAAACTCTAATGTCAAAACACGTTGAAGTCTAGGGTAAGTTTGTTTCTATATATTTGAGGTTTGAGTACCTCTATTAACCCTAAAACTTAAGAATTTAGCCTACGGAAGTTACCTCATGGAATAAAGCTTCCGTAATTTCTTATTTCAAGATTTTTTAGACCACCTACGTGAAGGATTTGGGATTCTCGTCAAGGTTGCGTAGAAAAAAGTGCGGAAAAATTGATGGGATGCGTGGAGATATGATCAAGGAATACGCTACAGTGAGCATTCCCGTCCCTCATTAGATAATACAGTCGGTTGGAACTAGAAATGCAATTTATTCGCCACGCGATCGCAACGTCCACGCTTTTGGTACTCAGTAGCGCTACAGCCATTTTCTCATTCTCGGCATTGGCACAGTCACCTGTAGGAAATTACCAACCGATACCTACGGCTAGCTGTAATCAATTGCGGCACGACAGTAAAGTTTTGGGATAAGTCGCTTTTGCGCCCGTGAGAATTCCTGACAATTCCTGTATGCTAGGTATTTCAGAGCAGACTTGCAGGATGGGCAGGTTTTGGAGGGAATTATGGATTCAAATGCATCTGAAGTGAAAAAAATTGCTGCACAAATACTCGCGGCGATGCTTGCTAACCCCCATATCTATCCGAACATCAGCGATGACAGCATTCACGGACAGCGAGAGCAAACGCTGATTATTCTGGCAGTTGAGATGGCTGAGACTTTAGTTAAGAAAGTTGAAAGTCGTCGGTAGCCATGATTGGCTTTACACCATTAAGGTATAAACTGTGATTCTCAATGCAGCTAGCCTTGCCTTATGCATCGCATCGATAAGTTAATCATTTTACTTATTATCGATCTAGAATGCTCTACAACATATTTTATTCGCTAAATACCTAGTCAATTAATAGTCAAAGTCAAGCGAAAATTCTCAAACAAAGAGTTACAGCAGCTACCTCCTTGCCTAGTAAAAACTGCTGTAACCCTTGCTATATCTATCTTTTTACAAAATGGGCGATACTGGACTCGAACCAGTGACCCCTTCCGTGTGAAGGAAGTGCGCTACCACTGTGCTAATCGCCCGCGACTTCTTACTCTAACACAAGGTAGCGACCATCCACAACGAAAGCCTTGCTTAACTAATCCCCTTGCGGATATTCATCCCATAACTGAGTCGAAACCCGCAGACTTTGATGATTACCATCCCCTAAAATCAGGTGATCGAGAATCGGAATATTCAACAATTGAGCACCTTGCAAAAGCTGTTGAGTCAAAGCCATATCTTCCGAACTTGGTTCCACACTCCCTGTAGGATGGTTGTGAGCAATAATCATTCGTGTCGCACCTTGTCGCAACACCTCCCGGAAAATATCGCGAGGATTGGCTAATGTCTCCGTTGCTGTACCAATCGTAATCACCTTAGTCCCAAGCAACTGATTCTTAGCATCCAAAAACAAAACCGCAAATCTTTCCTGAGTCTGCCACATTAATTCGTGACTTAGAGCAGCCGCAGCAGTCGTAGGACTATCAATCACCGTCCGTTCTGAAGGCCGAGATTGAAATGCTCGCTTTCCTAACTCAACTGCTGCCAAAATCGTGGTTGCCTTAGCCGGCCCCACACCATGAATCTCCATCAACTCCTGGGGATTGATATCCCGTAGCGCCACCAACGGGTCACGTTGATTATGACTTAACTGCTGTAAGATATACTGCCCCAACCCCAGTGCAGACAGCTTTCCCTTACCTTGACCTGTCCCTAACAAAATCGCCAAAAGTTCTGCTGTTGCCAAATTTTTAGAACCCTGAACCAATAATCGCTCTCGAGGACGTTCGCTGGAGGGAAGATCAACAATTCGCAGGCTATAAGTCATAGATGCAGGTTCTGTGAAGACTCAAGGATATTAATCAGGACTTACGCAAATTCATCATTGAATTACCCTTGGTAGAGACGTACTGACGTGCGTCCTTATACGGAGTCCTTGCGTAAGCCCTATTAATGTTTAGTAATCCCTTTTCTAGACAAGAATCTACATCTAGGGGAAAAATAAAAATCCTGAGTCAATAACCTCTAAGAGGTAAACGGATAGGGCTTTTGAATTTAACACTTTACTCCTCCAGAGACTTGCTGAGCAAGGCTCAAGTCGAACATGATAAAGGTGTTGGAACTCTGCCGTATTCAGTCCTAATGCCGTGTCCTATACCAATGCCCTGCCAATATTACAACCCTATCTCCCACAAGGACGAACTCGAAACTATTGAAATTCAATTGCTCTTAGAAGGTTTATTTCGTTATTACGGCTTCGACTTTCGGGATTATGCACTGGCCTCTCTCAAACGTCGTATCTGGAATATTATTCGAGCTGAGAAGTTAAACAGTGTCTCTGGATTACAGGAGAAGGTGCTGCATGACCCAGCTTGTCTAGAACGCTTTCTACTGGGATTATCGGTACACGTCACTTCTATGTTTCGTGACCCAACCTTTTATCTTGCTTTTCGCCAAAATGTCATACCCCTCTTACGCACTTACCCTTTCCTTCGCATTTGGCACGCAGGATGCTCAACCGGAGAGGAAGTTTACTCGATGGCTATTCTTTTACAAGAAGAAGGATTGTACCATCGATGCCGCATTTATGCAACTGACTTAAATGAGATGGTCTTGAAAAAAGCCAAGGCGGGTATATATTCCCTAGAGTTGATGCAGGAGTATACTCAGCAATATCTTCAAGCTGGTGGCAAGCGTAGTTTTTCTGAATACTATACGGCTGCTTACGGAAATGCGATTTTCCGTTCATCACTCAGAGAGAATATTATTTTTTCTCAACACAATCTAGCGACAGATGGATCTTTTAATGAGTTTAATGTCATATTGTGTCGGAACGTACTTATATATTTCAATCAATCCCTCCAAGAGCGAGTACACAACTTACTGTACGAAAGTCTCAGTCGGTTTGGCGTCTTGGGATTAGGACGCCAAGAATCACTTAAATTCACCCCACACGAACATCAGTATGAGGCGTTGGACAAGCGTGAAAAGCTTTACCGCAGGATTGGGTAGCGGCGGAACGAAGAGGGGGGAATGGGACAATAGAGAAAGGGAGAGATATTCTACCACTCTCCTACTCCTAGGCTCTCCTACTCCCTTATTCCTGAGTCCCTTCTACCGCAAAGGGGGTCAACAACGTTCATGAGGGATTGTCCCTACCAAATTATTGTGATTGGTACATCCTTGGGGGGATTACACGCCCTCCAAATTTTGCTGTCTGGTTTACCTAAAAGCTTGCAAGTGCCTGTAGTGATTGCACAACATCGTCATAAAAACTCCGATGAAAGTTTAAGCCTCTTTCTACAGCGATACTGCGCCTTACCAATATCGGAGGCAGAAGACAAAGAAGCGATCGCACCAGGACACGTCTACTTAGCCCCTGCAGACTATCATTTACTCATTGATGCCGACAGCAAAACAGAACGCGATCGTATTTGTCGCTTTGCTCTCTCCACAGAAGCACCGGTCTGCTATGCTCGCCCATCGATTGATGTTTTATTCGAGTCGGCCGCCGATAGTTGTGGGAAAAGAGTGATTGGGGTAATTTTGACCGGAGCAAGTCATGATGGAAGTCAGGGTCTTCTATCAATCAAGGCTCATGGTGGTATAGCAGTAGTTCAGGAGCCAACTACGGCCGAAGCCCCACTGATGCCAAACGCTGCGATTAGTGCTTTGCGGCAGCGCTACGCTAAAGCACCCATAGCCGTAGACTGGATTTTGCCGCTGGGTGAGATTGCTCCTATTGTCGTCAACCTTTGCCACCCAGTGCTGAGGTAGGAATATGGAACCCGAACCAAAAGTTAACGTTCTGCTTGTTGATGACCATCTAGAAAACCTCCTGGCCTTGGAGGCTATCTTAGAAGGTTTAGGTCAGCATCTGGTCAAAGCCCAGTCGGGTGAAGAAGCCTTAAGATGCTTGCTCAATCAGGATTTTGCTGTGATTTTGCTCGATGTCCAGATGCCAGGAATGGATGGCTTTGAAACAGCAACTCTGATTCGACATCGGCCGCGATCGCAACATACCCCGATTATCTTTCTCACTGCCTATAGCACCAGCGACAAGCAGATGTTTAAAGGCTATTCCCTCGGCGCAGTAGATTATTTATTTAAACCGATCGAGCCGGAAATCTTAACCTCAAAAGTATCGGTTTTTGTTGATTTATTCAAAAAGACCGAAGAAGTCAAACGCCAAGCTACAGAACTAGCCGCCGTCAATGCCGAACTCCGGGAAAGTGAAGAACGGTTTCGCTCGTTGAGTGCTGGTTCACCCGTAGGAATTTTTCTCACAGATATAGAAGGCTGCTGTACTTACACCAATCCACGCTTCCAAACAATCTGTGGGCTTTCCCTCGAACAAAGCTTAGGAAAAGGTTGGCTGCAATCTGTGCATCCAGAAGACCGCCAACAGGTGAAAACCGACTGGTCTACCTGGACAACTAGCAATCAAGAATACTCCGGTGAGTTTCGCTGCCAAACCCCGCAAGGGATGATTCATCAAGTTCATGTCCGAGCCTCACCCATGCTCTCCCCTCAAGGTGAATTACTCGGCCATGTCGGCACCTTAGAAGATATCACCGATCGCAAGCAAGCAGAAGAAGCGCGTGCTCAAATCATTCGCGAACAAGTCGCCCGCAAAGAAGCAGAGGCGGCCAACCGCATGAAAGACGAATTTCTCGCCACTCTTTCCCACGAACTCCGCACCCCTCTCAATTCGGTTTTGGGATGGGCTAGGCTTCTCCGCACCCGTGCGTTTGATCAAGCTACTGTGACTCGGGCTTTAGAAACGATTGAACGCAATGCCCAAGCTCAAGCGCAGCTTATTGAAGATATCTTAGATGTTTCTCGGATTATTCGGGGAAAGTTACAACTCAATCTCCGCCCGATTCACTTGATTCCAGTGATGGAAGCTGCGATTGATGCAGTACAACCCGTGGCAGAAGGGAAATCGTTGCAATTAGAATTCTCCTTAGACCAAGCGCCCAAGCGAGTATGCGGCGACCCAGACCGCATTCAGCAAATTGTCTGGAATCTGTTAACCAATGCAATTAAGTTCACACCCGAAGGTGGAACTATTAAGGTGCAGGCGATACAAGTTGATGAGATTGCCCGTATTCAGGTGACTGACACAGGCATTGGAATTGAACCCGAATTCTTACCTTTTGTTTTTGACCGTTTTCGTCAGGCCGATAGCACAACGACTCGCTCTCATGGCGGCTTGGGACTGGGATTGGCTATCGTCCGCCATTTGGTAGAACTCCATCATGGTAAGGTCTATGCAGAAAGCGAAGGTGAAGGAAAAGGTGCAACGTTTACCTTGGAATTGCCCCTTTATGCTGAGATTGAGTCCAAATCGAGCGATCGCGAAACTATAGACGGTCTACCAGAAGGCGAATCCTCAGCGCCGGAAGCCTGTGTAGAACTCTCCGAAATGCTATCGAGTTTACGAGTATTGCTGGTGGATGACGAACCCGATGTACGCGAATTACTCACTACTGTGATTGAAGAGTCGGGAGCGAAGGTGATCGCGGTATCCTCCGTTAAGGAAGCGAT
Organism: uncultured Microcoleus sp.; assembly: GCA_964588805.1. GTDB lineage: Bacteria > Cyanobacteriota > Cyanobacteriia > Cyanobacteriales > Coleofasciculaceae > CAZPRJ01. The sequence goes on along the minus strand of CAZPRJ010000024.1, from coordinate 900 downwards.
CGCAATTCTGGAGCAGATGCAACCTGATATCTTAATCAGCGATATTGGAATGCCGCTTGAGGATGGTTATACTCTCATTCGCCGAGTCAGAAACCTCGATGCCGAAAAAGGCAGACATATTCCTGCTGTGGCCTTGACGGCTTATGTGAGAGATGAGGACTGTCAATGTGCGCTGGAAGCAGGCTTTCAACGGCATATTTCTAAACCAGTCGATACGACTGAGTTAATTAAGGTTATTGCTCACTTATCAGGGCGGGCTGTCATTCAAGAAGTATGAACTAATCCTGTAAAGTACCCTTCTAGATGTTTTCTAAGATGGACAATGGGGAGTTAAAGTTCTCTTAATTTTACTCCTGACCCCTGACCCCTGACTTCTGACTCCTATTTTCAGTGTCATTTACTCATCACCGCACCGTTCACTTTTCCGACACCGATGCTGCGGGTGTCGTCTACTTTGCTAATGTTCTCTCCATTTGCCATGAAGCTTACGAAGCCTCTTTAGCGACCTCTGGCATTAATCTACGCACATTTTTTAATAATTCAGCAACCGCAATTCCGATTACCCATGCAAGTGTGGACTTTTTTCGTCCTATGTTTTGTGGTGATGCTTTATTGATTCACGTTAGTCCTCAAGCACTCAATGAGAATACATTTGAGATTGCTTATCAAATTGTAGACCCCTCATCAAACCAATTATTGGCCCAGGCAGTGACTCGGCATATTTGCATTACTCCAAACACTAGAAGCAAAACTGCTTTGCCTGACGTAATGGTTCAATGGTTGTCTAGAAAATAGGGGCTAGGGCGTGTTTTCTTGCCTTTCGATCCCCCCCAGCCCCCCTTGAAAAGGCTACCGTGTACACACATCTCGTAATCGACCTCACTCATACTGCATTTAGCC
>CAZPRJ010000023.1:0-92285 GCA_964588805.1 uncultured Microcoleus sp. | reverse complement strand
CCTGACTCCCTGACCCCCAATTCATATAGACTCACTATAAAATCAAACTCAATGCCAATTGTTGACTTATTACTGGTAATTACCTTGGGAATCTTAGGGGTAGTGTTACTGCGTGGATTCACCCAAAGTCGTCAGCAGCAATTGGAAGGTGCTTTTAATCGTCAGCAATTGGACGATGCCTTTTATCAACTTTTAGAAGAACAAAATAGTTGTTTGTCTCTGATTCAGTTAACGGCCAGGGCAAGAGTTGATGTACAGCAAACGAGGAAGTATTTAGAACGTCAAGTACAAATGTTTGGGGCTGTGCCTGAAGTGGATGCGGATGGGGATACGTTCTATCGGTTCCCCAAGCTACATAAGAGTATGCGTACAGATCGTTCAACATGAAGGGTAAAGTATCTTGCTCTGTGTTCAAGATATCGGGGAACAAGGTCTTTTGGAACGCTTGCAGCGTTTTTGTCCTCCTGATCAGGTGGGTGATGATGCGGCAATTTTACCCTCGCCTGATTCGGGACAGTCATTAGTGGTGACAACGGATATTTTGGTGGATGGGGTGCATTTTAGCGATCGCACCACCGATGCTCAAGATGTGGGTTGGCGTGCCGCAGCAGCTAATTTATCAGATTTAGCGGCAATGGGAGCATCTCCTGTGGGTATTACAGTTGGTTTAAGCGTTACAGGCGATACTTCAGTGTCTTGGGTGGAGGGTGTTTATCAAGGATTGACTCAATGTTTAGAGCAGTACCATACGGAAATTGTAGGGGGGGATGTGGTGCGATCGCCTCTGGTAAGTTTAGCAATTACAGCATTGGGTCAAGTATCCCCTGCTCGTGCCATTCGCCGCCATACAGCTAGAGTTGGGGATGCGATTGTTGTGACAGGCGTTCATGGTGCCTCGCGAGTTGGTTTAGAATTATTGCTCAATCCAGAATTTGGGCAGGATTTGAGCCAAGAGGAGCGATCGCATTTCATCCAAGCCCATCAACGCCCTAAACCTAGATTAGATGTTTTGCCAATCTTGAGGGCAATTTTAGAATCCCCATCTGAACAGAACCCTCTGCCATCTGCCTCCTGCCATCTGCCTTCCCTTCAATCCCCTATTCCTGTCGCTGGAATGGATAGTAGTGATGGGTTAGCCGATGCTGTGGTGCAAATTTGCCGTGCGAGTCAAGTGGGTGCTGTGATTGAACGCACTCATATTCCTTTATCGCCTGCGATGAGCCGATTGGCACCCTTAGCGCCAGTGTGGGATTGGGTGTTGTATGGGGGAGAAGATTTTGAACTGGTGCTCTGTTTGCCGATAGAACCCGCTCAGGCATTGGTGAAACGCTTGGGAAAGAGTGCAGCGATAGTTGGAACAATTACCTCAACTCAAGAGGTGAGAATCATAGACAACACGGGAACGTTTGCCGATGAACTTCTCACACTCAGCAAAGGCTTTCAACACTTTTCGAGTTCGTAGTAAGCGCTCAATTCGCTCTGATTGCATCAATAATTGACTCACTCGATAGAGTGAAAATCAGTTAACCTCACTGGGTGAAGTAATCGTTCTCTAGTCCATCGTATTTTCAAGAAGGCATGGAGATGAGAACAGCAATCATGAATACGAAGTCTTTTTACCTTCAATTTCTGGAGCAATGTTGGGCGATTACAGAAGCTAAAAACAGCACAAAACAGAAATTTTGGCAAGCGTCTAGAACCCAACAAGAGCTAGAAAAACGCGCCTACCGCGATCGCACACAAGTCAATGAATCCATTCATCACATCCAGCAAACTTATTTCCTAGAGCGTCGGTTTTTGTTGTAAAACCTAATTAATACTCTCGTACAAACCATGCCTACTGCAATTCTGTTTGACTTAGATGGTACGCTGGTCAACACTGACCCTCTACATTACCAAACCTGGCAGGAAGTCCTACGAGATTACGGATTAGAAATTGATCGCACGTTTTACCAAACCCATATTAGCGGACGACTGAACCCACTGATTGTTCAAGATTTATTGCCACAACTCTCGGCTGAAGCAGGAAAACAACTGGCTGACGATAAAGAAGCACGCTTTCGAGAAATTGGCTTGAGTTTGACACCCCTCGCCGGATTATTAGACTTGCTGGAATGGATTGACACTCTACACTTAAAAAAAGCTGTTGTCACCAATGCACCTCGTGAAAATGTCAACTTCTTACTGAAGGTGCTAAAGTTAGCAGATAGATTTGATGCCGTAGTTCTAGCCGAAGAGGCAACCGCAGGAAAGCCAGATCCAGCGCCTTATCAACTGGTTCTCGAGCAATTTGATATTCTTGCTCAAGAGGCTATTGCCTTTGAAGATTCTCCCTCGGGTGTTCAATCGGCTGTCAGAGCAGGTATCTATACCATCGGTGTTGCCTCTACTCACAACCGCGAAGCTCTTTTAGCGGCGGGTGCAGCAATGGTTATTTTTGATTTTCAAGAACAGGCACTCTGGCAACTTTTAGATTCCTTGTGCGAGCCACAGTCCTCACCTGTGCATGGATAAGAGGGCATCGCAATAACTTTCTTGAAGTGATAGCCTCAAATTAGTGTCACCTGCAATAGACCTGAAATCGATCTAAGAATAGTCTTCCATCAAAAGTTAGCATCAAGATAATACATCTCCCTATCCCTAATCTCAAGATGCGGCTGAGTTTACCTTTCAAGGCGATCGCAGAGGGTTTCAAAAGAACTCAGACTGGAACTATCTGGGCTGATTACCAGCAGTGGCGGCATCGCTTCCTATTGGAGCGGCTGCATCTGGCAACGTGGCTGGTGATTATTGCCTATCCAACCTTTTTCTTGTTGTCACTATTTGTCGCTTCGGCTGTAAATGCGACGGGTAATCCGAGGATAGCCGTTAGCCAGGAACAAATATGCCATTCGTTGCTTGATACTACTGCTATTGAATTGTGCGTATTCCTTTGCTTACTTCTGCTCAGAATTCCTTGGGCACGTCGCTATCCAGAAGCCCTATTCTTAGGCTTATCTTGGTCAGTGACTCTACTTTCACAAATCCAGGCAACACTTCGAGGAGAAGCTAATCCCGATTCTCTTGCTTGGTTTATGATGTTTCCCCTGCAAGCGACACTGATGCCAATTCGTTGGCGTTTGCATTTAGTTTCGCAAGTGGGTGCAGTGGGATACTACTTTGTTGCCAATTTAGTTTTTGGTTTAGATGTCTCGCGTATTCGAGAAGTGCCGATATCTGTTATTAATGTCCAAATTGCTTTGAGCTTTTTCTGGCTGTGCTTAATTTGTGATTTGGGAGTGTATTTATACGAACGCTTACAAAAAAAAGAATTTGAATCTCGCCAACAACTGCGCGTGTTTCTCCATGCGGTGTCTCACGATTTGCGAAATCCAGTCTTAGGGATGTTAATGGTACTCAAGAATTTGCTGCAACAATCTGGGGAAAAGGTGCAGATTAATCGTTCTATTCTCCAACGATTAGTGGATAGTAGCGATCGCCAACTCGAACTCATCAACTCACTGATTGAAACCCACGCGGCTGAAGTTCGGGGAGTGATGGTACATTGCCAACCCTTAAAATTAAGTCCTTTAACCCAATCAGCACTCGCTGATTTGCAACCGATTTTGGCTAAAGAGGAAACGATTTTAAAAAATCTGATTCCAGACGATCTACCCCTGATTAATGCCGACCCATTACAACTCTCACGAGTTTACCAAAACCTAATTGCTAACGCTCTCCAGCACAACCCACCTGGATTAACCATTACCCTGGATGCCAAACTAGAAGGTGATTGGTTACATTGCCGGGTGATAGATAATGGGGTAGGTATGAGTCCACAACAGTGTGAAAAATTATTCGATCTATACTTTCGCGGAAATCAAAAACGCCACTCGGTTGGATTAGGTTTGGGACTGTATATGTGTCGTCAAATTGTTGCCGCGCATGGAGGCGAAATTGGAGTGGATAGTTATCTCAATAGCGGCACTACTTTTTGGTTCAAATTGCCTGTAGTAGTTAATTGAGCAGCCTTTATAGCAAATTGCCAGTGAATCAGCTACAAACCCAATTCAAACAGTAAGCAAGTTTCACTCCTAACTTCTGACTCCTGACTTCTGCTATATCTTGCATTCAGTCAATTCTTAAATTTTGAATTTTTATGTCTAGCCCTCAAGCCGCACCCCATCAAGATTTAATCGAGCAACTGGATTTGATGATCCGGGCACGCTATCCCTTACTTTATATTGTTGCCGCCGAGGAGGAACCTGTAGAAGAAGTTTTGCTGCTAGTTTCTGCCCTGACTCAACCCTCACGTCTGGTATTAATGTGGGATATAGTGCGCGGTTGGGATGATAATGGCTCAGATAAGGGCTCAGTGATGGGGGCGTTGGCACGGATTGAAAGGGCATTAACGCAGGATAGTACCATCTTCGTGCTGCGGGATTTGCATTATATTTTGAAGTATCCCAACAGCGATCGCAACGCACCAGTAATTCGAGCAATTAAAAACCTCACAAAAGAACTCAAACGTTCTCGTAAAACGATTGTGTTTACCAGCCATACGTTAGAAGTTCCGCCCGAGTTGAGTGAAGAAGTCACGGTGATTGATTTTCCCTTGCCGAATACAGTAGAAATTGATTACCTGCTCAGTGAACTGGTAACACCTGAAAAACTTAAGGTAAGTGGGTTAGCACGAGAGCAACTGATTAAGGCTTGTCAGGGATTGAGTCGTGCTCGGATTGGACGAGTATTAGCTAAGGCATTGGCTGCCAAGCAACAAGTTAATGAAACGGATATTGATGGTGTCTTGGAAGAAAAGCAGCAAGCCATCCGCCAAACGGGAATTTTAGAGTTTTATACCGCTAGTGAATCTCTCAAGAATGTAGGGGGGTTAGACAACCTCAAGCAATGGGTAAGAATGCGACAGGATGCCTTTACTGAAGAGGCACGGCGCTATGGTATCCCTAATCCTAAAGGGGTGCTATTAGTTGGAATTCAAGGTACAGGGAAGTCTCTCTCGGCAAAAACGATCGCCCATGAGTGGCGCTTGCCGTTGTTGCGCTTGGATACTGGCCGGTTGTTTGGGGGAATTGTGGGGGAGAGTGAGACTCGGGTGCGGCAGATGATTCAATTAACAGAGGCGATCGCACCTTGTGTCCTATGGATTGATGAAATTGATAAGGCGTTTGGTAATATCAGTGCTGGCGTTGATGGCGATTCGGGTACATCTCGGCGTGTCTTTGGGAGTTTGATTACTTGGATGCAGGAGAAGACTACTCCTGTATTTATTGTGGCCACAGCAAATAATGTGCGGATTTTACCGGCGGAGTTATTGCGAAAAGGGCGATTTGATGAGATTTTCTTTTTAAATTTGCCTAATGTTAGAGAACGGCAGGAGATATTTAAGGTACATTTGCAGCCATTGCGGCCTTCTCGGTTGCGGGAGTTTGATTTAGAACTTTTGGCCAGGCAGGCGGAAAATTTTAGCGGAGCTGAGATTGAACAGGTTATCATCGATGCAATGCACCGTGCGTTTGGGACACTGATCAATGGTCAACGTCGGGATTTTACAACAGAAGATATTTTGCGATCGATTGAGGAGACAGTGCCTTTAGCGGCGATCGCCCGTGAGCAAATTGAACAATTGAAGCATTGGGCTGCCGAAGCCGGTGCCAGAACTGCTTCTAATGATACTCAACTTATTGATGAGTTAAAACGTTACACTCAGCAACGAGGAATCGGCCCTCTAGAAGTTGATTAAAATTTCCCAGTTCTAATCCCCAATTCTTATGTCTCATTTCACCTGTATCAAAACCCAAATTAAGGATAAAGATGCCCTCGTTCAGGCACTAGCCGATGTAGGCTTCAAGAATGTGGAAGTCCATGAAACGGCTCAGCATCTTTACGGTTATCAAGGCGACATTCGTCCTCAAAAAGCCGAGGTAATTATCCGCCGTCAGGATATTGGTCGTGCTAGTAATGATATTGGTTTCAAGCGCCAAAATGATGGACAGTTTGAAGCGATTATCTCTGAGTACGATCGGTGTCAATATTCCCATGAATGGCTTAATCACGTCACTCAGCGCTATGGCTATCATGCATTGATGGCAACTGCACCGGCTCAAGGCTTTAGTGTGGAAGAAGAAGAAACCTTAGAAGATGGCACGATTCGCGTAGTCGTGGCACGATGGACGTAGGCGATAAGCTGTCTATAGTAGGCAATTCATTCAAACAACCTAAAATCAAAAAGCTCGAATTGTTATGTCTCATTTCAGCACGATCAAAATTCAAATCAAAAATGGCGAAATCCTGCATCAGTGTTTGCAGGAAATGGGATACGAAGTAGAGTGCAAGAAAAAAGTTCGGGGATATGCAGGCGACACCACGAGAGCTGAATACGTTATCCGGCAATCCAATGGCTATGATTTGGGTTTTCGCCGCAATGGTGAAACGTATGAAATTGTGGCAGATTTTTGGGGCGCGAGGATTAATCAACAGCAATTTGTGAATACACTCAATCAAAACTATGCTCACAAAACATTGATGTCTGCAGTACAAGAGCAGGGTTTTAGTGTGGAAGAACAAGAAACTCTTGAGGATGGAACGGTGCGGGTTGTTGTAGGGCGGTGGGTATAGTTTGTTAATAACTTAGGCTAGCAATTGCTGACGTTAAGGGGGGTGTAAGAGTGAACACACTCCCTGATATGTTCATCGTATGACAAATTTTAATCATTAAATCATTATTAGAAGCCTGAAAGAAAAAACACTCACCCATTAATCATCATAGCTAAAATTCAATCCCACAAATTCGCTCCTAGAACCAGCCCCCCGGCAAAACACCTGTTTATTTGAGGAACGCTCATCTTTCATACAATTTACCCGTTGCCTAAAGGCTTGCAGGTTTTGCTTATATTGACCAGGATTAATTCGCAGTTGCTGTTGAAACTCATTCCAACTAACATCAATAATTTTGTCACCACAAGCCATCTCAACTTCGCCACGTTCTACATCAATATCACCGACATCAACTTCAACTTCTGCATCTTCAATTTCGAGGATTTGGCAGGCTTCTAGTTTGGCATGATTATCGCAAGCTACTATACCCGTTACTGTAGGGATTAGAAGACCAATAAAAACCAGAGTTGCTATTCGTAACACCACAGCCTTTCCTGCTATACGAATCATCCAACTCAATCTTACCAATCAGCGAGGATTAACGATTGCCTTCGATGGTGCCTAATGCGCGAGCACACCAATACAAATCTCTAATCAGTTCAAAATAAGGCTTTACCCCTAAAATTGAGAGCGTAGGGAAGTCCATAAATCAAGAATTCCTTTATGTCTGCCACCAATATTAACCTTCAACTCCTAATCGAAAATTTCCTCTTTTTTGTCATTGCCACATCCTTTATAGTAATTGTCGGTTGGGCATGGAGGAATGCTAAACCCTTTCGGCTTCCTGAACCTCTTCCAGGATGGTTTAAAATCTGGTTCGGCACAGTCCAGGTAGTGGGTGTATTAGTGCCACTCATTGCCCTAATTTTGTGGGGGGTATGGTGGGGTTATTCAAAGGTTTTGACTGTGCTAGCTTGGTATTTTCTCATGTTAGGATTACAAATTTTATCCGAGATTTTGACACTAAGAAAATTTCCATCTGTCGTGTGGGTAATGGTTCCTTATTTATATTTGCCTTACCGTATCTGGCAACTTTATGAAGGACTCCAAATTTTAAGCCCTGAGCCTGAGTTGATGTGGATAAGAATTTTACTAATCGTCGAAATTGTATTGTGGATTGGAAACTATGTCCTAGATGTATCCCAACTTCCACGGCTTTTTGATTGGGAAATTCAAGAAAACCAAGAAGTTTCTTAACCCCTGGATAAAATTCTCCTTGAGGATTACACTTGTATCCAAAATGATGGAGTTGCGATCGCCTCAATAGCCCTGTCATATCACATCCGGTTAAATGGCCATAAAACCTGTAAAGGTGGGTTTAGAAATCAGCTTGATTGCTGTACCGACAACTTGCCATCAAAACCTGCCCCTACGATAATCTGGTTGTTCAAACGGATTTGATATCAGCCCATACACAACTACAGTAATCGAGCCAGTCAGCGCTGTAACTGGATGAAATCAGGGAAACATCAGCTATTATCCAAAGGTCTGTGTAGAACAGATGAAAGCTGCTCACGAAAGGCAAAGGAAAATAGAAATTGGGTCACTACGCCTTGAAAACTCGCTCAAATTACTGGCAACTGCTACCTTATATCCGTCCGCATTGGCAAACAATTGCTTTAGCATTGGCTTGCACTCTAGGCGTCACAGTGTTTTGGCCAATACAGGCCGCGCTTGCCGGTCAACTCATCAGTTTAATCGGACAGGGTAACATGATGGGGCTTGCTCGGCTAGCAGGCGCTCTTGTTTTGGTTTTTCTTGTCCAGAAAATTCTAATGTATGGTCAAGATTCGCTCATGGCCAAAGCTGCCCTTTTTATAGCATTAGACTTACGAAAACAAATTTATTCCCACCTTCAACGTCTCAACCTCAGCTTTTTTGAAACCTCACAAACAGGTGATTTATCCTATCGACTCACGGAAGATATTGATCGCATCGGAGAAGTTGTTAATAAAATCTTCCATGATTTTATTCCCTGCGTCTTGCAGCTTATTGTGTTGCTAGGCTACATGATTTATCTCAACTGGCAACTCACACTCGCCACCTTTATTGTTGCCCCATTGATGGGAGTTTTAATTGCCTGGTTTGGCGAACAAATGCTCAAGTTTTCTCGCCGTAGTCAAAATCGCACCTCTAATTTATCCTCATTACTTACAGAAGTATTCAGTGGCATTCGCCTCGTCCAAGCCTTTGCGGCAGAGGATTATGAATTGGAACGTTTTGCGAGTGAAGCCGAACATAACCGTCAAGCCAAATATGCAACTGAACAACTCAAAGCTATTCAAAACCCAGTCGTGGGATTTATGTATGCCATGAGTGTATTGTTGCTGTTGCTTTTAGGAGGCTGGCAAATTTCGCGCAATAACCTCACAGGAACACAATTTGCCACCTTTGTTGCGGCCGCTTTGCTTCTCATTGACCCGATCGCCCATATCACCAATAACTATAACGAGTTTAGACAAGGTGAAGCATCGGTTGACCGCATATTTGAATTGATGGCTATTCAGCCAACGGTAGTGGAAAAGTCCGGTGCAACTCCTTTACCTGCCGTTACGGGTAAAGTGGAATATCGCAATGTATCATTTGCCTATAACACTGGTGAACCCGTGTTGCAAAACCTGAGTTTATTAGCCTTTCCTGGAGAAATGATTGCATTAGTAGGGCCTTCAGGTGCCGGAAAAACTACTTTAGTGAATCTTCTCCCTCGTTTTTATGACCCACAAATGGGGCAAATCTTTATCGACGGCATTGATATTCAAGAGGTGACACTGCGGAGTTTGCGACGACAGATTGGCATTGTACCCCAGGAAACTATTTTATTTTCCGGTACGATCGCCCAAAATATCGCCTTCGGTCAGAAAGAATTCAACCTCAAAGACGTTCAAGAAGCCGCTAAAATTGCCAACGCTCATCAGTTCATTTCCCAATTTTCTCAGGGTTATCACACTTGGGTGGGTGAACGGGGCGTTAATTTATCAGGAGGACAACGACAACGAGTTGCGATCGCGCGTGCTGTTCTCCTCAACCCTAGCATCCTCATTCTAGATGAAGCCACCTCTGCTTTAGATTCAGAATCTGAGGCGTTGGTGCAAGAAGCTTTAGAGCGAATTATGAAAGACCGCACTGTGTTTATTATTGCTCATCGGTTGGCAACCGTGCGCCGTGCTAATCGCATTCTGGTTTTGGAACGAGGACAAATTGTTGAATCTGGAACTCATGAGGAACTACTCGCTCAGGATGGGCGCTACGCTCAGTTTTATGCACAACAATTTAGTTAGTTGACATTTTTTGAGTCCTTGCACATTAACAGGAACTATTTAGCTGGATTGGGTATCACATAGACTGCCTTAGTTTTTGCCGGAAGAAATTTTGTTTTCTAAGGATAGGTGGTTTTATGTCTGAATCAATCAAGCCCGATGGACTCACGTTAAGAGCCGGATTTACGCTTTTGTTAGGTAGTCTTATTCTGGGCCAATCCTTGCCTGTTGGAGCTCAAACTCCTCCTCCTCCAATTCCAGAACCAACGATGACTCAACCCGATGATGCTAATCGTACCTTTAGCGGTGAGGTTGAGAATTATTTGCTCAGTCCCTTGGGATATGTCCAAGGTTTAATTTTAAATAATGGTCTTCAGGTGAATTTTCCGCCTCATCTTGGTATGAGTGTCGCCAAGACTGTTAAAGTAGGCGATCGCATCACGATTACAGGCCATGCCGGTAATCGTTACCCATTAGGTCAGATGGTCATGGCTGACAGTATTACCAATAGCCAAACAGGACGCACCATCGAACATGAGCCCCCTGAGTCTCCCCCGATGCGTTTAAGTAACAGCAATTACAACAACATTTCTGTCCAAGGCAGGGCTAAAACTTGGATTATCGGACAAGAGGGCGAAATTCACGGGGTGATTCTCTCGGATGGTACTCAAGTTTGGGTTCCTGCCAGCATTGGTTCTAAAATAAGCAATTTGGCCAAGCAGGATGTTACAGTCCAAGCTGAAGGCACAGGCATTCGCAACAACTACGGGCAAGCTTTAGAAGCATATTCTTTAACAGTAGAGGGTCAAACGATAGAGTTTTCCGAACCCTCAGATAATAAACCGCCAATCCCACCCTCTGAAGGGATGCTGGATGAACGCCAAATCATGCCACCGGATGCCATGCCTTCTGATCAACCCCGAATCATGCCCCCGGACGAGATACCCGGGCAACCTCCAGTTCCATCACCCACTCCTGAAGAGATTCCCAATTTTCAACCTTAGCCCGAAATAAATCCAGTGAGGTGGGTTAGGCACGGGCGTAATCCACCGACAGCGCCTACCGTCTAGCTTGAAAATCTTTCCTCCTATCTTCTGACCCCTGACCCCTGACTCCTGACTCCTGACTCCTGACGCCTGACTCCTGACTCCTGACGCCTGACTCCTGACTCCTGACTCCTGACTCCTGACGCCTGACGCCTGACCCCTGACTCCTGACTCCTGATCTAATAGCTTAGGACTACAAGCACTGGTTTGGATGCCACTTAGTAGATTGTCCCTATCGAGACGCCCAACACCCTTCAAACTTGGTTGCGCTTCACCCAAAAAAACCAGTCAGTACGAAAAGTTTCCTACTCAGGAAAGAAAGTCAGTTTCGAGTCTCCTAACTTTGAGAAATCAACGCAGTCATCTACCGCTGAATGAGAGTCAAATAATCATCCTTACCGATATACAAAAAGCTCTATTTGCCGTTGATGATAGCTCCGGGTTTAGGCCAATCAATAACAAATGGCCACTGAGAAAGTAACTCTCAGCTTATGGGTGCATCGGGTGTGTAAGTTAAGTACAACTCGACTAAAAAAATGGAAATTCAAATTACCGATCTTTCTGCAAATGCTCGTTGGGAAGGGGCACAACTGATTGATGCACACAATGGACGCGATGCTGTGCAGTTACCTTGGATGGGGAGTGACGGTGACAGCAGAGGTTTCGTCCGCCTGGATGTGATCACACTTGAAGACGGCAGGACTGTAAAAGCGTTACGCACTCACCCGAAATGGGTTGATAATGGCACTATTAAAGGCTGGCATCCCTCAGTACAACTACCCCCCAACGCTGTGTTTGAAGCAGACATCGGTTTTGTCTTTGGGGCGCAAAACACTGACGGAGTTACCTTCCAAGTTTGGGAACACCACAATCAAGGTGGCCGCACGGTTTGGAATCAGATTATCAGCGTTCGTAAAGGCTACACAGGCAGCCTCCAGCGGGTTCGGGCAGACCTCTCACACTTGGCTGGACAACAAGTCAGCATCGAGTTACGGGTGGATGCTGGTCCTTCAGCCGGTCAAGATTGGGCAGCTTGGACGAATGTGCGTATTTTCTCTGCTAATAATTCCTCTAATAATAATTCTTCTTTATCCGTTCAAGTTAGCCGCAGTGGACAGGGAAGCGAGTCACCTGTTGGAGGGAGTACGGACGAAGTTCGGGGCGACTACGTATGTCGGGTGCAAAAGAAGCAGGTAACAGAGGTATTTAACAACAACCTGCTTTTAGACCCCACAACTGATGTAATTTGGCCAGGGGCGATTGTTGATGGTTCTTCCATTGCCAGTGGACAATATAGACCCATTACCGATCAACGGGCACCGCTAACGTTTTCCATCTCCCTGGAAAATATCGGAGGTTCTGCCTTAAAGACGGTACAGACTCCCACCCTTTCCACAGTTCGAGATGGTGTCAACGAGTTGCGCCGCCAAACTATGCAAGGTGCTACTTTAGCGAACATTATTTATGAAAAAGAGGAGATTCGCTCTGAGGAGCAGTTAAAGCTGGCGTTGGGTGCTCACTACAACAGTGGAATGGTGAAAATCAGTGGCAGCTTTGACTTTTCTAGCTCTTCGGTTGCTAACAAAATCCTGGTTAAATACATTCAGAAGTACTACACCATCGATATCGATCCTCCTGCTCAACCTCAAGGCTTCTTTGCCAACCCCAGGAACATCACACCCGATGATATGTATGTGGCATCGGTCACTTACGGGCGAATGCTGTTATTTACCTTTGAGTCTACCGAGGACATCACGAAGTTGAATGCTGCTGTGGATGTAGCGTTTAAGCAGGGAGGAGGCAGTGCCTCAACTCAATACGATAGCCTTCTCAAGCGGACGAAAACCAACGTCTTGGTGATTGGAGGCTCGGCAGAGGATGGAGTTAAAGTCATTACCAATGGTATTGAGGGAATCAATCAGTACATCACCAATGGTGCAAATTATAGCGCTAACTCTCCCGGTGCACCCCTCTCCTACAAATTGCGGTACGTTTCTGATAATGCGATCGGCAATGTGATCATGTCCACGACCTTCTATGAGCGCAATTGTCAAAAAACAACCGGAAGCTTCAAAGCTAAGATACTCAAACTCAAGTGTACGGCCGTAGATGACCCAGGTAGCAACGAGGAGTTTTACGGCAGAATTACGGTCATTGCTTACGAGGCAGAAGGGCGAGAAATTGGCAGACAGTTACTCTGGAATGTCTCAGAGAAAAATCATGTATCCCTGAGAACTAACGCTGAACACTTCATCAACACAGAAGCAAGATTTACGTTCAGAAACTTCCACTTAGTCAAAAATACGGCATTCATTCGGGTAGAGGCAAATCTCCGGGAAGATGATGATTTTGGTGGTGATGACAATTTCGGTACACAATCTAAAAAGGTGTATCTGAGCGAAGCCGCAGATGACCCCAATAAAGCTCCTGGTGCTGACCCTGGTAGCGATCGCAAACTCTTCTTCCAGCACGGAGGGTCAAGGGCAGAGATTTGGTTCGAGGTAACGCCTGTGTAGGAATAGGAATTTTAAGCTCACAGGTTTACGCCAATTAACCGTTTAGACAGCAGTAGGGCGGGTAATCAATCCCACCCTACTTTTTGAATTAAGATCTGATGAAAATTTCCCTTCCCTGACTCCTGACTCCTGACTCTGTGCAAGTCCTCCTAAAGTTTCTCCAGATAACTCAAGAGGTCTGCCATTTCCTGAGTACTCGGTTGAAATTTCGGCATAGGTGGGGTCTGTCCACTGGTCACTTGATGAATCAAGTTAATTTTCGATTTGCGCTTAGCGACATGTTGCAAGCTTGGGCCGACACGACCATCCGCTTGAAAACCATGACAGCCAGCGCAGTTAATTTGAAACATCTCGCGACCCCGTACAGGATTACCGGTCAGCGACAAGACATTACGAACATAGGGGTCTGACATCTGAATCAGGTGGAAACCCAACAGGCTTGCACAGATGACCAGAAGTACTGCGAATACCACTAAGGTCATCCGCCGAACTAAAATTCTAGGTTGAGCAAGCTGGTTTTCCAAACGATCTCCTGTGAAATTAAGTCTCTACAAAACGCTTTTGAGCAGCCAGCGCCCTGCTTGTAGGGGCGATAGGCTTTTTCCTGGGTCTGAAACCTGGGAGAAACAACGGGTCGCTGCTTCAAAAAGTATGTCGATTAATAAACATAGCTTAAATTTTATAGAGTGAGTAAGCAAGTCTGAAGGTGCTAAAGGGTTTTGTCTTGGTCGGGGTTACTGCAATGCCATTAAACTCATGGTTGTTTATCTGTAGGGTTTTGGCAGGAGAGCTAGTAGGATGAGAAACAGGTAAAAAAACTTATCAATCGGGAGTACAAACATGGTAGAACCACTGCTTTCAGGAATTGTGCTGGGATTAATCCCTGTCACCCTCGCTGGACTATTTGTCGCGGCCTATATGCAGTACAAGCGCGGCGACCAGTTGGGTATCAATAAGTAAAACGTGGGATAAGCTTGGGGTTTCAACCCCAGGAGGGAGAGTGGGGAAATTTTGACTCACATCTTGGAATAAATTTCTCTACTCTTATCTGGAAACTCTCTACTCTCCCTCCCCTTGAACTTGAGAAGGGCGATAGAAGGTGACAGCCGTGTTGCCGTAAACTTTATGGCGGCAAATTTCCAGAGAGGGAATGGGTTGAGATGTCCAGTCATGAGGGCTATGCTCTACGGCAAGTTCACCTTCCTCGCTTAATAATTGGTATTGCGCGATCGCGGCCAGCACCGGTTGGTATAAATCGCTCTGATAGGGCGGATCGAAGTAAATATGGTCAAATTGCTGACCTGCCAGCGATTTTAATCGCCCAACCACATCCCCACGTATGACTTGAATAGTCTGCTCAGGCTGTGCTACCTGTTCCCAGTTTTGTTGGATAATCGCGCAAGCTTTCGCCCACTTTTCAATGGCGATCGCCACAGATGCTCCCCGACAGAGTGCTTCAGCACCCATTGAACCTGTACCCGCGCATAAGTCGAGCCATCGACAATCTTCTATTGTATCATACCAAATATTAAAAATGGCTTCTCGTACCCGTGCCGATGTGGGACGAGTCGTTTGTCCAGGTAAAGTTTTGAGTTGGCGATTGCCGTAGATTCTCATTTAACTACTTGAGCATCGTTCATGGTTCATAGTTGATGGTTCATTGCTACTAACAATGAATCCTGAGCCATGAATAATCAACAAACTAATGGCTGTGCAACCCGGTTAACCTGAGTCACGAAGTTAGACAAAATTTGCAGTCCTGTGGTGGAAGATTTTTCAGGATGGAACTGTACCGCCATCAAGTTATTGTGTGCGATCGCGGCTGTGACGGTCTGAGAACCATGTGTCACCGTTGCTGCCTGAATGCTGGAATCAACTGGGTCAACGTAGTAAGAATGAACAAAATAGACCCGTGACTTGTCAGATAATTGTTGCCAGAGTGGACAATGGTTCTGAGTCAACTCTAATTCATTCCATCCCATGTGAGGAATGGTAATGCCAGGTTCTGGGTGAAAGCGGCGCACGGTTCCTTTAATAATCCCCAAACCAGGTTCTTTACCCTCTTCACTTCTGTCAAACAAAATTTGTAAACCGAGGCAAATACCTAAAAAAGGTTTACCACTTTGAATCGCTTGTTTGATTGGTTCTTCAAGGTTGCGCGATCGCAAATGTTGTACGGCGGGGTCAAATGAGCCAACTCCAGGTAAAACGACTGCATCCGCCCGTTCGATGTCTGCTGGGCAATCAGTCACATTCGGGGTTGCACCTGCTTTTTCCAAGCCTTTACAGGCAGAGTGCAGGTTTCCCATGTCGTAGTCGATCACCGCAATTACTGGCATGTTCCTGCTCTCCCTTTAATTTCTTCTATATTTTATTTTATGTTGCTGGTGTCTATTCTCCTATGCAAAAAATCCTACTCACCTCATTTCAAACCTGGCTTCCTCACCAACAATCGAATGCATCCGATGACTTATTAGAGGAAGTGGCTAAACTCGATTCATCTTCCTATTATTTGACTGTCTTAAGGCATTTACCCGTTGACATCCCGCAAGCGAGTGAACGAGCGATCGCCAAAATCAACGAAGTGCAACCCGATATTATTATCTGCTGTGGCATGGCCGAATCTCGCCAATCCCTAAGCGTAGAATCCAATGCCACTCAAGGACATAACATTCTGAAAACTTCTGTTAATTTAGACCATTTATTAGCAGATTCAATTGAAACAATCATTAGTCATGATGCTGGCAAATTTGTTTGCGAAGGACTTTATTATTCCGTTTTGAATCATACTCAACTAGTTTCCGATAAAATGCGGAGTTTATTTATCCATGTCCCCGTTTTAACTCGAAATAATAGTCAAATAATTCAATCCGATTTTGAATTAATCCTAAACAAATTAATCTCTTAAACGATTGAATTGCTAATGATGAAGGGTTGTTAGTGACCTCTAATTTCATTGATTTACAAAATTGCTTTGAATTGTGCAACTAACAACCCGACTAAACTCTTCTAGTTTACGAAGAAATTACACGCCCAAAAAATTGCTGAAATCTAACTCTTAAATAGACCCTAACTGGAAATTGATAATATTCAGTGACTAACCAAACAATTATTGAAAAATGTGATAGGAATGTTAACCCGAACCAAACAGTAGGGAACCAAGACAAAGGACTACCCGGTTCGGGAGGAAATATATAGGTAGCTAACCCAATAATAGTGGTCGGTAAAACAACAAACCCTACTGCAAAAAGCCAGGAAATCCATCCCCATTCCGCTCCTTCTCGGTGTAAGCCTTTCCAAGTCTTACCAGTCCAGTACCAAATCCGAGAAGGTTGTCGGTCTACTATTTTAAGCTGCTGCCTATCTAAATCGGCAGTAAAAATATGGCGACAGCAATCACAAGCCATCGCCTCCATTAAGGATATAGCTTTAAGCTCATTCAATCGACAAACAGGACAGGGATAAGTTCCTTGATAAGTAAACGGGCGGTTGGTATCTACGGCTCTGTACATTGGAGAAGCTATCTAGAGAGTTAATGTTTTGCTTTTGAGTATGGTTTGAGTTCTAAGGCTGAGATGACTTAATTATGTGGTCTTTTGGTCATCATAGTGAAGATAAGCAATTTATTTTTTAATACCACAATTATCAGTTTCTCTAATTATTGGATATTTCGCCTCCCACTAAAGGATGAGCAAAAGTCCAAATACTTGCCTAGATAAATAGCTTCAGACTTGATAAAAATAAATTTAATAAAAAGGCTCATAAAAGCCATCGAAATGAATGCTTGCCCTCCTGTATTAAATCACTTGTAAAATTTGGGATAACCCGACAAATTCTTAAGGATAGGTGGAATATTGTTCACTTCAAATCAAAAAAGGATGAAGTATAAAATCTCTGTTAATGGACGTTTTTAATACTTCTCCATCTCAATGAGATATATTTAATCCTTACTTCATCCTTCTAGTTTAATCTAGCCTTACAAACCGTTGCCTCGCCGTGTGGGTATGATTGGGTTTTCTACCGCATCACGATACTGTTCGACATCTGTGGTATATGCGATGGGTAGAACAGCTTCCACATTCTCGTGCGGACGAGGAATAATTACCCAAGATTCCAAAGTGCCACCGTAAACGTTTTCTACAGCCGCTATTCCAGCTTCCATAGACGTTTTTACCTCCGACACATCCCCTCGAATATTAACCGTAAAGCGGGCACTACCAACTCGGATATAACCGACTAAAGTGACTCTGCCTGCTTTGACCATTGCATCTGCGGCGGCTAGCACAGCAGGAAAGCCCTTGGTTTCAATCGACCCGACTGCGACCGTTGCCATTGCCAATCTCCTGATATCTGGTTTGAATTAAATTAAGCCAAGATTTTATTGTACGAAGCTTTCCCCCACCTTCTGACAGAAATAAACTTGAATTTGGTGATGAGATCAAAACTCTTATTCATAAAAGCTTTCTGCCCAATGAATAACGGGTGTTTTTTATCACAATGAAATTGCTCTTTGTTATCACGCTTGCTCGGGGTGTAAAATTGGATTTTTGTAAAAAATTGTAAATAAAAGTCTAGAGTATCAATTTGTATTTATGTAACATTTATCTTGAATAAGTAAATAAAGGTTTTTATTCAATGCCATTTACAAAAGAAGAAGGCGGTAGGCTGAATAACTTTGCCCCAGAAACCAAAACTTACATCGCAGAGCCTCCAACACCCAATCAAAAACGAAACTACGTCTTATTGAGTGTCGTTGCGTTGGTGTTGATTGGAGGTTTGATGTTCGTGGCGTACTCAGCCTCAAATATGAGCTGAGCCAACCGAGTCCTAGATTAGTAAGCCTCTTCATTTTCTAGCGGTAGGACAAAGTTCCTGGTAATATCAATCTCCTAAAAAATGCTACACATCAACCCTAACCCCCCTCCTAGATAAGGGATAAGGGGGGCTAGAACCTAATCTGTAGTAAAACTTTAGGGAATTAATAGCACTCAGGAGCGTTGTAGCTCTTGTATGGTTTTAATAACCTCCATCGAACTTTGATAATTTTCAGTCCTACCGTTCTTTTTAAAAAGGTCGGCGGCTTGCTTTAAGTCTTCTAGAGCGTCTTGATGATTGTTGAGCTTATAGCGAGACAAGCCCCGATTGTAATAGGCTTCTGCATAGTCAGGCTGTAGGCGAATGGCTTCAGAGTAATCTTGAATAGCGGTTTGATGCTCCTCACGACGATTACGCGTTAAACCCCGATTGTAGTAAGCTCTAGCGCTATCGGGGTTGATAGACAGCGCTTTGTCATAATCAGCCAAGGCAGCATCGGATTTGCCCAGTTCATCGTAAGCATTGCCTCGGCTGATATAAGCATTGTCATTGTCGTTTTTGAGTTCAATCGACTTGGTAGTATCGTCAATCGCTTGTTGGTACTTTTTTAAAACAAAATAGGTATAACCTCGATTGCTATAGGCTTGAGGAAACTTCGGATTCAGGCGAATGGCTTCGGTATAGTCTGCGATCGCTTTTTCATATTTACCCAGAGTGTGATGGGCGTAACCTCGGTTATAGTAAGTGTCAGCATCTTTAGGGTTGAGCTGTAGGGCTTGGTTAAAGTTTGCGATCGCCTCTTGATAATTCCCAGCATTGAGTTGATCAACGCCTCGGTTATACAAATCTACTGCCGTGGTTGCCTTTTCGGGTTGGGCGATAACTGGCACCTCAACATTAGCTTTTTGAGCTTGAACTCTGGCAGGTTCTCCAGCCAGAATTGAGATAGCCAATCCCAAAAGGGCGATCATTCGATAAGTTTGATTCATGTTTTTTCTCTAACGCAGCATTCTTTACCTAGGTAGATGGCTCAATGTTTGAGCGAACGCCGTTAAAACTCTCTACTCACGCTGAAGGGTTCTTGAGCATTAAGCTTCTTGTGAACCCATTAAAACTCATGCCGTGAATATCATAGTCTGTCAGAAAACCTGTCGGCTTGCCCATAACTGGAATCCAAGCAAGTTCCCTAAAGATGAGACAATAAAACAGCACCGATTCAACGGAGTCAAGAGATGCTCAAAGCAATTGCCGCATTACTGCTGCTGGTATTGAGCCTAGGATTGAATGGATGCACTAGCGGCGTCAGTGGTCTCAAAAGCTATATAGACAGCCTTGACGGCTATGAGTTTTTGTATCCTAACGGTTGGGTTCCTGTCCAAGTGACCAACGGGCCGGATGTTGTGTTCCATGATTTGATCGAGCGTACAGAAAATGTCAGCGTGGTGATTAGCTCGGTGCCGAAAGGAAAAACTCTCACCGATTTAGGAACACCTGGGGAGGTAGGCTATCAGTTACAAAAAAATGCCATTGCTCCTCCTGATTCGGGTCGTAAAGCAGAATTAGTCAATGCCGAAGCACGGGAATCAGGCGATAATACCTATTATGTTCTGGAATATGCCGTTCAACTTCCCAACCAAGCGCGGCATAATCTTGCTAGTGTCGCGATTAGTCATGGTCAGCTTTACACCTTGAATGCTTCAACGACCGAGCAACGCTGGAATAAAATGCAGGATGTATTGGAGAACGTAGTGAAATCTTTCTCCGTGTATTAAGGTCACAGGCATCTTCAAAAGCTGGACTAAAAGCAGATTCGGATACAGAGAAATTACATTTAAAACCACAGATAGATGCGAATGAACCCTAAACAGCTCAAACTATGGGGTCAAAACAATTTAAAATTCACGCATTATCCATTCAAAAAGGATCAATAGGGCGGTTTCCCAATCCAAAATCCAAAATCTAAAATTATTATGGGTGTCCCAAGGTTTGTATTAGCTTCTGCCTCACCTGCACGCAAACGCTTGTTAGATCATGCTGGCATTGAAGCAATTGTTCATGCCAGTGATTTTGATGAGTCACAAATTCAGTTAAGCAAACCCGTAGACTTGGTGGAGACTCTCGCACTGAAAAAAGCCCAAATGGTTGCTCGTCAATTGAGTGATGTATTAGTCCTAGGTTGTGACTCAGTACTGAGCGTCAGAGGTGAGATTTATGGAAAGCCTATGAATGATTCTGAAGCGATCGCCCGTTGGCAGCTCATGCGCGGTACGATGGGTGTCTTGTACACTGGCCATGCTTTGATTGACCTGTGTCAGGATAAAACGGTCGTTCGTTGCGGGACGACAAATGTATTTTTTGCTAATGTTAGCGATCGCGCCATTGAAGCCTACGTCGCAACCGGTGAACCACTCACTTGTGCCGGTTGCTTTGCCCTAGAAGGTCGAGGCGGATTATTTGTCGAAAAACTTGAAGGCTGTCACAGTAATGTGATTGGACTGAGCTTACCACTACTGCGCCATATGCTCAGAGAATTGGGCTACGACGCGACCGGCTTTTGGACAGTTTAACGAAATTGTCACTATCAAGCTTGGCGTTGGGTTGTTTACATATAATTTAACCCCATCACAATCTAGCCCAAGCCATAGGCTAAGCTGTGGCATTCCCCATTGAGTACAGAAACTGCCTGAGGCGACAGCGACTTTGGGTCGTTCATAATCTTGTCTGCGTACCCTACAATTGTTAAGCTTGGCCAGAGGTTTGCTATAGTCAAGGCACTTCTGGTCTAATATTGCAAGCTATCTTCCATAGCTTGAGGTGAACGAAACCTTATGGCAACCAGCGACGACTTCAAAGCACAACTCAAAGCAGGCAAAATTGTTGATGCCCTCACCCTGGCATTAGGGGAAGCGGTTGAGTTAGAAATTACTACCTGGGTGTCCTCGTCCAAAAACTCAGATTCTACCCCCGCAACAGAAACCGAAAAGCCAACCGCCGATTGCCGGATGCGGACTCGCATGAATATTGTAGATGGTGCGATCGACAACGAAGTGGGGAGTCGATTCATCGGCAATGGCCCTTACACAGAACTGCGACAATTTCACATGGAGCAGGTTCAACAAGGACGGGACATTATTCAGCAAAATTTAGAAAACTTGCAACAGTTATTTACTGTTCTCACCAACACCTTATCTCAACTGCCCCAGTCAGCACACCGACCTACAGAGGGCAGTTCTGCTCTCTCTCCCTCCGATCCGGACAACTTCCAATAACAGTTGAAAAGACGGAACAAGTTTTGGTAAGTTCTTGATTTGCCAACCGCCGATTTCAGTGGGGATACTATTATGGCGTCGAGCGATGACTTTAAAGCACAACTCAAGGCGGGAAACATTACACAAGCGCTGGCTTTAGCCCTCAGCGAAGCCGTTGAATTGAAATTTACGACCTGGGTTCCTGCCGATGAGGAAATTGAGGCAACGTCTGCCCCATCCGGTCATCGCCTGCGAACTCGAATCAACTCCATTGAGGGCGTAGTTGAACATGAGATTGGCGAAGAATTTATTGGTACAGGTCGCTATCGGGAATTGAAGCAACTTCACCTCGAGCAAGTGGCCCAAGGCAGCAAGCTGATTCAGAGTAATCTTGAGAGTTTGCAAAAGTTATTTGAGGTATTAGTTGCTCTACGCTATCCACAGCCAGAACCTGCCGTTGTTGAGCCGGGGTCGCCGGATATCGCCCCCCTGTTGCCGGAAGGAGAAGAGGTGGTAGCTAGGGGAAGTGAACCCCAAGAAACGGTAGCGGATGTAGGAGTCAGTACCCCAGGGGTAACGGCAACCGAAATCCCAGTAGCTGAATTTGTGGCAGAGTCTCAAGAGTCCGCTGCTGCCGATGCGTGGGTCAATCCAGACACCCGAATCGAGGAAACCATCGCTGAAGAAGCCTCCACTCCCCAGGCCGAAGAACCGATGACTGCCCCGACAGCAGACGAACCTGTAGAGGATGACGAGGAGGAAGAGGACGAAGAAGATGATTGGGATAGCTCAGTTTTAGATTTACTCGAGTCGATACCTGTCGTACCGATGCCTCCCTCAGAAACGTCTGATTCAGAGCAGCGTGACGAGTGGGGATGGGAAGAATTAGTGCGGGAAGAAGCCGCAACCACTTCAGAGGCATTAGATACCCAGGACGATGAGCAAGATTGGATAGAATCCTATCCCCCTTCAGAAGCACAAAACCTGGATACTACAAACTCTCCTGTGAATGAGGACATGAGAGACTTTGTAGAGGAACAGCCTACGGATTTCTCCCCATCTGACCGACCCGAGAATGAGCAATGGACAGATTTGGAGCAGGCAGAGGAAATCCCTCCCTCGGCACCCCCAGCACAGAACCTAGAAACCTCAACAACTCCAGTCGATGAGGATTGGGGAGACTTCATTGAGGATGAAGTAGAATCTGACCGCACCGCCTCAGACTCACAAGAGTATCCAGATCCTGCCACTTCACCCCAACAGAATCTGAACCTCTCAACTACCCCAGTCGATGAGGATTGGGGAGACTTCATTGAAGATGAATCAGATATCGAATCAGACCCACCCATTCCTAGTTTGGATTCTTTGAATTTGGCCGAAGATGAAGAGTGGGAAGATTGGGTGATGGATGAGTCGTCTGTACTCATCGATACTCCTGTCGTCGATATGAATTCCCTTGATTTGGGGGAAGATGAGGACTGGGGAGACTTAGGAGATGAATCAGACCCCTTTGTTATGACTCCACCCTCAGCCGAGTCTGCGACCAATTTAGACAATGATGAGGATTGGGCTGATTTTGCCGACGAGGAACTTGAACCTTCTCCCGACTCATTGGAGGTCAAGGCTGGAGCCGAGGATAATTTTGATCTATCGTCAATGCTACAAAACGAAGGCTCCCTATCAGAAGAGTCTAAACCTGAAACCTCTGCTGAAAATACAGATACTCGGGCAAGTTCACCAGAAAACACAAACCCTAAACCGAAGTCGGCTGATAAACGAGTGCCCCCACCCCCACCCCCGCCCAGCCGCTTTCCCCATTCCAATGATGAATAGTAGGTTAGTTCACTGAGGATTGGGGATTTAAAAAATTGAGAGTTGGGTTCTCGAGAAACCTTACGGCGATGGTCGGCAGAATTAATCCAAAATTGGGCTTCTCAAATTTTTCAAACCCTACCCAAGTAGGCATAGTCAATCCTAAACTCAAATTCATCCCTCTCAAATTGGTTGACGGCAATGATGACTACACAAAACCGACGTAGAAAAAAAAATAAAGACGTGCCTGCCCCCCTTAATCGGGCGGTTGCCCCAGGTTTGAATCGCAACCTCAATGAATTTTTACAATCTTTGGGAGATGTTCTCATCGATATCACGGCGCTAGAAGTGAACACGATGGTGGTAGAGCGAATTCCAGCCCATAAGTTTATTGCTTGGGAAGCTTACCGAGACATTTATCCAATTTCTCAAGAGTATCTCCAAGACCAGGGGATTCATGAGTTATTGCGCGATCGCTATTTAGAATTACGCCTCACTCTAGAACGACAGTACAGGGCGCTACTGAGTGACCCATCCTCAGAATTATTTGACCCAACCGCTCTAAATTCCGTCAACGAAGAAGCTCGATTTGCTACTGACCCCGATTTACACTCACTCCAAACCTTACTACCAGACCCCTTCAATCTCAGCAATCCTGAAGAAATTATAAAAGTCCAACGAGTCCTCAAAACCTGTCATTTCCTGCGCTGTTTGCGGAAAGTGAGCGAATTTAAAACTGTGCTGGATAGCCGAAATATGTCACTCTACAAGCAGGAAACTGAGCCAAGAAACTCCGCTAGCGTCCAAGCGCAGCAAGCAACTGGGGCGATAGATGCCATCTATGCCCAAACCATCATTCAACTTGATGGCGAGGTGATTAATCGCTACTCCCAAGACATTATCGGTCATCCTCACCAGGACTTAATTCTCCAACTGCACCGAGATGGTGTGACCTCCAGCGAGAAACAGTGGCGTGGTCTAATGGAGTTTATTGTCGGTTTGGTGCAAGCATCACTGCAATGGGGCAAGGATGTATCACCGTGGGGTTCCGCGAAAACAAGAGGGTAAGGATAAAGAGTTTCTTCCCGTGCGCCATCATCGTTCCCAAAACCACTCTCGAACGTCATCTACTCTGAGCACTCTAAACTTAGAGTCTTATATTCACCTGGAGACAGAGCGCATGGCTCGCTCACGGGTGATTGTTCACGGCATTCGCTTCAATTTAGACCAAAACAGTCTGCAAACCCTCCTAGAGGCTCAACAGTCCCATCAACGTCTAGCGGTTTCCCCGCAACTGCTAACCGATTTACGACATTACGCTCTCCTCGACTCCGAAAATCATTTACAGTCGGGATTAACCTTTTCCACTTACTATGGGCAGGGAGGCTTCCCAGAGGCGCTAATCCGAAGTGTAATTTCAGCCGATGGCTCAGTTTTACATCAGATCAAGAGTGACTGTCTAAAACAGTCGGATTTTTATTACCAAATTGCTTCAGCTCATTATTGGTTAATCGAGCAAGTTTTACATCAATTACGGTTTAGGCCATCCGTGCGTTTTCGTCAGGTTGCGGCAGTACTATCTTGGGTAATTGCAGGTGCAATTACGCTTGTTTTGGTTCCTCTACTAATTGTGATTCATCCTTGGATGGTACTCGTAATCGGGCTAGTATTATGGCTATTACACAGAATTTTATTCAAACTGCTACGCCATTTAATACCAGCTTGCCGTCGCTTAGTTTTGCATCGGCTTTTATCCGGTTGGCTTTCCAGTAAACCTCTAGACCCGAGGATTCTTAAGGTGTTAACCTGGTTAGTTCCTTAATCACACTTCTTGGAAAATGTTTTTAACTTGACTCTCCTAAAAAACACATTCGGCAGCTTGAGGTTGAGCAACATCCTTGTAGATATAATACTTATCACCTCTAGCTTTAAAAGTTATGCAAGAAGTCCAACTTTTTAGGCACACAGCATTATCACGGAGGGTTGCATGAGCCGATTACGTCGCCTGACTCGACAACAAGTCAAAAATCGGCAAGCCATCCTGAATAAAGTCAGGAAATTCTGGATTGAAGGTGTTTTAGAAACTTCCCTACATAGCCAAATATTGATAGAAATGGATTTAGAGGAATGCGCCAATGCTGTCGTTTCTCCGTGGAACCTGGAATTAGGAATGGCTGATGAGCCGCAAAAACCTCTACCAAAAGGGAGTAAAGTTATTTCTATTTTTGACCAGTTAGGTGAGATACGAACATTGCTGATTTTGGGTGAATCAGGGGCAGGAAAAACTACTACTTTATTGGAACTCAGCCGTGATTTAATTAACCGGGCTGAACAGAGTTTAGATTACCGCATTCCTGTTATATTTAACCTCTCATCTTGGGCGATTAAGAAGCAGCCAATTGGATATTGGATAGTGGAGGAACTTAGCAGTAAGTATCAGGTTCCTACATCAATTGGAGGTGATTGGGTCGAAAAACAGGAACTTTTGCTGCTGCTGGATGGATTGGATGAAGTGAAAGCGGAACACCGAGAGAGCTGTGTGGCGGCATTGAATGATTTTCATCAAAATTATGCTCCTGAAATGGTAGTTTGTAGCCGCACTAAAGACTACAAACAACTCTCTAACCATCTCAATTTTCAAAGTACAGTTTATTTAAATCCACTCACTCGAGAACAAATTCATCACTATTTACATAGTATTAATAGGGATTTAACAGGGTTGAGAGTATTAATTAAAGGGAATACGGCGTTACAGAAGTTAGCGAAGTTACCTTTAATGCTCAATATAATGGTTCTAGCTTATGAAGGAGTAGCTGCTGAAGATTTACCTCAATCTGAAGCCCTGGAAGAACAGCAACAACAGTTATTTGATGCTTACATTGAGCGGATGCTTCACCGTCCTACACACGGAAAGGTTGAGCAACGATATTCAGAAGCTCAAACCAAGCGTTGGTTAGTGTGGCTGGCTCAAAGCATGATTGAGCAATCACAAACCGTATTTTTCATTGAGGCAATACAGCCTATATGGTTGCGGAGCAAAGGGAAAAGAATACTTTGTCTGCTGGGAATTTTCTTAATGAGTTGGCTGATTAGTTGGCCGATTGGTGGGCTGATTTGTTCGCTCAGTTTCGGCGTGAGTGATGGGCTGATAGAGGGGCTAATTCTTGGGCTAGGTTTTGGACTAATTCATGGGCTATGTTGTGGGCTGATATCTGTCTACTCGTTTAAGGGAGAAATGCGAGAAATAAAAGGAAATCTAAAATGGTATTGGAAAGAAGCAACTAATGGAAGACGTAGGCTGATTTTCAGTTCGATTGTTGGTGTTGGGCTGATTTGTGGGCTGTATTCAAGTTCGATTGTTGAGCTGGTTGTTGGGCTGATTATTCTGTTGAGTTATGTGGTGAATATTGCCCTGATTGATGGAGGTGGTAAAATCTGTATTCAACACTTTACCTTGCGCCTCATCCTTTATATGGGCGGTTATATTCCCTGGAATTATGCTCGTTTCCTCGATTATGCTACTGAGTGCAACTTCCTTCAAAAAGTAGGAGGTGGTTACATCTTCATCCATCACCTGCTGCTGGAACATTTCGCACAGATGGAGTTAGAGACTTCTAAAAAATAAATTATCCTAATACCAACCTTGGGTAAGGGCGGGTTTTGATGCCCAATTTCCGGTACAGCCCCAATCTAATTCCTAAACCCACCCCTACGATATAATTCACTGAAACCTTGCTCCAAAACCTCTGTGACCTCTGCGTTAAAAAAATACAACTCCGATAGTAACAGATTCGATATTACAGCAAATTTCTAGCCTTCAATTGCAAGTAACGGTCAACCACTTGCTCACTAATTTGATTAGCCGGTGCATCCAAAACTAAAACCCCTTTTTGCTTCAATTGAGCAAAAGCAACCTGACGCTGAGTAAGTAAATCTAAGGCAACCGCACGGGCATAAGTGGCCGTAATTCCATCTCCTTGTTTCCCGTCTTGAATCACAGGAGGAGTATAGGCAATTTTATCAACTTGCGGGTCACGTAATGCCACACAAAAAGGTAAATAACGAGGTGTGAGGCGTCCAAGGGCAGCAAGTAATTCAGCAGAGGCCGTGATATCCACTAAATCTGTAATTAGAACTACCAAAGCGCGACGAGTTTGCTGATTAACCAGTCGAGTAACAGCACCTACATAGTCGGGTTCGAGTAAAACCGGTTGAATCGGAGTCAGGCGTTCCAGCAGTTTAGGTAATTGATTTTGACCTCGTTCCGGTGGAATCCAAGTCGTCACTTCTCGGTCAAACACCCCAACTCCCACGCGATCGCCCCGATGTAATCCTGCCAATGCTAAAGATAGGGTAGCATTTAATCCCCAATCAAAGCGCTTGAGCCCTTGCACCTGTGCCGTCATTAAGCGTCCTCGGTCGAGTAAGATAATGAGAGTTTGCTCTCGTTCCGGTTCTAATACCCGGACTAAAGGGCGTGAACGACGGGCAGTGGCCTTCCAATCAATCAGGCGAGTATCATCCCCAATTCCATATTCTCGCAGCTCAGCAAATTCTGTGCCCATACCACTACGGCGCATTTGGCGCATCGTGCCAGTATTTTCTAAGGCTAGGCGAATAGAAAGCGATCGCAATCCTATCAAATCCGGATAAACCGCAACTGTCTGATCAGCAGGAATTTTCCAATCATCCCACGCCAAACCCCACCGTCCCAATTGGCGCACCTGAATATCACCCCATTTAAACTCCCCTCGACTATCGGGATGAATGGTATACATAAGTTCTTGAGAACTGTTGGGTTCTAGAGAGGTTTCCAGCAGGGATTGAGAAACCTCAAATTCTAAAGGGTGGTAGTCTCGCAGACGAATCTTTGCCTTTTGTTGTCCCGACTGTACAGACAGAATAACCGGATTATCTCGTCCAATTGAAAGCCGTTGTAAAGGTGTGCGCGTCACATTTACCCGATTCGCTTTAACTTCCCGTGCATCCCAAATTGCTAAAGCTAAGACTACGATATCGAATAAAACAGTAATAATCAGGCTCGTTTGCACATCAAAAATGATAGCCAGAATAATGGCGATCGCTAACCCTAGGGCTAATAAAATATAAACTAGTCGGGAAGGAATCATAGATTTTTGGTTAGAGTCAGAAGTCAGGAATCAGGAGCCATATCATGCCCGGTAAACACCGATAATATCTGTAGGGGCGGGTTTACGAATCCGCTTTAGACAGTACCGAAAACTTAACATCAAAACCCGCCCTTACGATAATTTTTCAGAACCTGCTCCAGGCAGATTTTGTTGGTATAGCTGCGATTTCAACTGCAAATAACTTCATTTTAAATTTAAAAAATTTCACCTAGGTACAGCAACTTGATTAAGCAATGCAGAAATCACCGCATCGATTTGAATACCATCTAATTGTGCTTCGGGTTTGAGGATGAGGCGGTGACGCAACAAGGGTAATGCAACAGATTTAATATCATCTGGGGTAGTATATTTTCGGCCATTTAACCAAGCATGCGCTTTAGTGGTTTGTAACCAAGCAACTGCCGCTCGCGGAGAAGCCCCTAAGGCTAAATCGGGATGTTGTCGGGTACGCTGTACTAATGCTAGTAAATAATCGAGTAACTTATCTTCAACTTCAACCGCTTGCGCTGCTTTTCGAGCATTTAAGATTTGTTCTACTGTAGCGATCGGTTTTATTCGCGCCAAATCCAGGCGTTTTGCTCGAAACCCAGCTTGAGTATTAAGTAACATTTGCTTCTCGGCGGCTGAGTTGGGGTATTCTACAACTAGCTTAAATAAAAATCGATCTAACTGAGCTTCAGGTAAGGGATAAGTGCCTTCAAATTCCAGGGAGTTTTGAGTCGCAATCACCCAAAAAAGTTCAGATAAAGGCAAGGTTTCACCATCTAATGTGACTTGTTGTTCCTCCATTGCTTCTAAAAGTGCGGATTGAGTTTTTGGGGGAGTGCGGTTAATTTCATCCGCCAGCAAAATCTCAGTAAAGACCGGCCCTTTTTTGAGAGTAAAGCTATGGGTATTCAAGTCAAAAATATTGGTTCCTAAAATATCAGAGGGTAAAATATCTGGTGTGAGTTGAATCCGCCGAAAATCTGCTTGGATGAGTCTTGCCAATACCTTTACTAATAGGGTTTTTCCCGTTCCGGGTACTCCTTCAATAATTAGATGTCCTCCACTCACGAGTGCCACTAGCATCTGTTGCACTAGAGTAGATTGACCTAAAATTATTTTGCCGAGGGTTTGGGTAAGGCGGTCAAATACTGTGTTCGTTTCGCTCATCGGAGTTGTCCGCTCTGGAGTGGATAGGAGTGAGAGGAATAACCAATGACCTATTTTTACTGATTTTTCTGGTTACGTCGCCATTCCCACGCAGAAACATATTTTGTATCTCTCCAAACCCCCACCCGCCGACGCTTGGCATCTGCTTCGGCTTGGTTCACAATGGCTGCACTGGGACAGTTTTTTAGGTAAGGTCGATACACTTGTGCAAGCCCTTCACTGACTAAAACTTGTTGAATAAATGTACCATCAGAGAGGCGTACTTCACTAACTTTACGACCATATTGATCGGTGTCTGTCACCGTCAAATTAACACGGTTGCCACCTTGTTGAACCAAATCCTGGACTCGCTTCTGAGCTTTTTCTCCCCACTTAAATTGTGATTTGTCTACTAATTTTCTGCTTTTTCGTTCCTTGAGGGTATGGGGAACTTCTGGAGCATCGATGCAAGCAAAGCGTACACTAATACTTTTTCCAGATGGATTCAGGACAGTCATGGTGTCTCCATCAGAGACACGCTTAACCGTGTAGCCGCCTCCTAGCCAGCCTCGAAGGTATTGACATCCACTTAAGCCAACAAGCACCAGAGTCGCTGTACTCAGCGATAGCAGAGATTTGAGAAGGGGTTTTGAGGAGTTATGCAAGAGATTCTACCAGGAAAGAAGATAGGAGTTAGCAGGCAGGAGTTAGGAGAGGAGGAATTTGCAGAACGTTAGCCAAGCAATACTGTAACCCTAGTTCGTGGATAGCTCTCTAAAATTGAGGTTGCTATAGTTAAGCGTACTACTTGGCAATCGATTGAAGTTGAATGGGAAGAGGAAAAGACAAAATGCGATCGCCTATTTCCCCAAGTTCTACAATTCCAGCATACGAAAGATATGCCCATAACACAGCATCAGCTATGGTATGGCAGTCGCCAAGGCGATTAGGACAAAGCAAAATACTGAGCCAACATTACCCGATGAATACTCCTCAAGCCTGATACTAATCAAACTCAAGCATGGGTAGGATAATAAATCT
Organism: uncultured Microcoleus sp.; assembly: GCA_964588805.1. Taxonomy (GTDB): domain Bacteria; phylum Cyanobacteriota; class Cyanobacteriia; order Cyanobacteriales; family Coleofasciculaceae; genus CAZPRJ01. Next base: position 61,612 of record CAZPRJ010000023.1, on the reverse strand, counting down.
GGCAATTTTTTGATGGACTGATATGTACATAATTGTCGTAGGTGCCGGGCCAGAGGGGTCTAGCTTAATCGATTTGGCACTTAAAGATGGGCATGAGGTAGCGCTAATTGAAACTAATGAGGAACGAGCTCGAAAAGTGCTACAAAAACACGATATCAAAGTATATCAAGCAGATATTGCAGAGGGTGGAATTCTAGAAGAAGTCGGTGCAGACCGTGCAGATGCGCTGTTTGCAACCACAAGTGATGACTCAATTAACTTAATGACCATGTTCCTAGGTAAAGAATACGGAATCAAGATCCTTGTCAGCATGGTCAATCAAGGAATACACAAGAGCCTATTCAAACATATTGGTGTCCATGTTCTTGTCAATCCAGAAGTGATTCTCGCCAAGCAACTGTACCGACTCTTAGAGGAAGAGGACGATTAAACGTAAGAACCTGTAAGAACTACTTAAAAATTTTCCTACGCTCGATAAAAGTTACAACCTATAACTTTCACTCCTTCAGACCCATTAATTTCGGTGAATCCATATCTTAAAACAACTCTTCGTGACCTTGGTTTGATGCTCCATACACCTGGCGTGATGGCAGTAGTTTCTCTGCCTATCTGCTTTGTCTTTGGTGAATATTACGCCATTAGTGCCTTTGTATGGACTGCGTTAGTTTCCTTTGTGATTGGACAAGTGCTTTATCGCCTCTTCCACAAAGCTGGAGACTCGCGCCTACCCCATGCCATGCTCACCGTTGCTCTAAGTTGGTGTCTGGTTCCATGCATTGGGGCAATGCCGTTTATGTTAATTGCTTCCCAGTTAGCAGCATTGCCACGAACCTCACTTACGGTCTTTTACTTTCAAGACCCCTGGAATGCCCTATTTGAATCGTTTTCTGGATTCACAAGTACCGGGCTATCAGTAGCACTGCACTCCAGCGAACTACCGAACACCCTGCTGTGGTGGCGTTCTTTGATGGAGTGGGTTGGCGGCGTGGGTGTGATTTTACTGATGATTTCAATCTTGGAACCATCTTCGGATGCCTATCAACTATACAGTGCTGAAGGACGCAACCAGCGAATTGGCATCACTATCAGTAACACTGTGCGTCAAATCTGGAAGATTTACCTGCTGTACACAGTGATTAGCGTGCTGTGGTTGCATCTTGTGGGAATGCCTTGGTGGGACGCCATCAATCACGGCTTAACGGGTATCTCGACAGGGGGATTTGCGATTACCGATAACAGTATCGGTGCTTACGACCCTCACATCCAACTGGCAGTTATTCCCATTATGATTGCTGGGGCTATTAGCTTTCCCTTCCACTATCAGCTACTTTACAAGCGACGTTTTTCATTGCTGTGGCGGGATACTCAGCATCTGGCGCTATGGATACTCCTGGCAGCCGGACCACTGCTACTAATTTTTGAAACTTATTGGTTTAATGGCAACTTTCATTTACTCAATAGTGCGTTCCAGTGGGTTTCGGCATTGGGTACTTGTGGTTTTGCTACGGCAGACTTGAAAGATTGGCTTCCTGTAGAAAAATTGTTGTTAACCCTGGCCATGATTTTTGGTGGGGCTTCCGGTTCCACCGTTGGAGGATTGAAACTGACTCGGGTTGTGTCGCTATTCAAGGCTATTGTGTGGCGCTTCCAGCGCATTACCCTAACACCCCATCAGATGATGCGCTATAAGCTAGATGGTAAATTCATTTCGGAAACAGAAGCGACTCGCCGCATCGAATCGGCAGCCGTCCTAGCTATCCTGTGGATGTCTTGCATCGGAATTAGCGTTTTTGTACTGCTAAATGTGATTGAGCCTAAGTACACATTAGCTGATCTGATTTTTGAGGTGGCTTCAGCTTTGGGCAGTGTAGGCTTATCTGTAGGAATTACCGATCCAACGTTGCCTTGGTTGGGCAAGTTCATTTTAATTTTATTAATGTGGATGGGACGGTTGGAGATTATCCCTGTCCTCCTTTTAGTGTCTTGGCCTTTAAGTCGCATAAGAAATGGAATTCAAAGGTGGATGCGTCAGCTATAACGTTCTTAATTGGAAATTTGTGGAATTTTATTTTTTACAAGCTAAAAATCTTAAGTAGTTCCCCGTCGAAATTTCCACCTCCTCATCAGAAATTACAATGACCTCATAGTTGCGTTCCCGAAAAAATTTCATCAAATCTTCTTTATGAAAAAAGTAGGCTACTTTGTTGACACCTGCTGTAAAATAATCAATTTCTTGATTCATTTTTACTCGATACTTTTCACCCTCATATTCTAGTAGTTCATAATCTCCTCCTGGCAAAGAGTCTGTAGCACAAAAACCTCCCATAAAAATATTGCTAGACAGAGAACATAGATTTTCTAAAAACAGAAAAGGGGCTAAACTGTGGTAGTATACACCATGAGCAAACGCTAAATCGTAAGTTCCGTAATTTAAACAATTAACATTATGAAAATCGTCCATGACTAATTCGACCATATCCCAGTCGAATGCATAACTAGCAATTAAGGTTTTAATAGTATTCTCCGGTCTAGCTTCTATACAAGTCAATTTCTTAACTCCTAAAGTTACTAGCCCACTGGTCATACATCCATCCAAAGGGCCAAACTCGATAACTGTCTTTCCGGCTAGAGGGAAGAGTGCATTTAACTTATCAATAGGGCCAAAATATTTTTCTCCTAGATAGTAAGGGCTAATCTCTTCTAAACTTTTCATATAGTAGACGAGGGAGGATTGAGCTATTGGTATCATCGTTAACGGCAAAACTAGCTCATAAATACTCGTGACTCGATTGAGATATCTCTCCTTTAGTTTCTGCATAACTCTCCACTGAGAGCCATTGAGTGGAATTTTGCAAACCACGAGTTGTGATTCTTCGGAAAAGTCATTGAGATTAATTTCAGTATCCCAATTCCATGCTAAACAGCTTATATCAAGGTTTTTTTTCGCCAAAACAGCAGTTAATCTATTAATTTGTTCCAGCTCTCCGAGCAATACAATAGGTGAGTTACTCAACCGTAGTTTGTAGGCAATAAAATCTTGATAGATAGGTTGGCTCCATAGATCAGGAACTACTGTATTCACTTCAGCTTCATTGTCAGTATTGCCTTCGGGTTGCTCTTGATTGTTAAACTTGGCTTTTAACTTTCGTCGTAAGGCGTTGAGATTGACTTCAGGGCTTCTTTGATAAGTTAGTTGCCAGAGGTACTGTAACGTTTTCAACATTTTTGTCTCTTCTGCGAGGATGGGAGAAGCTATTAAAATACTGACCTAGAGATTGTAGCAGTTGACAAATCCGACTAGCTTACCAAACACCCTGGTTCTCCATGCTTGTAGGGAAAACCATGTTCAAAGCCGGAATTAGGAATTGAAAGTCCTGACGCTGACAAGCCTTTGGGTAAATCTATGAGTTTCAGTTAACATCAAGTTTTATTGGGCGATCGCAGAAACTTGGTTTCACCTCTTAAGGCAGATCTAGTTCATCCCTCAATTGTTAGAAAATGTTGGATTGAGGTCTGTAGTAATTTCATTCTGAGAACTAGAGCAGAAGGTTAAAGCATGGACGGGTTAGCAAAAACAGTAGGCTTGATACTGGTGATTCTAGCCCTCGTAGACATCTACCTAACCGTGCTGCATCCTCGCCTTGGCACCAGCGTACTAAGTTTGCCACTCAGCAAAGGGATATGGCGACTCTTCCGGTTGGCTGCACAAGCTACTCCTTCCCAAAGTAAGCACCTACTCACCCAAGCCGGCCCCACAGTAATTGTTGCGATCATAGTGGTATGGGTATCCTTGCTGATCTGTGGGTTTGCCTTGATTGTATGGCCTGAGTTGGGTTCCGCTATCCAGGCAAGCCAAGGAGAAACACCAAAGGATTTTGCCACAGCACTCTACTATAGTGCCTACTCCCTTACCACACTGGGTACAGGCGATATTGTTCCAAAAACAGGTACTCAAAGGTTGCTGATGGTATTGCAAGCAGCCCTTGGTTTTTCCATCTTCACCTTAACTATTACTTACCTCCTATCGGTGTACAGCTCACTCACAAGGCGCAACACCTTTGCTTTGAGCTTACACCACAGCACGGCTGGGACAGCCGAGCCAGTGGAACTCTTAACTCGCTTTGGAGCAAGTGGCGAATTCAGCAATGCCCAGCAGGATATTTCTAATATGGCTAGAGATCTGATGAACCTGCTGGAATCCCAACGCTCCTACCCAGTGCTGCTCTATATCCGTTTTTCAGAGATTTACTATGCCTTGCCACGATTACTACTGTTGTCGCTAGACACAGCCACCTTGATTAAAAGTGCATTGAATCCTGAAAAGTATCGATCGCTAGTACACTCTACGGCATTAGCCGAGTTATGGGGTGGTAGTCTACAACTGCTGAGTGAAGTGTCTCGTACATTTGTGCCAAAGGGGCGTCCCAATATCACTGAGCAGCAAGAGCAGGCATGGCGGAAGCGGTATTATCGAGCAGTAGAAAAGTTTCGAGCTGAGGGAATAGTAACAGTCAGCGATTTAGAAGAGGGTGCAAACTTGTACATCTCTCTTCGCCAACAATGGCAACCTAACTTAGCTGCTCTTGCTAATTACATGATTTACAAATGGAGTGAAGTAGCTCCTACTGAAACTGAACCATAGACTCCCCATGATGCCTTCACAACAACGAATAAAAATCTTTTCTCCTAACTTTTTGAATTCAAAATTCAAAATTCAAAATGTAAGATGGATAACTGTGAGTAGGAGTGTTCACGGTCTAACTCCTGACTCCTGACCCCTGACTTCTGACTCCCCATTTTCCAACCAAATGTCAATTAAAACCAACTCTGAACATGCAAACGACAAGCTTCTGTTGCACTCATCTGCCAAAAATTTAAGCTAAAAATCGCTTGCCGACTCCCCAAAACACTGAAAAATAACATTAACAGCGTCAGCAAAACAATCGTGTTTCGTGCAGTGTGCGAAAATTCGGATTCTGTTTGAGTGGTAATTAAAAAACGTTTAGCAAACCCATTAGATTGTTGAGGGTGAACTATCCCTTGAGGAGTGGCTAGTCCTACTACAGTGACTGATGCGCCAACGGGTAAGATAGATTCTCCATACTGAAAACCACGGGTAAATCCTTTATTTGAAGAGGAGTAAGATTGAGGTGGCTCGTTTCGAGACTCATGATAGTGATTTTTGGTGGTAATTTCAGCGTGATTAGCAATAACCCTAATCCGATATTTTCCTTGTTCTAAGGTAAAAGGAATTGTCTCTTTTTGTTCAAATACAATTTCTTCTTGATTCTTATTACTTTTTGAGGAAGGCAGCTCATATTTCCGCTTAACGCAAAAACTGTAATAAACACAAGGTTGTTGAGCTAAAGGAGAAGTCAGGGAGTTCTCACACTGAATTTTTCCCGTGACTTTAACATATCGATTGTTAGTATTAGAATCCATCAGGGGTTGGAGTTGGCTCAATGAGATAAACTGCGATGAAGACCAACAGTAAACTTTATTGATTGCACTCAATAATCCAAACAAGCAACCCATACTGATCAGAATAAAGATACCCGCTACCACAGCCACAGAATTATCTCGGTGTGGTTGTTCTCGTTCTAAAGTATGAACCCATCCTTTTTGACAGTCACCATATCGCATATAACCCGCCTTATCCCTCTGATAGGAGCCTCCTAGGCGTGGTGAAGAAATCGTTAAATCAAATTGAGACTCGAGGGAAGAATGACTAGGGATTTGTAAGTAATGGTAAGTGGGATTATGAGAAGATATGCGGAAACGATCACAATTTGCTCCTCTCTCTAAAGTAATATCTAATGTCCCATCTAATTCACCTAGAGAGAGGCATACATTGCCTTGGTAAGAAGGTTTTAATTTAACGTGATAAGTGGTTTGAGTCAGAGAGCAACTTGTTACAATTAAGCCGATAAGAATGGCTAGAATAATAACGGCAAACTGAGAGATGGTTTTCATCAATCTCTTTTTGGTTGCTATTTTGAAGCTGAACCTTGTGGCGAGAAGAGTTTACCACAATCTTTCTCTCTTGACTCCTGTTTTCACTTAAGGTGCGGTAGTCGTGCCTATTTTTTGGCTGGGTGGTGGCTCAAGAACGCTAACATCTATCAAAGGTGTTGCCTGAAAATCGTGCTCCAGCAAGTTCTCTTGGATTTCGCGGGTAAGGCGGTTGCGAATCTCTTCAGAGGAGGTAGTAACGCCGTTCTCAGGTTGAACGTAGACCGTGCCGAGCAGTGTATCTTGTCCCGGTGTACGAGTGAAGCGGACATTTACATCCACGGGTTTGACTAGACTACTCTCGTCTAATACCTTTTGGATTTGATCAGCCGCAAATTGGGCGCGGCTAGTGCGTTGCAGTTCTGGAGAATTGGACAATTGCCACGTCAGCAAACCAACCAGCACTGCTACTGTGGCCGCAAGGGCAGTTGGAGTGAGCCACCGCTTGCCTCGAGCATACCGGGCTCCTCGGTTAGACACTCCAAAGGCGCGGAACAAGGAGGCAGCCGTTAAATTAATCCCTACGAGTTGTAACAAGAGTACGAATAAACCATTAATGACCAAATCCCATCTGCCCATGGCAACTGCCATACCTACCAATCCCGTAGGCGGTGCTAGGGAAGCGGCAACCAGCATTCCCGTAGCTGCCCCTGAGACTAAGCTACTTTGTTGGGATTGAGCCAGGTTCAGAGCACCTGCTGCACCTGCGGCTAATGGAAGCAGCACCGCTACTGATGAAAGAGTACTCGTTGCGATCATTTGGTTGGTTGGGAACTCCGGCCCTAAGAGTAGGGTGAGTAGCAAAGTAACGAGGACTGTCACCACGAGCGCAGAAAAATAGCGTAAGGCGCTACGCCACAGTAATTCCTTATCACCGCGTGCTGTAGCGAGCGCAAAGTTCATTGCCGGCCCCGCAAAGGGCGCAATCAGCATGGCAGCCGTGAGCAAAAAAACTGTATTGGTAAACAAGCCAATCCAGACGACAACACCCGCAAGCGCAGCATACCCCAGAAAGCCTTTCCATGAGCCGATGCTCTGCAAGCCACCGAGGAATATCTCCATAGGGCTGAGCAACTCTACATCCTTGACCTGCTGCGCGGCTTCCGAAGGCGGTGGTTGTAGTGGCATCACCCCACGCGGAATCAATGTTATATGGACGTTTGGCAGCTTTTCTAAGTCTCCTAAGAGTCCCTCAACTTCCCCATTAGGAACATGAACGATCGCCAAATCTATCGGCTCATCACTCCCAGTCGCTTCAAACAGTGACAAGTTCGCCCCACTATGAGACTTTGCTAAGTCGAGGACTTCTTTTCCGTGTCCGCGTGGCACCTGAATCTGAAGTTGACGCATTTTACTTTTTGTTTAGAAGTCAGGCAAAAGGCAAGAGGCAAGAGTGACAAAAATAGACGCAAATAGTATCGTCAGAATACTTTTGTAAGAGGTCTATTCTCAGCGTTGGGACTCATCCTGAGAGTGGGGAATCATATTTTCGTCTTCCCTACGCTCTGGGTAATCTGGCGAAGATTTGGGGTCTAATTCCCATCTATTGTCATCACGCTCGTTCAACATATCGTTTGTCCGCAGAAATGACCGATCATCCGTCTGGATACCAACCGCCGCCGCCAAGTCTTCTACAATATCTTGGTCAGGGGTGGGGGCAGTTCCACCGACAGTTTCTTCTGCCGTTCCTTCAGCCTGCGACCAAGCCGCATCAACATCTCCTGCAGATACCTTTGGACTGACGGCATTGTACTTGCTCATATCATCATGCATGGTACGTCCGCCCTCGGTCAGACCCGGTTGTAGAGGAGCGCCAGTTCCATAGGACTCAGTGATTTCTTGAGGGAGGTCGGAAATAATTGCAGGTTCGTCAGTATCTTCTACAGGCGTATCTGAAATCCTAACGTCTCTACCAGGTGTCATGGCTTGCTGAGCTTCGGCACCGTAGTTGTCACTCATTTCTCCCGGTAGACCCGAAGGAATCGGCGCTTGATTATTTATTTTGTTATTCTTATCAGTCATATTGCTTGTTTCAGTGCAAATTTTCTGAATGCTTATGCCTGCAACATAGCTAAAGAACAGAGTTGTCAGAATCCTCACATAGGAAGAAAAGTTGATCAGCTTCCCTCATTTGGTAGTGGCTAGCGCAAATTAACCTAGGAAAAGTGTTTAACATCTGTCTTTTGATAGCCGTCGAAAGGCGTAATTATCAACATTCTTATTAGTAGAAACTCTATTAGATTAAACAGAAGTAGACCCTATGAAGAACATTAAAAATTCGCTGAAATACTTACTCTTCGGCTTCTTGGGGCTATTGGGTATAGTTATAGTTTGGGGTTTGATTGAACCCTATTTCATCGATGAGGAATCCCAAGTTGCAGAAATTCCCAATCTTCCACCCTCATGGGAGGGGAAACGAATCGCAGTCATTGCAGATTGGCAAGTAGGGATGTGGCTAGATAATACCCCAACCATCGCTCGCATAATTGAGGAACTCATTGAGGAACGCCCTGAAGCTGTACTGATTGCGGGTGACTTTATCTATGATGCGGCCAATGAACCCTATGAAGAAATCAACAAAGCCATTGAGCTAGTGCGCCCACTAACAGAAGCGGACATTCCTACGTATGCTGTTCTAGGCAATCATGACTATGCATTGAAAAAAAAGGACGCAAAGCCAAACCAAGAGTTGGCAGCAAAATTGCTTGCAGCCTTGGAAAAAGTGGGTGTAGAAGTCCTCATGAACGAGTCCGTTGCCCTAAGACTCCGGGAAAGCAGTAACTTAGCAAGGGCGGGGACGGATGCACAGTCACCTCTATACCTAGTCGGCATTGGGTCACGGTGGGCAGATAATGCTAAGCCAGAAGTTGCACTCGCCCAAGTACCGAATCAGGCACCTAGGTTTGTGATGATGCATCATCCAGACTCATTTGAACAATTTTCCCCCAATACGGCTCCTGTGGCTGTGGCCGGACACACTCACGGCGGACAAATTCGCCTCCCCTTTACGCCTACCTGGTCTTGGATGACCTATGCCAAGGAAGATAAGGTACACGCTGATGGCTGGGTTGTTGATAAATTTGGGGCAGCAGGGAATAAGCTTTATGTGAATCGAGGAATTGGTTTCAGCATAATTCCCATACGCATAAATTGTGTACCCGAAGTCACTTATTTCACACTGCAATCTCAAGGCTGAATAAATGCGATCGCCTAATGCCTACTCTTAACTTTCAACTTTGGACGTAGCTTTAGACTGGTTATTTTCCGGTTGAACGCGCCTGCCATAAAGCTTACTCAAGGGTGCCCCACTTATCCCGAAAACAAAAATAGAGGCAACAATGAGCAGGCTACTAATGACCCACACTTCATGATTGCCAGTAAGACGTTCCCCAAGATGAGAGTAGTAGAGGGCAGCAACACCCAGTGGACCAAACCAGCCTACAAACAGAGCATCTGGGAAGCCGTGTAAAGGTTTCATCAAAGGATTCAACGCTAGCAGGGCTGGGAGTCGGCGTAGCAAGAGAATAGCTACCACAATTAGCAAGCCCTTCCATCCCAGTTGGAACCACTCCTGCCACGGTATCACCAAACCGAGCAACAGGAAAATCGGCAGGGTAAAGAAGCGGTCAATGGCTTCCTGGATATGTTCTGATTCTTCTCTTTGATTACTATTTACGATGCCATTAAAGGCAATTCCCGCCACAAAAACCGCTAAGATTCCATCGCTGCCCATCAGATGGACAAGCGCCAACGCTAACAGCGAGAGGGCAATGGTATAGGCAAGAATGGACTTTCTTTCGATAATGTCCTTATCTTCTGCCCAATTTAGCAACCGACCCGTCCCGTAGCCCAAAAGTGCGCCCACCACAACCGCAGCCCCAACTGCCCAGAGTAGGGTGTGGAATATCCAGTGGGATAACGCTTCTCCTGATGGTCGCGTCAGGAGTAGGATGGGGAGCAGAACGAACGGATACCCCAAACCATCATTGAGTCCTGACTCCGTGGAAATAAGATGGCGCAGGCGTCCGGGGATATTTTCTTGGGCTACTACACCCGTGACAATACTGGTAGCGACAACCGGATCAGTAGGTGCGGCCACTGCCCCAATCAGCATTGCCACCCAAAAGGGGAGATCAAAAATCCACCACACCAGCAAACCACTGATCAGCCACATTAGGGGCATTACCAAGCCCAGTACTACCGCCAAAGACTTCCAGTGATGGGAGATATATCCCTTGGGTAGGCGTAGAGCCACGCCCATCAAACCAATGGCAAGAGTCAAACGAGCCGCTTCCTCAATTAGGAGTTCCTCATTGCCCCACCATTGAGTTACATCAAGCCACCCCAAAATGTGTGGACTCATTAAGATGCCCACCACCAGAGCAATGAGGTCATCTGAGACATAGGACTTTCGTATGGGTTTGGATACTAGCCCAACAACCAACACCACTAAGCTAATGGCTGTCAGAGCAATGTTGAGTTGATTCATGGTTACTAGGATTCGGGTGGTTTAGCCTGGCTGTAATTATTGGTAGCCACTAATCTATCTCTAAACTTCTCTCTGAAGATGTAAGTTTGATATTAACTAGGCCAACTTCTGTGGCTTAAACTGCTAACAATAGCACCGCGTAAATTCCTGCTCCTAAAGCAAACGCCCAAAAACGGCTTTTCCGTTCTTCAGGAAGTTCCTCTTTCAAAACATTGAGAATGATGCCACCCCCTAAAAAAGCAAACAATACAGAAATTGCAGCTTCATGAATTTCTGAACCGTATCCAATCGCCCATCCCACAATAATTGCAGTAGCTAAAATCCATCGGCCTTTTTTGTGATAGACCTGTTTATGGTCTTGACGCAAACCGTAATCATTAACAACAAAATGCAAGGACATTGCAATAAAAAATAAGAACAAGTTTTGAATTCCTGGTTCTTCTCGATGCAATAATAAATAGCCAATCAAACCATTATAAAGAGCAAAAGAAGTAATATGTATCCAGAACACTCCTGGTTCAGTTTTCACCTCTTTTCCAGATTGTTCCTGACGTTTATGGGAGGCTTTAACCGTTCGTTCTAGCCCATAAAATACAGCAAGTCCCAAGAGTGCTAATAGATAAACATGGTGTTCTACAAATGCGAAAATTCCAGTTTCTGTTATTGATTCTTGTCTTAAATGCAAGTCAGGCAGGAGGTGAATAAAAACATACGCAACAGATACGCCACTTGCCATTGAAAGCCAGCGACTACGCGGAATTTCATCGAGAAATTGCAGCTTGCCTGAGTAGAGATGGATAATCGCTAAGCTAATGGCAAAAAGCGCTGAAAGTATTGTTGTAACAGCATCTGAGCCAGTTTGCTCTGAGATATCAACCACTTGAGCTAATAAATTTGAGATGTTAAATGCCCTTATAGAGTTTCAAATTTATTCTTATTTTGCTACTACCGCAAGAATGATTAAAAGTTGTACTAATCTTTAGATTTTTCTGCCCAAATAGGGAGCTTATTAACCGATTGCATTGTAAGGTCTACATAACTAATCTTGGGTTTTACTAATTTTTGACCAAAATATCCAGTTGGGCCATCATGCCCTTGAGGCCCAATAACTCGTGCTGTAAATTTTCCCTGTCGCTGAGCTTGATTAAAGGGAGAACCTACAGTCCAAGGCCAACGGGATGGAAATAAAATAGTACCTATATCTTCAATCCAATCCTGACGACCTTGAAGATGATAAATATGGTCGATGGCCTCATACCCATCTTGTCCACCAAAGACACCTCCTACAGAAACCATAATAATTTGAGTATCAATTTCTAACCACTGTTTGAGATAAGGTGCAGCTCCCAGAGCAACTTGTGCGCCTCCACTCGTGCCAATTAAAATGATTTTTAGGGGCTGATGAGAATCTTGGGGAATAGGATTTTCGGCATTCATGCGATTGATAATGGCGTTGGCAATTCCTTGGTTATAAACAGGCCCATAGCGAGTATCAATAGAAATTGCAAAGCGCCAAAGATTGCGAATTTTAATTAAAATATCTGCATTTTCTAGCCAACCATCGGCTTGATTTGCAAAGTTCCATAAGGGAGCTAAAAATCGTCTTCCGCCCAAGCTTTCGTTAGCAGCCGAGTACGGAAAAACACCCGATACTACTACACAATTCGGGTGAAGTTTTACTAAACGGTTTAAAAAAAGCTCTTCTCCAGGCGTTAACTGATTCGCTGAAAAATCTCCAACTCCAGGTAAAAAGACAATATAACAATTAATATTTGGCGATTGGGTGATAGGATTTGTAGGATTAGGAGGAGGGAGTTTTTTAGAGCGACGCTTAGTTAGACCTAAACTTTTAGCTTCGTTTACCCACCAAACCAGAGTGCCTACTGGTGCAAGTGTTCCCCAAACCAGGAGAATGATACCCATTAAAATTAAGAGTTTTAATGTTCCCCCCCGAAGCCATAAAAGAATTTGTCCGATTAACTTTAGCATTAAGTTAGAGTTAAATTAAGAAAAAAGTAGTTAAAAATTTTAATTAACTATACATTGATTACATTTTTGTATCTGTCTGAATAAAACTGTATCCTCATTCCATTTGTCATCTATCCCAAGCTGTATAAATCGACTGTGAGCGGCCAAGATACTAAACCTAACTTATGGATTACCTTACGCAAGGCATTGGTCTTGAATGGAGATTTTTATGAAAATGCCCGAAATACACCTAAAAATCAACACATAGCCCTCACCATCGTTATTTTGGCGGCTATTTCATACGCGCTAGGTACTACGGTAATTTTGATTATCAACCGTGCAACCTTACCCATTATTGTGTTATCGCTACTAATAGATGGGTTAAGTGTTGTAGGAGGTTATTATTTTTGGACGTTAACGATTTGGAAAATTGGGCAGTGGCTCAGACGAGATTCTTTAACCTATGGAGAGTTGTTAATCCCTATTGGCTTTGCCTATGCTCCTCAAGTCCTCAATTTTTTAACCTTAATTCCTTGGTTAGGACAAGGCATTGAACTTCTCTTATCAATCTGGAGCTTATTAGCTGTAATTATGGCTGTTCGTCAAGGCTTAGATATTAAAACTCGCTGGGCAGCAGCAATTTGTTTAGTCGGTTGGCCACTGGTTCAAATTGCAATCGGTTTTATGCAGGTTTCTAAAAGTTCATAACTTAAATTGCGTATTGAGTCATTTATACCCCTTCCCAGCCCTGGAACAGGAGGGCAAAGTCGTCCAAAATTCTCGTATCCAATCAGAAACGCTAGGTTGGAGCAGAACTCATAATTCGATGGAGTTTGAAAATCCCTATGAGTGATAAACAACAGAGCCATTCCGATATTACGCCTAACCCCAACCTTGTCCAAGATTCAGCGATCGCGACTACCAACACAACCGAAAATCAGCCCGCCAATCGAACCCCTACCCATCAGTCTCAGCAGCAAGTAGAAGCCCAAAAAGCGACTTATATTGACAAAACTCATCGCCTGCAAGCCTGGAGCCAACTGATTCAATCAATCACTCCCTTTATTTGGGCTATTGTTATTCTAATTGTCATTATCCCTCTCTTCGGCAGAGCATTTATTGCAGGTTCAGCGACAGAAAAGCCTACAGATTTAGCGAATAAAAGTAGGGAAGAAGTTGTTATCATTACCTCCCCTAATTCCAGCCAACTTGACCAAGCCATGTTGACAGCTCTGCAATCTGCCCATCATAAAGCAGAAATCTTCGCTTCCCAAGAATTAGACCAGTGGGTTGATAAATTAATGACCCGTGTTGATAACAGCTTTCTGGATTGGTACTTTGATTACTTCAATCAGAAAAAAATGGAGTTTACTGCTCCTTTTGTCTGGTTATCTTCAGCAGTCTCTCATAAAATCAACACCAATAATCTACCTCCCAGCCAAGCTGTAGCTGAAAAATTAACTCAAGATTTTCAATCCGAATTTGCCAAACGAGTTCTCAGACCGAGAATTGCTCAAGTTGAACTCGAACGAATGACTAGAGATACCATCAATGTATATGTCAATGAATTAGGTAACAATATTGCTCAAATTCAAAGCCATTACCAAATTCCACAAGGACAATGGGAGCGATATCTTGATGATATTGCTGTCACGATTGCTGATACCGAAGGTAGTATTTCTAACCTATCTATGAAGGTATTAATGGGTGGAAGTAGTTACCTCCTTGCTAAAGCGATGATTCCGGCGGTGACCAAGATAGGGAGTAAAGTAGTTGTATCTTTGGCGGGAAAAGCGAGTGCCAAAATGGCCGCAAAAACAGGGGGAGCCGTTGCAGGACAATTAGGATTACAATTTCTAGACCCAATTGTGGCAGCAGGTATTTTAATTTGGGATGTGTGGGATTATCATCATACCGTTCAGGTAGATCGTCCGGTTTTACGAGAAGCCATTCTCAACTATTTAACAGAAGTTAAAGCGTCCTTATTAGATAACCACAACAATAGTGTCATGTCCGCAATTTATCAGTTAGAGGGGAATATTATGAAGTCCCTTCAATCGACTGCTCATGTCACTGGATGAAGAGGAGTCAGAAGTTAGGGAGTCAGGAGTCAGGAGTCAGGAGTATGTCTGTCTTTTTCTCCCCAGCTCCCCCGCACCCCCGCACCCCTGCACCTCCGCTCTCGATCAGGGATTAATTTTCTCTAAATCTTGAATAGCAGGCCCACGAATCACCTCTCCCTCATAGGTGTAACGAGCTCCATGACAGGGACAATCCCAACTTTTCTCGGCTTGATTCCAGTTAACAATACATCCTAGATGGGAACAAACGGCTGAGGCAGCGTGCATTGTACCTTGCTCATCCCGATAAGCGGCTACTTTTTGACCATCAACCGTAACAATTTTCCCTTCGCCATTGGTGACTTCATTCAAAGAAGAGGTTAATCCTTTTAAGCGATCGCCCACCCAATGCACACCGACATTAACATTTTCTTTGAGTGACGTTCCGGAGACAAAGGGTGTGGCACGGGTGGCGTCGTAAAGATTAATCCAAGGATTATCAATGCCCAAAATCAAGTCGGAAAGTAGCATCCCAGACATCGTACCGTTACTCATTCCCCAGAGGCTAAAGCCAGTGGCGACATAAATATGGTTATTTAACGGTGTGAGTTTGCCCACATAGGGTACTTTATCAAACGAAACCATATCCTGAGTTGACCAACGATACTCAAAGTTGTTTACTCCAAACCGCGCTCGCGCATAATCTTCCAAGCGCAGATATCGTTCCTCTGTATCGTCAACCGTACCCGTTTTATGGCCTTCACCCCCAATCAGTAAAAGTAAACCTTTTTCGTAGGGAGTGGTACGAATTGAACGATAATTCTCACCCGTGCCAATAAATACTCCTTCGGGTGCTTCAGAGGGTTCGATCTGTGCCGCAATAATATAGGAGCGTTTAGGATAGGTTTTTGCAAAGAACAAACCTTGGTCTAAAATGGGCAGATTGGTTGCCACAATCACATCTTTGGCTTTGACTACCCCTTGATTGGTTTGAATTTGGCAAGGTTCACCTTCATCAACCCCCTCAACTTTCGTATTCTCGAATAAATAACTACCATTCCCTGGAATATTTTTGGCTAAATGTACCAAATATTTCCGGGCATGAAATTGAGCTTGGTTCTCAAATCGGACAGCACCGACGATTGGAAATGGTAAGGAGGTTTCTCGCACGAATGAAACAGGAAGTCCTAGTTTAGCTGCTGCTTCTACTTCAGCTTCAATTTGGTTTAAATTCTTTGGGGATTCAGCGAAAGTGTAAGCACTTTGTCGGCTAAAATCGCAGTCAATTTTTTCTTCTGCAACGAACTTAGCGACTTGCTCAACGGCGGATTGATTGGACTGTGCATACAGACGGGCTTTTTCTTCGCCCATTTCTTTGATTAAATCAGCATAAATTAATTGATGCAGCGAAGTTACTTTAGCAGTAGTATGACCACTTGTTCCTATTGCAATGCGCCTGGATTCAATCACAGCAACGGTTTTTCCGGCACGTTTAAGTAGGTTGGCTGCTGTCAGTCCGGCTATCCCTGCACCAACAATCGCCACATCAACTAATGCATTGTTGACAAACGTAGAAGCATCGATATCGCCTGTTGAATCGATCCAAAATGAGGCAGGCTTTCCAGCTATGAGGGTCATAATTATATTACTAAATTCGTCTTTTCCGCTATCATGGTAGGGAAAAAATATAGTTTCATAATCTGTCAAAAGATGGAATAATGCTGAGCTAGCTTATCTCCATTCTTTTAAAATCGAGATAAAATTTCGATTTTTTGTTTGCATAAGTAATTATTAGTCTCTAATGTTGAGGCTGGATAAAGTGTACCTGTTTCTATCCAGCCATCTCAGGGCGAAGCCGACTCAATTCAGCTTCAAATTTTAATGTTTATTGTTTAAAAAATGTCGATCTTTAGAGCCGCCTTGTTGCCCTAATTGCCAACTTTTTGAGTTTGATGGCGCTGACGGTAATGCAAAGTCTAGTTAATCGCCAGTAAGTGACTAAAGTCACCTGCCAACGAGGAATATTTCTATTGAGTAATTGGCGATAATCTAATAAAATGTCGTGCAGCCAATCTTGATATTCTTCCCATTCTTGAGAGGCTTGATGAGAAAGAGTTCGAGCAATCCAGTTAGCAAAGCTCACTTCACTTTTAAACGGAAGATAGCGCACCCCAAGGATAAAAACACCTAAGAACACCAACAAAACCAGACTCAGCCACGACGCTACATGGTTCGATGCTCCTAACAGGACTAGAGCCAGTCCTAATCCCATAAATAGCAGGTAGCCTGAACATTCAACAGCTAGCCAAACGAAGGCTTTAGCTAAGGCTTGGATAAACGCTCGAATCAAGCGCAGTATCCGCAAGTTGGCACTGATAACGTAATCAAGGATTCGTTGCATCGTTTAAAGTTCTCCGAGTGCAGGTGGCAATTGCTGTAAGGCTTGAAGGAATTGTTGCTTTTGTTCTAGGGCTTGCAAGCCGGAGCCTGTAATTTTGTAGTAGCGTCGGCGTGCGCCTGTGGTTTCTTCTGGCGCTTCATCACCCCAGCGTGAGGCCACAAATCCTCGTTTTTCCAGCTTACGTAAGGTGGGATAGAGGGAACTAAAGCCAATGGTGCGTTGGCCATGACTCGCTTGGGCGATCGCATTCATAATCTCCAACCCATACCGCTCTCGAAATAGCAGTGCGTTGAGAATGGCTTCCTCTATCAACGTCAGATCCAGTGTGTCGTCCTTGTTTCGCTTGGACATCTCAAATTAGATATACATCTTAATTACATAGTATATTCAATTTTTGAATATAGCTTAGATAGAGTTCCCCCAAGCCTTCAAGCTACTGCTACATCAAACCTTACGTGGGGGTTCGTAGTAAGCGCTTTAGCGCTCAAGCTACAAGCTCGACTGAACCTCTCACAATCGGACAGGAGGACAGACACCAGACACCGCAAAAGCAAGAGACGCAATAAATTGCGCCTCTATCAGAATAGGTTTTGATTGTTATTAACCCTCAAATCAAGAATTCACAGGGTATGTTCAACTTAGCCTTTGGGAATCCCCAACACAGCGCAGGGAAATTTAGAACCTAATTTTTCTACAAGAGGATGCTCAACCGAATGACAGCCCAGCACGAGTATCGTTGCGCCTTCTTCTTCAACAACGGCTTTCAATTCGGAAGCAATTTCACCGAACCGGAGATGAGCTTTAAAGGAACCTCGCCATTCTTCAGCCATACAGCGGGCTTGCCATAAGATCCGGTCGGCTTGCTCAAACCAATCTGATTGGGAAAAAGTAGCTTTAGAGCGACGTGCTTTTTTTGAAGTCATCTTTGAAGCAACTTTTACCTCTTGAAGACTTGGTTTCGTCAAGACAGATGTGTTAGAATTTCGTGGCTGTATTAAATCAGACAGTCTTGAGTGCAATCGATCGATTGATGGGCTACTGATTTCAGCAAAGTCAAAGACATCTAGGCAAGGAGGACATTGCTTTTCATCCACAACATAGACAACCTGAACGTTTACTTGTTTATCAGTTGTTTGACGTGTTTGATGAGCCATCCACATCGCCAGATCCAAAGCTGTTTGGCTTCTGGGTGAGGCGTTATAGCCAACCACAAAGTTTATAGATTGACTAGACTTAGCTCTTAGAGAAGTCGGTGTTGCTGATTCGGGCAACAAAACCATTTGCTTCATTAAGTCGCTTCTATCCAGTGCGCCTTCAAGACGTACTAAAATTGGCTTGATGTTCACAGCTTCAATCTCTCTCAAAGACAACAAGTAACAGATGAGAGGTGGGTCAGTAACGGATACCAATGAGTGTCCAAAGAATGAGCGATATCCGTAAGGAGACTTTAGCGACGGCTGCCATAAAAGCCAACGTCTCAGTTTCCATCCACTGCGGACAGGAGGTAACTACAGGGCGTATGAGAGAAGATGTTTCTCTCACAAGGTAATTTTGCCCTAAAAATTGGTTTTTCCGCTTAATATCATAGATAACAGCTTTTGACTGCCACCCTTGATTAAATTAGTCTGCCCACTTCATAAATTAAAGTAACAATTTGTAATTCATTTGGCTTGGGTGGAAATAGCGATCTAAGTATTCAGGGTGTGGATACGCAACTCCAAAGATATTTTAGATTAACGTACTGCCTGGCGATCGCAAGAGATGCAAGAAAGGTAACTCTAATATCTCCCCAATTTTAGCATTGGGATTGTTTGTCATCATCCCAATTCGGTTTGACCTTACCAAGACTTCATAATTTTTGGGGATGTCATCTATACAGATGATTGTTGATTAAGTGTTTTCGTTTATACCAATTCGGGTTGATTCTCCCTTTCTAGTCGTTAACAATTGGTCAATAGTGCAACCTAGAAGCCCTATCCATTACTGATGAGACATTTAATGGATATGTTATAAAACTTTAACTTTATTTTCAATTTAAAGGAAAATTAAAGCCCAACTCTAAGCTTAAGGTCAGTGATTCATACATCCCTGGGCTGAGAGTTTAAATCATAGACATTTGAGTTTTTGTAGTGTATGCAGCAGATTAAAGGTCTGGCAATCATTAGCATGGTTTACAAAATAACCGCAGATAAATGCAGACAAATTAGATTTAAAGGTATTAATTAGCTGGCATCTGCGGTATATATCACCTCTAAAGGATGTTGGCAAAATACCTAACATCTCAGGGAATAACAAAAGATTTTATTCGTCTTGGGTGAAATATCGATCCAAGAAATTCAAAGCATCGAGAGCTCCAAACAGTTCATCCATCAGCAACACTTTCGGACGAATCGCTAAGACCCGAGCGATACCAGCCAAGGATACTGACGAGATCAAGACATTGCTAAGAATGCTGATTCTTCAGTCTCCTCTCAATGCCTACGAAGTTAGCTGACGGGCTAGGACTGAGAGATGTCCTTCTCGGAGTTCTGGCTTTTAACAGAAATCAGAGATACGCCCCAAAATTGGTTCCTCCGCTCCAGCTTCACCGATAGTTTGAGATGAGTAATCGGGTGAGCCACTGGATTAGGCTGACTTACTCTAGTTAACGAAAAAGCATAGCATAGCTTTTCTCAGGAGTTTCTCTTTCTGAAGAAATAGTTACGATTGAGAATTTATCGGCAGCTAAAGCCAGTTTGTAGAAAGCGCTTGAGCGCTTTCGGCACTAAAGTGCCAACTACAAACCCAATGTATTTCAGCTTACTGTGTAGGGAAAACGACTAGGTTGTTGTTGCGATCGCGGATTTTTTCAAGTGGTATCAATCACCACTCCGACGTTGCCGCTTTCGTGTCATTCCTTGCTTGGCTCTTGCTATTTCCGGAACAACTTCAGCATGTTCATCTGGAACTATTTTTGAACCGTATCGTCTGGCGTAAACTTGAGTAAATTCGGCCCCAAAAAAGAGAATCTGTGCTGAATAATAAACCCATACCAGGATAATCACTAAAGAACCCGCCGCCCCATACGTTGAAGCAAAACTCCCTCGCCCTAAATATAATCCCAACAAAGACTTACCAATGGTAAAGAAAAGAGCCGTAATAATCGCTCCCATACCCACATCTTTCCAGGTGATTTTAACATCGGGTAAAAACTTATAAATTAGGGCAAACAAGAGAGCAATTAAGGCAAAAGAAATCACAAAGTTGAGAATTTGCCACAGCCATTCGGCACCGGGAATTAAACCAGTCATGTAACCGCTAAAAGCCGATAAGATAGCATTCAAAAGCAGGGAAACCATGAGTAAAAATCCGATACCCAATACCATCGAGAACGACAAGACACGCTTTTGGATAAAGTTCTTGATACCTCGCCCAGGTTTCGGCTGTACTTCCCAGACTGTATTGAGGGCATCTTGAAGTTGGACAAACACCCCAGTGGCACCAAATAAAAGCACAATCACACTAATTAAAGAAGCAATGCCACCATTAGAACCAGGTCGATTGGCATTCTCAATAGCTGTTTCGATGACTTCTGCGCCTTGTCTACCCACTAATCCTTGGATTTGCCCGACAATTTCACCTCTAGCTGCTTCTTCTCCAAAAATAGCACCTGCAACAGCGATCGCAATAATTAATAAAGGGGCGATGGAGAAAACAGTGTAATAGGCTAATGCAGCCGCTAGTCTTGTTGTTTTATCTTCTTGCCATTCATTAACCGTTTCTTTGAGTAGTCCTAAAATTTGTTTGGGTTTAATAGCCACGACTCCTTGACCCCGTTATATCAGCATATTTATCAGCTTGATAGGGGAAGGTTGGATACACAACTTCCAAAAGTTAGAATTACTTAGGATTATGCTTGTTTGTGTGATTCAATCCGAATTGAATAATTTTGCTGCAAAATTCTATAAGGCTACTTTTTTAGTTCCATGAAAATTCACCAACGCCATCCTTGGCCATTGACAGCAGAAGAGGCCACCGCAATTCAAAACCAGCTACAACCAGAGGTAATTACTGAAGATCGGTTGGGGGAGGTGCGGTACGTGGCGGGGGTGGATGTGGGTTTTGAAGATAATTATGCAATTTCGCGGGCAGCGGTGGCGGTGTTAAGTTTTCCGGAGTTACAACTGGTGGAACAGGCGATCGCCCGTCGCCCCACAACATTTCCTTATATTCCCGGTTTCTTGTCGTTTCGGGAGATTCCGGTGGTGATTGATGCCCTAGAACAAGTTAATACAACGCCGGATATGATATTGTGTGACGGTCAGGGAATTGCTCATCCGCGCCGTTTTGGGATTGCTTGTCATTTGGGGGTACTGGCGGATATTCCTACGATTGGGGTTGCTAAATCTTTGTTAGTGGGAAGACATGAAGAATTGCCCGAAGAGAAAGGCAATTGGCAACCTCTGCGATATCGAGGAAATATAGTGGGGGCAGTGGTGCGATCGCGTAATGGTGTTCGTCCGCTTTATGTCTCTCCCGGACATCGAGTGAGTTTAGAGACGGCAATTGATTATACACTGCGGTGTACGACGAAGTATCGATTGCCGGAGACGACACGTTGGGCGGATAAGTTGGCATCGAATCGCGGTTCATCAAAGGCAAATCTCAAAATAATAGAATAAGTAATGTCTTAGTTCGTAGTATGCGCTTTAGCGCGAGAGGAAAGCACTAAAGTGCTTACTACGAACCAAATAAGTCACAACAAACGTCCGCTGACAATCTCCATTAGTTTAGGGAGTGGAGTCCGATAGTAGAGAAAACCGAGGGTATTATTGAGGTGTTCTAAGTTTGGTGGTGGGTTAGTTAAAAGGGTATCAGATTGCACGATTTTGTCCCACCAATCAGTTGGTTGGTTAATAGTAACTCCTACTTTTTTCATGACTTCTAGAACTTCATAAGCAATCAGTCCGTAGCACACAGGAGTAGGATGAAAGCCATCTAAACCAATCAGTCCGCCTTTGAATCTGCAATCTGGATCGGGTTCGTTGGGGAGAAGTTGAATATAGCGGGTATCTAGAAGAGGTTGCCCGTTGGCGGAGACTCGGTGTTGAGTTTCAGGATTAGCTTGAAGAGCATCAATTAACCCTTGAGGAAACTGATATTGGACTTGTCCCTCTAGGCGACGGATTGCGAGTTGATCAAGTTTTTCGCAAAAATCTACAATATGCCAACCATAGCGTTGAGCTGCATTTCTAATCGCTTGATTGTAGGCATCAATGATGGAATCAATCTTACGGGCATCCTCACCCGTGAGGTAAGGGTATTTGTGGGGAGCTTTACTAAACTCTTCATCCCAAACCCAGAAGTGGGTATAAAACTCGTAATATCCTTTTTGATCGAGTGCACCTGTATTTGTTGTTTTTCCAGGTGTTACGCCTCGACTAATCGGTGGAATAGTGACGCGAGGAACAGTACCAATAAACACATTGTTTGCACCAATGGCATCAATTTGAGGAGCTACTCGATCTAAGAGTTTTTGGAAATGTTCAGGTCGCCATAGATTGCAGGTTCGATTGTGGGCTAGTTTGCTGATATCTTCCTCAGTAGACCACTTAATTTTCAGGTCAATTACTGTACCCAGACAATTATTTGCACCTAACCAAACTACGAGATTTTCAATTCCACCTTCAGCTTGCGCGATCGCTTGGGCGGCTGTAATTTGTGATAGGTTCTCATATCGGTTATCAAAGCGAGGATTTAGTGTACGCCGAGCAGAACGATACATGGCAAAATCAGGAATCTGCCGGAGTAGGTTATCTTGGGGTTCGGGCATGACACGCCGACAAATTGCCTCAGTTAGAGTGTCACAATCTCCTAATTGAAACCCAAGAACTCCTAAATTGTGATGAATAGGGCCAGTTAAAGACGGTTGACTTCCTTCGCCTCGTTCCCAATAATCTTCTACTCGGTCAAGAAGGCTTTTTACACTCAAAATTGCAGGGACTACTTCATGCCAATTAACTTTAGATCCGTATCGCTCAACCAGTAGCCTTAAAATCTGTTCGAGATTGACGGGTAAACCGCCTTCTCCTGTAAACTCTGGAAGACGGAAGTTGTCTTCTCCTAAACACTGAGCAATTAATGCCGGATAAGAAAATTCGGTGCGATGAATACACCCACTGGAAACGCCTTGGGTCATACTATCGCCGATGGCGACAAGCTTTGCGGGCATAGTGTTATTCCTTGTAGAAATGAGGGGATTGTTGAATGGGGGAGTTTGTAAGTTGGGGGTTGGTGAAGCGATCGCGTGTTTTACTAGCGAGGGTGTTTCTGTCTAGATATCTTCAAGACGGATGAACCCAACAACAGAACTCAAATTTCTGGTACGATTCAAAGCTCTTGTGCGTTGTGGGGGCGTTCTGTATTACCTTCAGCCGTCTCATGCACCGTAAAATTCTCAAGATTTTTGATAGAGGAATTGGCTTTATGCTTCAGTGACTTTACTGTGGCCTGCAAATACAAAATGCTCTTTACGATTTCCTTGTCCGCTATCAGGCCATTCAACAAAGTAATGTCCTTCTTCAAAGCTGAAATCAAGAATCGGATACTTACCTAGAGCAATGTCTATGCAGCTTTCTTGAGGTAAATCAGCCGCCTGTTCAGTTGAGGGTTTGAGAAACGTTTTTTTGGTAATTTCCAGAAAATGCTTCTTTTGAGCGTTAGGCGATTGCCCTATCAAGCCGCCTTTAATTGCTTCAGCCATTTCTTCTGCATCAAAGATTGTCATATCCTTCCTTGAGTCGCAGAAGCAGCACTCAATTAAAATAGCTGGCATATTGGTATTCTTGAGAACAAAAAAGTTTGCACTTTTTACGCCTCGATTAAGAAATCCAAGTTTGGTAATTTCAGTCAGGACAGATTTGGCGATCGCTTGACCAGCACTGCTCAATGCAAATACTTCTGTACCCCGTGCAATGCCGTTAAAGGAATTAAAGTGAATCGCGACAAACAGATTAACGTTTTCTTGATTGGCTTTATTGACTCGTTTCCGAAGAGAATCAATAACGCTGCTAGCACTACTAGGTTTGCATTCAACTACCGTATGACCTGCTGCTTTTAGCTTCTGTATTAGCTTCGTGCCAATAGCCATTGTGAGTTGATCTTCACTTTTACCACCAGGAATACCAGGAGCACCTGTATCAGGAGAGCAATTATGTCCAATGTCAATACCAAATTTCATGATTCACCTACATTTTTTTCAGAAATTACACAGAAGAAAGCTAGAAATTAGTAATGCCTAATTTCTCAGTTCTAAAATCCATCAATTGGTGTTTTTTCCAATCTTTTTTTCGTTTCAGGCCCACATAAGCCATCTACCTCAATTGGGTCATTAGGATTGTGCTTATTCCAAAGACTTTGGAAAGCCTTTACACCTAACTGGCGCAGATCAGTACCACCAACGAAGTCATAGTGTGGAGGGTCAAAGGGGCCAAGGTGTTTCCAACCGAATGCTTGTAAGGAAAGTACCCAGCTAAATGGTTCATCAATATCTAATGCCAAACCACTTTCGTGATTACTAGTACCGGGTTCAGCAACTGCTGCTATCTTACATCTGTTTGGGCCGGACTTATGCATACGCCCCAAAAGAAACTGCTGAGCAACAGTTCGATAAGCTGAGTTTACTTCAAGGATCTTGCCTCGACTCTCTATTGCTTTCTTCAATCTTGCTTTAGCTGTTGGCCCACCAACAAACGGATAGGCAGCAGGGCCAAGCTTCACTAAACCTGAATCAGCCAAATCCTTAATACTAAGAAGTTTGTTGGGGGCGATGGTATTGAGTTGTTTAATCAGTTGTTGGTTGAGTCCATCAAGTATAAACGTGGTGGGGCAGGGGTCAAGGGGAATTTCTTTGATCAGCATAAAAATAGCTCCAATTCTAGTGTTATCAAAAGGTTGGCTTATGTTGTCTTTACGTTAGAGTTCAGGTTCTAACGTAATTAAGCCCAATGCTGTTTGGGTTGAGATTCCAGCAATGCCATCGGCAGCTAGACCTTTACTGATTTGAAAGTCTTTAACTGCCATTTCAACACCTTGCCCAAAAAGGCCATCTATAGAATCCAAATAAAGTTCCAGCTCTTTTAATTTCTCCTGAAGTTTTTTAACTTCTGAGCCGGATGAACCTACAAATAAAATCTCTATATTTGAATCTGATGAGTTTACTGGCAAATTTTGCATGATTGATTCCTTCATAAAAATGAGTAAAAGTTTTCAAATCGTTAGCTTCAGGGCATCACTACCCATATACTCACTCGACGGTACTTCCTATTTCCTCTAGCGATCGCAAACTTTAAATCTGCAATGAAAACACCATAACCACTTGGTATAGGGTTTGACAGTCGGGAAAAGTCATACTAAAGTCAGGAAAAAGTCAGGGCAAAGTCATATCGCTACAAGGGGCATTATCAATCAGCCTGTAGGAAACCTAAACAGGCTGGAATTTCGCATCGAAAACAAAAAAATAATCCGGATTTTGTCCCTAGTTAGCTGTAGAAATAAGGTTATGCGCTCCCATGCAGGCGGATATTTAACTGAGTAAGGCGCTTCAACCTTCTGTTATCGGAGTTCGCATCACCGCTAAACCAAGTACTTTTGAGGCATTTGACAAATGACTGTTGATGAAGCGCTATCTCTCACCGAAATCGCTCTTAATTACCAATGCTTAAATAAAGTTCAAGACATCGTGTTTCGGCAATCTTGGGAAGGGCAATCTTATGACGAGATGGCTAAAGAAGCTGGATATACTGTAGGTTATGTCAAGGACGCTGCTTCCCAATTGTGGAAGCAACTCTCTAAAGCATTTGGGGAGAAAGTTACTAAAAATAATCTTAAGTTCGTCCTCAAGCGTTATCAGCAAAAGCAGTTGCAAACTCAAAGCGTTCAAGTATCTGCTAAACCAACTCATGAAGCGAATGATACAAGCACGTTCTCAACACCGTTATCTCCTTGCCAAAACCTTCCACCCCGTGATTACACCGCTTTAGTTGGTCGGGAAACAGAGATAATTCAATTAATAGAATTGCTTGCGTGCGATCGCTCCCCTCATTGCATCAGTATTGAAGGTATCGGTGGTGCAGGAAAAACCACTTTAGTCCTAGAAGCAACATACCGTTGCTTACAAGCCACTCAAGGTAAAGAAATCATTGCTCCTAAGTTTGATGCCATTATCTTTACTTCCGCTAAACAACACCATCTAACCTTTGGTGGTATCTTACCCCGTCTCAAACGAGATAGAACATTACACGATATTTTTCGAGCCATTATTCGCACTCTTCAATGCTCTGATATTTCTTTAACAGACTTTGATGAAACCTATGAAAAAATTCAAGGACGCTTGGCGAAACAGCAAACATTGCTGATTATTGATAACTTAGAAACCCTCGAAGAACAACAATATATCCTCTCCTTTTTATATGATCTGCCCTCTACCGTAAAAGTCCTGATCACCAGTCGTAAACAAACACCGTTTTACTCCATCCATCTCGATCCCTTACCCAAGATAGATGCCATTGAACTGATTGAGTACCAAGCTAGACAAAAAGGAGTACGGCTGAGCCTGGAAGAGTCCCAAACGCTTTATCAGGGAACTGGGGGCATTCCGGCGGCAATTGTTTATGCTATTGGTCAACTAGCTGCGGGATACTTATTCAAACGGGTGCTACCGCGCTTGACTCTCGCTACAAGTGACTTCTCCCGCATTTACTTCGAGAGTTCTATAAAAATGATTGAAGGACAATCTGCTCATCGGTTATTGATGGCGTTGGCCATGTTTCCTAAATCGGCCTTGGAAGATGCGATCGCCTATGTTGCTGGAATGGCAGACCCCATGATTACAGCAGATGGTTTGGCTCAGTTGCAACAACTCTCCTTGGTCAGGTATCGACAAGGGCGATATGATATGCTTCCTCTGACTCGTGGATACGCGATCGCACAACTAGAAACGCACCCAAATTTTGAGCAAGAAGCGCGGAATCGTTGGGTGAGTTGGCATCTGAAATTCGCTCAACAAAACGGCGACAAAGATTGGCAAGAGTGGAACGAATACCAACAGTTAGAGGCCGAATGGGAGAACCTGATTGAAGTTATTGAATGGTGTATCGCTCAAGATCGGTATACTGATGTTCGTCAGTTTTGGCAATTCGTGAAGTGTTACAGCTATGCACGGGGACGCGAGTGCGATCGCTTAACTGATTGGAACACTCCCCTAGAATGGACAGACTGGCTCATCCAAGCCGCAGAACGTCATCAAGACTGGTCAACTGCACTAGAAGTCATGGTTGATCAAGGTCGAAAACTCGTCTTAAAAGGTCAAACAAAACATCTAAAACAAGCTGAATCATTATTGATAAAAGCTTGGTCAATCCGTGAGTATAAAGACCGTAATTTCCAGTTAGAATTGGCAATTCAAATTGCCATTTTATACATTCACCAAGAGCAATTTGTCCAAGCAAATGGCTGGTTACATCAGGCAAAAGAATTGCTGGAAATAGCTGACAAATCCGAACCAGAAGCCACACGTTCTTTAATTCACATTTTTTACTATCAAGGCGAAATTTACTACAAAATCAAAGATTATATTCAAGCAAAAATTCTATTCCAGCAAGTGCTAGAACAGGCTGAAAAGATTAATTGGCAACGAGCCATCTATTTAGCTAAAGACTGGTTAGCGGATATTGCGATCGCGCAAGGGAATTTAGATGCAGCTCAACCCTTATTAATAGAAGGACTACAGGCAGCCCAAAAAAATCAAGATAAATGCCGTGTGGCTTATACCAAGCGCTCCCTAGCACGTTTAGAAGAAACACGCGGCAACTTAAATGCAGCCTACACCTTTGCCACTGAAGCGAAAAAAGATTTCGAGAGTTTAGGGATGATACCCGAAGCAGAAGAAACCCAAACATTACTCCAAACTTTAGAACGTTCGTAGTACACGCTTTAGCGTCTTCAAGCACTAAAGTGCTTACTACGAACAAATAGGTGGAAATCCACGAGCTAAACGTTTTTGAACTAATTCAGCCCGTTGTTCTGGCGTCAGCTTGCGATATTCATACATTTTTTTATTTTAGGTTCGTAGTACGCGCTTTAGCGCGTCAAGAGAGTACTAAAGTGCTTACTACGAACCAATTTCAATCCAGCCAAGTGGAGAGGAAAATCTGCCCAGCCTCAGCCATGTCGATATCCGCACGAGGGCGATATTGGAGAGTTGCACATCCAAGGGGTTCGCAATCAGCCGCCTGTTGTAACTCACCCTCTCCTAAAGCATGAGCACCAAAATGCTTGCGAAACAGTTCTTGAGTCTGAGCAAAGGCCATCTGTAAATGTTCCCTATCTGCCTCACCTCGCAACCCCAAATAAGGAAAGTGGTGCAAGAAACGACCAAATAACATTTGGCAATCCTGAGCATATTTACTCGTATCCAAGAGATGATAATGCCAGACTCGATCAATTTCTAAAGTGGGGACAATTTCATACTGCGGATAGAGGTAAACTATATACAAGAACATTAGGTAATGGGCGATCGCTTGAATCGTTTGCGATCGCGTCCACCCCTGACCCACAACAGGATGCATCAGCTTAAACGCAATTGGCTCCAAATCGAGTGCTTTCAGCTTGTTCAGAAAGGCTCGGCTTTCCGCAGGCACAGAGCAAGTTTGATTTCCGGTTGACATACGTAGAACCCCTCAAGGTGCATTGAATCAAGGAGAGGTGAGTTGGCCAACTGCACGATTTAAATCTCCATTAGATAGATACATCCGCAATCGTTGACAAATCAGGGTTTTACCTAGGTCACTTCTTGTCTCAGTCTTGGCTCATCAATTTTGATACTTGACAATTCTCATTAAAAATGCAATGGCATCTATCAAAGCATCTTTGCAGGAACGAGAACGAATTAAAAAGGCTAGATACGAGAAGGGATGGACAATAGAGGATACGAGATGGTTGGTAGAAGCGAGTTTAGTTTTAGAACCTAATACCAATTGGGATTCTGAAGACTATGCAGATAGACAAATCTTTGCGGCTGGGGTTTCTTTATCGACTTGGAAACGCTTTCTACAAGGAAAGTCGATTAATGCCGTAGTTTTCAAGGCATTCTGTCAAGTAATAGGACTCAACTGGGAATCGGTTGCAGAAACAGCCAAATCAACAGCAACCAGTGTCCAACTTCGCCAAGATTGGGGGGAAGCGCCTGAAGTTTCGGTGTTTTTCGGACGCACCACAGAATTAGCAACTTTAGAACAATGGATTATCCATGAACGTTGTCGCCTAGTGGCCATTGTGGGAATGTGTGGGATGGGTAAAACCCGACTCTCAGTAAAGTTGGGGATGGGTGGTGTTGGAAAAACTGATTTGTCCCTGAAGTTAGCACGAGGAATTCAGGATAAGTTTGAGTATGTCATTTGGCGAAGTCTGCTCAATGCTCCTCCGGTTACTGATGTTTTGGCAGACTGTATTAAGTTTCTATCTAATCAGCAGGAAGCCAATTTATTGGATACTGTAGAAGGTCAAATTCCGCGATTGCTTTATTATTTGCGATCGCACCGATGTCTATTGATTTTTGATAATGCTGAAACAATTTTGCAAGGGGGTGAACGTGCTGGACAATATCGGGAGGGATATGAAGGATATGGCCAATTATTCCGGCAAATTGGAGAAGTTAATCACCAAAGTTGCTTACTCATAACCAGCCGGGAAAAACCCCAAGAAATTGCTCAAATTGAAGGT
This sequence comes from uncultured Microcoleus sp., assembly GCA_964588805.1. Taxonomy (GTDB): domain Bacteria; phylum Cyanobacteriota; class Cyanobacteriia; order Cyanobacteriales; family Coleofasciculaceae; genus CAZPRJ01. The sequence continues at coordinate 31,923 of CAZPRJ010000023.1, read as the reverse complement.
AAAAAACGTCCTGTTCGTTCCTTAGAATTAAGGGGATTAGATGAATTAGAAGGGCAGAAAATTTTTCTGGAAATCGGTGACTTTTCGGGTTCCGATGAAGAGTGGCAAGAGGTGATTGAGTTTTATAATGGTAATCCCTTAGCTCTAGAACTAGCGGCTAAACATATTGATGAAGTATTTTTTGGTAATATTTCTGAGTTTTTAAAGGTTGGGAAGCCTGTTTTTGGTGATTTACGCGAGTTATTAGACTGGCACTTTGAGCGGTTGTCTGAGCAAGAAAAAGAGGTAATGTATTGGCTGGCGATTAATCGCGAACCAATGTCCCTTGCAGAATTAAGGGAGGATATTGTCTCACCTCTGAACAAAGAAAAATTACCCTCAACGCTGCAATCGCTCAGACGACGGATTCCTTTGGAAAGAAGTGGCGATCGATTTACGCTACAACCAGTATTAATCGAATACATCACTGGACGTTTCATCGAACACATCATTAAGGAAATACTTGCTGAAAAAATATCCCTTTTCAATAGTCATGCCCTAATGAAAGCTCAAGCGAAAGACTACATCAGGGATACTCAAAATCACTTAATTCTCAACTTTGTTTTGACAAGGTTGTTGACTATTATTAGAAGCAAGGAAAAGATAGAAAATCAGCTCAATCAAATTTTATTGACGCTGCAACATCATTCACAATTCAAATCTGGATATGCCGGAGGAAATTTATTAAATCTGCTTTGTCAGTTCGAGAGCGATTTAAGCCATTATGATTTCTCAAATCTAACGGTTTGGCAAGCTTATCTCAAAAAGGTTAACTTGCATCATGTTAATTTTCACAATACTGATTTAGCCAAATCTGTTTTTGCTGAAACCTTTGGCAGTATTCTGTCAGTCGCCTTTAGCCCCGATGGAAAAATCTTAGCAACAGCCGGTGATGGAGGCGAGATTCGCTTGTGGCAAGTTTCTGATATGAAGCCACTTTTGACTTGCAAGGGTCATACCCGTTGGATCATGTCGATTGCCTTTAGCCCGGATGGTTGTAGTTTAGCGAGTGCCAGTGATGACCAAACTGTAAAGTTATGGGATATCCATACTGGTCAATGCTTGAAAACTTTGCAGGGGCATACGAGTTGGGTACTGTCAGTTACGATTAGTCCTGATGCTCAGACCTTAGTCAGTGCTAGTGATGATCAAACTGTAAAAATATGGGATATCTACACAGGTCAATGCCTTAAAACATTACAGGGTTACACAAGTCGAGTCCGGTCAATTACTTTCAGTCCAGAAGGTGATCAGCTTGCCAGTGCTAGTGATGACGGTACAATCAAGTTATTAGATATCAGTACAGGCCAGTTTCTGAGAACGTTTCAGGGACACAAAGCTAGAGTCCGGTCAATTAGCTTTAGTCCTGATGGAGCTATACTTGCCAGTGGTAGTGACGATAACACGATTAAGTTATGGGATATCACTACGGGTCAATGCTTGAGGACATTACAGGGACATAGTAATTTTGTACAATCAGTTGTCTTCAGTCCCAATGGATTTAGCCTTGCCAGTGGTAGTGATGATGCCACTGTTAAATTATGGGATATCAATACGGGTGAGTGTCTCACAACTTTGCCAGGACACATTAATCGAGTTTGGTCAGTTGCCTTCAGTCCTCAAGGTCAAATCCTTGCTAGCGGTAGTGTTGACCAAACTGTAAAACTTTGGAGTGTTCACACAGGTCAATGCCTAAGAACCTTGCAAGGATATACTAATCGAGTTCGGTCACTGGCCTTCAGTCCCAATGGAGAGATATTGGGCAATGGTAGCGCTGACAATACGGTAAAGTTGTGGGATATCCGCACGGGTAGATGCCTGAAAACATTGCAGGGACATACGAGTTGGGTATTATCAGTCGCTTTCAGTCCTCAAGGTAAGACCTTAGCCAGTTGTGGTAGTGAGGTAGTGAAGTTATGGAATGTTGATACAGGACAAGTTTTAAGAACATTTCAGGGACACACCAATTGGATTTGGTCGATAGCTTTCAGTCCTGATGGTCAAACTCTTGCTAGTGGCAGTGATGACCACACAATAAAGTTGTGGGATGTTCGCACCGGGCAATGCCTAAAAACATTGCAAGGACATACTTGTTGGATATTATCTGTTGCTTTCAGCCCTCAAGGTAAGACCCTGGCCAGTGGTGGTGATACGGTAATGTTGTGGGATGTTAGCACAGGACAAGTTTTGAGAACGTTTGATGGTCATACCAATTGGGTTTTGTCAGTGGCGTTCAGTCCTGATGGTAAAATTCTCGCTACTGGCAGTGATGACTACACGATAAAGTTGTGGGATGTTCGTACAGGTCAATGTACGAAAACTCTCCACGGTCATACCAACGGGATTTGGTCAATTGCCTTCCATCCTCAAGGTAAAACCCTAGCCAGTGCTAGTGATGACCATACGATCAGGTTGTGGGATGTCAGGACGGGTCAATGTCTTAATATTCTACGAGGACATCGCGATCGCGTTTGGTCGGTTGTCTTCAGTCCGGATGGCCAAAGCTTGGTCAGTGGAGGTCAAGATGAGACCATTAAACTTTGGGATACCTCAACCGGCTGCTATTTAAAAACACTGAAAACACCCCGTCCTTATGAAGGTACAAATATCACTGGCGCTACAGGTTTAACGGCAGCACAGAAAGAAACCCTGAAAGCGTTAGGTGCAGTGGAGTTGGGTGAATCTAGACCCTAGCAAGCGCGATCGCAAAACTTTTCGGTCTACTGACATTACATTCCATTCCATACAATGGTCAACCTAGGGTTTGACTAGCCACAATCGTAATAGGAATTTACGGGTTATCTACTGAAGTCCTTACTATATAGTTCAAATTTCAGGGCTATGCATGAAATAACGCTAGAGTGGCAAGAAGCAGGTCAGATTAGACAAGAAACTATACATGATCAACAACCGGGTCAATATTCAGGTACGGTGCGGATTGGTCGTGACCCGACACGGTGCGATATCATTTTGAGCGACCCGACTGTATCGGGGTTGCATATTGAAATTGGCTTTAACCCTTCAACTCAATCATTTGTTTTGCGTAACCTCCGTTACAGCAATCCTCCCGTAGTGGATGACCGACAAATCGTGACCGGGGAAGTACCCTTAAATCAGGGCAGTATCATTTATTTAGGGCAACTTGAACTGAAAGTGGTTAAGGTTTGTCTTCATCCTTACAGTAGCCCTATCCCGCAAACGATTATCCTTCCCCCCCAATCCCCGTCGGTTACTCATCAAGCAATACCCGATGTTGCCACCTATGGATTGGAATGTCCTCATTGTCATCGAATTTCGCCCTATGAGCAGATTGATTGGGGTTGTCAGTGGTGTGGCACCTCTTTAGCGGCGGCCGCAAGTGTTTTAATTTCGCCGAGTAATTAGGGATAAACGATGAATTCTGCCCCTTTGCGAATTCAGTTAAGTTGGGATGATCCAGCGACAGGCGAGAGGCGAGAACCCACGCTGAGTATTCCGATTGCACTGGGGCGCGATTTTAACGGGATGCCTGCTCAAATTCTAGGGCGTCCTGTCTCCCGGATGGTACTCAATAGTCTAGAAGTTTCTCGTTTTCATGCCCTAATTGATACGGATAGTGGTGGGTTAAAAGTCATCGACCAAAACAGTAGTAATGGTACTTTTTTGCATGGCAACCCAGTTGGGGCGAACAAGGGTACGGTTCTGGCTAATGGGGATTCGCTGCAAATTGGGCCGTATCAAATTACTGTTCGTTTTGGTGCAAAAACACAGGTTTCTCCTAGCAGAAATTCGCAGATTGTCTTTAATCCCAATACCGGATTACCCGACCCTAGCCCACCTCCATCATTACCGATTGGGGTACAAGGTGTTGCCACCTCACGCGGAATTTTTCCCCCGCCTGTGTTTCAGGCGCAAGAAGTGGCAGTACCCGACCTTCAGGCGACAGGATTACCCGTGGATGAAGTGGATTATGGGGCAGTTGGGGCAGGGTTGGGTAGCTTTATTTGGGTGGATTTGTTGAGAATTTGTGGGGTTAAAACGGCTCAGATTGTGGTATTAGGGCTCGATCCCCAACCCTATAGCCGTTATCAGCAACTTTGCTTAAATTCCCAAATTCCTTTACACGAAAGGTTGCGCTCAAATTCGGATTCTTGCCCGGATAATATTTGGGGGTGCCCCAGTTATGCGCTGCGAGAGGCATGGCATGATGCAGTTCGGGGAAAGTTGGGGGTAGCGTGGGGCTATTTATGGCAGGTTTTTGCAGAACCGACATTTGCTCAAACTTATACGCCTCGTGCAAAAAATGTATTTGCTTCCCTCGATCGCGAAGCAAAGCGGATTGGTTGGGAGACAATGTTTCGATATGGTAGTGTTCGTGCGATTCGTAAAACGACAGATGGACGCTATGCGATCGCCTATTCCTGCACTACCACCGGACAGCGTAACCATGCTTTTCTGATTGTTCGCTATCTTCACTTAGCAACGGGTTATCCGGCGATTAAATTTCTGCCCGATTTACAGGCGTATCGAGAGAAAACCCTGGATTTTAAGTCGGTGGTGAATGCTTACGAACCCCATAACCATGTTTATCAGCATTTAGAGCAGTATGGGGGTACGGTACTGATACGGGGGCGAGGGATTGTTGCTTCCCGGATTGTGCAGCGAGTGTATGAAGCCAGGCATCGTAACCAGCAGATTCGGTTAGTGCATTTAATGCGATCGCCTAAACCCCAAGGTAACAAATTTGGCACTGCTCAACGCCCCGTGGAAAATCATTATGAATTTCAACCGTTTAACTGGCCCAAAGCTTGTTGGGGGGGCGAACTGCGGGAGATACTAGAAAATGCCAAACCCGATGAACGACAGCGTTTACTGGCGGATTGGGGAGGAACAACGACTGCCGCACGTCGTGACTGGAGGCACATCGTTGCAGAAGGACTGCGGTTAGGTTGGTACAAAATTGAGTTTGGGGAAGTGGAACGGGTTGAGCGCGAGCCCAGTGGCGTTATCACTTATATTCAAGAAAAGAATTTTAAGGGGCAAATTCGTTTAGAAGCTGACTTTATTATTGATGCTACGGGGCTAGATGCTACTGTTACAGCTAGTCCTCTTCTTAACGACCTGATCAAACATTATCAATTACCGCTTAATCCTTTAGGGCGTTTAACAGTCAGTAATGAATTTGAATTAGTAGAAATGCGGGGTGCGCGATCGCGTCTGTATGCATCGGGTGCAATTACTTTAGGCGGTTCTTATGCGGCGGTGGATAGTTTTTTGGGGTTGCAGTATGCAGCATTAAGGGCAGTGGATGCGATCGCGTCTACAAAAGCACCTGGAATTAAGCCATTGCATTTCCTCCGTTCCTTAGTGGAATGGTTTAAGTGGGTTGCCAATCAATCTCCCTAATGCATTGATTGAAAATCTGAGTTTTGAAGGCGAGCACTTTTATGACTCCTACACTACTTGGTCGTTGGCAAACTCGTTTATTCCTACTTTCTACAGTGGGTGTTTTAATAACGTTGCCTTTCGCTTTAGGCATTATTGGTTCTGGCGCTAGCGCGGTATTTTTTTGGATATTAGTGTACGTAGCATTATTGGGTTTATTGTGGGATGTCCTCTACAATTCCCTGCAAAAATCGCGTTGGGATCGAGATTGGCCAGGAGTTTTGCAACTCTTTGCGGGCGTGTGGGAAGCTATTTTTATTGCCTGTATTGTGAAGCTATTTGGCTTACCTAATGTTTCTAGAGAACTACCTCTAAATGAATTTATCATCCACTACAGTCTAATATGGCTGAGCGTTTATATAGCCTCTCATACCCTCATGCGGATTTTGTTTCCTCGGTGGCGTTTTAGAGGAGGGAAATGGTTATAAACAAAACTGCTAATAAGGCTTTACCACTCTTCAAGGAACCATTTTTTATCAAACAAACTATCAGGAATAAGCAACTATGGCTACTCTATTGCACTGTATAGAATGTGGCGGAATCATCAGTTCCCAGGCGTGTGAATGTCCCCGTTGCCAAACTCCATATCCTTTTGGGGTGAAATGTGCGGTTTGTTGTCAAGTCGTGAAACGATCAGAAGCGATTAAAACCGTTAAAGATTATGGTGAAACGAGTCAACCGAGTATCGTAAGATACTTTCACCCTACTTGCTATAAACAAGTAAGTCAAGTTAGAGTTGGACGTTCCAGAACAAGTTGTCCTACCTGTAGGCATCCGATTGAGTTTGAGACGAGTAGTTCTATAAATTGCCCTAACTGTGGACATCAGATTTCGACAAAGTTAGAAAGTCCTTCTTTTGCAACTTGTTGCTATTGCGGTTTTCCTGCTAATACCCGTTTAGAAGTTGCAGTCAAAGAAGTACAGCGTCAATTTTTAGATGGTTTAGTTTTAGAAACTGTGTATGCCCATAAAGTTTGCTATACCAAAGAACGAGAAGTAAAAGAACGGGGAACCCGAGCCCGAAACCAGATTGATACGAAACTGAGTCGCAAGCTCAATACAGATAGACTTCGCAAAAAACAAACGAAAAAATATCAGGAAACCCTTGCCCTATCCCTGGTTTTAGGATTATTACTTGGTTTAATGATAGGAGGTTTAGGAGGCGTACTTTCCCATTTTGTCTTTGGCTTTGGATTGACGTGGAAAAGTGCTGCTTTATTAGGATTTTGCGGAGTTTTCTTTGTGACTGTTGCTGCGATTTGGATTGTTAGTCTTTTTGAGTAAAACAATGAGAGAAAAAACTAATACTTAGGTTTTTTAAGATGAGATTTAGGGGCAGATTGTGGCTTTTGATTGATGGGATAAAACTTAAATTTATTCAGAGCAGCACTAGCAGCTTGTACCACACTACGATTTGAATCCCGTAAGGCCAAACTCAGTAAAGGAATTACTTTTTCAGATTTAATATGACCTAAAGCTTTAATCGCAGACTGACGCACTAAAGAATCTGAATCTCGACTTAATTTACCTAATAAAGGAATTGCTCGTTGTATTTCTGATTTTGCACCTTGAGAAGCTGCAATTGAGCCTAGTGCAGAGGCAACAGATTCACGAATCTGGCTATTAGGATGATTCATAAATTCAGTTAGCTTAGGAATGTAAGCAACTTGCCCTGAATTTCCTAGTTTTATTAAATTTTGAGCTAACGTTTGGGCTTGGGTGATTGTAGTAGGAGCGACACTGGGATTTGTATTAACTAAAGAGGGTTCTGGAGGTGCGGATGAGAGTTCAGACTCGGTTACTGAAGGGAGTGATTGAAATTCTGCCGGGGACTGTTCTAGAATCTCTTGACCATGATTATCTTCTAACTCTACTGTACTCCCATCAGTACTTGTATCTAATGTTGTTGTAGCTTGATTTTCATACCCTTCCTGTAAAAAATTAATAGCTTCTTGTAATTGAGTATCGTAATCTCTTTTGAGTTTCTCTGTCCTTTGATTGAAATGGGTTTGATAGTTATCTTTTAATGCTAAAATAGCGGATTGTAATTGAGATTCAATTTGTTGTTTTAACGCCTCAGTTCCATTTTCTAGCTGAGTTTGATTGCTATTTTCTAAAGATAGTTTATATTCTTCTAAATAAGTTTCAACTTGCTGCTTTAAATCTTCAGTTGCTTGTTTCAACTGCGTTTGATAACTCCCTTGAACCGATTCTATGATTTCCTGAATTCGAGAATCATGTATATGTTCTAATTCTTCTAGTTTCTTGCGGGTTTGTTGCTTTTGGTTTTCAATTTCTTGTTGTAAAAACCAGTAGGTTAAACCTACGCCAACTATTGCCAAAATCGCCAAAATTAGAGACACGCCCATTAGTCGCTCCAGATTTATCAGTTCTTAAGTAGTATTATCTAATGAAATGCGATCGCGTTTTGATTTAAGGTAGAATACGGCAAAATTTCGTTACTCGTCAATATGGCTACGAGTTTTCGGCATAGGTTAGGATAGGCGATCGCACGGCTAAAGGTGGATGTCTGTGCCTCTCAATGCCGTAGCAAGTCGGTGTAGTGCAGATAAAATGTCATCAATAGAACCTTGGCAAATTCCTATCTCAATCGTTTAAAGGCTTTAAGCTTGCCGTCTTCCCGTGAAAAACTGATTGCCGTTTCTCTATTCTCAGGGGGAGGAGGGTTAGATTTAGGTTTATCATTTGCAGGGTTTAACTTTAAGTATGCCAATGATGAAGTTCAATCCTACTGCGATACGATTGCTCACAACTTCCCGGATTGTATAACTCAAGCCAAAGATATTAGAAATATCTCAGGCCAGGAAATTAAAGAACGAATCAAATCTGAAACGATTAGCCTCTTAGCTGGAGGACCTCCCTGCCAAGCCTTTAGTATTTTAGGAAAAAGGACATCATTTTCTGACCTACGTGGACAACTTGTTTTTGATTATATTCGGATTATCAATGAACTTAAACCTGATGCATTTATTTTTGAAAATGTCCCTGGACTTTTGAGCCTCAATCAAGGTGAAGATTGGAATAGGCTTTACTCCTATTTTAAAACTGAAACAGGCTACAACCTATATACAGATATCCTCAACGCAGCCGATTATGGAGTTCCACAGATTAGAAAAAGAGTTTTTGTTGTAGGTTTTCGTCAATCGACAACTTTTACATTTCCTCCGCCCTTGTATCGCCAACCATCTAATCTAGATTTGCCTAAGCAAAATCTTCCTGAATGGATACCTGCAAAGCAAGCATTAGAACAGGTTGAGGGTTTACCCAATCAGAACATTCGCACTCATGGGGAAAGAGTTCGTAACCGCTATAAACAAATACCTCCAGGTGGCAGAGATAAGGTCGATCATACCGATAGAATTCATCCTGAAAAGCCTTCAAGAACAGTATTAGTAGGTTCAAAAGCTGGGGGAGGTAGACCACATATTCATCCCTATTTTCCGCGACATATAACAGTTAGAGAAGCCGCCCGTCTTCAGTCATTTCCAGATTGGTATAAGTTTTTAGGCACATCAACAGCACAATATCGACAAGTGGGTAATGCGGTGCCTCCATTATTAGCACTTGCTGTCGGAAAATCTATCCAAATGGCTCTTGAGAGAACTTGCTCCTCTACTTTCTTACATAAATTTTAGGAACTTGAATTTTAACTACCCTTCCTTAAGTAAGACTAGCTATAAATCAGCGCTTATCCCTCAGGCAGAGGTTGTGATCAATCTCATCATTAATAATTTGGATGGATTCGGGAAATTGTAACTGGGGTGCAATGTCTGACGTCAAGACACGGCGTGTCTGTGCACTCTACTCATTTGTGTCAGGTTGAGTAGGAGATTATCAATTATGCGGTGGGAATTTGGTCGTAGAAGCAATAATGTTGAGGATAGACGTGGAAGTCGGATTTCTGGCCCTGTAGTAGGGGGTGGCCTTGGGGCAATCGTTTTATCTTTGATTATTGCTCTTTTGGGAGGCGACCCGAGTGTAATTTGGGAGCAGGAAGAAGCACCCAGCGATCGCCCCCGCACTGAATCTCCCCAATCCCGACGCCCTCCAGAAGAGGATCGGATGGCGGATTTCGTTTCAGTGGTTCTAGCGGATACCGAAGATACGTGGAACAAGCTGTTTCGGCAAAATGGAGAAAACTACGTTGAACCGACGTTAGTTCTTTATTCAGGTGCGGTAGAGTCTGCTTGTGGTTTTGCGCGATCGGCAGTTGGCCCGTTTTATTGTCCCGCCGATCAAAAGGTCTACATTGACTTAAGCTTTTATGAAGATTTGAAGACTCGGCATCAGGCACCAGGAGACTTTGCTCAAGCCTATGTCATTGCTCATGAGGTTGGACACCATGTTCAAAATCAACTCGGCATTTCGGATCGGGTGCGTGCCATGCAGCGTCGAGTGCGTCAAGGAGAAGCCAATCAACTTTCAGTGCGGCTAGAATTACAGGCAGACTGTTTTGCAGGTATCTGGGCGCATCATGCCGATCGTTCTCGGCAGATTCTGGAACAAGGTGACGTGGAAGAAGCGCTGAATGCAGCTAGCAGTATTGGAGATGATCGCTTGCAACGTCGTTCACAAGGGTATGTAGTCCCGGAAGCCTTTACACACGGGAGTTCAGCGCAGCGAGTTCGCTGGTTTAAGCGAGGTATTCAGACAGGCAATCCGGAACAATGTAATACCTTTGAAGTCGCCAATCCTTAGACATCTCATGAGGCTAAAGGATGGCTTCAATGAGTGCTAGGTGATGGTTTACACTAGCACGAGAATCACTTCTCTGGTAAGAGTAGACATTGGTTGCAACCCATTGTCAGAGTTGATTCAAATGTTACAAACACCAAGCCCTCGCCTGATTCTAGAAACGCTATTACCTCATCTTAAAGTTGCGGCAGCCTATGCCCAACAAATCCAGACTCAGATTATTGCCCGTCCTCATAAAGAGGAACAAGAAAGTTTCTTTGCTGCAGCGCTGAGTGATGCCGATCTTTCCATTCAAACACTCGTGGAAGTGGCACTTCTCGGTACATTCCCCAATCTTCGCTTTTATGGGGAAGAGTACGACCAATCGTATAATACTAAGTATTTTCGGGCAATTGATTTGGGGACTAAAGATGATTATCTCATCACCCTCGATCCGATTGATGGAACGCAATTTTATCTGGATGGACACTCCAATTATCAAATCATTTTAAGTGTCCTCAATTGCGATGAATATGAAGCAGTAATCGCCATTTCTCCAGGAGAGAACACTTACTACTATGCCCTACGAGGCCAAGGGGCTTTTCAGGGAACTCTAGAGCAGAAATTGGATGATTGTTCTCCCTTACGAGTAGCACAAACGAGTCCAACAATCTTACTTGGATGGGGGATGGATGCACTAGCCCCAAAACTGAACGAACACTACAAAGTCCTCAACTTTGCTACGTCCTACTCTAAGGAGATACAAATCCCAAGTATCAATGGCATATTAAAGGGGGATTTAGCCGGTGCCGTCATCCGAGAAAGTAAATTTCTTGACGGTGCTGCCTTAGCCTTTTTGGCACAAAAAGCCGGTTGTATTGTCACAACTTTTGAGGGTTCGCCGCCACCACCTCTCTATGAATGTGAAAACTATGAACGCCCTGGATTAATAATGGCTACATCTTCCTCTGTCCATCAACATTTACTCGAAGCAGCCGAATTAACTAGGGTTCTATCGTACTAGTTTTGATAAGTATGTAGGGGCGGGTTTAGGGATTAATTTTAGGGAAACACCGATAACTTCCATGCAAAACCCGCCCTTACCGATCAAGGCAATTTGTGTCATAGTTATAGCTATCGCCATAAAGGTTAGGACAGATTTAGCGACTGAAATAACCATGTAGCAGTAATAAACATAAAATCTCTCTGCCCTCTGCCTTTTGCTATAAACCTAAATGGTATTGCAGCTTAAAAGAATATTAATCAATATTGGGTAACTCGATAGGAGAATAGTGTGGCTATCAAACTTGACCAAATTCTTGTGATTGATATTGAAGCCACTTGTTGGGAAGGAACTATTCCCGGAGGACAAGTTAATGAAATCATTGAAATTGGTATTTGTCCTCTTGATATTGCTTCAGGAGAGCGCTTGGAAAAAGAAAGTATTTTAATGCAGCCTGAACGCTCTCAAGTCAGTGAATTTTGTACACAACTGACTACATTAACTCAAAAACAAGTTGAGGGTGGGGTAGCGTTTAAAGAAGCTTGTTCTATTCTTAGGAAAAAATATTTATCTAAAGAGAGAATTTGGGCGAGTTACGGAGATTATGACCGCAAGCAATTTGAAAGGCAATGTCAATCTTCTGCAATTACTTACCCATTTAGCAATCGGCATATTAATGTTAAAAGCCTTTTAGCGATTATTTATGCTTTACCAAATGAATTAGGTATGCCACAAGCTTTAGAATTGTTGAATCTTCCCCTTGAAGGCACTCATCACCGAGGCGATGATGATGCTTGGAATATTGCTGGGATTCTCTCCAAATTGCTTTTACAAGCCAGACACCATGCGTGATAGTACACAAAGAAAGAATGAAAATTTTCTATTCTGACTCCTGACCCCTGACTTCTGACTCCTGACTCCTGACTCCTGACGCCTATTTTCAGATTAGAATGAATCAATAGTATGATGCAACTTATTGACTTGTCTTCTGATAATCAAGATGCAATTCAGCAGGCAGCCTTGTTACTTGTTGAAGAATTTCAAGAACACTGGCCAGATGCTTGGCCTGATTTAGAAAGTGCCTTAGAAGAAGTACAAGAATCGTTGGGAGAAGAACGAATCAGCCGCATTGCTGTAGATGAGATAGGTGCAGTTTTAGGATGGATTGGTGGTATTAAAACTTACGAGGGAAAAGTATGGGAATTGCATCCTTTGGTGGTACGTTCTGACTCTCAGAGAAAGGGAATTGGAAAGGCACTGATTGCAGATTTAGAAGCACAAGTAAGGAAACGGGGTGGATTAACGCTTTGGGTAGGAACGGATGATGAAAATAATATGACCACACTTTCAGGTATTAATCTTTATCCCAATGTTTTTGAGCATATTGCCAAAATTAAAAACCTCAAAAATCACCCTTACGAGTTTTACCAGAAATGCGGTTTTGTGATTGTGGGAGTGATGCCAGATGCTAATGGATTGGGGAAACCAGACATTTACATGGCAAAATCTGTGGCTTCATAACCAGTACCAGAACTGTTTGATAATTGATAAACTATTACACTTACATATTGTATTGTGTCCGTTGAAAAAAGCCTTGTGACCAAGGGATTTCATCATTTTGAATTTTGAATTTTGAATTTTGAATTGCTTAGCCCCATAGATGCAAACAGCGCAGGTGCTAGAAACACAATCCAAAACGAAACGAGGGTAAATGTTACAGTTTTCAGCATCAACTGACTACCGCCTAGAAAGCGAGGTATTACTACAATCACAGCAAGTCCTCCCAAACCGGTGACTAGTTTCAGCACTTGCTTTCCTAGCGAAATTTTGGCCGGGGAGTAATGAACATACCAATATTCAAGCGGCATTCCAATTCCCACACCCAAAGCAGCACCAAAAACTTCCCAACCTCTAGGCGAGAAATTAGTGAAGGGAAATACAGCAATAGGTAAACTAAGCCCGAGGATGAGAAAGAATCGAAAAGGGCGTCCAGAGAACCACTGCAAAATAATCGGCCATAAACGCTGATAGATAATCACTAACAGCACTCCAATGACTACACCCCCCAGCAAATCCGCTAAATAATGTACACCCAAATATAAGCGGGCTAGCATCACTCCTGGGATAATGGCAATCGCAGCGACTATGGGAATGCGACCAAATGCCGCCAGTGTCCCCCATAAGGTTGTTGCCGTCATAGTGTGTCCACTCGGAAATGTCGGCACTCCCGGTTTAGAACGAATAATAATCTCAGGATGGTCAGGGCGTGGCAGGGGAAAAACTGACCAAACTAACACATCTGTCAATGTTCCTAGCAACACCGCACCGAGTAAGCCATAGGCCAACCGTCGCCCCCAAATCCAGAATACTAAAGCAAAGACTATTGCAATCGCTTTAGCCGTTCCTAGTAGTGAAAGCGTCTCAAAAAACCGATTCCAGCTTGCACCAAAGAAGCGCTGAACTGCAATAATTGGCTCTGGACTCCAGAGGATTTCAACTCCCATTTGATAATTTTTAACAACAATTTCAGAGGACTATCCTCCAAAATACCTTAGTAGCACTAGGCGGAAATCAAAAATCAAAAATCAGTCACTATTCAACTCATTATTAAACTGCCGACAGCGTTGCAGAAACTGAGTAGGAATCTCCGGACGCCCCCCCCAATGCAGATGGACGTAAGACGCATGGAGTTGATGCAGTTGCCAGCCTTCAATCATTGCCTTGCCTTGGTTATATCCCCGTACCTCAAATAAGGGTTGATCAGGCATGGCTGTCAGTTGGGAATGATGAAATTCATGTCCCCACACCAGTGTCTCAGCTTTGAGTATTGGACTCTCTTGTAAAACCTTTGCCTGCCGATAGCCTACCGTGAGGCGCTTACCCATGACAGTTGTAGTCGGCAATACTCCCACCATCGGCCAAGATTGTCCCTCAAAATCGGTAATTTTTTCGCATAAATACATCAGTCCCCCACATTCTGCATAGGTTGGCATTCCCTGAAGAATTACTTTGCGTACAGCTTCACGAGCAAGGGTATTTTCAGCGAGTTCTCGAGCAAAAACTTCGGGAAAACCGCCCCCAAAGTACAATCCCTGTATATCTTGAGGCAAAGCCGTGTCAGTGAGGGGACTCCAAGGCACTAACTCAGCACCAAGTTCCTCCAAAATATCGAGATTGTCGGGGTAGTAGAAACTAAAAGCGCGATCGCGGGCAATGGCTATTTTGACAGGGAGTTGGGAATCGGGAGTTGGATGTGGGGTGTGGGGTGTGGGGTGTGGGGTGTGGGGAATTTCTAACAATGGCAACAAGCGTTGCCAGTCAAAGTAGGTTTGTGCAAGATGAGTCAGTTGCTCAATCAAAGCATCGAATTGAGCCATCTCGGCCGTAGGGACTAAACCTAGATGCCGGTTAGGAATGGTAATGGCATCTTGACGCCGTAACACTCCCAGGATGGGAAGTTGCAAGGGTTCCAAGGCATCTTGCAACAGTTGCAAATGGCGATCGCTCCCCACTCGATTCAAAACCACACCGGCTAGGTTAATTTTAGGGTCAAAGGCGCGATAACCGTGGGCGATCGCCGCCACCGATCGCGACAATCGGCTGCAATCCAACACCAATAATACAGGTAATTGCAATAACTTGGCGATATGAGCCGTACTCGCCCAATCATTCTGTCCAGACGCCCCATCAAACAAGCCCATCACCCCTTCTACAAGAGCATAATCGACTCCCTGAACGTGACGATTAAAACAAACTTGTACATAATCTTCCGAAGTCAGCACTGGGTCTAAATTCCGACAAGGACGCCCCGTTACCCGTTGATGAAACATCGGATCGATGTAATCCGGGCCAACCTTAAATGATTGAATAATTTGCTGCTTCTGGGCCAAAAATGACAGCAGGGCGAGCGTGACTGTTGTCTTACCCACCCCACTGCGTTCCCCAGCGATGACTAAAGCCATAGTAATTACTATTAGTTATTAGTTATTAGTTATTAGTTGTTGACACTAGTTATTTTCAAACAACAAACAACAAACAACAAACAACCAACCACTACTTCTTCCTTAATTTCAGAATCTCAGCCGTCACGCCCAAGCTTTCTTCAAACAATACCTCACGACCCCAACGTTGTAATTGCTGACTTAACAACTGTTCAGTTTTTTGGTCAAATAAAGGTGTTACCTGCTGAATGCGGCAAGATTGAGCACCTCCACCGGCTTCCATCCGCATACAACCCATTGTTTCCGAACACAACACGGTGCAGCAGTCTGCCTGGAGGTTCGTCGAACCCAAGCGTAAACTGATCAAATCACCCGCCACTTCTCCCACATCAGCCACGGGAATACCAGCCAATTCCGCTTCAATCGTGTGTCCCGAACTAGAGGTGAAACGAACACGGCGGATATCGTAATCACCGCCCTCTTTCTCATAAGAGACAGGATGCCACTTCAATCGAGAAGCTAACCAACCCAGGAACATCAGAGCCTGAGCCTGATTGCCCTTTTCATAATCAATCGTTACTTGGTCAACTTCGCTGAGTGCTGCACGACGTTCTGGGGGGTCAAATGCCTCGGCTGTCAACTCTTGCCAAGCGGCCAGTCGCCGCCAGTTGAGGTCAGCCAGGGCAATGCCTTGAGTCATCAAGTCATGGACTTGTAATAGTTCAACTTCTGCATTGTTGAAGGAGTTGGAGTCAACAATCACACTATTGCTCAAGCCTGCCAGTCGCTTAAATAAGCCATAATCCGAGTCAGGGGTTCCCTTCCACCACAAAAACGTAGGCAACTCACCAATGACGAGCCCGGATATCATGCCGGCATTACGTTCTAGAGCCGTTGCCGTCCCGCGTAAAGTAATATATTCGCAGCAAACTAGTGTACTTTGGCCATGCTTTTGCACGGGACAAGAGGCAGAAACCTGAGCCGTCACGCCTTCATCTGTGCCAGCGATCGGACAAAGGGCGATAATTCGGCAAGGGTTCGCTGCCGCGATCGCATCGGCAATGCCTGAACCTTCTAAGTCCGGGGAATACTGTAACCGATCAGCATGGGTGGCGCTGCTTTGCGAACCATTTTCAAGCCGGTCGCTATATTCCTCACGCAGCTTGGCCTTGGTCATTT
Organism: uncultured Microcoleus sp.; assembly: GCA_964588805.1. Taxonomy (GTDB): domain Bacteria; phylum Cyanobacteriota; class Cyanobacteriia; order Cyanobacteriales; family Coleofasciculaceae; genus CAZPRJ01. Next base: position 15,642 of record CAZPRJ010000023.1, on the reverse strand, counting down.
CATCGGCAATGCCTGTCCGGGCTAACCCGTACACTTTTTGAGCTGCCTTGAGAGCCGCAACCATGCGCGGCCCAATAATTCCATCAATTGGCCCAGTGTAATAGCCCAAAGCCGCGAGTAACTGTTGGGTTTCTTCCGGTTCGTAGACAATCAAGCTAAACGTTGTTGCTCGAATCGCTGAGGGAAAATCACTATTTTCTCCAGCAGCCCCATAGCTTTGCCAAATTTGACGAAGTTCTGCCTCAATTTCCGTAATGGAAACATCTTTAGGTTGCTGTAAGGAGACAAGCGGAGGAGATTGTGTAGCCATATCACTTACCCAGTTGCTAGTTATTAATTATTAGCCGTTGTTCACCTAATTGTTGACGGCTTGTTAGCGGTTCTGTTGTTAGCTAGGTCACGATGTCTCATAACTCAACAATAAACCACTAACAAAAAGTCAGAGTGTACCCGCTTGCATTCACCTACAATCTGCGCCAACGACGACCATCGCGTTCGAGCAATTGTTCGGCTTCAGTGGGTTCCCAAGTACCTGCTTCGTACTGGGGAATAGAGGCGGGGTTCGCTGGGGCCTCCCAGGCGGCCAAGGCTGGCGTCACCACTCGCCAAGCTTCTTCCACTTCGTCGGCACGGGTAAAGAGCGTCTGATCTCCTAACATACAGTCGAGTAATAGGCGATCATAAGCATCGGAGGTTGACATCCCAAACGAAGAGCCATAACTAAAGTCCATATCCACTGTGCGAGTCCGCAACTCTGGCCCTGGCATTTTGGCCTCAAACCGTAGGGAAATACCTTCATTCGGTTGAATCCGTAATGCTAAAGCATTCGGATTGGCCTGCTGGGCAGCCGATTGGAAAATTAACAGAGGAACATCCCGAAACTGAATGGCAATTTCGCTCACCTTTTTGGGGAGTCGCTTGCCGGTTCGCAGGTAGAAGGGAACTCCTTGCCAGCGCCAGTTATCGATCATCAGTTTCATGGCCACATAAGTGGGAGTGGTGGAATTGGGGTCAACGCCAGGTTCTTCCCGATAACCCGGAACCCGATCACCTTTCATCCACCCAGCAGAATACTGTCCCCGTATGGCTGAATGCTCTAAATTTGTGATGTCTGCCAAGTGTGTAGATTGGAGAACTTTCACTTTCTCCGTGCGGATACTGTCGGCATCCAGGGAATTGGGTGGCTCCATAGCCGTCAGGCAAAACACCTGCATCAAGTGATTTTGCACCATATCCCGCAATGCACCGGATGTTTCAAAGTAACCTGCTCGGTCTTCAACGCCTACGGTTTCAGCCACTGTAATCTGCACATGGTCAATAAACTGGCGATTCCACAATGGCTCAAAAATGGCGTTGGCAAAACGGAACACCAATAAATTTTGAACCGTTTCTTTACCTAAGTAGTGGTCGATACGGTAAACTTGCTGTTCTTTGCAGACTTGCTGCACCACTCGGTTGAGAATTTGGGCTGAACTCAAATCGCGACCAAAGGGTTTTTCAATCACTAACCGATGCTTAATAGGATCGGCCAGCATCCCCGCACCTCCAAGCTGCCGAATGGCTTCGGGGAAGAACCGAGGGGCAACAGACAGGTAGAAGACTCGGTTGCCTCGGGTTCCGCGCTTGCCATCGAGTTCACTCAAAAACGCTTTCAACTTCTGGTAGCTTTCTGGCTTGTCGATGTCTCCAGAACAGTAGTACAACCCTTGGGCAAAGTCTTTCCACATTTCCTCGGACCCTAACCCCTCGGAAAATTGCTCGACTCCCTCACGCATCTGTTCCCGGAAGTAATCATGACTCCAGTCCCGACGTGCCACACCCACAATTGTGATTTCTGGTGGCATCCGTCGCTGGCGTTTCAAATTGTAAATTGCTGGAACCAGCTTGCGCTGGGTTAAATCCCCCGATGCCCCAAAAATAACGAGAATCGCGGGTTCGGGGGTTCGTTCCTGCTGCAAGCCAACGCGCAGGGGATTTTCTAATAAAGTCACCATAGCTGTTTCAAGTTCAGTGAATAGGAATTGAATAGAACTTACGCACCCTGACTACAATTGCAGGTATTTTAGCCCCTGTACTAGGGTCTTTTTTTGCTTTTTGGGTAGGCTCCAACGCCTACTCCACCAGAAAAAATGACTTTTGGGGGATGAACCCAAGAACCCGTCCTAACTATTGCTCTTTTAGAGGTCTAATGGTTTAAGGAAACCGGGATCGACAGCATACCTGGCTCGGGATCGGTGCTTTACTGAGGAGGATAATGGGGTTTGGAGGGATTGAATACGTAAGTTCTGAACGACAATAGGAAAAATCAGAGAACAGGTATTGTGCTAGGTACACGACAACCCTCCCTCAAAAACAGAGAAGTTGTCGTGCGAACAGGATGGATTAAACTGTTGTTGCTAGTTTTTGGACTTTATCCTGTAGAGAGGCCATTAAGGACTCAAAAGGCTTGATAAATTTGTCGATGCCTTCTTCGAGGAGTTCGTCCATCACTTCGGTGATATCGATATTGATATCGGGGTCTTTGAGGCTTTCAATTAATTGATAGGCTTCTTCTACACCCGTTTCAATCCGACTTCCTGGGGAACAGTGGTCAGCACAAGCTTCAATTGTGTTGGGCGGCAGCGTATTGACTGTATCTGAACCGATGAGCTCATCGACATACATCACGTCGCTGTATTCGGGGTTCTTGGTGCTGGTACTCGCCCATAGCAATCGCTGGACTTTTGCGCCTTTTTGTGCTAGCGCTTGCCAACGATCGCTGGAAATAATCTCTTTGTACTTCTGATAGGCAACTTTGGCATTGGCGATCGCCACTTTGCCTTTAATGTTTTCCAGTTTAGCCTTCTTCTCGATGCGATCCATACCGGCTGCCAGTTTTTCATCAATGCGGTCATCAATATTGCTATCGATCCGACTGAGGAAGAAACTAGCTACTGAGGCAATGTTACTGATATCTTTGCCTTCGGCAGCTCGCTTTTCTAGACCCCGGATATAAGCCCAAGCCGTTTCCACGTAGCTTTCAACTGAGAATAGCAAAGTCACATTCACATTGATGCCATCAGCAATCACTTGCTCAACAGCCGGCAAGCCCATCTTGGTTCCAGGAATTTTGATCATTACGTTCTCCCGACCAATCTGTTCGTAATACCGTCGGGCTTCTGCGATCGTGCTTTGAGTATCGTTAGCGATATTGGGCGGAACTTCAATGCTCACATAACCGTCTAAACCGTTAGTCGCTTCGTAGACGGGCTTAAAGATATCACAAGCATTGCGGATATCCTCAAACACTAAGGATTCATAAATCTCTTCTACCGATTGACCTGCACGAATGCCAGCTTCGATATCAGCATCATAAATGGCATTGCCGATGATTGCTTTTTCAAAAATCGAGGGGTTGGACGTGATTCCAACAATGCCACGATCTTCAATCATCTGCTTGAGTTCACCAGACTCAATCAATGTACGGCTGAGATTATCCATCCAGATACTCTGGCCATAACTTTGTTCAATTTGAAAAATCGGATTTTTGGCTACTGCTGCCATTACTAAATCTCCTAATGATTGGATCAGTTTTGGGTGAGGGGAGTTAGAAATTTTTGGTGAGTGGCCGACCCAAACACCAACGGCTTACAACCCCCAACCCATGTTAAGAACGAGCCGTTACAACTTCTTCTGACTCTCGCGCCTTTTCTTGAATAAAGGATTCAACTAGGGCGACATCTTCTTGACTCCCGATAATTAACGGAGTGCGAGCATGAAGGGCGTTAGGGATGACATCTAAAAGCTCTTGAGTTCCCGTACTCGCCCGGCCTCCAGCTTGCTCGATCAAAAAAGCCAGGGGAGCGGTTTCATAAAGTAAGCGCAACTTTCCGTCGGGTTTCTTCAACGTACCCGGATACAAAAAGACGCCTCCTTGCATTAAAATCCGATGAAAATCTCCTACTAGCGCACCACTATAACGGGCGGTATATCCTTCATGTCTTTGAACGTAGCGAATATAATCTCGAATAGGTTCATCCCATTGCCAGAAGTTACCGGTATTTACACTATAGATGGGGCCGTGTTCGGGCACCCGAATATTTTCATTGGCCAGAATAAATTCGCCTAAGCTCGGGTCGAGGGTGAATGAATGTACCCCTTTGCCCATCGAATACACAAGCATCGTGCTTGGCCCATAGAGGACGTAACCGGCGGCAATTTGCTTGTGTCCGTCTTGCAATAAATCGCAAGCTTCGCAGTCTAAGTCGTTTCCTTCTTGCTTACGAATCGAAAAAATTGAGCCAATATTTAAGTTGATATCTACATTCGAGGAGCCGTCAATGGGGTCATACAGCAGGGTATAACGCCCAATCGGACAGTTTTCAGGAATGTAATAGGGCTTTTCCATCTCCTCGGATGCTAAGCGACAGACGAGACCACTTTGCTTGAACACCGAGATAAATACATCATTGGCATAGACATCCATCTTTTTGACGGATTCTCCCTGCACGTTGACATTCCCCGTAAAGCCCAAGGCTCCCTCCATTAAGCCGGCACGGCTTAAGCGGCGAGAAATCAGCTTGGCTGCCAAGGCAATTCGATTCATGATCGCACTGAGATCTTGCGCCTCTGCCGAAAAACTCTGGAGTTGTTGCAAAGCATGACGCGATAGCGTTGTACAATCTCTATCCAGACTATGTTCTTGAGCTAAAGGCCGATCTGCATCTGCCATAATTTTCGTCCTCTCTACCGGGTAACACACTCAAAACGAGAGGTCAGTTGCTTGTCCAACTGCCTCATGTCAAGCTGAATGCCTTATCCCCTTTACTTTCTATCTTAGGGAGGCATTGGGGATGCGTCGTCTAACTTTAGAAGAACTAAAGAAACTTTAGATCACCGCAAGAAATAGGCATGAAATCTTCATAAAATTCCTCTGGCTTATTGCGAACTTATGGCACCGTGAGTAGGGAGAACCGAACGACACAGGCGGAAATTTGCTGTAAGAGGTGTGGATTTCAAGGCAGGCGTTGACTACAAAGTTACTGTTACGATTTGCGATCGCCCTTAGCGGACGCGAAGAAAGCGCTATCGCCTCGTCAGGCGAAGTGTAGATGATCTAAACCTTAGGGCTGGAGTTAATGAGCCTGTTGTCTCCTCCAGAGATTAGCAGCGAACAACCGCATGGCGTTGCAGATAGGGTCATAGATGTGAGCAGGCTTGTAGATCACGATGAGGAGTATGCCTGAAGTCCAACGTTTGGAAGCGCATTAACAGCTTAAAGAGGCATTATGGGAGAACATAAACGGATTGGAATTCTCACGAGTGGTGGTGATTGTGCTGGGTTAAATGCAGTGATTCGGGCTGTGGCTCACCGGGCTACTTGTACCTACGGCTGGGAAGTATTGGGAATCTATCGAGCAACTCAGGGTTTAATGAGTCGCCCCCCACAAGTCGTGATGCTTGACCCAGACAAGGTAGACGGATGGCTCACCCGAGGTGGCACTATGTTGGGAACAACCAACAAAGGCAATCCATTTGCTTACCAGATGGAAGATGGTACGCTTCGCGACCTCTCTGAAGATATTATTGAAGGCTATCGGCTTTTAGGACTCGACGCTCTGATTGGTATTGGAGGAGATGGCAGCTTGGCCATTCTTCGCAAAATTACCGAGCAAGGCAAGTTGAATTTGGTCGCCATTCCCAAAACCATAGACAATGATGTAGGGATGACTGAGCGCTCCATTGGGTTTGATACGGCGGTAAATATTGCTACTGAAGCCTTAGACCGCTTGCATTTTACGGCAGCTAGTCATGATCGCGTGATGATTTTGGAAGTGATGGGCCGGGATGCTGGCCATATTGCGATTTGTGCCGGGATTGCTGGGGGAGCAGATGTAATTTTGATCCCCGAGATTCCTTACACAATAGAAAGTATTTGCCGTAAGGTCAAAGACCGACAAGAGAAAGGCCACAACTTTAGCGTGGTTGTGGTTTCCGAAGCGTGTGTACGGAAACGGGTGAAACCGTGCAATGGAAGGATCGCTTTGGTGAGTGCCGTCTCGGTGGTATCGGTCAGTATCTAGCGGACACCATTGCTAGCTGTAGTGGTGCTGAAACCCGTGTCACCGTGCTGGGACATACCCAACGGGGAGGGGTTCCATCCCCCCTTGATCGTCTAGTAGCGTCGGCTTTTGGCGTGGAAGCCGTTGATTTAATTGCCAATGAAAAATATGACCACATGGTAACTTGGCAAAACCGCCAGGTTGTCAGCGTACCCATTGCTGAAGCCATTGGCCACTATCACACGGTAGACCCAAATGGCACATTAGTCAAAACGGCCAGAGGTTTAGGGATTTGCCTCGGAGATTAGATTGGCTGGTGCTGGTTTAGGCAAATAGACAGTAAGCGAGCGGAAACCCATAGTTTCTCCTTCTAGGGAGGGAGGGTATCCGCTGCTAAGTTGTTTACTGTTTATTTGACGTTACAAACTCAAGCAACTGTACACCTAAAAGCGGTTGCTACTACCTCTTACACCATTGCGGTTATCTTCTTTGGGTCTGGCTTTATTTACTCTCAATTGTCGCCCCATCCACTCGGCACCATCCAACTCGGAAATGGCGGAATCTTCTTGGGCTTCATCTGTCATTTCAACAAAGGCAAAGCCACGCATCCGTCCAGTTTCACGATCTGTAGGTAAAACAACTCGCTTAACGGTGCCGTAATCGGCAAATACTGTTCTCAAGTCTTCTTCGGTGGCTTGGTAAGACAGGTTTCCGACGTAAATGGTCATGTCGATCGATAAAGCTTAACGAGGAACTAAGGTTCAGATTCACAAGACAAGATATTTGATACTGCCAGCAGCCCAAAGCCTTGTCTGGGTTGACCCTTGGTAAATTTGAAAGACCCCGCAACCACCTCACTAAACTGTTGCGCTGGACGCAGTGCAAAAGCGATCACAAGACCTAAAATTTAACCAAAGGTAGAATCGAACTTTTACTTTCGTCTTATGATAGCCTACTAATTTGCTGATTCGTGGTTATCTATCTCACATTTACTATCCTTCTCAAAACGACTCAGGGTCTGCTGATTCCAAGCAAACCCCGATATGGAACGATTATTCAGCGAATTTGGGTCTTATTCAATTGAAATGGATTGTGGTCCGCTAGTTTTGCCATTCTCACTGCCTGTAGTAGGCGTTTGGTACGCTGTAGAGCCTGTTTGCTTATCCAACCAGCTTCTCACAGGGTCATCAGCAAGATTTAGTCGCAACACCCCGGATACAAATCCGCTTAAGAAAGCAACCGGCTGCTGAGTGAGTTCTTTGAGAATGGGCGAAAGTTCATCGAGGAACATTATGGTGTCTCCTTGTGCTACTGCGTCATAAATTATGAGTGATGCTTCTGGCATCCTAACTTGTCGTAGGCGTGAGGGAGGGGGAATCAGGGCAGAAGAGGGAAATCTTTCTCCCCTAACTCCTAACTCCTGACTCCTGACTCCTGACTTCCTACGAGGTAGGTTGTTGTTCGGGGAACATACATTTATCAGAATCACAGCCTGATGGCCCTGCTTCCATTAATTCTCCAGCGTCATAGTTACTGAGAGCAGCATGGAAATCAGTAATTCTGCGTCGGGCTTTAACGTCTTGCATTAATTGCTCGTAGGTGGTTTTGTCTATCGGTTCAAAGGGCAAACGCGGGAAAGATTGATGGTCATCAAAGCGACCTAAAAGTGCCGCAGAAATGTATCCTTCATCATTTTGGATGGCTTCATAAATGCGCTGTCCCAAAGGCTCGATTTCATCCACTCGCAGTTCCCAGGTTGAAGAGGTGTTGTGAGTCACATACCAACGCTGAACTTGGAGTGCAAAATCCATTTGAGCCAGAGCATTAAATTGACTAATATCAATTTCATCCGCCCCTGGTAAATCAGCCCAAGCGACAGCAATAGGAATTTCTACCAACCATTCCGAGCATCGGGGATCGAAGGGATCATTTAAGAGATTGCCATTTTCATCTTTATCCGATTGAGAGGGAATCACACTATAGCCGTAATCAATACAAGCGAGGGCTACAGGGTCATTTTTACGGAATGTAATCCGGCGGATAAAGCGCTGTGCTTTCGGGGGATGCCAACCTGGCGATGCTCCAGTCAGTAGAGATTTCGTCCCTGATGGTTGAACAGTGGTACAGCGATTCGGTCGTTTTAATCCATTGCAATCGCAGTACTCCCATACCACTCGATGCACGATTTCTTTCCAACGTGTCAGATACTCTTGCTCTTGGCGTTTAAATTCTAATCCTTGTGCTGTTTCCGGTCGTCCCTCTGCCCACCAGTGCAACCAATCTACACCAAAAGCCGCCACAAAGAAATCAAACAAACCAGTGAAAGAAACACCTACAATTGGGTCTAATTCCCGTGATTTTTGGTAACGTTCTTCACCAAATTTGTGATTGAGTAGAACGGCTACAGACAAGGCTCCCGCCGTGAACGCTTCTTCTTGTTCTTTGTAATTGTCAGGGTCGATTTGATTGAGGTGAATTTCTGCCAAATTACAGTGAAAGTTTGAGCCGATAATTTCACCACAGTTGTGCGCCACAATGCCATTGGCATCGAACCGAGATGGGCCGGGAACTGTGCAATCGTAAACGGATTCAATTCCACTAGGAGAAACCGACTGAACTGTTGCAACAAAACGTTCACGGTTTAGCTTGCGCTTGTATCCATCTAATAAATTGCCCAACTTCTGTTGTTTCTCAGGCTGACGGAAACCAACGATATCACGAAAGTAAATCAGACTATCATTGGCAATGACTAATTCGTGCTGTGCTTTGCAGAAATAAGGAGCCATATCACGATTAGTATCGGGCATCAAACGATAGCCTGCCGTCCGACGATTTTGATAAACCGTCGAAACAATTCCCAAGCGAAGCAACATCCGTTGAACCGCTTGCAGTAATTCGAGATTACTTTGGGCTAAACGGATACTAATGCCTTTATTCTGCGTTCCTTGTACGCTGCCATCGGCATCAAATAAACCTTGTAAGAATCCGCGATAAAACTCGTAACTTGCTTGTTCAACTTCGGGCGTCACTACTTTTTGACCCCGATGAATATTGAACTTTGCAGCTAGTTTGGCAAGCCCACTAGAAGTGACTTGATGTAAATTGTGTTGGCGATGATAGTGGCCTCCTAAATTTGCACCGCAACTTACATTTTTTTTGAGGGTTGCAACTGCATACTCAGCCATTTCCACTTGAGAGCAACCCCAGAACCTTAGTATTGCTTGGTCGCTCCATTGGGTTTCTGCTAAAGACCCATCACCGACGAGACTGCCGAGTAGCCACCCTTGTTCAAACGTTCCCACACCCTGCCAAGGCTGAATTCCTCGGTGATTGTGCAAGCATATCCGATCGCCTGGTTTCAAATCGTCAGCCGCTACCCATTCAGTATATTGACGCTTTTGGGTTTGAGTGCTGACTCGCAATATTTGATGGTTTCCGGTCAAACGTAGCGAGGCACCTTCTTTTGTGGATAGAGTGAAAACGGTGCGATCGCCTGTGTAGAAAAAGCCTTCAACGGTTGTGCTAAAAAGTTCACCGTTAACGTAAGTTCCATGTTGCTTACCGATTAAATCTTTGACCTGGCGCGGGCCAAATTCGGTATGAACCCAAGTATCAGCAGTCACACATGGATTTAAGCCAAACCTCTGCAAACGATGCTCGATTTCATCAGCCATTAAATGAGGATAATTTTTTTGTAACCATTGTCTGGCTTCTCCGTGTTCATAAGCTTGCAGAAACTCTTTTCTTAGCTCTTGAGTAGACAGCAAATCGCAATTGGCTCTAGCCACCGACTCACCTGCCCATTGAATCGCACCTTCACCGGAATAGTATTGTTTTCTAACGGCTTCAATACATTCTTCTAATGTAGGCTTATGGTGAAATACACGGGTATGATTGGCCATTCGTAGAGAATCGCGTTCTGGATCGATACGCCAATTTCCCTGTTCATCTTGTTGCCAAAGGTTGCTTTTAGCACCAGAGAATAACTCATCATCGCTGATGCCTTGCCGCATGCCAGCACTATTAGAAACCAGAATACCTTCGCACACAAATTCATGAATCGTTGCCACTTCAATGTCATACGTTGGTGCTGTGCGGACGTTGGATTCTACTGACTTAACCTTGACTGGAATTAACTCCGTAGACTCAGGAATCAATCGCTTTAAGGTTGGTGCAATGACTTGCTTTTGACCCGTTCCATACGGATAGCGATAGCTACTCACCAAGGGTTTCACCATTAAGAGAGGAAATCCATGTTCTTTAAACGATTTTGGGCGTTTACGTTGTCGTTCGCTAAAGGTAGTTGAGTCAGTAGACATGAAGGTTTGCACCGCTAAATAAGCTGCTTCACCTACCGTGACTAACTCACCTTCCCATTTCCCGGTACGTTTACGAATTGAAGCAGATAAACGTGTCGCAATTCCTAAAGAGGCATACAGAGTCTGAATTTGTCGTAAAAAATCGGGATGAACTGAAGCAACTAGAACTCCTTGAGAATGACATCCATCTGCATCAGCCAAACCGGCTAAATAAGCTTCACGAATATCCTGAGTTCCTAGCAAGATACATTCAGGTACAGACAGTGAAGTAAATGGCTGCTTAAACTGGGACAGGTACTGATTAAGGGCGGTGGAATTGAGTTGTAATTCAAACGCTTTTGTTTGCTCTTGTTCCGGTGTACTTAATGTATAAGTTGACAGCCCAAACAGTTCAGCTACAGTAGTTAGGCGTTCAATAATTTGTGGGCTATCTTGGTGAATCCGAAATCGAACCCGCCAACCATCGGAACCGACTGAACCATCTCCTTGTAAATACCCTAAGAAATAGGCCACCTCTGAGGTTAATGCTGGCACTGTAATAGGTTTAGCCTGAGAACTGAGTTTGCCTTTAAATTCGGGTAACTCGGTTGGGGTTCCCGGAATTTTTTGAGGGACAAATACTAAGCGGTCGTCCGCTTTTATGTCTTTAGCTTTGACCATTTTGTAGTTGCCATAAATATCGGTGAGTACAGCAACTTTATGGTCAGGAGTACATTCCAAATGACCATCCTCTGTTGTGATGCGACATAGGGACTGAACACCTTGGTCAAAAAAGTTAGTTACGGGATAAAAGCCTTTGCTCGTTAAAACTCTATCTCCAATCCGAATTTTTTCAATGGCAACTAATCCAGATTCAGTATGAACTAGTGACCCCGCAGGTAAACAGCGTCTGATATTTCCAGCGACGACACAGGCCGCCGCCTCATCAATCAACAAACAGCATTCAACTGAATTTAATTGCCGTCCCATCGCCTTATTCAAAATTGACGCGCAACGTTGATAAAGTTCGGGCAATTTAATCGGATTGGCGACCCCTCCAAACCCTTTTAACGCTTCTCCTGCCGGACGAACATCACTTAAATCAATCAAAACTTCTACACCCTCAGAAAATCGCTCATCTGTCGATAATTCCAGTAGAGTTTGATAGGATTTAACCCAGCCTTGGCGAGAGTCTCCCACGTAAATGTAGACGTGATTGCCCTCAATTTTGACTTCTGTGAGTTCACGGCGTTCTGAAACTGGAGTTGTACCAATTTCACTCTGTACACTTAAGGTGAGCCGATTTTTAATGACAGGGAGCTGGCTGATATATTGGGGTTCTAAGATTGCTCCTGTCCCACACCCCATCATCGCTAAGTCCATCATCAAGCCAAAGGCTTGCCAATCTACAACATTTGTGCTGGTGCAGTTGTAGGCTCCTGAAAAGTTTTCTGGCTTTTCAATCCACTGTGTCCCCCCAACCCATAACCAGCGACCTGAGGGTAGGCTCTTAAGCTGGCTCATCATTTTGTAGAGTAGGGTTGCTTGCTCTGAGGAGAGCTTACCCAGTTTAATCAATCCCTGAGTGGTGCGATCGCACACTTGCTTCCACGTTTCTCGCCCCTGTTGTTTTCTACGGCTATAAGTCCTAAAAAATACAGGGTTAGCGGCTAGCGCTGCTGCTGGAAAATCATCGATTTGGCGTTCTCGCTCGATCTCTCGAACCATAGTCTCGCGTTTGTTGTCGGTTTGGCTAAACCTTGACTATAGCGAGAGTTAGATGTAGTGGTCAAAGCTTGAAAAACTCTGAATTTTGCGCTATGTGTAGGGCTTCGTGCATTAAAAACTATGTCCTCAGCTTCCTGGCGCTCATTCCTAGCTCGTGCCCTCTACAAAAACCGTAGCTTACCCTATGCCCGTTACTTCCAACTGGCAACGATTCGCACTGATGGGCGTCCTGCTAACCGTACCGTTGTGTTTCGGGGGTTTTTCAGCGATGCTGATGATCGGATTAAAATCATCACCGATTCCCGCTCTGAGAAAGTCATACAAATTGATTACCAGCCTTGGGGAGAAGCTTGCTGGTACTTTCCCAAAACCCGTGAACAATTTCGCTTAATGGGTCAACTAACCCTGATTACAGATCAGGAACCCAACCCTTTACTCCAACAAGCCCGTCAAGCTACCTGGGAAGGACTTTCTGACTCAGCCCGCATACAATTTGCCTGGCCTCATCCAGGAGAACCTAGGGAGGAAGATGAGGCAGCTTTTTCACCGCCTCTGCCTAATCCAGAACAGCCTTTATCCCATTTTTGCTTGCTATTGCTCAACCCCGTACAGGTCGAACATTTAGAGTTGCGAGGTACTCCTCAAAACCGATGGCTGTATTGCCAAGATGGTGAAAGCGGATGGGTTCAAAAGGCGATTAATCCCTAATTAAATCAATTAAATCCCGGAACCATCAAAAAATTCTTGAATCGCTTTGTCCCGAACATCGCAACAATCGGCTACACAAGCAAAAGAATCTGGAGTCTCAAACCTTGAAGGGACAGCATGAACTAAGGAGGCTGTTGCCGTGGGTTGGCTGAGTAATTCTTGAAGATTTTGTTCTAACGTCTCAATCCGATCCACTAAAGCACGAATCACCGTAGCTTCTGAGTCCGGTAAATTACCGTGTTCGAGGGGATCGACTCGTACACCAGAACGATAAATAATCCGGCCGGGTACACCCACCACCGTACAATCCGAAGGGACATCTCGCAGGACAACTGAACCAGCCCCAATCCGAACGTTGTTACCGATTTGAATGTTGCCGAGAACTTTGGCACCTGCACCGACTACGACATTTTCTCCCAGCGTCGGGTGTCTTTTCCCACACTCTTTACCTGTACCACCGAGGGTCACGCCTTGGTAAATTAAGGTGTAGTCTCCGATAATCGCCGTCTCTCCAATCACTACACCCATGCCGTGATCGATGAAAACACCTTCCCCTATTTGAGCTCCTGGGTGAATTTCAACACCGGTCAGAAAGCGAGAAAACTGAGAAATTAATCGAGGAAGCAAGGGAATTCCAAGATAATATAACCAATGGCAGATGCGGTGCAGCAGCAATGCCTGTAAGCCTGGGTAGCAAAACAAAACTTCCAGCCAGTTACGGGCAGCCGGGTCACGCTCGAAAATGATGCGAAAGTCAGCAAGAAACGCAGATAGCACAGGAGTTCCCACCCTAATGATAGACACGTTATCAACTATCTTAGCTTTCTTGCCGATAAAAGTTGTACGAGAGTTGGCTTACCAACCACTGTAAGCCCGAAAAGCAAAGCGATTAGGAATTATTTACTGGCGAATCGTTAAGGCGTAGTTTCCACGCTGGCCTTCCTGCACAGTCCCGACCCAAATGCGGTATTCGCCAGGGGGTAAATTAGTGGCTGTGATGCTGGCATCTTTGCTCGAACCGGTATCATCACCGCATATAACCAAGTTATTGGGGCCTTTCATCACCATTGTTGTGTCTTTCCCGCCACTATTGATTTGTACATTGAGCTGGGAAAACTTGCTCTCTAAAACTATAATGTGGTCGGGAGTTTGAGCTCCATAACCGATGCAGGCATTTCCGTTGCGATCCTTATTGGCGATCGAAGACAACGAGTAAGCACCTCCTGTTCGTCCAGATGCTTGCCCCTGTCCTGGGGGAAAACCTGCCGATAGTTTGAGCGTACCAAAGTTTGGCGATTGTGCGAGAACGGGTGTAGCGATGGCAGCCGCAATGAATGAAATAACCACCTTATTGAATGAGCCGAACATGGCTAAGACCCTCCTTGAAAACTGGGAAAGCAATTTCTCCAGTTCAGTACAGAATACAAATGAAACCGTCTAGTATTGTCTTATCTCAAGTTGGGGCAACCTACACAGGCAAGGGTGACAGTATGTTATCTGCACCACTCGCTATGAATTAATATCATGTCTGGCTGATTTTTTAATACAACTAAGTCAAAGGGCGGGTATGAATTGAGAATTATCGGTGTACCAAGCTAACCTATTGCATAAACCCAACCCTACATTTATGTGTGGGTGATTTGCCGAACATCATATAACTTATTAATAGATAGATTTTCTTTTTTTACATGGCTTATGTCTTTAGTTATCTTAGTTACATTGCTACTGTTTTGTAGTTGGCTGTTTTCAGAAGTGTTTGTTTTATTTCCGTTGGACATTCTACATTCTCTGAAACCCTTTACTTCATTGAGTTTACTGGTACTCTTACTGGCTGGTTTATGGTGTTTTGGAGGGGAGTGATAGGCGATTCAAAATTTAATTAAAATCCGTTTGAACAACCAAATTATCGTCGGGGCGGGTTTTGAGGTTAAGTTTTCGGTACAGCAATCAAGCTGATTTCTAAACCCGCCCTTACAGGTTTTATAGCCATTTAACCGGATGTGATATCATCCCCAGACTATTACTGTTTCTCTTAATAACTAAAACTCGCTGACACTTGATTAAAGAATTTCGAGAGTTTTTCCTCATCCAACTGGCGATTGGTGCGAACTCCATTACAAACATCTACGCCAAAGGGTTGCACCTGTTGAATTGCATCAAGAACGTTGTCAGGATTGAGTCCTCCTGCAAGGAACACCGGCACATTCACTAATTCTCGAATTTGTCGGCTGATTTCCCAATCATGAACTCGTCCTGTACCGCCTAATTCTTTAATGGCTAAGGATTGATCGCCAGAATCAAGTAAGAGTCCCTGAACATAGGGGGCAACCGAGTAAGCTTCTTCGATCGCCTCAGAACCTATAACATGAATCACTTGCACGATGGCAATTCCGGGTAAAGCCTGCCGCAAATCGTCATAAGTGCCATTTTGCAGGCGATCGCAAATTTGAATGGTATTCACACCCAAGCGTCGTTGTTGAGCAATAATCCCCCACGTATCTACCTTACTCGTCAATAAAAATGAAGAGACAGCCGGCGGAACCATAGAAGCCACCTGAGCAATTAACCCTTCCGACAAGATACCTGGCCCACTAGGCATCTCGGAGACTAACCCTAAGGCTGAGGCACCGTAATGAATGGCAAGATTTGCCTCGTTGACACTGTTGATACAGCAAATTTTTACTCTAGGTCGTTTTGTTGGTTCCATTGAATTGGGTTAGTCTAAATTCAAAATCCGCAATCGAGAAACCTTATGTTAGCAAGTATTTTTGCCGCTCTCTTGTGCCTTCATCTTCCACCGCCTTAACCTCTGAATTGACACTCCTGGCTATAAATAGGCGAGGATTCTTGGTTCAGCGACAGACCTT
>CAZPRJ010000022.1:0-93084 GCA_964588805.1 uncultured Microcoleus sp. | reverse complement strand
GGGGGTGCAGAGGAGCGGGGGTGAAAAAAGACAGACAGACAAATTCCCTTCTCCCTTCTCCTGACTCCTGACTCTGACTCCCTGACTCCCTGACCCCTGACTCCTGACCCCTTTAAGCAAACGTAGAAAATCCCAAATCTGGGGGGATATCCTGGATACGTGCAGGACCAATCGCTTGAAGCGCTTCTTTGAGCGAAATATCTCCGGTATACAGCGCCCGTCCTACAATCACTCCACTCACGCCCAAAGGTTCGAGAGCCAGTAAACTTAACAAATCCGTTACTGAACTTACGCCACCAGAAGCAATCACGGGAATGGAGATGCTGCGGGCAAGTTCTCTAAGTGCATCAAGGTTAGGCCCTTTTAACGTACCATCCCGGTGAATGTCAGTATAAATAATGGCGGCCGCACCTAACTGACTCATCTGCTCAGCTAAATTAGTGGCCTTAACTTCGGAAGTCTCTAACCAACCCCGTGTGGCCACTAAGCCATTGCGAGCATCGATACCTACAATAATTTTTCCAGGAAATTCCTCGCACAACTGTTTAACCAAGGGATGGTCTTCAACCGCAGCAGTGCCTAAAATCACTTGCTCGACCCCGATATGCAAAAGTTGAGTCACACCCCCAATGTCACGCAGCCCTCCCCCAACTTGTACTGGTACGGGTACAGCTCGGACAATGGCTTCAATAGACTGGGTATTGACAGGATGACCAACTTTGGCTCCGTCTAAATCCACCACATGCAGACGCGAGGCTCCTTGATCAACCCATTGTTTAGCAACATCCGTAGGGTTATCATTAAAAACTTGCGATCGCTCATAGTCCCCTTGATACAATCGCACACACTGGCCTTCGAGCAAGTCAATTGCTGGAATCACATCCATCGTTACTTTTTCCATCCAACATTAGTCTGATTGTAATCATTGTTTGTAAAAGAACTCACCAACGAGGATTACTCTGAAAACAGATCGATCGCTCGACAGGGGGATGCAATCATGGCTTACGTTGCGAATCTAAGTGCAGATCAACAGATTTATATCGAGAATCAGGGAATTCAAACCGTCATAATGCTGACCAGTAGTAGCCATGGCCAGCAACAAAGCCAAAGCAGCAGCTTCGAGACAGGGGAATGGATTGTACCCCCTACTCTATTTCGCACTCCTATGGGTGTAGTCTTACGTCTTGAATCGGCTTCTGGACAGCGCTTCGTCCAAATTCAAGCCAATGGGTTGAGTACGCTCTCAAGTGTACCTACCTTGAACTCTGCCGAGGTTATATCTCTTCAGCAGGTTGCTGAGCCTGCAAAATCCAGGCAAAGTTCTATAGAGTTTACACCAATGGAACCTATGAAACCAATGGAGCCATTACCACCGCTCAAGATGGGGGATATGGAAATGAGTATGAACCCCATGGAGATGCGGATGGGCAATATGCAACTGCGGATGGGAGAAGCAGTACCAGCACCAACTCCGACTGGAAAGCACTTCTGTACTCAATGTGGTCAATCGGTTAAACCGAGCGATCGCTTTTGTGGTTCCTGCGGTCATCGCCTTACATAAAAACCTTAAAACTAAAATGACGTACTGTCTAGGAATTATCAACCGCTCTGGTTTAGTCATGGCCGCTGACTCTCGCACCAATGCGGGAGTCGATTACATTTCTACCTACAAAAAACTTTTTGCTTTTTCACAGCCAGGGGAACGAGTCATTGTGTTGTGTACCTCTGGGAGTCTCTCCATCACCCAAGGAGTTCTGATTCAGTTGCAACGAGACATCAAAAATCAAGAGGAAATTAGCCTCTACACTCTCCCTTGTTTGTATGATGTTGCTCGTTATATCGGGAATAAAATTCGGGAGATTCAAGACGAAAATCGCCCTTGGTTAGAACGGGATAATATTGACTATCAGTGCGGATTTTTAGTAGGGGGTCAAATTCAGGGAGAAGAGTCCCAACTTTACCAAGTTTATACCCAAGGTAATTTTATCCACGCAACCAAGGAGACACCTTTTTTCCAAATTGGAGAAACTAAATACGGTAAGCCTATCCTTGACCGTACCCTAACCTACAATATGTCCCTAGAAGCCGTGGCGAAGTGCGCTCTTTTATCCATTGATTCAACTATGAAATCCAACATTTCAGTTGGCCCTCCGGTTGATTTAGTTATGTATGAAGTGAATTCCTTTGTGATTCGTCATCACTTACAACTGCGTTTAGGCGACCCCTATTTGGCTAAGATACGAAAGTTATGGGAAATGTCTCTACGTCAAGCCTTTGAAGCGATGCCCGATTTAGAATGGCAACCTGTTTTAGAGGAGACTCAAGAAGATATTTTGATTGATTGAATAGACTCTTGCACAAGTCGAATTTACTCTCCTTAGTCCCCCCTTATCAAGGTAGGGCTGTTTCATTTTCGATTGTCAAATAATGACCTAACCCCCCAACCCCCTTCCCTGCAAGGGAAGGGGGAGGAATTAATAATCTTTTATATCTAATAGTTTTAATTAGTTCCCCCTCTCCTAATAGGAGAGGGGGTTAGGGGGAGAGGTGGGCAGTACTGAAAACTTAACATCAAAACCCGTCCTTACAAGTTTTATGGTCATTTAACCGAATTGGATATTACTTCATTTCCTCTTTAATGAGCGATAAATGAACATTCATTTGGGATTCAGGTTTTTTTCCTTCTTCAAAACTAGGTTGAGCCGCCGTAAAGTTACCTAAAACAGGAGTTGTATACTCAGGGAAAACACTACCCACTAAAGCTACATGACGGTCTGCTACCACTAACCCTTGAATGGGGTCATACCCTCGCCACCCTCCACCGGGTAAATAAACTTCTACCCAAGCATGGAGGTAGTAATGTTCTTGATCGGGATCGCCTTCTTGATACCCACTTACAAATCGTGTGGCTAAACCCACAGTACGACAAACTTCCATAAACAGAACCGCTAAATCTCGACAAGAACCCTGCTTTTGTCTCAAAGTCACTCCTGGGGGTAAAGGGTCGCCTGTCTCACGGATAATAATCTCACAGGTTTCGTAGAGATGCTGATTTAAAATAGAGAGAAAAAGATCGGTTTTACCATTAACCTTTTGATAGATATCTTGGGCGAATTGCGCGATCGCTGGGTCTACTGCAATACCATACGATTGCCGATAAGGCTGTATCTGAACTAACAAAGAATTCAGATAGTCAATCGGCAGTTTCATCGCCTCAGGTTCAAGCAGGTAGTCAAAGGGATTCTCTCGATGAGTTTCTACCGTTGATCTGACCTGAATTTTCAAATGTTCTGTTGTCACCTTAAACCAAAGTTTTGCGATCGCATTTCCATCCAAATCTGTAAATTCAGAAATCTGGACAGGTTCAGGTTCCACCTTTAACGCAAATGAATGAAGCGTTTGCCAACTATCACAGCGAGGCCGCAACCTAACAATATGAGGCTGTAAAAACACGGGTTGAGAATAGATGTAAGTCGTCGTATGGCAAATGTGATAAAACACGATGAATTCTCGTTATGGCAAAAGGCAGAAGGCAGGAGGCAGAAGTTTTTTTACTGGTATGCAGTCGTTTCAGCCCTTATATCTGTCCTAACCTTTATGGCGACAGCTATAAAGTCAAAAGAACCAAATCATTAAACTTTTGAATTTTGATTTTGACTCATAGGAACCATACCAAAAAATATTGTTGAAATTTGGTTTCCGACCTCATTCATTTCAATTTGCATGGTATTCAAAAATTCATGCAAACCCGTCTCAATAATTTCATCAATGGTTAAATAACTCAATTGTGAACATAAGCGACCCAAGGCACGTTCTGCCGAATTACACCAAGCTCCGTTCGGTGTCCCTGTAATTTGGTGTAAGCATTGTTCAGCTTGCCACAAACAAAAGTGAATCGCACGAGGAAATTGGCGCTCCAAAATCAGAAATTTTGCAACCTGGGTGGGTGTAATTCGGTGCTGGCATTTACGGTACATTTCATAAGCACTTGCCGATTTAAGTAGTGCCATCCACTGAATTCGATCTAATGGAGTTCCTACCCACTGTGCAGAAGGCAGTAAAACGAAATACTTGACATCCAGCAATCGTGTAGTCTTATCTGCTCGTTCCAACAATCTACCGAGTTGCCCAAAGTACCATCCCTCATTGTGGGTCATAGTGGCATTCATCACACCGGCAAAGAGATGACTTTCTCGTTTCACTTGTGCAAAAAAATCCGGCAATGAACCTTGATGTTGTCCCTGCGAAGCCGCTTGTACCATGAGATAAAAAGTATTCACTTCTTCCCAAATTTCGGATGAGATAATTTCCCGAATTGAACGGGCATTTTCGCGGGCAATTCGCAAGCAAGACAAAATTGAATTGGAATAATTATCATCAAACGTCAAAAACTGAATCACATTTTCAGCCGAAGCTTCGCCGTAATGGGCTTTAAAAAACTCTAAATCTCCGGTAGTCAGTACCAAAGGTTGCCATTGCTGAGACATCCCTTCAGGTAAATCCAGCATCAAATTTAGATTAACATCCACAAAACGAGCAACATTTTCAGCTCGCTCAATATAGCGGTTGAGCCAGTAAATTGCATCAGCAACACGACTTAGCATAATTAGTTATTGGTTATTTGTTGTTAGTTATTTGTTGTTAGTTATACCCTTGGGTCTGATGAATGTCAGATATGTAGGGGTGGGTTTTGGGGTATAACTTGGGCATAGACTAATAATTTATGTTCAAAACCCGCCCTACCCACTAACCAATTGCTTATCAATTGTCAGAGTACTGAGGAAAAGACAACGGACTAACTAAGCGATTGAGAACCCAAGTATCCTTACTACCACCACCTTGGGATGAATTCACCACTAATGAACCTTTTTTGAGTGCTACTCGTGTCAGTCCACCGGGTTGTACATAAATTTCATCCCCTCGATGCAGAATGTAAGGCCGCAAATCTACATGTCGCCCCTCAATTTGGTTTTCAATTAATGTTGGTACTCGCGAGAGACAAATAGTAGGTTGGGCGATGTAATTTCGAGGTTGCGCCAAAATCCGTTGAGCAAACTCTTCCTGTTCTGCTTTACTCGACTTGGGGCCAACTAACATTCCATAACCTCCCGATTCATTGGCAGCTTTAACAACGAGTTGTTCGAGGTTACTAAGGACGTGTTCTCGTTCTTTATCCTGCCAACACATATAAGTTGGCACATTGGGTAATATCGGTTCTTCTCCCAAGTAGTAGCGAATCATCTGGGGGACATAATAGTAAACCACCTTATCATCGGCCACTCCTGTTCCTGGTGCATTGGCTAATGCTACCCGTCCTTGGCGATAAACTTCCATCAATCCCGGTACGCCTAAAAGGGAATCGGGACGAAACGCTAGAGGATCGATAAATTCGTCATCGACTCGACGATAAATCACATCCACTCGCCGCAGTCCCTTGGTGGTTCGCATTTGCAAATAGCCATCCACTACTACCAAATCTCGCCCCTCAACGAGTTCTACTCCCATTTGTTGCGCCAAAAAGGAATGCTCAAAATAGGCGGAGTTGTAAATCCCAGGCGTCATCACCACAACAGTGGGGTCGGGTAAATGGGGAGGCGCTAGATTAAGTAATGTTTCTAGTAAATGACTCGGGTAGTCATCGACGGGCTGAATTGCCATCGTCTGGAAGATTTGCGGAAAAGTACTTTTCATCACTCGGCGGTTTTCCAGCATGTAGGAAATTCCCGAAGGTACTCGCAAATTATCTTCTAGTACATACCATTGTCCGTCGCGATCGCGCACTAAATCTGTGCCCGTAATATGACACCAAACACCAGATGCTGGCTTTAATCCCACGCAAGGCTTGAGAAAACCTTTGGCTGAATAAATTATCTCTTCAGGAATCTTGCCATCTTGAATAATGCGCTGTCCGTCGTAAATATCGCTTAAGAATAAATTTAAGGCCGCAATTCGTTGCTTGAGTCCCTTTTGTAGCCAATCCCACTCCTGAGCCGGGATAATGCGTGGAATAATATCGAACGGAAAAACTCGCTCTACACCTCGGTCATCACTGTAGACATTAAACGTTACTCCTAGCTTGAACAGCGCAACTTGAGCTGTACTTTGGTGCTGCTGCAAGGCTTGCGTGTGCAGCTTCTGCATCCAGGTAATTAAGGGTTCCACATCGGGTCGAGGTCGCCCTTTGCAAAGGAAAAGCTCATCGTAGAAATTTTCTGGATCGTAGAATTCTAATTGCACGGTCTATTCTCCAACACCCTCTAATCGGTCAAATTGAGGTTTCAATTCAACCCTCGACCGTCGCAACTATATAGGATTTAAAATCTACATTTCCAATTTCTTTGCATAAGGCTAAAAAAAATATAATACTAATACATTCTCAAATTTAAGTTAATAATCAAATCATAATTTAAGACTATCCAAGCCATAGAAGAGAACCCCCTCACAAGTAAGGGTACGGTATTAGCGTACCCCTACAAACCATTGAATTATTAATGGCAATCTCAATAATTAAATCATCCTGAAGGCAGTAGTTCTTCCACAATTGTGAACCTGACATGGTTGATGGCTAGCTCACCAATCGACACCGTTTCCTTGGGGATGGGTTCACCTTGACTTTTTAAGGTTTCAAAGGAAATTCCTTTCCCTAGTTCCATGTGATACCAAGCAAGTCCCATAAAAAACCGATTCGGATAAGGGCCACCTTCAACCGTGTCATCCGGATTGGTTTCCATCGGTAACCAGCCTATTCCAGGAATATAAAATTCCATCCAAACATGATTAAAGTCCGGCTCTAAAGGAATCCCTAATTTTTCAGCATGGAGAGGGCATTTATAACGCCCCACTGTGCGGCAAGCAATTCCATTCAACCGTCCTAAAGCGAGTAAAACTCCTAGATATTCACCACAGGAACCGACTCCCCGTGCTAAGGCAACATCCGGGGTATCGATATGAGGTTTAATCCCATAGGAAAGTTTGTCGTAAACATAATTACGAATACTATAAACTTTTCGTAATAAATTAGTTTCTCGACCAATCGCTTCACGAGCAGCATGACGAATAATTTCCGTATCCATTGCTAAGTCGTCGTTATCCACCAAATAGCGACTTTCAAATTCCGGTGGCAAATCGGGCAAGTTTTCCACTTCTCGGGGAGTCAGACGGTATTTGATACTCCAAACTTCTAAAAGAGCTTTCCAACCAAACAAATGGCGATCGCCCGGTTTAAGCGTATCAAATTTAAAAACAGCCACTCGTTGGCCATCTTGAATTTCTTCAGTAAACGGCATTCCCACAGGTTCAATGCTTTTCACCTTTTGCCGATCCGTTTCGGCAGGGAGAGCAATGCGCCATTCCACATCTTTTAATTCAAAGTCCATATCGTCAAGGGGGGCTAGTTCCTCGACATAAGACATTTCAATTAAATAGCCATTGGAGAGAGCATAGCGACGGTCGGGATTGTAGTTGAAGTATAAAGGATGAATGAACGTGCGATCGCGATATTGTAATTCGTGATTGGGTTCAGCGTTGGGGTTATCCCGGATGTAAGGTTCCTCCCCCGCATAGGCAACATAAAGGATTTCCTCCCCTGTTTCCTTATCGGTGTAAAAGGCTAAACCTGTGGGATGTTCATAGGGAGTCAGGACACTAAAATGAACATTACCTGTAGCCCGATCGAGGCAGTAAACCGTCTGTTCCTCGGTATCTGAAATCCACAACTCCTCTCCCCGCACTGCAATTGACTCAACACCGACACCTGGAGAATACAATCGGGTAATCTCCCGCCCCGTATCTCGAGAGTAAATGAAAATACTCCCCGCTTTTTGGCAGGAGACGTATACCGTTGTGTCTAAAACGGCTACTCCATCAGCCGTGTACGGCAACGTCACAAACGGCTGGAGACTTAAATCGCCATTGAGTTGACAAAAGTAAACACCATTGTCCCTTGTTACCCAAAGCGTTTCTCCCCAAATTGCTAACCCTGTGACATCAGTAAAATCTAACTCGCGAGAGGAATTTAAAATTTTTGTGTTGTCATTTTTTGGGTCAATTTGCAGCAGATAACCATTCATGGTGTCGATCGCCAAGATCATTTCTTTACTAAAGGCGATACCATGCAAGGCTACAGCACCAATGGGGCGAATCGTCCGAAAAAGTTTCTGTTTGTGTGAAACAGATGAAGCGGTTTCAGGAATCATACTTAATCCAGATGAAGATTTAAATAAGAAATCGTATTAACTAGTGCCTCTACTGCTTCAAGTGATAACAATTGAAACTAGGGCAGATGCTGATCTTAGAACCTGATTATCATAGATTTGCTACCGACGTAGTGGAACCTAAGCATCCGTTCTGCCATCTTTCGTTAATAACAGCTCTCAATCTACCTACAAACCTTGTATCATGGCTGGGTTAAAACGCTCTGCACACTTTTCAGTTCTCGCTTTAGCTTTCATGCTAAGCTCTGCACTTCAGGTTTCAGCGCAGGCACAATCCCAATCGGTTGAACCCTCGCTGGGCAGTTTGTTGGTCAATTCCTTCCGTCCACCCAAAACTACGGTGGGTGCCCCCGACAATCGCATGGGTGGAGCAACACGTCGTCCTGATTCTTGTTTTGTGGGCGACCAAAAGCTTACTGCTTTAGCGCCGATTAACGTTGGTGAAACAACAGCAAAAAATCCTCAGGTATTTTGGGTAATGCCCGAGATGACGGCTGAAAATGCTCCTGCACCGGCTGTAGAATTAACGCTTCGATATGTTGGTGATCACAAAGATGACGAAAAAAACGATAAGAAAGTTTATTCCCAAATCTATCCTTTAAGCAAGTCTGCTCAAGGCGTTGTGGGTACTCCAGGCGTGATGAGCGTAACTGTAGCTACACCATCTTATCCCTTAGAACAAGGTCAGGAATACAAGTGGCAGCTAAGAGTTACCTGTGACGCTACCAACGATATCGATCGCTCAGATGAGCAATTTGCTGAAGGTCGAATCAAGCGAGTGGGAGGCGAACCCACCCTCGAACGCCGCCTACAGACAGCATCTCCTGAACAGCGGATTGCTCTTTATGCTCAGGCGAATTTGTGGTATGAGATGTTAACTGATCTAGTCAAACTTCGTAGCGATCGCCCGAATGATCGAAACTTGGCTGATGCTTGGGAAAAACTATTTGTGGGCGTAAACTTAACGGAAATTTCTGATCAACCCCAATTTAAGGGTGCTAAAACCATCCAAAATTAATAACTCCTAACGGTCATGGCGCAGACACGGTTCCGTTTTCCCCCATTTTCTGGAGCTTTTCTTTTGAAAATTATCTTACTCACGGGTTTAATCCTGGTGTTGCAAGCTCCATCTGTCCTACTGGCTCAGGGAATCCCTAGACGCTGGCAAAATCGGCAGTATAAACCCCCCACTGGCATTGGTGCACCGAGGCGCACTGAAGGGGGCGGAACCCGTTCTCCTGAGATGTCCTGTCCAGTGGTGGGTAAACCTTTAACCGCTTTAGTTCCTGGCAATCGCTTTGGAGTGACAGTCAGCGCGTATCCTGAGTTTGTTGTTTATATGCCGGGTTCCTCTGCTGAATCTCCCCCGTTGCCGGTCGAGTTTTTGTTGGTAGATAAAGATAAGAATACGGTTTATAAATCTGTATTTAAGACAACAGGCAACCCCGGTATTCTCACCCTTCGCCTTCCCCAAAATGCAGGATTAGCACCTTTAAAAATTGGCGAGGATTACCAATGGTCATTCTCGATCATTTGTCAGGCCGATGAGCGATCCCAAGATATTACCGTTGATGGTTGGGTAAGACGAATAGAACTCGATGCTGCGCTGAAGAATCAGTTACAGCAAGCTTCCCCTGAACAACAGGTGGAGTTATATGCGAATGCGGAAATTTGGCAAGATGCCTTAGCCACCCTCATTGAACTACGTCGCGATCGCCCCAATGATGTCACCATCGCCGCCACTTGGCAACAGCTTTTGAATGCGGCCGATCTGAGCAACTTAGCTCAAGAGACACTGCTACCGAGTTCAGCAACTCCTGAAAATCCCTCGACATCGTTTCAAGGGCATACTAATCGGAGTATCCAACGTTTTGGGGGAGTTGAACCCTAGAAGCGCTATCGCACCTCATCACTCCCATCCACCTCCGAATGCATTACCGTATGGATAGAAGTGGATCTGAGACTCGATGCGGTGCAATGGACATTCTCCAAATTCTCAAAGAAGATTATCAACGCTTCCCCGTTGACCAAACCTACAGCATTTATGCACCGGATGTCTTCTTCAAAGACCCGATGAACGAGTTTCGGGGACTGACTCGCTACAAGCAGATGATTGGGTTAATTAACACCTGGTTTCGCCAACCCCAACTCGATCTGCACGACATTCAACGCTCAGGAGATACCATCAAGACACGCTGGACACTCAGTTGGACAACCCCCTTACCTTGGCAACCCCGGATTTCTATCCCTGGTTGGAGCGAACTCAAGCTGAATACAGATGAACTCATTGTCTCCCATATCGATTATTGGGATTGCTCACGCTTGGATGTGCTCAAACAACACTTTCTCTTCTCAAAAGAAGATTAAAGACATAATAAATAATGTAAATACTTATAGACAGACACAAATCACTGTGTCGTAGGAACGTCCATGCGTGTAATTTTGATGACTGGCAAGGGGGGAGTCGGCAAAACTTCCGTTGCTGCTGCTACCGGACTCCGGTGTGCAGAAATTGGCTACAAAACTTTAGTGCTCAGTACAGACCCTGCTCACTCTTTAGCGGATAGTTTTGATATAGAACTTAGCCACGAACCTCGGCAAGTTCGTCCAAACCTCTGGGGAGCAGAACTGGATGCTCTCATGGAATTGGAAGGCAACTGGGGTGCGGTGAAGCGCTATATTACCCAGGTTCTGCAAGCACGGGGACTCGATGGTGTTCAAGCAGAAGAATTGGCCATTCTTCCTGGCATGGACGAAATTTTTGGTCTAGTGCGGATGAAGCGCCACTATGACGAAAATGAGTACGATGTTTTAATTATTGACTCGGCTCCAACAGGTACGGCTTTACGGTTACTCAGCTTACCTGAAGTTAGTGGCTGGTATATGCGCCGCTTTTACAAACCGTTACAAAGTATGTCCGTTGCTCTCAGGCCACTCGTGGAACCTATATTTAAACCGATTGCCGGTTTTTCCTTGCCTGACAAAGAGGTGATGGATGCGCCTTACGAGTTTTACGAGCAAATTGAAGCCTTGGAGAAGGTACTCACCGATAATACTCAAACATCGGTGCGCCTAGTTACCAATCCTGAAAAGATGGTGATTAAAGAGTCATTACGGGCTCATGCTTACTTAAGTTTGTATAATGTTGCGACTGATTTAGTCGTTGCTAATCGCATTATCCCCGATGAAGTAACAGACCCCTTCTTCCAACGTTGGAAGGAAAATCAGCAACAATACCGCCACGAAATTCATGAAAATTTCCGTCCCCTACCGGTGAAGGAAGTTCCTCTATACTCTGAAGAGATGTGTGGACTAGAAGCTCTAGAACGCCTTAAGGAAACGCTATATGCTTCAGAAGACCCCACTCAGGTTTACTACAAGGAAAACACCATTCGAGTCATACAAAACCAAAATCAATACAGTTTAGAACTCTATCTTCCCGGTATCCCAAAAGACCATATTCAGTTAAATAAAACTGGGGATGAATTAAATGTTCGCATTGGCAACCATCGACGCAATCTGGTACTTCCCCAAGCTTTAGCCGCCTTGCAACCGACTGGAGCCAAGATGGAAGATGATTATCTTAAAATTCGATTCGCGGCGAGTGCCTAATACCGCTAGGGGGAATTCAAAATTCAAAATTTAAAATGCTTCAATGATAAGCGTTTCGTTAATGCGTGAACAGTAGCTTGATTACCGCCATGTTCCGCCATGTTGTACTAGTCCCGTTTAAAGCCAAAAGTCAAACAGTTAGTGAGGGCATGATTATATCTTGCCCTCCTGCCCCCTGCCTCCTGACTCCTGACTCCTGACTCCTGCCCCCTGCCTCCTGACTCCTGCCTCCTGACTCCTGCCTCCTGACTCCTGCCTCCTGCCTCCTGACTCCTGACTCCTGCCTCCTACTACAAATCCCCCACCCCGACAGAAATTAGAGTACAAAGTTTGCTGAATCGATAAAACTATGATAAAGAAAGAAAATGTACTATTTCAGATAGGAAGAAAATGTTATGCCACGGGGTGGTGCAAGAGAAAATAGTGGCCGTAAACCGAAGTGGAATTTGGGAGAAACTAAGGCAATTCGAGTGCCGATTGCGATCGCAGATACACTTTTAGACATTGCTAAGCGCATGGACAATGGGGAAAACCTCGATCACTTAAGGCTCAACGTACTCCTTGAAGATACAGACGGAGGTGTTAGGGCTACCCTCATAGATTGGCCGGATTGTCAAGCGAAAGGGACAACTCGACAAGAAGCCTTAGCTAGTTTACGTCAGGTTGTGCAAGCCCGTTTACGGCAAGCAGAAATTGTGGCGTTAGATCTTAATGGCGAGGGGGTAAGTTAGATGATTCTAAATCTCTAACAAGATACCTTTGCGCGAGTTCATCCGGGCTGGCTTGCTCATAGTATTCAAAGGGTTGATGAATCCAAGGGTTATCCGGTAAATAGTCTACGTAATAGTCAGGTTTCAGTATCGAGCAAGCCTTGTACCAAAGCACCCCCGTACGAATTTCCTCAATTTCACCTTGATGATGACACTCTAGCCAATTTAGGGTTTCTCGCAGGCTGATACCCGAATCTACCAAATCATCAATGAGTAAAATACGGCTACCCAATCGCTCTGTTGTCATCGCTAGGTGGCGAGAAAATGAGATTTCACCGCGAACTCGATTCTCACTGCCACCATAGGAGGAGGCCGCGAGAATCGCTAATGGCTTTTTGTAGAGTCGGCAAAGGATATCACCAACCCGCAATCCACCCTTGGCAATGCACACAATTTGGTTAAAATCCCAGTTGGCTTCATAAATTTTGACGGCAAGCTGTTCAATTTTTTGATGGTATTCTGACCAAGACACATAAAGGTCGGACATAACGTAAGTATCCAAAAAAAGAGTTAAATTAAGCCGTAATCAAAAATAGTACAACGGATTGTAAAGTTCCTGACTGGGTGATGGCACCACTCCCAGGGGTTATGTTATGTTTGTGCGATTTTCAGTCCAATTTGCGCGTTAATCTGCTGCTATGAGTAACACTTCTCCTCCCGAACCTTCTGTTCCCCCAGCTACACTCAATACAGAAAAGCTGAGCTTGGGGACTAAACTGGCTTATGGTGCTGGTGATTTAGGCCCAGCGATCGCGGCTAATGTCGAAGTGTTTTTTGGACTGTATTTTTTTACGAACGTTGCAGGAATTAGTGCTGGGTTAGCCGGTAGTATTCTGACGATCAGTAAAATTTGGGACGCGGTAAATGATCCAATGGTAGGGGTGTTGAGCGATCGCACCCAAAGCCGTTGGGGTCGTAGATTACCTTGGATACTATACGGAGCGATTCCCTTTGGAATTACCTTTTTTTTACGATGGATTGTTCCTCACTTTAGTGACGATAGGAGTATCAATAACTGGGCGCTGTTTGGATACTACGTCCTCATGGGGATTTTCTTAAATACCTTTTACACGGTGGTTAATCTCCCCTATACGGCTCTCACTCCCGAACTCACGCAAGATTATAACGAACGTACCAATCTCAATAGCTTCCGCTTTTCCTTTTCCATTGGTGGCAGCATCTTATCGTTGATTTTGGCTCAAATCATCTTCGCTCAGCTAAAGATTCCCGTTACTCAGCAGTATCTAGTTTTAGCTGGTATTTGCACGGTTATTTCAGTCTTAGCGTTATTTTGGTGTGTTTGGGGAATCCGCGATCGCGCCTTGAATTATGAAGCTCAACGAGAGGATACTGAGACATCCGAAAGCCTCCCCGTCTTAGAACAGCTACGCATCGCCTTTAGCAATCGTCCTTTTGTGATTGTGGCGGGAATTTATCTGTGTTCTTGGCTGGGGG
This sequence comes from uncultured Microcoleus sp., assembly GCA_964588805.1. Classification (GTDB taxonomy): domain Bacteria; phylum Cyanobacteriota; class Cyanobacteriia; order Cyanobacteriales; family Coleofasciculaceae; genus CAZPRJ01. The sequence continues at coordinate 79,034 of CAZPRJ010000022.1, read as the reverse complement.
TGCAAGTGACGGCTTCTATTTTGCCTTACTTTGTGGTTAACCGGATGCAGTTAGCGGAGGCGGATTTTCCCCTAGTTGCCATTGCCGTTCAAGGCACTGCTTTGGTGATGTTATTCGTCTGGAGAGCGGTTAGCGATCGCGTCGGCAAAAAAGCGGTTTACTTTATGGGCATGATTTTATGGATTATCGCCCAAGCCGGTTTATATTTTCTGAAACCGGGTCAAATCGGCTTAATGTACTTCTTGGCTATTTTGGCGGGTTTTGGCGTTTCTACTGCCTACCTCATCCCTTGGTCGATGATGCCGGATGTGATTGAACTGGATGAACTCAACACCGGTCAACGTCGAGAGGGTATCTTTTATGCCTTCATGGTATTTCTGCAAAAAGTGGGTTTAGCCCTGGGGTTATTTTTAGTGGGACAAGCTTTGGAATTTTCGGGTTTTGTGGAGAGGCTTCCTGGAGAACCCATACCCCCTCAACCCGAGTCTGCCGTGTCTGCCATCCGGGTTGCGATCGGGCCGCTGCCGACTGTGGCCTTAATTTTTGGCTTAATCCTGGCCTACTTTTATCCCATTACTCGTGAAGTTCATGACGAAATTCTCTTAAAACTCAAAGAGCGTAAGTCGAACTTACCGAGCCACGATTAATCCTAGAGTTGAGTAACAACCCCTATTCTGTAAACCTGTCTGTAGGCAGGTTTTTTATTTTCATCAGAAATAGATGACTAAGGCAAATGATTATGGTATTTTTCTAAAAAAGTGTAATACGTTTGTATACGGTCGTTCTGACCAAACAAACACAATAGTTCTGGATTGTAGGAGTAGATTGCTAAGAACCACAATTCCTCATCTCAAGCTAGTTTCTATCTATTCGTTACCCGAAAACTGCATGGAAAACAAACGAAGGACACTGAAGTTTTTTGATACCTATAGCCGTCCCAAAAAATTCCTCTAGAGATTGGAACTCACTCATCCCCATTGAAATATCCAGATTAAAGTGTAGCTTTTTTGATCGACCCTATCTTCTTTAATCTCGACTACAATCTGTTCTTTTTTCTTTTCAACCCGGCAAATCCTCTATAGGGTTTGACGGATTTTAAACAATTACTGTTGCTAAATCTATGAGAATTGCTCAGATTGCTCCACTTTGGGAACGTGTACCTCCCTTTCGCTATGGTGGAAGTGAATTAATCGTCAGTTTGTTAACCGATGAATTAGCTCGTCGGGGTCATGAAGTGACGTTATTTGCCTCGGGTGACTCCATTACCAAGGCTCGCTTACAGTTTGTACACGAGCAAGCACTGAGATTAGATGAAAAGGTCAAAGAACCCATTCACTATGAGCAAATGATGCTGGCCAAAGTCTATCAGCAGGCTCATCACTTTGATATTCTTCATTCTCACGTCGGTTGTGCAGCTTTACCCTTTTGTAGTTTCGTAAAAACGCCAACCGTACACACCATGCATGGCATTTTTACCCCAGATAACGAAAAAATGTTTCGGCAATTTGCGTGGGAACCTTACATCAGTATTAGTGAAGCTCAACGAGAACCCCGATTGGGGCTCAATTATATTCACACCGTCTACAACGGCATTGATACCACTGTCTATCCATTCCAAGAACAACCGTCCCAACCTCCCTATCTAGCCTTTGTCGGACGCATCTCACCGGAAAAAGGGCCAGAAGGCGCAATCCATGTAGCACGGGCACTAGGTTTACCCTTAAAAATGGCAGGTAAAGTCGATCCGGTAGATCGCGACTATTACCGCGACAAGATAGAACCCCTAATTGATGGGGATTTAATTCAATATTTTGGTGAAGTCTCTCACGAAGAGAAAGTGAATCTACTGGCCAATGCCACCGTTACTCTGTTTCCGATTACTTGGCGAGAACCTTTTGGTTTGGTGATGATTGAATCAATGGCAACAGGAACCCCTGTAGTTGGGATGGCGCTGGGTTCGGTGCCAGAGGTTATTGCCAATGGTAAGACTGGATTTGTCTGTGGCAGTTTGGAAAAGATGATTCAAGCGGTTCCAGAGGCAATGAACTTAGATCGAAAGACTTGTCGAGATTATGTAGTCAGCCGTTTTAGCGTTCAAACAATGGTTGATGAGTATGAGCGAGCCTACCGTATGGTTTTAGGGGACAAGGCTTAGAATTGCTTGAATTCCATTGCTGTTGAGTTGGGGAAGAAAGCACTTCCAGGTTATCTCGTGTGTGCAGATAAAAACCTAAGTTCCAAGCTCCCCCATGAGAAAGGGTACGCTAGGTCGTACCTTTCCATTGACATTTCCTATTATTTAACGATGTAACAATGTATTAAAATTTTATATACAAATGTTGAGTCTCGTCACAGAGTGGTATAGGTGTTCCTTCAGCCGTAACAGATTCCAGTACATTCGTTATAAACACACCAAGAATCTGGTCGTAAGTCTCGCCCCCATCTAAGGACAAAATCAAGACGGCTCACTTGATGCTAGAGGCACCCGTCAGCTAGCTAGTTTTTTTTCGTGCATCTTCACGGGTGAATCTCTCTGTTGATATAGGGACACAGGGACTGAAAAGTGCCTAAACTTTTTTCATGCAACAACGTCAACCTGATGGGCAGCGTTATACCAATTTCATTTATATTTGCTACAGATTTTGATGACGCCCAGACGCCCAGACGCCGGGAGTGGAGATTGATGTATAGCAAGCATTTGTGGAATTGGTATTATAAACATTAAAAAAACTTAGGTGTTGCCGAACTAGATACAAATCATGTTGTCACACTACAAACTTGACAACAGATGACTTGCGACCAGTGATTCCCATAACAACCTGTAACTTTGACCGGAAAATCATGGGTATGACCACAGATAAGCTTGAAATAGACGGTAAATACTTCATTCCTGCTGAAGAGCTACCCATTCCGGAGTGGCCTTGTGTATTGAGTGAACGTCCTCAACCGACGCTCACCGTTAAAGATAATGACCTATTTTTGGTCACTGATACTTTGGGGAATATCGGAGGTTTTTCCCGAGATGACATGAACACCAGCATGGGATTGTTCTGTCACGATACCCGATTTCTCAGTCGCTTGGAGTTACAGATCGAGGGACACTCGCCTGTTCTACTGAGTAGTACGGCAGAAAAAGGGTTTGCCCTGTCCGTTTTATGTACGAATCCTGCATTGGATGGCAGAGGCGCACTCCAAGACGATGAGGATACTGAACAACCCGAAAGCAGCGAGCAATCCGAGCAAGACAAAGTATCCTACGCACCCTTAAGGGCTGATACCATCGGCCTTTCACGGGCAATTGCCCTCAATGGAGCGCTTTTTGAAGAAATTGATATCTCGAATTACAGCACCAATTCGGTTAGTTTTGAGCTGAGTCTTAGCTTTGATGCGGATTTTGTAGATTTGTTTGAAGTCCGGGGTTATGGTCGAGGACGAAAAGGACAACTCTTGCGTAGTCTACCCAAAGATGAAGCAACCCCATCAGAAATTCAAGAGTTAATCTTAGCCTATAAGGGACTCGATGGCTCAGTGATGCAATCTCACATCGAATTCCTCGATCGCCAGCCTGACTACCTGAAGGGTAACACGGCGATTTGGCGGATAGAGCTAGAGTCTCATGAAACCCTGAAGCTAGGCTATCGACTTAGGTTGTTAACCAATAGCCGTTCCACTTCGATTGTGAGTGCACCGGCTACCCTCTCCCAAGCCAAAGCTGCCGAGTCTATGGAACAAAAAGAATGGCAGCAACACGTTACCCAAATTCGCTCAGACAAAACCATGATTAATGGCGTGATTGAGCGAGCTGAACACGATGTTTATCTCCTGCGGCAGTCTTTTGGTAAAGGCAAGGTACTCTCTGCGGGTGTTCCTTGGTTTTCTACCCTATTTGGACGGGACTCAATCATTGCTGCATCCCAAATTTTAATGCTGGATTCCACCGTTGCTCGTGAAACCCTGAAAATCTTAGCGGAATACCAAGGAACAAAGAACGATGAGTGGCGTGATGAGCAACCGGGTAAGATTTTGCATGAAATCCGCCTGGGTGAAATGGCTCGCTGCGAGGAAATTCCCCACACGCCTTATTACGGTACAGTTGATGCCACGCCGTTGTGGTTAATGCTTTATACCGAATACTATGCCTGGACGCATGACACGGAAACCTTAGAACGTCTCTGGCCTAGCGCCCTAGCGGCAATGGATTGGATTGACCGTGAAATGTCAAAAACAGGGTATCTGAGCTACTATCGCCAATCGAAACGAGGTTTGGCCAACCAGGGATGGAAAGATTCTGGAGATTGTATTGTCAATCGTAAAGGACAGTTGGCCACAGGCCCCATTACTTTGTGTGAAGTACAAGCCTATGTTTATGCGGCTAAAGTTCGTCTGGCGGAAATTGCCCGATTGAAGAAGCGGATTGATTTGGCCGATCAATGGCATGATGATGCCAAAGCCCTCAAACTGCGGTTTAATCAAGACTTTTGGGTGGAAGAAGAAGATTTCTGTGCTTTAGCTCTGGATGGAGAGGGTAAACCCGTCGATAGTATTACCTCTAACCCTGGTCATTGCTTGAATCTGGGCATTTTGACCCCTGAGAAAGCCTATAGTGTAGCCGAACGACTGCGAGCACCGGATATGTATAGTGGTTGGGGTATTCGGACTCTCAGTAGTTTATCTCCCGCCTACAATCCCATGGGTTATCACGTTGGTTCGGTTTGGCCTCATGATAACTCGATGATTGCTTTAGGATTGCGATCGCTCGGACTCGTCGATCAAGCTCTGGAACTGTGTCAGTCTTTAATAGACATGATGCTACATCAACCCTATAACCGTCCGCCTGAGTTGTTTTGTGGTCACGAGCGAATCTATGGTAACGCTCCAGTGATGTACCCTGTAGCTTGTTCTCCCCAAGCCTGGGCAACGGGGAGCGTGTTTCAACTGTTGCAAGTGATGATTAATTTGGTTCCGGATGCCCGTAATAACTGCCTACGGATTATTGATCCCGCTTTGCCCGAGTCAATCAGTCAGCTATCACTGCACAATTTGCGCGTAGGGTCAACCCTTCTCGATTTAGAGTTTGAGCGTTCCGGCAACGCCACCGCTTGTCGGGTTGCCAACAAACGTGGGAATCTGCGTGTTGTGATTGAGGCTTAGGTTTGTTATTAGTTGTTTGTTGTTTGTTGTTTGTAAAAAATACCAATAACCAATAACCAATAACACAGAAAGCGTTGCGGCACGTTAGCAAAGCGAGCCGAAGGCTAGTGCAATCCCCCGACCTTTAGACGGGGGATGAGTTAATCAAGGCAAACTTTTTTGAGCTAGCTTCTGAATAGCTTCCTCTGCTGTGGTAAATCCGACCACATTATCACCAATTGCTGAGATACACAGTGCAGCTTCAGCACGAGTTACAGGTGCTTGGGGATTAAGAGTCTTGAGCATCCCAAAAGTTCGCTCAATATTAGCGTTGTTTTGTAAGACATTCTCCACATAGATGGCTGGCCAGTACTTTTTAGAAATCTTGGCCTTATCCGTCCAACTCCCAGGTATACTCCCAGTAAAATTATCTAGCGGAGTTCTTTGATCGAGTGCTACTTTGATGGCTAGCATTTCTTCGCGAGTGAGAACCTGATCCGGCTTAAAGGTTTTCTCGTCAATCCCAATCGCAAAACCTGCATCTTTCATGCCTTGGATATAACCAAAGTCTGTATGCTCGGGTGGAACGTCCGAAAAGGTTGCCTTGTCAGTTTCTGACAGACGTACGGTTTTGTCTGAAGCGCCTGCAAAAAGAGTATTGTTCGCTCGAACCAACCAACGTATAAATTCAGCACGAGTGATGGAACCTTTGGGATTAAATTTGCCTGAAGTGGTATCAAAAACCCCTAATTGGGCGAGTTGGCTAATTGCTTCTTCTGCGGGAATTCCTTGGATATCCTCAAAAGTCTCTCGTGTTGGTGGCTTGGCAGCCACCTCAGTGGGTGCTAGAGGACGCTCAGGGATTGGATTAGATACCTGTAGATTGAGCCTTTCGTTCTCTGCTTTTAAGGTAGCATTCTCCTCCCTCAGCTTGTTGAGTTCTAGCTGTACTTTTGGGTCAGGTTGGTTACTTTTGCAACTACTTAACCCAACAAAACTCATTAGTAATAAAACTAAAAATGGTAGCGACCTGAATTTTTTTTTAACTTTCATACTCCACCCAGTGCAACGTTTTGAGAAACGATGAATAGTGAGATTAACCTAATATTATATTTGCTGTCTTATGAGTCAAGACTTTGCTGTTATCGCTAGGGTTCCCCTATTAATACCGATCTAATTAATAAAAATGCGATCCCCCCATTATTTGAAAAAAATCTTTATGTAAAAAAACAAGCCCCTTCAGTTGACAAAAATACTGAAGGGTGAATTATATTTAGAACTCAGACTGAAGCTGAGAGAATTCAAACTTAGAGTTTAGCCTGATACTCCTGAAAAGACTGGTAGTAAGTATCAGCCTTATAAAGGTGGCACTGGTCTGTAATCTTCTTCATCAAAGACCAAGAGAAACGACACTCACAAAGCGAATCTCCCCAATTTTCCTTAATGGCGCGATGAGCCATCCGCAAATTATAGGATGGAATCGCCGTCGAAATATGATGGGGAATGTGAACGTTGATATCGTGGCAGAGAAATTCCACCCAACGCGGATAATCGCAGTGAACCGTTCCAAAAAGCTGGGCTTGAGCCTCATTCCATTCTTGAGGTGAGGTAAACGGAATATCGGGTGCTGTGTGGTGAACGATTGTGAACGTACTCATCCAGAAATGGTAAACCATCCAAGGCATGAGCCAGAACTTGACTAATCCCCAAATTCCTGTAGTAGCAACGAGTAAAGGCAATGCGAGCAGCGCAAAACTCAGCGCGACTAATGCGGAAAACCGAACCTGAGAGCGCTGCTTCCCTTCAAACTGAGTCCAGTTAAAGTGCATCACTGCCCAATGGGCGATCGAACCGACCCACCAACCACGACCTCGTATGAGTTGGTAAAGCTTGCGTATCCAATTCGGACGACTTTCATAATACTCTGGCGTGAAGGGTTGCCATGCATTATCTTCTTCTAATTTATTCGTGTGGGCATGATGATGATTGTGCAGAATCCGCCAGCTATGGAACGGATAAATCAAGGGCAAAAAGGCTAAATGCCCGAGCAAGTCATTGACCCAACGCCGATTGGCAAAAGAACGGTGTCCGCAATCATGCCCGATTACAAAAAAACCGGTCAACGCCGTACCGGTAAAAATCCATAAAGCAGGTAGAAGAAACCAGGGAACTACGGTCAGACCCCAGTAGCCCAAGCCGACCATTAAAATACTTGCAAGTACTGAAGTCCAAGCTTTACGTCGATTTTTAACAAACACCTCACGCGGCAAGATTCGTAAAATATCCTTTAAGCGTAGAGTGTCAGAGGTGACGAGGGAAGCTGTGTCAATGCTTGGTTCTTTAGTTACCGATATAGTCATGAAATGTTTTGTTTCTTAGAGTCAATTGGCTAGATAAGCGTGTTGAAATGATTGGCATAAAAAAACCCGCCAGAGTACAAGGTACTGGCAGGCAGTTTTTGAATCTGCCTGAGTTTTCGTTAGAGAGGAAAAGTACAATCAGCCCTTAGACGTTGCTCCAATCAATCAAGAGCAGCTATTCGGGGTGATAGTCAACTACTCATAAGACTGCTCCAAAGTCGCTCGGTGTAACTTGGTACTGAGTTCGGAGTTGGGAACTCCTGCTCAGAATTTTTCTCCTGTTTGCCTACGGGTAACAATTCCGAGGAAACCAAGCTTAACTCATACGTGAGTAAGCTTGCCCACAAGAATAAACATTATTCTTGGTCGTTTTGGGCGACTCGGGAGAATTATAGCCAAAAATATGGCTATTTTATTCCAACCTTACTGGCGACAACCACTTTTATTGTCTCTGATTAGCGGTATCAGCGTTTACTGATGAGGCTAACTTTTGCTGTTTAAGGATTTGCAGTTGCTGCAAGAGGGATTCAACTTCTGCTTGCAAGTGCAGGTATTTAACTTGTTGGTCAGCCTGATAAAGAGACTTCATTAATGTCATCAATCTAGGGTTTTCAGTTACAACAGCTTTTGGAGTGCCTAGAGTTTGGGAGCCACGAACCGAGGTTTGGGGATCGAGAAGACTAGATGAGCGGGTTAACATCTGTCCTTTGATAGTCATATTTGCTTACTCACACCATTGGACATTGTAGCCTGAACGTCAAGCTTATTTACATTTATTGTGTCGATTTGCTCACTGGGTTATAGAAGGCATGAATAGTCTAAAAGCAAGCTAAGGCTTAATACAAAGTGGGAATGAGTTTCTTTACACGTTGCTGGTATTGGGCATAGTCTGGGTACTTTTCGATTAACCAAGCTTCTTCACGACGGGCTTTGATATCCAAAAAAATGAACAGGATGATGGCGGCCATGAGATGAGACAGGCTCAACTGAAAGACAGTCCAACTTAATGCCGCAAAAATCAAGCCACTATACAACGGATGACGCACCAAATTATAAACCCCTGTTTGCACCATTTGTCCATTATCTTTGGGGTAGGGCAAGGGTGTTAGGTTTTGTCCTAAATCGACTAGTCCTTTGCCTATAAGTACCAAGGCGGCTAGTGCCAAGAGTATCGCCATACTCCAGCGCCCATACATCCATAGGGGTGAGTCAATCATCCAACCTGTAGGACGATAAACGGGCAACAGTCCAAAACCAATCAGCAAGACACCTTGCAGTAAAACCAGATACTCTCCTCGGTGTCCACTACGCCATCCTTCAGGGGTAAAACCCCATTCACGCCAGAGTTTCATCATCGAAAATTGCTCCTACTACTCACTCTTATCTCTAAGCGTTATCGTAGCGATAGGGTACAACAGAGTAGGCCAAAAGCCTATCTGTCATCAGGAAATTCTTATGTCTCTCAAGTGTGAGATGTGTTAACAAGAAAGACACGAGAATGATCTTAGAGCGTTTAAGTGTTCTCCTTGCCCATTACTACAGATAAAAAGCTATGCGACCCGATTTGCAGGGCTTGGTGATTTCGGAGGAATATCTAACCGAGCTGATGGGAGAAAAACCTAATAAGATTCGGTATTTCTATACGGTTGGCAAGCCCCGAGAACCTGGCGATTTTTTCATCAAGCTGGGTATTTCTGTTGTTCAATGGATCAGGTATAAATCAGTCAGACGAATCGTTCAAGAGGTCGATCGCTATAATGCGGTGATTAGAGCGGTAGACATTAACGACCAACTTGAAGATGCAGGTAATCCAGGGGTGGGGTTAAGCGATCGCCAAAAAGTTTTAGCCGCTTTGAGTCTGATCCAGGCGGATTTAGTGCGTACCCTGAAAACTGAACGGATTCTCCGAGAAAACAAAAAATTTATCGCCCAGCACCCTCAGCTATTTACCACCAATCTTACGGCTTTGGCTACCTTGCAATTAAGCGATCGCGCCAGCGAATACGGACGGGTACTTGATCAAGCCTTACAGGTTGCTGTAGGAGTTCAAGAAGAAATGAGAAAGTTGCAACAGCGGCCTTAAAAATCTTAGCACCAATTGAAACACAGATATAAGTTTTAAAATTCTCCCAGACATCATTTTTAATCACACCCACATGAACTTTGCTAGCGATAATGTCACGGGAGTTTCACCGGAAATCTTGGCAGCGTTAAGTGTCGCCAATGAAGGGACGGCAATACCCTATGGACGAGATGAATACACCCAGCGCCTCGAAACTCAGTTCAACGAATTATTTGAAACTGAAGTGACAGTATTTCCGGTTGCCACTGGTTCTGCCGCCAATGCACTGGCGCTTTCGGTGATGACGCCGCCATTTGGAGCGATTTACTGTCTAGCTGAATCTCACATTAATGTCGATGAATGTGGTGCACCCGAATTTTATACCGGGGGTGCTAAGTTAGTTACGCTGTCTGGTTTTCAGGGAAAGATGCCCGCCTCTGACTTAGCAACGGTTCTGGCACAATCTGGTGTGGGTGTAGTGCATCACGTACAGCCTGCGGCCGTGAGTATTACTCAGGCCACGGAAGTGGGAACCGTCTACCGTCCCGATGAAATTCAGGCTTTGGCTGAGGTGGCCAAAAGTTATGGTCTTTACCTCCATGTTGATGGAGCACGTTTTGCTAATGCTGTCGCTAGCCTCGGTGATTCTCCGGCCGAGCTCACCTGGCGTGTGGGTGTTGATGTTCTCTGCTTGGGTGCTACAAAAAACGGGGCAATGGCTGCCGAGGCTGTAGTTTTTTTTAATCGCACTCTAGCTCAGACCTTTGGCTATCGCCGCAAGCGCAGTGGACATCTCTTCTCCAAGATGCGCTTTTTGTCAGCCCAATTGCAGGCTTATCTGCAAAATGATTTGTGGATTAAGAATGCCCATCACGCTAACCAACTGGCCAGGCAATTGGCGCGAGGGTTAGAGCAATTACCTGGGATGAAGCTGTGTTTTCCTGTGGAAGCCAACGAAATTTTCGTACAGATGCCTGAGTCGGTTATTTCCCAACTGTTGGCTGATGGTTTCTACTTCTACCGTTGGGGGGGAGAACATTCGACAACTGTGCGTTTGGTCACAGCATTCAACACGAGCCACGAGGATATTACTGCGTTTTTGCAGGCCATTCAACGTCATAGCTGTTGATTTTTCTTAGGTCTAAGAACAAATCATTAATTTTACCTATAAATATAATTAATACTAATTGATGGAAGATTAAGCGCGGGATCACTACCGACAGATACATTAAAAAATCCCTATGAAAACTAGCCTTGACAGCAATTTTAGGGAGGGGTTTTGACAGAGTGAGTCCAAAATGGGCAATATAAGAATAACTGATTTAATATTCAATTCAGAATTTCATTCCTAATCCCGTCTAACCTCTCCAACTTTTTCTCGTAGTATCAGAAATGAAAGCGGACACTGCTAAGCTAACTGCCCTAAAGGCACAATAGGCTCGTGTGAAGTACGCTTAATCGAGTTGACACTGCCGTTTCAAATCAACAGAACAGAGAGGATTACCAATGGCAAGTTACAAAGTTACATTAATTAACGAAGGTGAAGGTCTAAACACAACTATTGATGTACCCGACGACGAGTACATTCTTGACGCTGCTGAAGAGCAAGGGATTGACTTACCCTACTCCTGCCGTGCAGGTGCTTGCTCAACCTGCGCTGGCAAAATTACGGCAGGTGAGATTGACCAGTCTGACCAGTCTTTCTTAGATGATGATCAGATCGAAGCTGGATATGTTCTAACTTGTGTCGCTTATCCTAAGTCTGATTGCACGATCATCACCCACCAAGAAGAAGAATTGTACTAAGAAGCCAGGATTAAAACAAACCCGTTTCTAGTGCTAAGTCTCTAATCGCTAGCGATTGCACGTCTGTTATATCAATCTCGTTTGAAGAAGGCACTCTAGCTCTGTGGTTTGAATAATTGGGCTTTAGTGTACAAAGTATTCAAAATTTAAGCAGGAACACTCAGTTGAGTTTCCTGCTTCCTTTGCTGAATCAAAAATATACTGCCCACAGCCACAAGTTGAGCGGTTGTCATATTGTGCAGACTCTAGAAGCCAGGTCAAGCCTCTCAATTTAAGTTTTTAAAAAGGCTGACTCGATGGCACCAATCCTGTCGGAACTGTAGAGGGTTTCCAAAAGACAATAGAAGATGAGAGAGGCTGTAGTTGTGTACCCGGATAGTAGAAATTGAGAATTTGTTCTCCTGACCAGCCGAGTTTGGCTAAATTGTGAGCTCCGTACTGACTCATTCCCACACCATGACCAAAGCCTCCCCCTACAAATGCGTAGCCTTTAAGAGTTTTATCAGCTCCATAGATGGGGTCTAGATAGTAGAGTGTGCTTAAAGGAGGTTCAAAGGCACTACGAGCATCGTTTTTATTGATTTCAATGTTGCCCATATCCGTTTGAACCACGAGTTTGAGGATACGACCGGCCGGTGAGCGCTGTAGTACTTGTATTTGCTTAATAGTAGTGAAGTTAGCTAAGGGGTGTTTTCTCTTTTTGAGATAGCGCCGCAGAAACTCACTGATTTGTTCGATTGTTCTCGTCCTACGCCAGCGAAATACGCTGCGTCCCGTTTCATTAAATCCTTCCTTTAAATTGATAAATTCGCGGAAGTTTTTTTCATCGGCCAAGGATTTTTGGGCTAAATTCCAGATGGGTTTGGGAGCATCAATGAGAGATGTTAAATAAGGACGATCCTCTCCATTCCAAACATCGCTAAAAGGAGCCGTAACTCCTCCCGTTGTGGCTGAATAGAGGGCATCGACTAATTCGTTATTGTAAGTGAGGACTAAACCTTTGGTGGCCGCGATCGCTTGATCGGAAAGAGGGTCAGTCCCCGTGAGTCCCTTATAAACTTGACAGTGGGTATCGGCACAAAGTTCGTAGTCATCAATAGTAAATCGACGCAAATTCCGCAAGGCATAAGTCCGAGCCAAGATAGACTGAGCCGCAATGGCCGCGTATGGCGCGCCAGCGCCAATTTCATGAGGCACAACGCCCCGCAGATAGGTTTCTAGAGGGACTTGATTCACCAAGGAGTAAGTCCCGTAGGCATTGGGTTGAATTTCTAAGGTTCCAGCATAGAGGCGTGGATTTTTCTTTTGTTTACCCAAACTAACTTGGATTAAATTTTTCCCTGTAGAAATTGCCAACCGCCGACGATTGTAACGAAACCCACCTATCACAAATGAAACCCGTGGTACCATCTGTATCGGTTTTGTGGTCAGATAAGCCGTGGTATCACCCTCAGCTTTCAGACTTTGTAGCAAGATGCGGCGGAGTAACGGTGTTTGATAAACATCCCTTTTCGCCCAAACTTGCCAACGTTCAGGCTGTGCAATTTCAACCTCAATACCCCTTTGACGCCATTGATTGGCGTGGTCTTCTGCGGTTTCAAACGTCGATTCATCGCTAAGGACTAAACGCTCCTCGACGATGGGTTTGGAGAGGGGTTGCATCACCGTTTCCAGTGTTAGACTCTCAACTTGTACAGTTTGCGGCTTCATATCACCGGACAAAAAGCGTACCGTGAGGCGATCGCCTGGAGTGGCTTGTAAGGTGAGTTGATCGGTGGGTTCGTCTCCAAACTGTTGCACTACACCGACTTTTAGCTCGATTTCCTGGGCTTTAGCGGCTGGGTTGGGGACACTCGTGAGTCCTAATAGGCACATCGCCACTAGGACAGCGCCTAAGCGTTTGGGTACTCGTTTGGCAAACGGCATTCGATGTCTAAAAATTTTAGTCATTAATCACGAGCCATGAATCAGGAGTCATTCGTCATTGGTTGGAGGATAGCCCTTAATACCCCCGTTTCCAGCAGCCCTGATTTTCTCTAGGTACAGACCCAGAAGACCAGGGAGACGAGAAGGATCAGGGGAATTATGAGAGCGGATTGAGTATCACAAATTCCCACCACCAATGACCGATATTAAGCATTACTGCTGCTAAAGAGGACTTCGCCTTTAATCATCCGTTGAGCGGCATCCAACAGGACTTCTTCTAGGTAGGGTTTGGTGAAGTAGCCACTTGCGCCCAACTGAGCAGCCATTTGTCGATGTCGATCAGCACCACGAGAGGTGAGCATGGCAATAGGAAGATGGCTCAAATTTTCGTCTTTTTGCAGACGAGAGAGCAACTCTAAGCCGTCCATCCTTGGCATTTCGATATCGCAGAACACGATATCGCAGGGTAAGCCCGACCGCAGTTTTTCCCAAGCTTCCTGACCGTCGCGAGCTTGTTCAACTCGATAGCCTGCTTTATTGAACGTCATTGAGAGCAGTTCCCGTACTGTGATGGAATCATCCACAATCAGAACCATTGGCTCAGTCTTAGTATCTGGAACATCTACTGGAATTTCAGGAGTCGGTTCTTCCTTCTGCCAGATGGCAACACCCCCATCCTTACGGATACGACCCATTGCTAAGTCGATGAGTTCCAAAACATCTGCGATCGCCATAATCCGGCCATCGCCCAAAACGGTGGCTCCAGCAATACCCACGGGCTTAGGGGGAGGCCCTTCGAGTTGCTTAATCACGATTTCCTGCTCACCTAAGACCTGATCAACTTGGATCGCAATATAGTTCCCCGTACTTCGTAGCACGACAATCGAAACCATATTATCTTCCCGTTTCCCGCCATAGACGGTATTGCGGCTGAGTTGGCGCTTGTAGGTAAGCAACTCAACCAAGGGATGAATAGTCAGGAGCGAATCTCGCCATTGAATACATTGTTGCCCATCATCCTGAATCTGGATGCGTTCGCTTGACACATCCATCATGTCTTCCACCCCATCCATTGGGAAGGCTATTCGAGCGCGATCGCTCAGACAGCAGAGGGCTTTACAAATACTCAACGTCAGAGGTAGACGAATGGTAAAGGTTGTGCCTTTGCCGACAGCCGAATCAATATGAATCGTACCGCGACATTCACTTAAGCTTGTTCGCACCACATCCATCCCCACACCCCGACCGGCGAAGTCGTCTGCTTTGTCTTTGGTACTAAAGCCAGGGTGAAAAAGAAAATCATACAATTCGATATTTGTCAAGGCTTTGGCTTCATTAGGAGAGATGAGTTTTTGTTGTACCGCCTTAGCCCTGACGCGTTCGGGGTCAATCCCTGCCCCATCATCTGCGATCGCAATCACCGTCTGATTTCCTTGGTGGAAGGCTCGCAGCGTCACTTTCCCCACCGTTGGCTTATTGGCAGCTTTGCGGATATCCGGTCGCTCAATACCATGAGTGAGGGCATTGTTAACTAAATGAGTCATTGGATCGTAGAGATTTTCGAGAATCATCTTATCGATTAAGGTTTCCCGACCCTCAACAACCAACTGAGCTTCTTTGCCCAACTTCCTAGAAATTTCGTGAACGGCACGCAACAAGCGATCCGCATTCTGAGCAAAGGGCACCATCCTCGCCCGTGTCAGTCCCTCTTGCAGTTGCGTGGTCACTTGCCGCAGCATTCGGGCAACTTGGTCAGTCTCATCGACCAAAAATTCAATATCAGAGGCTGACTCCCGTACCCGAACAATCAGCTCGATCATTTCTTGGGAGAGTAAATGGAAGCCCGTGAACCGATCCATTTCCAACGGGTCATATTCCACACCCGAATTATGCTTCGGTTCTGCCAAACGATCTGCATGGGAGGACGGTCGATAACCATGTCGGCCGGCCAAAAGAGAGCTTTCTAGGAGACTGCGCTCATACAAATCCTGCATCCTCGCCCCCACATCGCTCAAGGCTAAGACTTGGTGCGATAAATTATCTAAAAATTGCCGTAACCGTTCCTGGTCTTGTTCAAGAGTATTACGGTTAACAACCAATTCTCCCACCAAGTTACTGAGGCTGTCTAGATGTTTGACAGGAACTCGCATCGTTTGCTGCCAATCTCCTCTGGTCGGCCGCGAAATTGGACGCGCACGCATGAGAGAGGAGGGCGTTCGTCCCTTTTCGGTTACAGATGCAGGCCCACCCATCTTAGTCTCGGCATCCTTGAGCAAACTTTCTAAGTCACCAAATTCTGCCTCTAGATCGAGAGCATCCGTTTTGTCAGGTATAGACGGGTTAGTAGCCAGAGTCGCTGTATCAGGAGATTGGTCTGTTAAAAGAGCATCGAGATCTCCAAAAACATCAAGCTGATCATCCAAAGCGGCGGAAGAACTGATGTCCAACGCTCCCAACGCACCACTCTCGTCCGGTGTCATGCTATCTGATAGGAATGCGTCTAAATCGGCAAAGGCATCAGGAGTGTCGAATGTATCCCTGTCAAGGGTCGATTCTGCACTCGGATTGGAATTGAGCAACGCTTCTAAATCACCAAAGTCCGAGTGCTGAGGTTGTGCCAGTTCGGAACCTGCGACGGCTGTATCCGCGATCGCAAACTCTTCTAAGTTAACCGAGTGATCGCTGGGGTCTATATCCCAATCGAGGTCAAGCATGGGTGCTGCTTCGGCTGTGTCTACCTCAAAGTCCAATGGTGGTGAGAATTCATCTTCATCAAAATTCAGCCCATCAGAAGCTTGAGCCACGTCCAACAGCTCATCCCAATCTCGGTCATCCGGAACGGCCTCGGCATCAAGCCATCCATCCAAATTCTCAGCCTCGACGGGACTCTCGTCTTCTAGCCCTTCAAAATTAAGCACATCAGCGTCTGTGGCCTCCAATGCCAATTCTGGCAGAGACACAGCTACTTCATCAGTTTCAAACTCGTTGTCTTGGGAACTTTCCCAATTATCCGTCTCATCCAAGAGTCCTTCATCTAATAGCCCTTCTAAGTCTGATGAGGATGTACTCTCTAAGGCAGCGCCTTCATCCTCCATTTGGGGAGATTCTTCCCAATCAAACATCAAAGATTGAGTCTCTTCGCTGGTTTCTGGGTTAGGCTCCAACTCTAGCTGAGGTGATGAAGTATCGTCAGTTAACCAGTCAGCGTCTAAGCCTAGGTCATCGGGTGCGTTCGCCCCATGCTCAGTTTCTACAGGAGTTTCTTCTCCAAACAGGTCATCTAAACCTGATTCCGGTGAGGTTGATAAAAGAGTTTCTTCCCCAAACAGGTCATCTAAATTCGATTCTGGTGAGGTTTGTGAAGAAATTTCCTCTCCAAACAGGTCATCTAAACCTGATTCCGGTGAGGTTGATAAAGGAGTTTCTTCCCCAAACAGGTCATCTAAACTCGATTCTGGTGAGCTTTCTAAGCCTATATCCATACCGATGGAGGTCGGGCTTGTCTCTTCTAAATCTAAATCAAAGAGTCCACTTTCATCCGTTTCCAACTCTGACAAGTCCACCATTGATTCTGACTCAGTGGTGTCAGGTTCAAACTCTAGTGCTGCCAAGGCATCTTCTTCTTGAGCAAATGTTGGCAAAATCCCGGCGCTATCAGCTTCTGCTGGGGTATCAAACAGAGAAAAGTCTTCAAAATCCAGCGTAGTATCGGCCGCCTCTAGGGTAGGAATATCTAAGCTAGGAGTATCCGCTTCAATTGCTTCTTCGGTATCAAAGGTGTTATCCCACTCCTGTGCATCAGCAGTTGTATCTGACTCCTCCAAGTCCAAGAGATCTAATTCTTCCTCGTCTGACTCGGCGGTATCTACAACAGATGTGTCCAAATCATCAAAAATATCAACAGAATCTGCTGACCCACTTTGGTGTTCTGCTTGGGCTAGCAAATCCTCGATATCTTCATCTTCACTGTGGCCTTCGTCAATATTAAACAGGTCGGGGGATGTGTCCTGGAAATCAAAATCTAAGGTGGAGGCTTCGTCCGTCGTTTCCCTTTCCTCTGCTTCTAACCCGAAGTCATCCACTGCTAAGTCTGGTTGATCCACCCGTGAGTGTGCCACTGGCGTTTCTTCCCAGGCCAACCAGTCTTCCGTCAAGTTCGGTTCTACTAAATCCTGTTCGGCTGGGATATCGGGGAAGGTAAAAGTCGATTCGGCTGTATCGCTGAAATCGTCTCCTAAATCCAAATCCCCTGTATCATCTAAAGTCATTTCGCTGTCTTCATCCCAGTTCCAATCCTCAAAGCCACTGGGTTCATCGCTAGGGGTGAGGTCTTCCAGTTCCAAGGGTGTAGAATTTTCTGCATCCTCGAACTCTGAAGTTGAGAAATCGATGAAATTGTCAGATGTAGCCGAATCGGTTGACGGTGAAGATGCTGTTGTCGCGAAGATATCTAGGTCTTGTTCACCCTCGTCTAATTCTGTGAAGTCTCCCTGGCCTTCAACATCAAAATCAATCGTCGATTCATCAAAGGTTAATTCATCCAGCCCGAAATCTGTGGCTTCGTTTTCCCCGATGGATTCTTCACTAGACTCTAGATCGGGTGCAAAGGCTGGCGATGAATGCTCAGATAGGTCTAGCAGATCACCCACATCCATGTCTGGGTCAGTCAGTGCAGCTTGCTCTTTTGGCATTTCTGCGCTTACGTCTATCCATTCTTCTTCCCGATCTAAGCTGTCGAGATCGACTGATGAATCTTCAAAATCCAACAGGTCGTCAGTTTGTACTGTGAAATTTTCACCAAAGGCGTTTTCATCTACCTCTGACGTATCGGTAGGAGGGGTCAAAAACCCGGATGGAGACTCATTAAACACATCTGCTACTTCATCCGCAGGCATGGCAAAGAGATGATCATCCTGTTGTTGCAACTGTGAGGCGGCATTGGGATCAAAGCCAAAATCATCTAAGTTTTGGTCTTCTTCATCTTCAAAGAAGCTGTCGCCAAATAAATTGCTTAAGTCCTCGGATGAAGGGCTTGAAGCTTGGGGGGATTCGCTCTCGGTATTGAAGAGTAAATCCGCAAACTCATCATCCGTATCCAACTCAGTTGTCGGTGGCGAGAATTCTAGGTTGAGGTCGTCTGTGCCGATGTCGGTTAGGTCTTGAGCCGAAAAGTCTTCTTCTAAGGCATTAGAAATGGCTACCCCTTCGCCTGCTGTAGAGTCGTCTGCCAATAAATCTGTCCAATCATCAGCAACTGAGGCACTCAAATCGTAAGCTGATCCCTCTGTATCGCCCCCGAAGTCGGAAAAATCGCCGGAGTCATCCCCATTGAAGAAGTGGTCAGAGTCGGGTTGGGAGGCACTGGCATCGAGAGTGATAATTTCTTCTTCTTGCCAGGTTTCATCCAAATCAGGAGTTTGTCCCTCAAAAATATCTGCTAATGTATTTAGTTCAGCCATGCCCACTTCCGGCTCACTAGGGTCGGCAAACCGAAACGGTGGTCTTGTTTTTTCCGGTTCTGTTGGGGCAGGGGGGTGAATTTGAGAAAAGTCGGCTAGGGTTTCTAGGGGAAAGTCCTCTTCTAAGAAGCCTTCTGAGGCAGGAGTGGACTCCAATTCCTCTGAGGGTGTAGCTAGGCGATCGCGGTCTGCGTTATTACTATCAATATCAAATAGCTCGGTTGCTGTATCAGATTCTTCGTTATCGAAGGAGATATGCTCGTCAACAAGATTATGGGCTTCAGGGTTTAGGGATTCAAAATCAGTGATGGGTTCAATGAGAGCCGATTCGGGAACGAGGGCTTTGAGCTGTTCGCTACTTTGGATTTCACTCAATTGTCCGGCTAGGGCTAATTCTTGAGCCTGCTTAATTTCTTTGATGACTAAGTTGGCCAGTAAGCGATAGGAATTGGACTCAACTGCAATGGCGGCTCTAGCAGTTTCTAGTAACTCGCCCCAACTGGGCAAGCTCAAGGATTCGCCGAGTCTGGCTAGCTGACGGCAATGATGTTGTAAGGCTTCCCGGTGTTCGGGCAAGTCTTGCTGTTTAAATAGCTGCAACATTTCTCGCAGTTCTACCAGAACATCTCGTTTAAAGGTTGCTGGCAGAGTTTTAGAATTTCCTGTATTCATTTGCGTATAGGCCAAAGCTACCTGGGATGCTTCAACAGTTGCCATAGAGGAACCTTCGGCTTGCTGAACTAATGTTTCCAAATGAGCGTTCAGTTCCTCAAATACGGGCTCAGCTTCCGACATAATGTCATTGGCTGCTTCATTGGTCAGACCCAAGGGGGCTTGAAGTTGCTCTAGGAGTGCTTGAAGGGTATCAAATACCTGTAAAAATAGGGACTCTAATCGATAGTCTGCCTTGATCGGTGACTCTTGTAAAACTTTAAAGCAATCTTCGAGGCGATGGGCGGTTTGTTGAATACTACTGAGTCCTAACATGGCTGCTCCACCTTTGACGGAATGGGCAGCCCGAAAGACTTCATTGAGCATTTCTCGGTCTTCTATGGTGCTTTGCAGACTTAGCAAACCTTGCTCAATGGTATTGAGGTGGTCTTTTGCCTCCTCAATGAAGTATTCCATAATGCGCTGTTGTTGTTCAGACTGCATAGCTATATCCCTTCAAGAATCTTGAGTGATGTTGGGCAATCGCCTCCTTGCCCACCTTGAGTCCGAAAGCGTGAAACTCAAGGTCAGCCGCTTATGACTCATTGCTCATGGTTTGTTACTATAGATAGCTCTCAATGTAGCCAATATCTTTAGAATCGACATCCACATCTATATAAATAAGTTCCTAGTGTAAAGGGTTGTGCTACATGAAGTCCTAACTCGAAGTTTTTTGGAGGGTTGTCCTTTGGGGACTCTAGCAGAACTAGGTTGATCAACTCAATTGCCGAAATACTGCCTCATCCGGGGGCAATGAAGGGGAAGCTGAAGCGCTGAACAAGAGCCAAATTATGGGCAATTTGATGTATCGCTTATTTTTAATATATAATGTCTATTATTTTTAATGGAGCTAAGCGGATTCGAACCGCTGACCCCCTCAATGCCATTGAGGTGCTCTACCAACTGAGCTATAACCCCGCACTCGCGTATACTACGATACCTTACTATTTTAGTCGCGTCAAGTCTTCACTTCACGATTTGAGTTCAGTATCAGTAGCGACAGAACCCCGACTTAGGCCATGTGGGTGAGATAACCGACGTAGCTACCCATTAGAAAATAAACCACTAACATCGCTGCTGCGGACATCGCCACTAAAGTACCCGCCAGCATGAAAGAAAACTCTTGGGTGTCGAACGCTTGCTGCATGAGGTGTAATGACCAAGCGACTAAACCGACATCTAAGATTAAAATAAAAATCAACATAATTTACAAAATGTAAATTTCTTCTCCATTCTAGCAGCCGCTCTGATTGGTGCAATACCTGAGTTGTGTGTCATACATGACAAAAGCTAATGCTTCTAGAAAGCCGTATCAATAGGTATTACAAAAGTATTACGTTAACCGCACAGGGACATGATGTTCTGCCAGATAAGTTTTAATTTCAGATACACTTAATTGCCCGTAATGTAACAATGAAGCCAGCAGAGCGGCTTCTGCTTTTCCTGTAGTGAGTGCCTCATAAATATGAGCGCAGTTGCCAGCCCCACCTGAAGCTATCACAGGAATTTCCACTTGTTCTGCCAGAGTACGGGTTAGCTCTAAATCATACCCAGCTTGGGTTCCATCAGCATCCATACTCGTGACTAGCAATTCTCCTGCTCCCCGTTGTTCGACTTCTTTTGCCCAAGTTACTGCATCGATGCCCGTATTTTCCCGTCCTCCACGCACGTAGACATCCCATCCCGGATGACTTGGATCGGTGCGGCGTCGAGCGTCTATAGCCACGACAATACATTGGTTTCCGAAGCGATCGCTAGCTTGATTGATCAAATCGGGATTGCGAACGGCCGCCGAATTCACGCTGATTTTATCAGCCCCCGCCCTTAACAATAATTTAATCGTTTCTAAGGATTGAATCCCACCCCCGACCGTCAACGGAATAAATACCTGTTCGGCCGTACGGTAAACAACATCGATGATAATGTCTCGGTCTTCATGAGTCGCAGTGATATCCAGAAACACCAATTCATCAGCCCCGGCGGCATTATAAGCTTGAGCTAATTCCACCGGATCGCCAGCATCTTGCAGATCGACAAAGTTAACCCCTTTGACAACTCGCCCAGCTTTCACATCCAGGCACGGTAAGATTCGTTTAGCTAGCATGGCGTGAGTGTCCTTTGTGATTAGTCATTAGTGTGCAGGCGAACAGAGCCGCTAAAAGATCAGAAACGAACCATACGCTTGGCGTAGGCTCAGCCCGATGTGGGGCGATTATCACTGATGAATCATAACTTTACCACTCGTAATGCCAAACTTTGGACTCATGACGACTAATAATCATGGCGATTACTTCCTTCAAACAACAGTCTCAAGACCCTGATCGGCAACCCCAGTCCAATCAGAAATCAAAAGGTCGTCGAAAAAATGGGCGGAATTCCCAACCCGAAGAAGCTGACCTTTTGCTAGCAACCCCTCTTTCTGATGAAACTGAAAATCAAGAAGAGGGAATTCGACCGCAGCGACTGGCAGATTATATCGGACAAAAAGAATTAAAAAATGTCTTAGAAATCGCTATTCAAGCTGCCAAAGTCCGAAAAGAAGCATTAGACCACTTACTCTTGTATGGCCCTCCGGGATTAGGCAAAACAACTATGTCTCTCATCTTGGCCACAGAGATGGGGGTCAATTGTAAAATTACTGCCGCACCTGCTCTCGAACGTCCCCGAGATATTGTCGGTATTTTGATTAATCTCAAGCCTGGGGATATTTTATTTATTGACGAAATCCATCGGCTCTCGCGGATGACGGAAGAATTGCTGTATCCGGCCATGGAGGATTATCGCTTAGATATCACGATTGGTAAGGGTCAAACCGCTCGCACTCGCAGTATTCCTTTGCCCAGGTTTACCCTGGTAGGGGCAACAACACGAGTGGGTTCTCTGACTTCACCTCTACGCGATCGCTTTGGACTGATTCAACGCTTGCGTTTCTATGAAGTAGATGAATTGAGCTTAATTATCCAACGCACAGCCCAACTACTCAATGTCCCTTTGTTGATCGACGGCGCAGAAGAAATTGCCCGTCGTGCTCGCGGAACTCCCCGTATTGCTAATCGGCTTCTCAAGCGAGTAAGAGATTATGCTCAGGTTAAAAAGGACAAGAATGAGTCTATTAATCAAGATGTGGCAGCCGAAGCCTTGAAAATGTTTAATGTAGACCCAATGGGTTTAGATTGGACTGACCGACATATACTCAAGGTCATGATTGAAAAATTCAATGGGGGGCCTGTGGGTTTAGAAGCCCTAGCATCTGCAACGGGAGAAGATTCCCAAACAATTGAAGAAGTGTATGAGCCGTATTTGTTACAAATTGGCTACTTGCATCGAACTCCTCGTGGACGAGTGGCCACAGAGGCAGCAGAAAATCATTTGGCACAAGAGTTAAGCGATTGTACATAAAGAAGTCAGGGGTCAGGGGTCAGGGGATGAACAGATCAGTGAGAGTACTGCACTTAGCGTGAGAAAACCCATAGTAATCTGGCCAAAAGCTGCAAACAAGCTCTCCCTTGTCCCCTGTATCCCTCTTAATCCCGTGCCTGTGCAATGAGAGAATCGAAAATATTAAAACTATCTGTGCAGATCGTTTTGTCCAAGTAATCAACTGGAATGTTTACAGAAGCTGATGAATTTTTTTTCAAACCTCTCAATAATTCGCGGGATTTTGGCTTTATTTTTGGTACTACTGCTATGGGGTTCAACTAGTCCAGTGATGGCACAGGAGGTGCAAACCCTTAACTTGACTGAATCCCAAATTCAACAGTTGAATGATCTACGGCAAAAAGCGTTTGCTGCTACGGAAATGGGGGATTTTCCGATGGCTGAAGGATACTGGACGCAGCTAATTGAGCTTTTGCCTGACAATCCAGTAGGCTGGAGCAATCGGGGCAATTCTAGGGTCAGCCAAAATAAGTTAAAGGAGGCGCTTACGGATTTTAATCAATCGATTGAGTTAGCGCCAGAGGCACCTGACCCTTATCTGAATCGGGGTACAGCCTATGAAGGCTTAGGAATGTGGGATAAGGCGATCGCCGATTACCAGCGAGTACTGGAACTCGATCCGAATGATGCAATGGCTTACAACAATTTGGGAAATGCTAAGGCCGGTCAGGGCAAATGGGAAGAGGCGATCGCAGACTATCAAAAAGCGGCTGAGTTAGCGCCTAATTTTGCCTTTGCTCGCGCTAATTATGCTCTTGCTCTCTATCAAACCGGGCA
Source organism: uncultured Microcoleus sp. (assembly GCA_964588805.1). GTDB lineage: Bacteria > Cyanobacteriota > Cyanobacteriia > Cyanobacteriales > Coleofasciculaceae > CAZPRJ01. Next base: position 55,365 of record CAZPRJ010000022.1, on the reverse strand, counting down.
GAAACAAGAAGCGATTCGCACCCTGAAGAATATTATCCGTAAATATCCCCAATTTCCTGATGTGCGAGCCGCCATGACAGCCGCCTTGTGGGCAGAGGGAAAATTGGGTGAAGCGGAGAGTAATTGGGCGGCCGTTGTGGGCTTAGATCAGCGCTATAAAGACCTCAATTGGGTCAGAAATATTCGCCGTTGGCCTCCAATTTTGGTGACAGACCTAGAGAAATTCCTGACCTTAAAATAAATATAGCCCGTAGTAGTCTATCGCATTAGTTGTAATGAGTTCGTAGTGGGATTTGGCGCTTAATGGCTGATTACAAACTAGACTGAATCTCTCAAAATTAATGCGATAACTAGCAGGGTATAACAACTCTAATGATGAGGGATTAGGGGTTAGTTGAAACAATCTTAGGGCTGACGCAACTGACATAGTATTTGTCGTGCATAGTGATGATTTAACGCCTGATGACCTTGCACTATCATCCCTAGCTACGATAGAAAACTAGATTTTTTAGTCGATTAACCTACTCCCTTCTAACTCCTCAAAACTTTTCATCTTCAATCATCTAGCACTTCTAATCGACCTCGACGTACAGCATGTAAGAGCCGATTAATCAGAATTTGTTCTTCCTGACATAGGGAATTGCTAGAGATAGCAGCCATCAAAACCCAACGGTCTTGCAGAGTTATTTTTCCTTGTTGGATAACTTGAGAAAATAACTGAGTAATGGTTGATTCTAAGCAGTAAACTTGACACAAATTCGCAATCCTCACTTAATCCAAGAACCATGTATCTTTTGAGTTTTTTTCCTGCTCTCAAAGGTTGAATAAATATTCAATTAAGTAAGGTTTAATAGCCTTTACAGACAATCATAAATTTGATTGAGTTAACTTTAAAGCAACCCTTTTATCTTTTACCTATTCTTTACTTGTTTTAGTTCTGTAACAGCTTATTCTTGTAAATACTTATTAATAAAAATGAATTAATAATTCTTACAATTATTGGGATGAAGGGCAGTTTGTTTAAGATTTGCTTCAAAAATGTGAACTTACTTAAAAATCTCTGGAAGTAGAATAATATCTATTTGGGGGAAATATAAGCTTTGTTTATATAAGATTAAAAAATAATGCTGAGTCTGGTATTTATACAATTTTAATAATTCCCGTACTATAACTTAACCTCACTGAGTCTAGAATCTTATCTTTTTCATAAAATAAAATCGAGTATAGTAATAGTATTATCTATTACAAATTCAGGACTTAAGCTGTAAGTAAATGATATTTGAAAAAGAGAAAATCATGTACAGAGACAGCAGTCACTCTACTCGGCTCCTCGAGTTATTTACCCAAGGGATTCATACTCATAAAATTAGTTTTACTGATTGGTATGACTTGATGACAGCCCCCTTGGATAATTCTTTCACGAAAGAAGAAGAAGATTTAATTGTTCGCCTGATTTATGCGGTGCGGCAAGGATGGGTAAAAGTGGTTGATGAAGTATAGATAGACACAATACAAAGGAGTAAGGGTCAAGGGATAAACTAGCTACTACCGCTCCCTTGGAATTTACGCATTCAAAATGCTTTCATTACAAGCGTTACCGTAATGCGAGAATGGTAGCTTTATTTCCGTCATGATGTACTAGAGTCCCCATCGAGTCAGCGCTACAAATTATTGATGATGGTTTCGCTCATTTCTCATGTCCATATTTTTAACCTTTAGCGTTCTACTGGTTCAATCCTCTGGTCGTTGGCATCATGTCGGTGAAAATTGATTGGTTAGTTGCCCAATTCGGTCTGGAGTCAATTCTCTAACATGGCTCAAAACAACTGCTGCTCCAGCTTCTTGAAGAGTTTTTATATAAGTATTTCGACGTTCTGATGTTTCTTGAACATGAGGGGGCAGAATACCCATCGCAATCCATGCGCGTTCGGATGATAAGCTTTTGGCTTTTTGCACCGTGTACATATCAGCAACGGTATCTCCAGCATAGAAGACGGGTGTTTGAGGGGTCAGTTTGTACCGTTGTTCTATCTGCTCAACAGCGATAAAAAGACCGGTTGGGTCAGGTTTACCCGGAGCATCTTCCATGGCAATGAGTACAGGAGACTCAAGTCCTAAGCGATGGGTCAGTGCATAGGTGGCTTCTTGGCGAGGAGCACCACTAAAAAAGCCCCAAAAAATTCCGGCGGCGGTCAAACTCTCTAATTCACTCGACTGGATGAGTAAGGGTTCTGTGCAGATATATCCCGTCCAATTTTCAGGGTCTTCTCCCCGATAGCGAGACTGGAAAAAGTCAACAAGATTTTCATAGTCTAGATTCATTGGCGATCGCGCCTGACCCTGTTGCTCAAAGTAGCGATAGACTAGCTCTTGTGATGCCTCCCAATCGTTATTCCAAACTCCTTCGGATTTGAGTTGGTCGAGGTCTACTCCAGAGGGTCGGTATGCGCCACCTGTGAAATGTTCTACCGTATCAGCAATAGCTCGTCGGTAAGACCCGGCTACATCACGCACAACGCCATCAATATCAAAAACAACGATTGCAGTCCGGTTGGTGGTCATGGTTGGAGAGGAGATTTTCACAGTAAAGTAATCAAAGGAGGAGTTTGGAAAACTCCTAAAGAGCCTCAATTCTCCAGTCGCTAATTGCGTCAGGGGGATTTCTCGCAGGCTTCTGTTAAAATTGAAAATTGTACAATAATTGCAGAACGCCTGAAGTATCGCTGGAGGTGCGATTGGCAAAATTTATTCTCAAAGTTCTCTGGTTAGAGAAAGATGTAGCTTTAGCTGTCGATCAGGTCGTAGGTAAAGGGACTAGCCCTTTAACCTCATACTTTTTCTGGCCTCGGAATGATGCCTGGGAACAGCTAAAGGACGAGCTTGAAAAGAAGCATTGGATTACCGAAACGGATCGCATTGAGCTGCTCAACAAGGCAACAGAAGTGATCAACTACTGGCAGGAGGAAGGCCGCCGTCGCCCTATGACGGAAGCTCAGGCAAAATTCCCCGAAGTAACGTTTACAGGCAGTTCATAAATTCTGCGACACAGCTTAAGTCAAAAGGCAAAAGGGAAGAATGGGTTTCTTCTCTTTTGCCTTTTTGTTGTGTTTGGGAATAAGGTGCATCTGTGATGGATTCTTGGATGTGAGTAGAGGAAATCCTCGGCTCTCTCACTGTTTCTTTCCCAGTCCTAATTTCCCTTACACCATACCACCCGAAGCTTGATAGCGAGCGCGTGCTCGTTTGAACGCTTGAGTCGCTTGGATTTTCTCTTGCCGATTCTCTGTATTTTGGATTTGATTGAGACGGTCTTGAGCGTTGGTGTAGGCTTCGCGAGCCGCTTCTTTGTCAATCGATTCTCCGCGTTCGGCACCGTTGACCAGAATCGTCACTTCATTGCCTTCAACTTCTGCAAATCCACCCATGAGAACAATGGGCACCCAATCTTTACTGGGACGGACACGCATGACGCCAACATCCAACGCCGTCAACAAAGGAGCGTGACCACTCAAGATACCGAGTTGACCCGTGGTACTCGGGAGAATAACTTCCTGTGCTTCAGAATCCCAAACTGTTTTGTCGGGAGCAATTACACGAACAGTTAACGTCATTAGTTAGTTGTTAGTTATTTGTTGTGGGTTGTTTGTGATTAATAAGAGGGGAGGGAGAAAGCAGACAAGAATTATTCGCTTTCCACCTTTTCCCCTTTCCCCGGACTATTTTTGAATGGGTCATGCAAGCATTCCCCGGAGGGTTGACGATTAGCTGCCTGACTTGATTTTCTCGCCTTTGGCGATCGCTTCGTCGATATTACCGACCATGTAGAACGCTTGTTCTGGTAGGTCATCCAGCTCACCCGATAGAATCATCTTGAAGCCTTTGATGGTATCGTCCAGCTTCACGTACTTACCGGGAGAACCCGTGAACACTTCCGCGACAAAGAACGGCTGAGACAAGAAGCGCTCAACTTTGCGGGCGCGAGCCACGGTTAGGCGGTCATCTTCTGACAATTCATCCAATCCCAAAATCGCAATAATGTCTTGGAGTTCCTTGTAACGCTGTAGGGTTGCTTGTACAGCACGGGCTGTGCCGTAGTGGTCTTCACCGACAACACCGGGTTGTAGCATGGTGGAAGTTGAACCGAGTGGGTCTACCGCCGGATAAATCCCTTTGGAAGCCAAGCCCCGAGACAATACGGTGGTTCCATCCAAGTGAGCAAAGGTGGTAGCGGGTGCGGGGTCGGTTAAGTCGTCTGCGGGTACATAAACGGCTTGAACGGAGGTAATTGAACCTTCTTTCGTTGAGGTAATCCGCTCTTGCAAGTCGCCCATGTCAGTCCCCAAGGTGGGCTGATATCCTACCGCAGAGGGCATCCGGCCTAGGAGTGCGGATACTTCTGAGCCCGCTTGTACAAACCGGAAAATGTTATCAATAAACAGCAGTACGTCCTGCTTGTTCACATCCCGGAAGTATTCTGCCATCGTCAGAGCCGCAAGACCTACACGCATTCTTGCTCCGGGGGGTTCATTCATCTGACCGTAAACCAGCGCGATCTTCGACTCGTTGAGATTATCTTTGTTAATAACCCCAGACTCGATCATTTCGTTGTAAAGGTCATTCCCCTCGCGAGTGCGTTCGCCCACACCGCCAAACACGGACACACCACCATGATTGGTAGCGATGTTGTTGATCAGCTCCATCATGATGACGGTTTTACCCACACCTGCACCGCCAAACAGTCCGATTTTGCCGCCGCGACGGTAGGGGGTGAGCAAGTCAATGACTTTAATGCCGGTTTCAAAAACCGAAGGCTTGGTTTCTAGATCCGTGAATTTGGGAGCGGGGCGGTGAATGGGGAAGGTTTCCTCAGACTCAACTGGCCCTCGGTCGTCTACCGGTTCGCCTAATACATTGAAGATTCGACCCAGAGTCGGCTTGCCGACGGGAACGCTAATGGGGGCACCCGTGTCCACCACTTCCATGCCACGCACCAGACCATCGGTAGAACTCATGGAAACTGCTCTTACCTGATTGTCTCCCAAGAGCTGCTGCACTTCGCAGGTGACGGAAACATCTTGGCCGGCTTCGTTCCTGCCTTCAATTTTTAAGGCATTGTAAATCTGCGGCATCTTGCCGGTGGCAAACTCAACATCGACTACGGGTCCGATGATTTGGGTAATAACGCCAATATTTTTCTGTTCTGTGGTGGTGACCATGCTGCGCCTATAGTTTGAAGCTATCTTTTCAGATTCTGAAAAACGATCTTTACATTTAGAAATGTCATCTTTTAGCGTACCACTGAAAGGATGCCTAATCTGCTCGGACAGGATGATTTGCTCCCCAAGCGGGTTGCTGCCTACAGGACGTTCAGATGATTAATGCGATCGCCAGTTGCTAGACCCAGGAATGATAAGCTGTTGTACATTTAATTAGCATGATCAGGTTGGCGGGAAGTTCTCGGAGCATGGATGATGCTTTCACCACTCACCACAGAGCGACATAGGGGGACAGCAATAGAAGCCATCGACCCACCTCACGTCTACTCGAGTTTACAGAAACTTCACTTCTCTTGCAGAACCCTAGATTGAGTCGATAAATTCCCAAAATTCCTCAAAAATAAAGCTATTTATCTGTTGTAGCGCTCACTTTTATTCTAGAGAGACATAGATCTTAATGGAGTTTTAGTGAAGATTTCCTAGAAGTCCTTTTAAGTCGTGAGCAGAGCCTATAGAATTTCCAGATATAGGAAGGTTTTCACGTAGATTCCAGATTACCCAATTTCCCAAAAGTGGTTCTAAAGCCTAGTCATTTTCTGGGAATGGAGTAAATATTGTTTTAGTTTTCTACTGATTCTTTCAAGCTTGAAATAGTTTCCAAGTCTTGATAGAAATAGCTAAAGTGTCTCGTCTATAAGTCTTATAAATCTCATTCAGAGTGACGATTGACATTGCTGTAAACCTTAAATATCAAGGACTGAATCGCAATTTCCAAAGGTATTTGCTGGGCTTTGTCTTTTTTAGAGTGAACTGGATATCAGATAATCCAGAATTATTTAGATTGCATAGCTTTATAGATTCAGCCATTGATTGACTGATTAAGTTTTGCTTTGAAATTGGATTTGCAAAAGGAAACTCATCCATGCAACAAAGTTAACTTAAACTCTCAAAATATTCGATCACCTTAGCGATATAAACGAGTGAATGCCATGAACATTATCAAAAAAATCCTCAGCTTCTTAGCGATGGGGTTAAGTATGATTTTAGGGATGTTGGGAACTGCGCTATTGGCACACGAGGGTGAGTATGACAACTATGCTGAGTTATCAAATCTAGCCATCAACGATAATTTGATAAACACGAAGAAAACTGAAGTGTTTCCTGGTGCCATCGCCACTCCGAAGACGCCTAGAGCTAGAGATATAGCCTCGGAGTCGAGCTAATTTGTATCTAACTAGCAGGTTTGGGCTAACGGCTTGCCACACCCATTAATTGAGATGAGAATCCTTAGCCTTCTGCTGTTTTTTACGCTTCCAAACTGCAGCACCACAGCCACTTAAGGCTAAAAATCCCAGTACGGTACTGGGTTCGGGAACGCTTTCTTCGGGTACGGTGGAAACGGTGAAAGAACCATAGGTATAACCGCCATTGCCATCCGAGACGCGAACATTAACATCACGGGTGCCGACTTCTGCAAAAGACCATTGACCACTCGCACCCGCAAAATCATCAAAGGTGCCATCCCCATCAAAATCCCATTCATAAGTGAGATTAGAGGTGCCTGGGTCAAAGGCAGAAGCGACAAAATCAAACAAGCCATTGACTGTCGTGATTATATTTTGAGTAATCTCGGTGATGACTGGAGCAACATTCAAAACTTGGAGTGTTCTGGTAATCACATTACTGTAATCACCATCTTTATCTTGTGCTTGACTGGTAAAGCTATAGGTTCCAACACCAAAGGAACCCAGATTGGTTGAGGCTGAGCGCACCCCGGAGGTTTGCCAATCGGTGGCAACATAGGCGTTGTTAATAAAAAAGTTCTGCCAGTCTGCGCCTGGGTCGGAAGCTGTCATGAACGCGGATACAGATTGACCTTCGTAAATTACGCTTTGGGAAAGGTCGAAACTGGTAAGGGTCGGAGCCACGTTTAAAACGGTTAATCCACTGGCAACAGGGGTACTCCAAGCCCCATCTTTATCTTGGGTATAACCCGTATAAGGAACGTAAGTATTATCCGCAAAGTACCCCAAAACTGGATTAATGGCACGGGTTCCTGCCGTTGCATAGTCCGTACCCATATAACTACCGTTTAAGTAGAAGTTGAGGGAATCAGCTCCAGGGTCGGTCGCAGACATATAAGCGGATGCCCATTGACCTTCGTAGATAGTAGGGATAACCAGATTGGTAACGGTTGGAGCGACATTTAACACTCTCAGAACACTTGTAGCAGGAGCACTGTAATAGCCATTTTCGTCCCGAGCGTAGACGGTGTAGGCAAAATCACCATTATCGGCATAAATTCCCCCAAAGTTAGCCACGGCCTGACGGACTGCTCCAGGTGTGCGATTGTAGTCTGTGCCAATATTGGTTCCATTCAGTAAAAAGGTGAGGGCATCGGCACCTGAGTCTATGGCTTGCACGACAGAGGCAGGGGCTGCTTGTCCTTCATAAATAGTGGGGGCATTGAAAGCAATGACGGCAGGAGGAGTATCACGAGTCGTGGGTGCCGCAGGTTGAACTGGGTCATCATCTCGACCACTATCAGTATCAGCCAAAAATTGCATGGCTCCTGTAAAGCCGGTCGCCCAGTCTAAGACCAGTCTGCCAAACAAGTCTCCCTGGGAAATATCGATGGGGTCTAAATAATTGTAGGAGGTAGGTGCCAAACCCAATGTAGTTTGAAATGCCCAACCTTCAGCCGAGTTTGGGGTATTATTTGGGCCTGAATTTGTGGGCAGAATATCAAAAACTGTATTGCCAGGGATGGCATCAATCACTAAAGAACTGAGAAGATTAGGACTGGAATTGGTCAACGTCCAACGTGAGCCGTTTGGGTCGTCCATTTGTAGGTAGGTATTACCGGATTGAGTTAAAGACCAACCTGTACCAAAAACACCTCCAGCAACGGAACTAGTCGCCCCCCAAAGTAGGCTCTCAGAGGTGCCATTTAAAAAGTTGGCCGTAACCCGGATTCCTGCCATATCGCTTCCAAAGGTTGAAAACGAGGTGAGGGTTGTGGCTTCGGAGGGGGCGGCGGTTGCTCCTAATAGCAGGAACATTAACCCTAGCCAGTGAGTCGATCGATTATTTCCACAAAATTTATTCATACTACCAACCTCAACGCTTAATTTTTATTTCTTGAAAGATAAAAAAATATCGAAAATACTGAGCGGATGATTTTATTTTTTACTATATAATAATATAAGATTTATTCAAGCGTAGATATTGGCTTAGTTACACTGCTTGCAGCTAAGAAATGCCGAGTATCAGTCTACTTCTAAAAGTATGAAAATTTCCTGAACATGAGTTTCTATACATGAAGGAAAGAGGGTGTCTGTTGGGAGTTACAGGGTATGGAAACTGACTTTAGAAGCAGGCTGGGCGATCGCCTGGAGAGGGTAAATTAGTGATTGTCGCCTCATCGGAACTGTTGATTCCCTGGCTTCTCTGACGATACGTGGTTTGCGATCGCACTTTGGGCGCTAGCATCACTCAGCAACAATAAAAGCGATCGCTCTTATTGCAGCACAAAGCATCATGCCCTCAGAATGGAATTCTGGGGCTATACAAACAAAGTCCGCCTGCGCGGACTGATAAAATTCAAGTTTGAAAACCCACCCTTCACTTCGTTCGTTAGCGTTAGCGGTGCGTAGCACGGGTAAACTCCGGTGGGTTTTGTTTGTATAGCCGCGAAAAGCCTAACGGCATAGCTTCGCTTAGAGTGAAGTGGGATGCAATAGCGTTCATTTCTAATTGCCAGGTGCAAGAGGTGAGGTGAGTGAGTGCTATATTCAGCGTATCAGCGCCTATCTGTGAAGGTAGCATTATGACTCAGGAACTAATCGACCTAAGAACTAGCATCTTAGAAGGACGCTATGCAGATGCTTTGGCGATTGTGGATGAGCTAGAGGGGATGAGTAAACAAGCAATCCTCCGTAATATCGAATCGTTTCTAGTCAGGATGCTGGTTCACTTGATTAAAAACCAAATTGAGCAGCGTTTAACTAATTCCTGGGTAGCTTCAATTTCAGATTCTCTCCGACAAATTCAAAAATTAAATCTCAAAGAGAATAAAACCTCTTACTACATCAAGAAAGATGAATGGGAGCCTTTTTTAGAAGAGGCAATTGAGGCGGCAATTCGTCCGGCAAGTGTGGAAGTTCTGGATGGTGTCTATAATTCCTTTCAACTCTCAGAGTTGGTGGATAGAACAGAGATAATTATGACGGCGCAGAGATTGCTCGATTTAACGTATGAACATTCAGCAAAGATGTTACCAGCAATGATTGATGAGAATTTAGTTCAGCTACCAGGTGGGGAAGAGTGGAAAGAGAATAGACGCTAAAAGTGGCTCTATAGCTGCTTTGTTTGGAGTTTTAGCGGTCACAGTTTTTTGTGCCAGCAAGAAAGCGCAGCATCAATCAACAGTTCTAAAGAATTAGTCTCATCCTCGTATCCCATAGCACGAGCCATATTCTTGTGAAATGGATCAGCAACTAGTACTTTGCGGCTTCCATGCAAATGTTTGCGAGGCCATGCTTCTCTCGGAATAGCTTTCCATTCAGGTTCAGGCTTTGCTCGACCCAAACCTTCAGGAATATGTGCAATATACAATACAGTTTTCCAGTCTGTCCAGATGCGATGTCTACCAATCGCTGGCTTTGTGTGTCGCCAAAGTGGTAGCCAGAGAAACAGCACCAAATCATTCTGTTTTTTGTCGAAGTAAAACTCCGCACAAAGTTTGCTTTTTCCTCTACCGTATTGAATTGACTTAGCTGTAGTTATTTCTAGCATTCGTTGGTCAAAGCTTATCAATTTATGCCGAATTCTCAAAATAGCTTGCTGGTATTCTTTTGAATAAACTCCCAGAGTTTCCAAAAGTATTTGAGGTGGAGATGGAAATTCTTTTTTTAGCTCAAAATCACTTATTTTTTGATAAGGAATTTTTATTCTAAAATCCTCTGAAGTATCTATATCTGTTAAAGATAGGTAAAATTCATCTTGAAGATGAATAATGTTAAAGTTTAAAAAACGGAACTCTAGTTTGCTATAGATACGGTCTACCAGGTTGTGACGGTGGAAGCTTGGTGTAATTGCTATCAAGCTGATAGATTGCCGATAGTCAACTTGAGACTGAAAGGGCTGTTCTTTAATTATGCTGTCATAGTAACGAGTGAGTTGTTGGACAATGTAGCGGTCTTCTGAGTTTTTCAATTCTATAATAACTAGACGCTTTTGTTTGTCTAAGGCAAGAATGTCACAAAACTCACCCTTAGAGCAGTATTGGCGGTCAAGGGGAGTTAATCCAAATAGCTCTTCTAGGTTAGCCCAGGCAAAATTTTCCAAAGCTAATTCACTTTCAAAAGCCCATCTTTCTGTTGTCTTTCTTAGCAAGTCTTAAAACCCCCGGTTTTTTATGAAACCTTGTGAAGTAATATTTTAATGAAACAACACGATAAGTGATCGCATCTCCCCTCTTGAGCAACGAAAAGAGCGATCGCTACTTGACTGCATCTTTGTACGTGTCCACAATGTAATTACCTTATCTTGTAGAAAGACTTAATTATGGGCACAGCAATTAGAACTCGCATTGTCAAAATTGGCAACTCTCAGGGCATTCGCATTCCTAAACCTCTGTTGGAGGCGAGTGGTATTTGTACAGAAGTTGAAATCGAAGTACAGGATGATTACTTGATAGTCCGTGCAGCGCCAAAATTGCGTGTTGGCTGGGATGAAGCGTTTGCAGCAATGGCAGAGCGACAGGATGATATCCTGCTTGACGATGTAAACACTACAGAGTGGGATCAGGTTGAGTGGGAATGGTAATTAAGCGTTTTGATGTTTTTCTGGTTAACCTCGAGCCGACTGTTGGCAGTGAGATTCAGAAAACAAGACCGTGTGTGGTGATCTCACCAGATGAGATGAATAGGCACGTTGCCACTGTCATCGTCGCTCCCATGACTACAAAAGGTCAACCCTATCCCACGCGAGTAGCTTGTCAGTTTCAGGGCAAAGATGGGCAGATTGTTCTCGATCAAATTCGCACTGTTGATAAAACTCGATTAGTCAGACGGCTTGGTCAGATTAGTACCAGTGAACAAAAAGCCGTTTTAGATACCCTGGCTGAACTATTTGCTGAGTAAGCTGCTTAAATCATTACCCTCCCCTCTTGAGCAACGAAAAGAGCGATCGCACACCTATCCTGCAAGTTTACATATACTTGAGCTAAGGTAATTCTGAGTTGACTAATGCTTTTAACAATTACCAACAACAAAATCGATTTACCTCCAGGTGGAGAAGTAGTTCTGCGCCATCAAACCTGGTGGGATTATGAGAAACTCTTAGAGAGTCGCCAAGACAAGGCAGCTATCAAGATTTATTTCAACGCACAAGCACAAGAAATTCGTATCATGGCACCCTTACCAGGACATGGAAAGAAATCCGATACTCTCTCCGATCTGGTCAAGGCTCTTTTACGATACCAAGGACAAGATTGGGATAGTTTCGATCTAATCACGCTGAAACGAATTGAGCAGGCAGGACTAGAACCGGATGCTTGCTTTTACATTCAAAACCGTCAAGCTATTTTAGGTAAAGAACGCATAGATTTAGAAATCGATCCGCCTCCCGATTTAGCACTTGAAATAGACCTGACATCATCCACAAAACCTGAAGATTATCAAGCCATTCGTGTTCCTGAACTCTGGATTTATCGGCGTCAAGTACTCTGTATATACCTGTTTGATGGACAGCAGTATCAAGAAAGCTCTAACAGTCCCACATTCCCTGGAATTCCCATCAAAGAACTTATCCCAAACTACGTAGAGCGTGCTTGGCAAGAAGGTTCTAGTATTGCACTGAGAGAGTTTGAAAATAAATTGCGAGAACAACAGTAGAGTTAGGCATGACCAGACTTTAATATGAGGGAAGCAACCAAGCCTGTTTATTAAAACTTATTTTATCCAGGAGTTTGAACTGATTTTCCAATTAAGAAGTAGGTAGTCATCTCTCCTCTGCCTTTAATTGGAATCGTACCTCGTCTCTCAAAAAGATATTCATCTTTTAAACATTCATAGGTAGTTTCGGAAACTTGAATAACACCGGCGAGTCCGTGAGATTCCATGCGGCTGGCAATATTTACAGTGTCTCCCCATAAGTCGTAGATAAAGCGTTTTAGGCCAATCACTCCAGCGACAACTGGCCCAGTATTAATACCAATTCGCATACTAAAAGATTGATTTTGGTCGGTGTTAAACCGAATGATTGCCTGTTGCATATCTAGTGCAAAATTGGCGATCGCTTGAGCATGATCACTGCGGGGCGTCGGCAAACCGGCGACAACCATGTAAGCATCCCCAATCGTTTTAATCTTCTCAGCTCCATGTTTTTCTGCAATTTGGTCAAACATGGAAAACAATTGATTGAGCAAGACTACTAACTCAGCGGCCGAGATGCAAGAAGATAACTGGGTAAAGCCAACAACATCAGCAAATAAAACAGTAGCATCGGAGAATTGATCGGCAATGGTGTTTTCTTCCTGCATCAATCGTGCAGCGATCGGCTCGGGTAAAATATTAAGCAGGAGTTGCTCTGTTCGAGTTCGTTCCACTTCGAGTTTTTGATAAGCTACTTCTAGCTCTCGACGGGCATTAAACTCAGAACGCTGTACTCGTTCATACAAAAATACAGAAACATCACAAATAAAGCAAAACCAAAATAGGTAAAGATTGAATGTAAAGTTGGAGTAGAGTTGTTGATTAACATTCAAATGGAAGGCTGCATTGACCCCGAGATAAAACAGAGGAGCACTTAACTGAGAAATCAAATGCAAACGCCAATAGACGGGCATAAGCGTCGCTTGACAGAGAAAAGTTAGCGTCCAAGCATAAGTACTGGGTTCAGCCCTACCGGCTATTGCTGCCCCAATTTGGGGGATTAAAATTACAGACCAAGAGAATCCTAAAAAAATCAGCCAAGGTATGCGATAACCAATGGAAGTTTTCAAAAGTGCTAAGGAAATCAATAAACATAGCTCAACGATGGTGTAGCTAATTAATACTGACCACGCTAACTTTTGATTCCAGGCAGCTAAGAATAAAATCAGAATCACTACAGTTAGAACAACTACCAGAGCAATTTGCAGAGTGAGACGCAAACGATTTCTCAAGAAACTTCTGCGCCACATTTGGTAGTCTGCTGACCAAGAGGCTGACAAACTTATTTTTAAGAAGGCTAGCCCTTGTCTAATTGGTACAGCTAGCTCTCTTAGGTCTACCCACTCTGGCATCATTGTTGTTTGTCTTCCTCGCACAAGTGCTCTAAAGCAGTCTATGAGTTGGCTTAGATTATGATTATGCCGTCAATAACGGTGAATCCAACTCAGTTTTCCCAAAAATACAAGCTTTTCCCTCTACAGCCAGAGGCAAAGGGAGAGCGTTCACTTTCCATCTTACGGATAGTGATGAGAGAGAATGTAGCACTAGCTGATGCTTGGGATTATACAATCTGGATGCTAGAATTACCGATTACTTATAAGGTAGTAGCCAATTCCTGACGTTTCAAAATTACCATGTTCGACCCGACGACAGGACTACGGGCGAGTAAGGTGCCTTTGAGGTCAGAGATTTCCAGTTTGCTAAAGTCTAGTTCTCTGGAGCGTTGCAGGATTTCGTCGGCTAAATTGTTTTGTTGTGATTCTTTGAGTTCGTACCAGCGATCGCTCATTTTAACCATTAAACGACTGCCCAAAAAGTTAGCCTCAACCGATTGAATCACACCGTTGCCATAGCGTTCGGTAATGTCGGCAACTTGTTGTTGAATGGCCGCAATCAGACTTTGCTCAGGCGTGAGTTCCGGTACAGGAGGTTCTTCTACTACTACGGGTTCTATCGGTTGCGGGGGTGTGGGGGCTTTCAATTCGGGAGGGGTGGGGGTACTGACTGGGGCTTTGGCCACTTGGGTGGGGGTTTCTGGGGTAATAAGGGCTGTTGTCACCAGCACAATGACCACAATCCCGGTGATTGCTCCTGTTAATGCCCAATCAGAAAGCTTTTCATTCCAAGGGGAAGGCAAGACACCACGAATCTTGGTGAGGGTAGCATCCCAAAAGGCTTGGAGTTTGTCAAAACTAGGAAATAGGCGATCAAATAGTCCAGGTCGTATTTCTGGGGATAGTTGCTGTTCGCGAGGTTCTTCTGTCACCACTTCTGGCACAACGGTGGGACTATCAGAAACAATGGCTGCTGGGGTGACGCTTGGAGTTTCCTCAACTACGGGATTGGGTATCTCGGTAGGGGTATCGGAAACCGGCGATGCTGGTATTTCGGTGGGAGAATCAGAAATGATTTCTTCTGATACACTGCTTTCCAATTCAGGCCCGAGTGTCGCGGTGATGGTATCTGCGGGGGGAATTTTCTGAACGGGTTCAGCTTCTAGTGTTTGGACAATGCCTTCTAAAAGTCCAATTGTTCCTTGCAAAATTTTAATCGTCAGAGCTTTGAACAAGGGTTTTTTTGGGCGAGTCCTGGACTCTGCGACAGAAGGCGTAGGTGGTATTTGAGACGGGGTGTTTTCTGACTGCGGCTGCTTTTGTTGGTCGTCTGACATGAATCTTCCTCCAAAACAGCGCTCTTTTTGGGAATAGAGAGCTGCCATCACAGCACCAATCTATCACTTCTATCCAACTTGATTTGAGTTTATCTGCTAACGACCTCTACGATTTTTGGCTTCTGGGCTATTTTCAATAGCACGGCGAATGCGGTCTAATGACCAGCCATTTTCATAAGCACGTTGATCATCTCTCATTCCTCGTGCATCCGCTTCCCGACCTAATTCTTCACGGTAAATCTGATTGATGCGATAACGGACTTCATCTCTATCTAGCTTTTCGGTGACGGTATAGTTATGACATTCCTGGGCGGTGTAATGCTCAAATTTGTCAGGAACCGCATATTGCTGACCTGTAAACGGACGGTTGTAATATCCATCATCAAAACCCCGTGCAAATTCACCACCAGCAGAACGAGGTCTGTAAGTCTTCCTCTTACGCGCCTCTTGACGCCCTTCGCTGTAGCCTTCAGCATAGGCATTGGCATGATCGGCAGGATTTTGGATGACTCTAGTTTTGGGGACAGGATAGCAGACGGTTTGGGTTTCAGCAGAGGCGGGTTGAATGAAGAGGAAGGAAGCGGGGACAGTAGAAAGGGTTAGTAAGGTGATGGCGATGAATCGTTGCATCTTCTTGTCTCGTTAGGTTGATTGATTGCTTCTGTCCTTAAGGTACTGGGATAGACAAGAACACCACTTCACCTTTTAAGAGTAGTAGATCGGGTGAAATGCAGCTCACCTAGTTGGGGGATGCTGCTCATTTAACTACTCTGCCTCACCAATTAGGGTAAATGCTGCCCAGTTATAGGGGGCGGGATATTGTTTCATGGTGGCTAGCATCGCTTGTCGTAAGGCTTGGGCTTTATCGGGTTGGCCTTGGAGATGGCGATAAAATTCTTTCATCAAGACAGATGTAGGAACATCTGGAACCGCCCACAAGGAGACAATCGCACTGGGTACGCCAGCACTAATCCAAGCGCGAGATAACCCCACAACTCCATCTCCGGTAATGTTACCCTGTCCGGTGTGGCAGGCACTGAGGACGACTAATTCGGCATTAAGTTTTAAATTGAAGACTTCACCGGAGGTGAGGAAGCCATCATCATTGGGTGAAGGTGCTAGCGCGATCGCACCTGGCACACCAAACTCTCGGATATCATCGAGTAATCCGTGCGTGGCTAGATGAATCAGTCTGGCTTTTGGCAACTGCTGCACGATATCACGTTTAGTGGCGCGATCGCCGATTATGGCTTGAGTTTGCAACAAATTTGCGATCGCCAAAGCTTCCTCTTCTGAAGAGGGTAATGGTGCAAGTTGCTTGGGTTTTTTTCCCTCCTCATCCTTCAAAAACGGCATCGTGGGATTGCCGACGACTAAAATATCCTTGCCTTGGAGTGGTTGGGTGTATTGTGCACGTTGAGTTTGCCGCTTTTGGTGTGTCAGTGCCAGCACCTGAATGGCTGGAGCCGTCATGATAGTATGCTTTTCAATCAAGTACTGCCCGGAAGCATCTTGTAAGGCCGGAAATGCTAATAAAAATAGTGATTCTTGGGGAATGAAAATCACCCGTTCTTCTGGATTTTTAGGTAAAAAATCGGCAATCGGTTCAATTAATAATTGATATAGTTTTTTTCTCGCTGCATCCCCTTGGTCTACTCTTGGCCCTTGTAAAATTCGGCTACTTCTCACCAAACTTTCAAAGGACGTTGCATTCCCTTTTTTGCCAGAGTCTAAACTTTTAAGGTCAATCCGCCGAAATTCCACTTTCCCCATAGGTTGTACGACCCAAATCAGAAGTTCTGAGGCTTTACCTCGCTGCTTACCTTGAACCTTGAATTCTTCTTGGGGAACAATGGAGTATTCAACTAGAGTAGCTTTTTGTAGGCGGGCAATTTGTTTAATTTGCTCAATAGTTGGAGGCTCCATATTGGCTTTATAATCCAAAGCCACTTGAGGCGATAGACGCTGAGCAAGTAACTCGACAAATGCCCGTGCTCTTCCCTGTTCAGCAATTTCTAAGGCGGCTTCAGGTTTATTTTGTTCAATGATAATTTGTTGCAGTAGGTTGTAGGTTAGAACTTGAGTATCAAAAATAGAGATTTTATCAGTATCAGGTAATCCCGGACGCAGAGATTCTAAAATCTTTATTGCTTCTCGCAGATTCTTTTCAGCTTCAGGAAGTTTACCTGCGCTTTTGAGTGCATGACCTAAGTTATTAAAGGCTAGGGCTTCTAGACGACGATCGCCTATTTCTTGGGCAATTTTTAAAGTTTGCTGTTGATGTTCAATGGCTTTAGTAAAATTTTGTTGGTCTTCGTAAGCAAGTCCTAAGCCTCCTAGGGTTTTGGCTTCTAGTTGGCGATCGCCTATTGCTCGTGCAATTGTTAAACTTTTGGTATAGTAATCAATTGCTTGATTTAAATTGCCTTTAACTTGATAAGCAATTCCTAAATTATTGAATGTATTGGCCTCGCCTTTTTTGTCACCAATGGTCTGTGCGCTGCTCAAGCTTTGCTGGTAAGATTCAATCGCCTGGTCATATTGACCTTGATTTGCATAAATTGCGCCCAGATTTCCTAGTGCCGTTCCTTCTCCAATACGGTCGTTAATTTCCCTGGTAAGGCTCAAGCTTTCTTGATACAATTGAATAGCTTTTTCATAATTACCTAATCCTTCATAAGCATTCCCTAGATTTACCAGAATTTTTCCCTCACTATCACGGTCTTTAAGTTCTCGAACGATTTCCAAAGCTTGCTGATGGGATTCAATTGATTTTTGGTAATCCCCCAAATTTTTATAGGCAATTCCTAAATCACCGAGGACTCTCCCTTCGGTTTGTTTGTCATTAATTGAGCGAATAAGCGTTAAAGATTGGGTGTAATATTTAATTGCTTCTGCATAGTTTTCCTGGTCTGCATACACCATTGCTAGGCTTGTTAAGGCAATTCCTTCAGCTTGAGGATTCCTAATAGCTCGTGCTTTTACTAAACTCTCCTGAAATAACTCAAGGGCTTTGTTATAATTTTTTAATCCTTGGTAAGCAATTCCTAAATTTGAGAGTGCTTGCGCTTCACCAAGTGGGTGATTGGTGGAACGAGTGATCGCCAGAAATCCCTCTAAGAACTCTATTGCTTTGTGATAATTGCCCAGAGCAAGGTAAGCAGCACCTAGGTTTCCTAATGTTGCGCCTTCTTTTTGACGGTCTTGAAGTTGTTGATAAAGTTCCAATGCCTGTTGCCAAGAATGAATGGCGGCTTCTGTTTGATTAGCTCGATATTGCTCAATTCCTTGCTGAAATAATTGGTCAGCTTGAGCTTGGCGAGATTCTGGAACTGGAACAGATACAGGGGGGGCTGAGTAGCCACGAGTTGAATTCAAGGTAATAAGAATAGAGGCAAAAACAAGAAGAACAAGGCGTACAAGGTTGCCATTCATTTCACTTCTTGAGGTTTCATCGGTACGGTGGAAGTATCGCGTGAACCGTCTTCCTCAGTTGAGGATTCTAGTTCCATACGCAATAGGTTGGAATCAAAACCTTGAGGGGATTGTTCTTCCTCACAGTCTTCTTCTTGTTTATCAGAATTTTCAGGTTCTAATTCTGAATTAGTTTGAGGCTTTCGGCAGTGCTTATCAATGGTTGCGTCCCTTGCTCCTGAAGATTGCTCGTTTTGTTGCTCGAATATCTGAGTCGAAATTTGAACACGACTACTATCACTGCCATCATTACCAGTGCCACTGTTATTACGATTAGTACCACCGCCAACAGTACTACCATCGCCAGTGCCACCATCAATACCTCCGTCAGTGCCACCATCAATACCTCCGTCAGTGCCACCATCAGTACCTCCGTCCGTACCTCCGTCAGTATCTCCCCCTCCATCTGGCATGAACGTAGAATTAATTTGAATGCGACCTCCCCCTACTGAAACTGACCCCGTATCGGTTATAGATCTATCTCGAAATGAAGTGACTAATCCAGCATTTCCTTGGTTAGATGTGATAGCTCCAGCGGTAAAACTAACACCAGGCTCATTAATACTAACAGGTGTACTAACCGCCAGTACTTGCGAACCACCAAATGTGTCTCCATTAGCATTAACAAAGGTTCCAAAGTTGATATTGCCCGATGAATCGATTTCCGGAAATACTTGCTCTCCCAACGTAATAGTTCCATCCGGATTTGTTTCAAATAACCGATAGATTACATTGCCATTGACATCTGATTGAAACGACGGCCCAACTATAAATGATCTGCCACCATGCTGAATGCTGACAGTAGCCCCTCCCTCACTGATACCTGTTGCATAAATACTCGTTGGTATAGTCGCACCTAATACTGGCTGACCTTCTATTTGATCAGGATTGGTACTATCATCCACAAAATCTCTACCAAGTAAGGTATCTGTAGCCCGGAACGTACCACCAGCTTGAATCGTAACATCACCACCATCGCTACCACTGGTGTTAATTGTTCTGACTTGAATATTACCTCCAGCCGACAACGATACAAAACCCCCAAACGTGTTTTTATTGTCAAATGAAGAAATATCACCTCCTGTTCTAATGCTCCCAGTTGTGATGTTGCCAGTAGCAGATAAAATAACAGGCCCACCACCAACTACCAAGGAAGTGTCGATATTTCCAACAGTAATATTTCCAGGTGATGATGGACTCACTGTCGAGGTGAAGGTCGTTCCACCAACTGACTGATCCGGCGGAATCGTGGGATAATTTCTTAACTCCGCGAAGCTAGGAAGAACATTTGGCGTATTTTGTAATTCCGTTAAACCAGCTCGTAAAATCAGAGCGGGGTCAGTAGATAGAATGGCAATATCAGAGTCCGTTCCTTGCAAAGATGTATTTGGTTCTGTAATCCTAATATCTCCTCCGGTGATGCTGCCTCCGGCTTCTACCTTCAGTGATACTCCTTCATAATTGCCAAAATTAACATCACCTGCGGCGCTAATAATTCCATTTGAACTGACGGCATTGTAACGAAAGTCCCCCATTCCACCCGCTAAATTGAGAACCGAAAAATTGCCGTTATTGATAAAACGTCCATTGCCAATAATTAGACCATCACTAATCAAGCTGATATTGTTACCACTCCGAAATACAGATTGGGGACGGTTAAGCGCTTGAATGTTAATGCCTTGATTTCCTTGAACGGTAAGATTGCCGCCTATGCGAATGATTGAAGATGCTGCCCCATCGCTAACTTGTACAGTATCCTCTGCTACAACTTGCATATTTTGGAGCGATCGCAATTGGCTTCTACCGGAAGTTAAATTCCCGCCTGCTTGTAACGTTAAGTCTGTGTAGGATTCTAGTTCGCTGTCCTGTATTGTCAGATTTTCCAGCACCTCTACATTTAAGTTTCCCTCAGACACCAAACTACTATTTTGTTGGATGGTAATAGACTGCGCTTCCAACTGTAAATCCCTGCTATACAAGGTAGACAATCTGCTATTGTCTACCGTGATATTTCCCTGTTGTGCCCGTGCAATCAAGTCTCGGCTTGCTCTAATTCGACTATTCTCAATTGTTAACTCTCCTGCTAGTGCTTGCAGCAATGTATCTCTGCTAGCGTCCAGGTAGCTATTGTCTTGGATGGTTAGAACTTGTCCGGTTACAGTCAAGTCTTGCCCTGAACTTAAGTCAGTATTATCTAATATTAGGTTCCCTGTCGGTGCATTGAGTTGGATGTCATCTCCTCCAAAGTTAATTCTCAATTGACTATTTCTTAAGGTTAGATTTCCCTGAGACAAAATCCAAATACTTCCTTCAGATGAGGTAATAGAAGTATTTAATACAGTGATAGAACCTGGATTAGTATCAACCTGAATATCAGAAACGGTCAGAATCACCTGACCTTCACTATTTACAGTTAGTCCCGTCGCATCACTTACCCCTCCACCTGTCAATAACTGCGGCAGAGATAGCACTGGCAATGTCCAATTTCCTGGTGGAATACTTGCTGATGATAAGGGGTCAACCTCCAAACTCAGTAGCATTCCCTCCTGGCGAATCTGGACTAGGCTTTCTCCCTCTACTGCTGCTAACGTAATCTGACCACCTGGTGCGTTGATTTGTCCAGTATTTACCACCGTGCCACCTAACAAGGTGAGGTCTCCTTGCGGCACATTTAGAATTCCTGCATTGACAATCGACCCAGGTTGTGAGTTTACAAAAGCAAATTGACTAGGATTCCCAACCAGCGAAGTATAGTTATTCTCACCAATAGCATTAAACCAACCATTATCAAAACCAATCCCTGTAGCCGTTGTAGCGGTAAAACTTGCAGGAACATTCAAACTGGCATTCTGACCAAAAACAATTCCAGCAGGATTCATCAAGAAAAGATTCGGATTCCCCGTACCTCCCTGGACTGTTACTTGAATTAAGCCATTAATGATAGAAGCGTCACCACCAACCACCCGGCTTAAAATATTCCGAATATCGGGATTCGCCAAAAAGTTAGCAATTTGATTTTGATTTAATCCAAATTGTTCAAAACTATGAAAAAGATTTTGATTATCACCAGAGATTTGCCCTCCGGTAATGTCAAAGGTATTGCCGTTAAGATTAACAGTAGTGTTAGAACCCGCTTCTGGAGAGATTTGCGCTTGAGCTTGCTTTGGGGTGTAAAGCCACGCTATCCCCATAGGAATGCCAATTAGGTGCAGCGTACCCACCAGGTTAATGGCACTCACCATTATGTTAAGGGATTGATTCTTACCATAAGTGGATCGTTTCATCGCGCTCTCGCTCCTAACTATTGAGTTAAATATTTTGGTCAATGGTTATGTGCTGGTAACATTCATCAATAGCAGTTATCAGCTTGTTTTTCAATTTTTATGCAAGACATTTAATTTTTAGAAAAAAATCTTTTGATACGCTCGCTATAAAAGCCGATAACTCGCTAAAAAAGTTATGACCAGCAATTAATCACCCAGCTACTGACCCATGCTTAATTTTTAATGGCTGTCAATCGCTTGCCGATAAAGTGAGGAACGAATAGCATTTGGAAATGTGCATCACCCTTGCTAATTACAATGCCAAACACACCCGGAAAGCCATTCAGGTTCCAAGCAATCGGCCAAATGCCTCCTCTTCGCAGACTGAGTTTCACAGCAAATTGAGGAGTTAACAAGCTGATGTTAGAGCTTCAGAGCAAAAAGAAATTTAACACCGGAGTTCGCTGGTTAGCCTTGTCAGGAGCATTAGTCATCCTCGGTGCCGGGGGATGGTTAGTCTATGCTCAGACGTTTGCTCCCTCGACTAAACCCCTAGCTGTACGTTTGCTAACAGTCAAGCTGGGTGATGTAGAACTCGTGATTAATGAAAGTGGAACGGTTGAACTTGGAGGCCAACAACAGCTAAAGTCTCCAGGAGAAGTTACGGTCGATCGGGTTTTGGTTCAGGTGAGCGATCGCGTTCGGTTTGGCCAAAAACTACTTATCCTCCGCAATCAAGAACGGCAAACTAACCTGGAAAATCAACAATTACAGATTCGCAAACAAGAACTTAAATTAACTCGTAGCCGTCAGCAAGTGCAAGAAGCTAAAGAAAAGCTAGCAACTTTACAAAAGGAACTTCAAGAACCCATTAACCAGCAATTAGAGATTCGCAAACAACAACTGATTCTAGAGCGCAGCCGTCAAAAAGTAGAAGAAGCAAAAGAAAAATTAGCCACTGCTCAACAGAAACTAAAAGAGCTTGAAGTATTAGCCAAACGAGGTTTTATCCCCGGTAATGAGCTTCAAGACCAACAAGAGCAAGTTCGTAATGCTGAATTTGCTCTACGAGACGCTCAATCCACTGTTAGTACCGATAGTCTCGAACTTCAACGCCTACAAATTCAGGAAGAACAACCTTTAGAGTTGCAAAATAGAGTTATTGATGTTCAGTCACAACTGCGAGAAGCTCAATCAGCAGTAAACACGGATATCAAAGAACTTCAACGCTTAAAAGTTGAGCAAGAAAGTATTGAGCAACAACTCGAAAATAACATCGTTACAGCACCGATTCCGGGCATAGTTCTCGACCTCAATGTTAAAGATGGAGATGGGGTAAAACCTGGTGATGTTCTGCTGACTCTGGGTAATCCATCTCAAGAATTGGTCAAGCTTGAACTCTCTACCCTGGATGCGGCCAAAGTCGAAGTCAAGCAAAAAGCTCGGGTTAAGGTAATTGGCCCCGATGCCAAACCATTTTCGGGACAAGTCAAGAGCTTGTATCCACAGGCGATCGCACCTGAAGATAACCAAAGCTCATCCCGTCGTCAATCTACCCAAGCTAAAGTTCCTGCGGTTATCCAACTCGATCGCCCAACACGCACATTAATTCCAGGAAGTCAAGTTAGCGTTGAGATTATTCAAGAACAACGGGAGAATGTCATTACGATAGACCCTTCCACCATTGAGCGTTCTGGCTCTAAACCCTTCGTTTGGATTCGAGATGATTATGGCAAGGCAGAAAAACGGCCTATTGTTTTGGGGTTAGAGGGAGCAACCCAAGTCGAAGTGAAGTCTGGTTTACGTCCTGGCGATCAAGTGATATTCCCTCCGCCTGACACTTCCCTCAAACCTGGAATCCCAGTTGTACCGCAGAGTAATCCACCTGACTTTAGTCCGCCTAATTTCAGCCCTCCCAAATCTTGACAAAATGCTAATTTAATGATTTGTTTGACGAGACTTTCTTTTTCATCAAGCAACCAAGGGCAGCAGCAATTAGAGTACCCACAATAGTAGTAGGTTCTGGGACAGATTCATCGGGTGTAATTACAGAATCAACATTGGAACTGGGTTCGGGAGTGGGTTGCTGTGCGATCGCTTCTGCACCTGATAAGCTGATATCATAACTACCGACATACAAAGCTCTTTGAGACCATCCTCCGTAATCACCGCTTCCGGGAGCCCCCCTGCTATCGACTTGCAGCACATATTCTCCGGCAGGTAAATTACTAAAAATGAGTTGACCACCAGTACCAAAAGAAGCACTGAAACTGCTTCCCATTCCCCCAGCAAAGCTACCAGTACCCGAAGAACCACTAAAGTAATCTCCTGTAGGAGTGGTAAATGCACCTCGGTAATATCCACCCATTAATACTCCATAGGTAGGATACATAAAACTCATCGGGGGCTCGGAATAAGCCACATAATAGAGCTGAAGAGATGGCAAAGAATACAAAGCTGGGGAAATAGGAATAGTTTGATAGGAGTTGGTTGCAATGCTTAATGTTCCATTTCCACTAAACAAAAAACGGAAATAGTCACTTTCTCCGAAAACCCAATCCAGCAATGCTCCTTGAATTTGAGACACAGGTTCGCCACTAACACCGGTCAAAACCTGGGCATCATAAAAGGAATTTCCAGCATCCCCCACTTCAACAAAAGTTGCAGATTCAGCCGGGGCTGTCATAGTTGCAAAGCCTAGAACTGTGCCAGTAGTAGCAATGGCTAATATTTGATAGATGTTCACTTTTCCCTCCGATTTAGGTGACTGAACTCGCCATTTAGTGCGGATTGAAGTTAAGAATCGAGCAAAGAAGACAAAAAATAGCTAAAACGATACTTTTTCACAACTATCTCTTCAGGTTTCTGAGTGTAGTGGACAAAGAGATAGGTCGAATTTGATTAATAGAAGTGAATTTATATAGACTCTATTTTTACTTTACCCGCGAAATATCAAGCAATTGCATTAGGTTAAAAATCTTCTTCAAAACATCACAAAAGGTTTTCTCAATCCTCCAGCCTTCCCCATAGGAAGTACCAACACTCAGCAAAAATGTAATTTTGTCTACTAGCTGAGTGCTGATTTATGAATATGGGAAGTCTCGAAACAGAGGCAGACGCAGCAGAGATTGCGCCTTTGGAGGTTGGAGAGTTTACCGTACCTGCAATTGAAGAATTCTTCGTCTCCGCCTTTTAGTTAATTCGCTACAGTGTCACATAGACAACTTAATGCAATCGGGAGCCATTATGACCACTGCAACAGCTAGTCAACCCGCTACCCAGTTACCCTCTTTAATTCCTCGCGAAATTCTCTTTGGCAACCCAGAACGGGCTCGTCCTCAACTTTCCCCAGATGGACAGTATCTCAGCTATATCGCGCCAGACGAGAAAAATATCCTACAAGTATGGCTGAGGACGGTGGGACAACAAGACGACCGGAAGATAACCGATGATCAAAAACGTGGCATTCGGATGTACTTCTGGACTTATAGCCCAGAGCAGTTGATTTACCTGCAAGACTCCGATGGCGATGAAAACTTTCACCTGTACTTAGTTAATATCCAGTCTAATATTGTCCGCGACTTAACCCCCTTCCAAGGCGTTAAAGCCCAAGTGGTCGATCTTGACCCCAACTTCCCCAACGAAGTCTTAGTGGCACTAAACTTAAACGATCGCCAAAAATTCGACGTTTACCGCATTAACCTCACCAACGGTGCCGTTGAATTCGACACAGAAAACCCCGGTAATATCGTCAGTTGGACAGCAGACAGCGAATTTAAAGTCCGGGCAGCCTCTGCCGCAACACCGGATGGAGGTTCCGATTTAGTATACCGAGAAACGTTAGACGCCGCTTGGGACACTATCCGCCACTGGGGGCCAGATGATGAAGGGGGCGCAATTGGTTTCTCGAAAGATAATAAAACCCTTTATCTGATTGCTTCTCACGAGGCAAACACCCAACGCCTAATTGCCCTAGATCTCGCCACCCGCCAAGAAACAGTGATGGCAGAGGATAAGCAATATGATGTGGGGGGTGTGGTAGCCCATCCTACAACCCACATTATCCAAGCGGTTTCCTTTTACAAAGATAAATTGGAGTGGCAGATACTCGACGACAGCATTGCTGCTGATTTTGAGGCTATATCCCAAGTTCGGGACGGGGAATTTGGCATTGGTAGTCGCACCCTTGCCGATGATACCTGGCTAATCGCGTACACCACCGACGATGGCCCCGTTTATTACTACACCTACGATCGCCAATCCAAATCCAGTACATTACTCTTTAGCAACAAACCCGAATTGGAAGCGTTGCAACTCGCCCCCATGCAACCGATTTCTTACCCATCACGGGATGGATTGACGATTCACGGGTATTTAACCACCCCAGTCGGGATACCTGCCCAGAATTTATCCGCCGTTCTCCTCGTACATGGGGGGCCTTGGGTGCGGGATACTTGGGGTTACGATCCAGAAGCGCAATGGCTAGCCAACCGAGGTTATGCGGTGCTGCAAGTGAACTACCGAGGTTCCACGGGTTACGGCAAAGACTTCCTCAATGCCGCAAATCGCGAATGGGCAGCCAAGATGCACGATGATTTGCTAGATGCCGTAAATTGGTTAGTAGAACAGGGCATTGCTGACCCCAAGAAGGTGGCGATTATGGGGGGTTCCTACGGGGGTTATGCCACACTAGTGGGATTGACATTTACACCGGATGTCTTTGCGGCGGGTGTGGATATTGTTGGCCCTAGCAACTTGGTGACTCTACTTAAGAGTATCCCGCCTTACTGGGCACCCTTACTCGCCAATATGTACCATCGCATTGGTAATTTGGAGACGGAAGAAGGATTTCTCAAATCGCGATCGCCTCTGTTTTTTGTGGATCGCATCCAAAAACCCTTACTGATTGGACAGGGTGCTAACGATCCACGGGTGAAGCAGGCGGAAAGTGAACAAATTGTAGAAGCGATGAAAAAGGCGGATAAGCCGGTACAATATGTTCTTTATACTGACGAGGGACATGGTTTTGCCCGTCCCGAAAACCGACTGCATTTTTATGCGATCGCGGAAGAATTCCTCTCTAAATATTTAGGCGGCCGCTTTGAACCAGTCGGAGACATTGAAGGGCATTCCGCTGTCATAAAATAATCCCTTAGTTGTCACGAACCACTCAAAATTCAAATGTAAGCCGTCAAAAAACTACGGTTAGCTCATCCTAATCCATCATGGCGGAAATAACGCTATCATTCAAAATCGCTGTAACGTTGTCAGCATTTTGAATTTTGAATTCATAAGGGTGTGAGGAGGCGTGGTGAAATTATTGAAGGCCGTTCAAGGGAGTCGTTGGTTTCATCCCCTGCTACTTTTGCTCTGGGTAGCGGTGGGTGTGGGTTTGCGCTTAATGCGTCTAAATTCCAAAGTCCCTTGGACGGATGAATTCGCCACGATTGTATTTAGCTTGGGGCATACCTTTAAAACAATACCTTTAGACCAAGCTCTCTCCATTGATGTCTTGTTGCAACCCATCCAACCTGACTTAACTACTGGGGTGGGGGATGTTTTGCATCACTTACTCAAGGAGAGTAATCATCCCCCACTCTATTTTGTACTCGCTCACCTGTGGATGGGGCTATTTCCTACAGAAGATGGACTGATTTCGATGTGGGCGGCGCGATCGCTCCCAGCCCTTTTTGGTGTACTCTCGATTCCAGCCATGTTCGGCTTGGGGTATCTGGCATTCCGTTCTCGATTAGTGGGGCAAATGGCTGCTGCTTTAATGGCTGTTTCGCCTTTCGCCATCTATCTGGCTCAGGAAGCTCGTCACTATACCTTAGCAATTTTGTTTGCGATCGCGTCTATAAGCTGTCTGATTGTGGCAGTACGCAGCATCTATCACCGCACTCTCTTACCCCTTTGGGTGGGATTAACTTGGGTTGTTGTTAATACTTTAGGGGTTGCCACTCATTACTTTTTCACGTTGACTTTGGGGGCTGAAGTTTTAGCCTTGTTGGCCTTAGCATGGCGTCAAAACAAAAGCAGGAAAGTAGAGGAAGAAAAGAGAGTCGGAAATGCTCGGCTCATATCCGAAACTCAACCACAAACGTCTTCCCATCCTGTTCTCTCACTTCCTCTTTTGTCTGATACTCAAACTCATCTTCAACCTCACTCTAAGCCTTGGCAGAGAATTTATTTTGTGGCGGCAGGTACGGTAACGGGTAGCTTAGTTTGGGTGCCGATTTTACACTCCAACTATAATTATGGGCTGACCCATTGGATTTATGACGGTGAACCCCTCAAGCGCTGGATTGAACCCATTGGTAGAGTCTTAGCTTGGTTCATGACGATGCTGATATCTTTACCAATGGAAGTCACAACGCTACCCTTGGGAATTTTAATTACCTCGGGGTTAGTAACCGTGCTGTTTATCCTATGGACTTTGCCTATTTTTCGCTATGGACTTCAGTTAAAACATTTCCCTACCGATGTACATTTGAGTATCCGGGTTTTGCGCGATTTTGTGATTGGGGCACTGGTGCTATTTTTCGGTATTACTTATGGATTGGATGCCGATTTAACTCTTGCTCCTCGTTATCAGTTTGTGTATTTCCCCGTTGCGATCGTGTTAATGGGAGCAGCACTGGCAACCGCTTGGAATACCCCTACTCAGAGAGATTTAATATTGTCCAAGTCCTCTAAACTTCAGCCGTTTTTAAAATTTTGGTTGCACAAAGGGGATAAAAAAGCTGTCATCTTTCTTGGGCTTGTGGCCATATTAGGTAGTGTGATAGTGACCTATAATTTAGGTTATTTGCAAAGCATCCGTCCCGATCTTTTAGTGAATGTTATTGAAGAGGTATCGGATGCTCCCGTTCTCATTGCTACGACTCATCAACACCACGGGCATACCGGCAGAATGATGGGAATTGCCTGGGAATTTAAGCGCCTTCATCGCGCAGGTTTACCCTACAACCCTAATACAAATTATCCTCAATTTCTTTTAGCTCGGGATGCATTAAATCCTCCTGCCACAAACCCTACCATTACACTCCAAGAAGCAGTAGCTAAGTTACCTCGGCCTCTAGATGTATGGCTAGTAAATTTTCATGCAGGAGTCCATTTAACCGAACAACAATGTTTTGCGTCTCCTCGGCGTTTGCCTAAGATAGATAGCTACTGGTATCGCCTGTATCGCTGCCCGGAAGTTAATCAGGGAAAATCTAACCTCCAATAATTTTAGAGTTTACATGGCGTAATACAAAAAGCGATCATTCCACTCCGGGAGGCGGGCACCATTAATCTGGACATCTTCAAAATCAATGCCATTGAGTCTCGCTTGTTTGAGATTTGCACCGGTTAAATCTGCCTTTCTCAAAATTGCCCAAGTCAGGTTTGCCTCCTCTAAAAAGGCTCCGGTTAGATTTGCTCCTGTTAAGTCTGCGCCTTTGAAATTGACGCCTTGCAAATGGGCCTCAATAAAATTTGCTTTAGTCAAGTTCGCGCCTTCCAAGTTAGCTCCATTCAATTTAGCCTCGCTTAGATTAATTCCTTCAAGATCGACACCACCGAGGTCTAATTCTTTTAAAATAGCTTTGCTGAAGTTAACACCATTTAAAGAGGCTCCATATAGCCTAGCTCCAACTAACCTGGCCTCGGATAAATTCGCCCAATTGAAGTTGACACCACTTAGATTAGTGTCACGCAGATTCGTTCGTTGTAAATCCGCTCCGCACAGATTGGCTCCCCAAAGATTCGCGCTTCTCAAGTTAGCACCACTGATATTAGCCCCCGAAAGTTTTGCTCCCGGAAGCTTAGCTTTTACCATAAAGGCTCCACTTAAATTGGCTTTAGTCAGATCTGTCTCAACGAGTTTAGCTTCACTCATTTTGACAAAGCTGAGATCGGCCCAATTCAATTGAGCTCCCCCCAAATCAGATTTGGTTAGAAATGCTCGGCTCAAATTTGCGCCTCTCAGGTTAGCTCCCCTAAGATTGACTCCAATCAGAGCGACTCCTTTTAAGTCTGCTCCGCTCAAGTCAACACCTGAAAAATCCCTATGTCCTTGCTCATAAAGTTGGAGCAGATATCTCACTTTCATCGCGTAGACACTCCAATAAATAGCCGTTCACCTGAACTATGCGACCAATTTGAATGACTAACTTCAATCACCTTAGCAGTTGTAGCTTATGATTAGGATTAAAAGATTTAGAGCTATTTGTTAAGTATTTTTATCAAAGCTGAGAGTAAGTAAATTACTTTATCTTCATGTTTTTTAATTCTATCAAGTGGCTCGGCTAAGGTTATCAAGTTTAAATAAAACTTTGCTTAACTTGAATTAATTAAATCAGTTCCAATTTGTTAACTTTGTTGCCATTAAGGGAAATTAAACTTGTGTCCGATAAGCTTAAATAACCCAAATATTAAAATATTATAAAACGCAAGCTAGTTTTTTTTAAGTAACAGTAAAGTATTTGTCAAAAAACTTTAGAGTCACTCCGGTTCGATTAAGTAAAAATACTTTTATCGCGGGAGAATCTACATATAAATTTACTTAGACCGAGCATGATTTCTCAAGCGTGCCGTTCAAGTCAAACCAGTGAATTGATACAAGGACTTCAATTTTCCCAAAAATGGGGTGCCTCCTCGACAAGGGGAGCAATTAGGAAAGAGGGGTCAAACTCAAACCCAATTGGTAAGCTGTACGTTATCTAGTTTTGTATGGCAATCTGAGCCAGCAATGAGCGTTCAACTTGCCAACCCGATGTTCAGCTTACTGATGGTGGGATAAGCATCTTAACCCGACACTGAGCATACTGTCTGAGATGCTTATCCGCTTACCCTTAATACAGCTCAACTGTTGACTAACCCTGTGGAGGAGTAGGGAATAGAGAATACACTTGACCATCAATTAACAGTCGAGTAATTCCTTTCGCTTGCAGATGAGAGCGAGCTTTTTGAAGCATCCGGCTATCGGGAACTTTAATCACCCGTTGAGAGCGATTAGAAAAACGCCGTGCGACTTTGTGGTTGTCAAATATGGGTAACGTTCTTTCCTGTATCTCTTCAGCAGGAATTTGCCCTAAATCGCTGAACTCTTTGAGCGGCCGAGCAATTAACTCAGCCGATCGATCTACAACCAGATAGCAGGTTTTAGGAAGAGGAGCTTCTGAAAGTGGTAAAACTTGGACGTTAAAACCACCTTCGGGAAAAGAGGTTTTTATAAACTCTTGGCTAGAGTCATCTGTACCATCGTCCTCCCAATCTTCATCCAAATCCTCATCTAGATCATCATCCTCATCCTCTAGATCCATCAAGTCATCATCATCTAGCAACTCTTCTAAGCCGCCAGAATCGACTGGCTCAATCTCGTCCAACTCCTGTGTATTCTCGAATTTCTTCTTCGGGACTATTTTGGGCATCTCTAGAGGTAATTCTGTCTGTACCGCTTTTTCCTCTTCATCGGTAACAGAGGACACTGATGAACGCCTACGTCGGCGGCGACCATCAATAGTGTTAGAGATGAAGGATTCTTCTGTTTCTGACTTAGGAACAGGTTTAGTCGGTGTTTTAGCCGAGGCCGGGGATGGGGAGGGAACCTCCCGCTTCGGTGGCTCACTCGATTCGCGAGTCGGTAAGGTAACGCTACTGGCAGTCCGATTTAATCGCTTTTGTTGGATCAGCTCTTCATACTCGGACTCTTGCAAATTACTTTTGAGAATGCGACTAATGGTGGAGTTACTTACTCCATAGCGCATCGCCAGAGTTGAAGTTGTCTCCTCTGGGTTTCGATACAAATTTAAGATATCGCTTTTATCCGTATCAGAAAGTTTTCTTGGACTCATGGCATAACCTAAGCTCGCTTGCGCGCACTGCGGCGAGAGCGGCTTGATACGTCATATTCTAGAGCAGCGCCGATCGCAAATAGTACACCACTGAACACAAAAAAGACCTCAGGTAGGCTACCGCTTTGATATTTAGCCTCTGTCGCATCTGCATATTTAAACCACATATCTGCCACGTAAAGAGAAAACGTTGCGGCGGCAATCATTCGCCACGATTGAGCAAATCGCCCTCCCCAAAAGGCTAACAAAAGAGTGGAGGCAATAATCAAAAGGAAAACATCGCCAACGATGTAAAAGAAATTCACAGGTACAGACAAGGGTGCAAGAGTGTCTTGGAGTTGAATTGCCCACTGGGGGGCGCGGTTGGGCAGGCTTTCAGATTCCTCCTCGACTAAAGGGGTTTCTGTTGCTGACTCCTCGGTTGCCTGGGAGTAGAGGGTTGTATTCGTGGTATGAATCGTCGGTGCCTGCAAGACACCAGACTCTTGGGAAGCAACCGCTTGAGCAACTGAGTGCTCAATACCGGGAACGATCGTAGCAGCATTTGCTTGTTTATTGGCCTTGGATGAAGAAATGTACAAAACCCCAACCGCTAAGGCAATGCCGATGACGGCGATTGTTGCTACAATAATCCATTGCTTAATCTCTAAATTCAATCGCCTAGGAAGCACGGCTAAAACCATACCCCAGCTCAAAAACACATAGAACGACAAGTAAAACAAATCGGCGGGTGATACATCGGGTTCTAGCAGGAAATAAAGTTCCCATACCCCAAAAATCAAGTTAGCAATAAACCAAGAGGTCATCCCTAAACCAATCCCTAGCCAGACATTACGCCCACTGGCAATCTGAGGACTGCGCCAATTCCTAAAACACAGGATAGCTGCTCCTAAAAAGGGAAGTGTTTCTAGAATATAGGTGCCTATCGAGTACCACAAGGGTATTGTGTCTCCTGGTGGGGTAATACTAAACAGCAGGAAAAATAACAGCGATATTACTGCCCAACCAATGCCCACATAGACGATATTCTGACCGCTTAGTAGGGATTGCGTACCTGATGACTTTTCTACAGAGCTGCTCATAATACTTTCACGCCTATCACTAAAAAGGGAAATTCCCAATGCCAATGTTATAAAACCTACAGGCTGGTCGAGCTAGGGTGCGTCTTGATAGTTTACGCTAAATTGCCTTGATTTAACCTTCTTTTCTAGATTATCGCCATAACTTACCTAATGGTGAAGACCCCAGCCAATCCAGAAAATGAGTACGATCAGCAGGGGACATATCCTGCAATATGTCGCTCACTCCTTCAGCAAAGTTTGTATTTCCAAAATATTCCTTACCCAAACGATAGAGTTCTTGCAATAGAGTAATCAGATGGTGCTCTTCCCAAGGAGGTATCTGTAAACTTGTTAAAGGGTCTAGGCTTAGCAAATTGTTGACAGCCCCAGGCGTGTCAGCTTGCGGAAAATGCCACTGTCGAAACACTTCGGTCATATCTTTTTGAAACAATCCTGCTTGCCGACCGCCTAGCATATCTTCAACATCCATATAAATCGTTTGCACCAATAAAAGGCAGGCTTGGGTAAAAGGTACAATCTTGGCGTCAGGGCTAGCATCTGTTCCTAATTGTTCCAGACGAACTTTACCCCAGACACTGTAGCGATCGGGTTCTTCTAATAAAACACACACCTTACCCCGATTATCTGTGAGGTCGCGCCAGAAGGCTTTCGCTTCTTCCGCTTGATTGGCACTATAAATGCTAATCAGGCGAAAGGATTGCCCCTGATAATTTAGAATCGGGATTTGTTGCTCCCGTTTCGGGTGCTGAATGGTAGAGATTTCAACATCCTGCCTTTTCAGAATAAACATGACATTGGTAAATGACTCGTGATCGGGTCAGGAAATGCTGTGGGAATATACTGTAAGACCCCAGCAACCTTCTCTATCCAGAATGCTTGTGCCAGGGGCTAACTGAGCAGCGAACGACACTTTGCTCCTCGGCCTTTTGATTTCTTGGCTCGAGCCGTGCCGCTACCGATACAAGCATCTGATGATTGATGGTTTATAGTGTACCTTGCGCGTCAAGCAGCTTGTCTTTAATTATCTGCCTTGTATTGGCAATTTTAGCTTGCCATTCCTCACTCACCACCGATACAATGCTTGGTACTATCAAGCTATTGTCTCAAAATTGATATCATCCACTCTTAGTCTGAAGTCGCTTAGCGTTAAAGCTAGCTTCTTCATATCCAGAGAAAAAGCTATTTTAGCAAACCGAATTGACGTTAGGTACAGGGTGATTGAATTTTGTATGATAGATAGGTATGCTCTCGTAGCTCAGGGGATAGAGCAAGGGATTTCTAATCCCTTGGTCGTAGGTTCGAATCCTACCGAGGGCGTTTCCGCTTAAGTTAGCGCAAGGGTGAAATGAACACAGAGAGAAAAAAATTACTCGCCCTTTGCCTGCATGAAATGAGCAATTTAACAGGCAGTGAGCATGAGAATCTCAACGCCTACCCAGAATCTACACTGCTCGTCTGGTATCTATATGAAATGAACTCAGTCGATTCTAATCTAGAAAAAAGGCATAATCCGACTGGAAAACCGTACATTAATGGCCTCAAGGCAATTCATGAAATTGATTCTGTATAGTAAGCCCGGTTGTCACCTGTGTGAGGGACTACAAGAGAAGCTAGAACAAATTCAAGGTTTGAACTTGGAAGTAGAAGTCCGAGATATTACTACCCGTGAAGATTGGTTCCAAGCCTATCAGTATGAGATACCCGTGCTGTGTCGAGATGTAGCAAACCAGGAAGTTCCTCTGCCTCGTCCTTCTCCTCGTGCTACCGTCCAACAGTTGGAATCAATGCTACAGAAATATTTATAAATAAGGCAAAATAAGCGCAGAAATAGGTTTCTTGGCTGGAATGGGACAAAGAGGGTTCTGTGGTAAGAACATACAAAGGGCTCTTTTGCTTTTGTATAAAGCTGACGCAAAGAACGCCATATATCCCCAGGGCGCACGGGAAGCACTTCCCTACCAAGGGAGGTTCAAAAATCAATTTGCGCCAGTCCTGTCCTATACCGAAACAGTTCCCTGTGTTCCCCTGATTCCCCCAATCTCTCTGTTCCCCTACTCCCTTTGTTTGTGAGGAGCAAGTTTTAAGATGAAGCTACGCGAGTTATTGGAAAAAATTCCTACTATCGAGCAAATGCCTAACCATCCAGCCTTAGAGGCTGAGGTTAAAGGACTTACCACGAATTCCCATGCCTGTAAAGCCGGTGATTTATTTATCGGAATGCCCGGAACACGGGTTGATGGTGGAGAATTTTGGGCAAGTGCGATCGCATCCGGTGCCATTGCTGCCCTAATTTCCCCTCAAGCGGCTGCCAAATGCCCACCTCAAGACACAGATGCTTGTGTTGTCATCGCTTCGGATATGACGATTGCCTGTGCCCAAGCAGCTACTGCCTTCTACGGATACCCAGCCGAGCAGCTTAAACTAATTGGTGTTACGGGTACTAACGGCAAAACTACAACCACTCATCTAATTGAATTTCTCCTCACCCATGCCCAACGTCCTACCGCACTTCTCGGTACACTCTATACACGCTGGCCAGGGTTTCAGCAAACAGCAATCCATACCACGCCATTTGCCGTAGAACTCCAACACCAACTCAAATCGGCCGTTGAGGCGGGTTGTCAGTTGGGGGTGATGGAAGTGAGTTCTCATGCTTTGGCGCAAGGCCGGGTGATGGGTTGTCCGTTTGAGGTGGGTGTGTTTACCAATCTCACTCAAGACCATTTGGACTTCCATCGGGATATGGAAGATTACTTCGCCGCAAAAGCACTGTTGTTTAATCGTGATTATCTCAAAGGACGGGCGATTATTAATGCCGATGACCCCTATGGGCAGAAGTTAATTAAACAACTTAATTCCAATCAGGTCTGGTCGTATAGTGTGCAAGATGCGGCGGCTGATTTATGGACGAGTGACCTGAATTATGAATCGACAGGGGTAAGGGGTAAGCTGCATACACCGATGGGTGAGGTAGCTTTTGATTCGCCTTTGGTGGGTCAATACAATTTGTCGAATTTACTGGCGGCAGTGGGAGCTGTCTTACATTTGGGTCTGAATTTAGAGACAATTGGGGAGGCGATTACTCAATTTCCTGGGGTTCCTGGACGGATGGAACGGGTGCAACTCAAACCTGAGCAGGATGTGAGTGTGATTGTGGATTACGCACATACGCCGGATAGTTTGGAGAACTTGCTTAAGGCATCACGACCGTTTATTCAGGGCAAAATGATTTGTGTGTTTGGATGTGGGGGCGATCGCGATCGCACTAAGCGTCCGAAAATGGGGAAAATTGCGGCGGAGTTGGCGGATGTAGCCGTAGTTACGTCGGATAATCCCCGCACAGAAGACCCGGAACGCATTTTACAAGACATTGTGGAGGGGATTCCCGCTTCAGTGGAACCGATTGTGATTGGCGATCGTGCCACAGCGATTCGGACGGCTATCCTGCAAGCGCAACCGGGAGACGGGGTTTTAATTGCAGGGAAAGGTCACGAAGATTATCAAATTTTAGGAACTGAAAAGATACATTTTGATGACCGAGAACAAGCCCGAGAAGCGCTGACTGAGCGATTAGCATAATCAGGAAAAATTGATGAGGTTGTTTGTTGTTCGTGATTTGTTATTTGTATTTTTTTACAAACAACAGTTGCGTAGCGCACACAACAGATAACCAAGCGGTGGAGGGCTATCTCTCCCATCCCTAGAAGGAATGGTCTTCCCGCCGCTTTCGGTGATTAGAGTCAGATATCTCTAACAAAGGGTCAAACTTTAGGCTACTGCCCAACGATAAGTTAACTTGATTTCTTAACTCGGCAGATTTGGGTATAAATTGTACTCGTCCCGCTCCAGGTATCACCGTTTCTACAGCAGGAGAACCAAAACGGGCGTAGAACTCACTGGCACAATCTTCTGGCAATAACTCTATATAAAGATTGATGCCTGCAAAGTCATTCAGTTTATAAAAATCGGTAAAAAAAGACCACTCAGCCGCTTGAAAGCAGCGTGCTTGACGAGGTTTTTCTGACATCGATATATAGGAATCATCAGGGAAGAATAGTTTATCCCAACCAGCCTGGAGATAGGGTTCAATTTGGGAAGGATGTAAACGCCCAAAGTACTGTCCTATCACTTTCTTCTCATGAAACCTTCTCATGGTATAAACTCCACTGTTGTATCTGTAATAGGGGCAGATACCAATTCCGTTACCACCATGAATGCAAAATGGCCAATCTAGTACTGCTTCTCCTGGCTGTTCTTTAACATAGTCCATGTAAGTAAAGAAATTGTTGTCCAGTAATTGCGGTTGATAATTAGATTTAAAGGAGTAAGCTGTGTAAAATTCAGTACAGGCGAGAAGAACAAGTAATGCTGAAAGCCATTGTTTGCTACGCAAACGTAACCCATTTAAATTAATATGTAATGCAAAAATGCAAAAAATGATTGGATAAATGGCTGTACTACGACCTCCGACGCGATTGAAAGCAAACCAAGGAAAAATTTTTAAAGTTGGGATATATAAGGGATGATAAAACAAACACAGTAATAAAATTATCAGTAAAGGTAGGAAAATGAAGATTTTTCGGCGCATTTGCCAGAGTCCTACCATCCCCATAATTATCAGAAACCAGCCAATACTTGCATCTGTAAATGTTTCTGGCAAATCGCCAATCCCTTGTTCAAGAAACGATTGGCTAGGATTAAAAAAAGGGAAAAATGGAATCAGCAATCTTAAGGGATTAGCCCACCAAGAACCACTAAACATTCCCGTAAAGTCAAAGCTTTTAGCCTCTCGAGCAATCTGAAGAACTAGGGGAATATAAAGATAACTACTGATAGTAATAGCTGCAAGTATCAACCAAAATATATAAGGAGAAGAAAAAAACTCTTTTTTGTAGAGAGCAACTGTCCTGGAAAATACGGTAATTAAATTCAATTCTTTTTGGTAATATCTATATCCCGTTAAGGTAGCAATAAACAAAGTAGAGATAGTAAAAGACATGAGGGTGAAACCCGCAATATAACCTAAATCCTGTCCTAGCGACAAAATCAGCAAACAAAACCTGACTAGTATGAGTTTTAGAGATACCGGTTGCCTCAAAGCTACTCTTTTAACGATGAGGAAGTCAGCAATAAAACTTAGGGTAGTCCAGTGAATTACAGCTATATTCAGGTGATGGGGATACTTATGAATGGCATAAAAGTTACCAAAAGAGAGTATAAATCCAGCTCCAATAGACCGAAAGAAACCGTAATCTCGAACTAAGAGAAGAAAGGTTCCAATGGCTGTAATAATGAGGGTAAGAAGATAATAAGTCTGTAACCAAGGCCCCCTACCAAATAACCAAGAGCAGATAGCATAAAAAATATCTCGTTCAAATCCCCAGGATTGAAACACAGTATTTACTCCATAGGGATAAAAAACTTGATTATTGACAATATTGAGGTGAGGAATGGGGGTAAGGTTGAGATTCTCACTAAAGTAGAATCCCATATACTCCCAATAGTCTACATAATCATAATTGACTGTTGGATCTGTCCCAATTCCTACCCATCCCGTTAATGGAACCGAAAAATCTTTAATGACTAGAATACTGAAGCCAATAGACGCACATAGAAACGCAAAAATTACTATTATTACTAACAAATTTTTGCTTAAACCCCAGCGTATAATCATAGTTATCCAATGAAAAAACAGGAAAATTAATACTAAAACAATTAACTATTTTTCAATTCAAGGTTGTTTGCAAAAAATAGAGAAGATAACTAAGTAATACCATTGCTACAGGGGCTTTAGTTAGAAAGGGTCAGTACACTCAGCGTTCTAAGGTATCCAAACTACTTTCAAGTTTTGAATTACAGTTCTTTAAGACTACTTGCAAAAATACGAATTACACCAATCCAACTCTCCTATTAATAAGGGGAAGAGTTGGTTGTCTCTCTTGATAAGGGGTAACTAAGGCGGACAAATTCTATTTTTACAAGAGGTTTTTTGAATTCTTTGTATACTACTCCAGTGCTGTTCGTTGTAGTATTGCATCTGATTTAAACAAGGGGACTTAGAGTAAATCTAGCTCTCAGGGAGTTTTTTAATCCCAATTACTACTTAAGAGCCATTTTCATTTCCAAAAGAATATACCATGTTCGATTTTAACAAAAATCAGTCTCAGGATTGAAATAGAATAAAAAATAGAATTAGTATAAAGGGACACAAAAGTAACTGAACAGAATTATGGTACAAATAATAAAGGAGTGAGTCATTACATCCAATTGTGGAAGAAGTTGTCAACAATATCTAGTAATAAAATTGAAGGGTGCTGCTAAGGGATGAATGAAGGCTAATGTCTGATAGCTGATTTCTCACTGCTGACTAATGATTAACAAACAGCGATGAACCAAGCCTCTAATCGAGATTCATCTCTCTATCAACTAGCTCTGAAGGCGCTTAAACCTTCCCAGTCTTTGAGAATTAGTCCCAATACGTTGAAAGCGTGGATAGGAAACCTGATCGATGTCTTAATTGACGGACAAATTTTAGTAACTATTTGGGTTAAATTACCCTTAGTAGACGAGTGGTTAACAGAAATCAAACGATATCAAAAACAAGTAGAGGGTTCTCAAAAAATTTATTTATGCTTGAATGAGGAAGCGGCTGTAAAAAAGAATCAGCCTGAGGCCAATCAGATTGTTTATTGGCAAGAAGAAATTGAATGTTTTCCTATTCGGTTAGGGGCTAACAGTCAAGTAGGAGGAGAGTACTTTTTATTAATCATTTCCGATGTATTGAACACACTTATTGTGGCTAGACAAACCCTTCAAACTTCACTTTCTCTGGAGATGGAAGGCAACCCATTTCATCCTTTGTCAGTTGTTGTTACGTTTGAACAACACGTTATTCAGCAAGCCTTTGAGAGAATCAAAGAGCAGATTATTATAGAAGATTCTATCTCTAATCAATTACAGGAATTGTGGGAAAATCCCCAACATATACCCAAAACTACTTCAAATGAAAAAACGATACTAGCTCAATTGTTGGTAAAACAAATACAAAATATAGAAGATATTAATTTTAGTAATTCAAGTTTGATTCAATCCAGTGAATCCGTAGAGCCGAGGCAATTAAAACAACGATTTAATGCTTCTAAAACTGCACTATCATCACCCAATGTTTGGCTACAGAATAAAGAGGAATTATTAAAGCGTATAGCTCAAGAGCTACGAACCCCTTTAGCGAATATGAAAACAGCGCTGAAGCTGCTAGATGCAACACAACTTAAATCTGTTCAGCGTCAACGCTATATGCAACTTTTAAATACTGAGTGCGATCGCCAAAATTGTTTGATTACGGGTTTATTAGAGTTAGTACAGCTAGATAGTGAACCCCAGCCAACGGTAATCCCTAGAGTTCAACTAGTAGACATTCTTCCTGGCGTAGTCAGTACTTATCAGCCATTGGCTCAAGAAAAAGGCATCCGACTCGGATATACAATTGCTTCTGGCCTTCCTGCTATCTCTTGCTTAGAAACTTGGCTAAGGCAAATCTTGATTAATTTATTAAATAACAGCTTAAAATTTACTCCATCCGGAGGTCAGGTGAAAGTGCAGGCAACACTTCAAGGCGAATATGTTCAACTGGGATTAAACGACACAGGCATTGGCATTGCTGCCCATGAAATCCCCAGAATTTTTGATAGTTTTTATCGAGGACGCTCAACAATGGGTGAAGATACAGGGGCTGGTTTGGGTTTAACCCTTGTGCAAGAATTATTACTGCGTTGCGGGGGTTCTATTTCCGTTACGAGTAAGTTAGGTGAAGGTTCTGATTTTAAGGTACTCTTTCCTATTGCTTCTGCTACCCCATTGGGAAGTCAATCATAGAATAATTAACTTTTTTAAAACTCATAGTGACATACCCCCAATCATTACTGTTTCCCCAATCGGCTGCGGAGTTTTTTGTGATGGCTCAACAGTAACTACCACTGAATAATTTCCGGACATACCATTATCGAGTGGGAGTTCTATGAACACTTTTCCTTGAGAATCTGGTTTAAATTCACCACAGTAGATTTTTTTACCGTTGGCAGCCGCCCACAAGCGATAAATTTGTCCTTTAGGCAGGGGAGCTAAATTCTGAAGAGTCAGTATTGCTACCTCAGAGTTTGGGACAAGTACCAGACTTCCAGAAGCTTGAGGGATTGCATTCGTTCCTTTGAGAGATACCAAGCGGTTACTAGGCTGACGAAGTAAGGCGATCGCTTCTTTGTAGTGCGATAACTCAGTTTGAGTGAAAGCAAGCTGTTGGTTTAAGCGATAACTATATAATCCCAATCCAACCACAAAAGCCGCCGCAACACTGCTTAAAATACCAAACTTTGCCTTGGTTGTTCGACGCACCCGATGCAATGTTCTCTCCGGAGAATTGGTAACAGAAGCACTTGCCGCCTGCAAAATTTTAGACCCTAAGTTAGGAGGTGGTGAGCTTTCCGGTAGAGCTAAGGGAAATAGGGCTAACGTTTTCTGTAAGCGGCTTACTTCAGTTTCTAATTCTGGATGAGTTTTTAGCAACTGGTTAACAGTCGCGACTTCTTCTGGAGTCAGATCGCCCAGGACATAACTAGCCAGAAGTTCTTCCCGTTGTTCAGATTCTTGAAAGTCTACCATCACTATTCCACCAACTCTTGCAATAATTGTCTAAGCTTTAATAAACCTTTGCGTTTGTAGGTCTTTACTGTTCCAATTGGCATTTTCAAATTCTCAGAAATGTCTGACTGACTTAATCCCTCATAGTAAGCCATCTCCAGAATCTTGCGCTGCGAATCGGGTAGTTCAGAAAGTGCATCACGAACTTGTTGGGAAATTTCTTTTAAAGAAGCCTTATCCATTAACGTACCCCAACTCTCAGAGAGATTACTGTGACCCCATTTTTGCAAACGTTTCCACTGCGCTTGCATTTGACGGTGGCGATCGATCGCCTTTGAGCGGGTTAATGTCATGAGAAACACTAGCATAGAACCTCGCTTTGAGTCGTAAGCACCACCGCGGCCGCGACTGAGGGATAGAAATACTTCTTGAGTCAAGTCTTCAGCTTCTTGAGCATTGCCTAACATCCGTAGCGCCACGCGGTAAACCACCTCTCCATAGCGTTCGTAAAGGATGCCCAAGGCTAACAGGTTCCCCGATCGTAACGCTTGAAATACCTCGGTATCCGTCTGGTTGGATAGCATCATTTATAACCATTCGTCTTGACATACCAGCAAAACTATAAACCCGTAGGATTGCGAATCACTAAGCTACAGTTTTTCAATCAATTCAAATCTCTCTATGTTGGATTCCTAAATGATACGAAGCTGACGCCAAAAAGGATTTACTCAGATTCAGTCAAAATTCTGGAGTTAGGACTGGAGTTAGACCTTCTGAATTAAAAGTCGGAAGTCGGGAGTCGGGAATGGAAGATGCCACTTTCATTCATGGCTGTGAAATTTTTTCATCGGGACTGCCTTCTATCTTCTACCTCCTTTAGCCTCCCAAAAACCATTGAGTGCCAGTAAACAGGTAGTACACTCCCGTTAGAATCAGAGCCACACTGCCAAAGTGAATAATTGCCTTGGAATGTTTCAATAACTGCTTGCTTTGTTTTGCCAATCCAGTAAACAAACTCGCCAGGAAAATCAGCATGGTGTAACCCAAAGCGTAGCTAACCATTGTCAGCGAGCCTAAGAGTTGAGAGCCAGTACCTGCCGCTGCCGCCAACACTGCAAATAGCACCGGACTGGCACAGGGAGAACTCACCAAGGCAAAGGTCAACCCTACTCCATAAGGCCCCGCTTGGGGGAGATTCACATTCATCTGCGGTAAGGGCAACTTAACTACTCCCATCAACCACAAACCCATCACAGCCATAATCAGTCCCACGACTACATTGATATAGCCTCGGTAGTCCACCATGACAGTTCCAGCAAAGGAGGAGACTAAGCCAAACAGACTCAAAATTGTTACAGCCCCCAAAACAAATAAGCCAGCCTTGGTAAAAGCATCCCAACGGGAATTAATTTTCAAGGTGCCGATATAACTGAGGTTGACGGGCAACAAGGCCAGAATGCACGGAGATACACTAGCAAGCAGTCCACCGATAAATGCCAAGGGCAATAGCACTAGGGGATTGGCAGTATCTTGCTGGTCAAACCACTGCTGATAGCGGTTTTCGACAAGAGATATCGCCCGTTCGATTGGATGGCTGATGACGGGTCCTAGGGTGATAACTAACACTAGGGAGAGCAATCCCAATCCCCCGTAAATCCACCATTTTTTTGAAACTTTAAAACGTCGAGAAGCCTTATTCTCAGATGATGACTGAGGTATTTGTGTCATGAATTTCTCCTTACCTCAGTTAATTTTTTGCTAAAGCTGTGTCGAGAATCTGGGTGTAGTCATCCTGATTGGGATTATTTTTGAACATCGCTAAAATGTTGCCAGTTGCTGGGTCAACAATTGCCACGGTGCTAGTTTTACTCTTAGTATCTTCTAGGAATTTCCCCAGACCTAATTTTTCTGCCTTGGCTTGTGTTTCTTCGAGTTTGGCTTTATCCGTTACATCTAGTACGACAAAGTTAACGCGATCGCTGTATTGCTGTTTCAATTGAGTCAGAGTAGGCGCAATATTTTTGCAGCCAGCACACCAGGTTGCATACACATCCACTACCACTGGTTTACCCTGAAGTTCTTGAGCTAGGGGGCTTCCTACAGATTGAGCTTTAGAAGCACAAGGGTTGGCTTTAGAAGCACAAGGGTTGGCTTTAGAAGCACAAGGGTTGGCTTTAGAAGCACAAGGATTAACTTGGTTGGTAGTACCTGTGTCCGGAGCTTTAGTCTTAGCGGCGCAAGGGTCAGAGCAAGCAGCAACAAGTCCCAGACTGAACAT
Source organism: uncultured Microcoleus sp. (assembly GCA_964588805.1). Lineage (GTDB taxonomy): Bacteria > Cyanobacteriota > Cyanobacteriia > Cyanobacteriales > Coleofasciculaceae > CAZPRJ01. Next base: position 11,967 of record CAZPRJ010000022.1, on the reverse strand, counting down.
TGAAGCAATGGCAAGCGTAGCTAGATACTTAACTCTCATAACATTCTCCTTTCCGCAAGATATCGAGGTTCACGGAAGGATACGAAGCTGAAAGCAAAATGGATTTAACTTTCAACAGAAACACTCTCTACGAGAGCAGGACTGTTTCATTCTCGGTTGAGAAATTGGGGTGTCAGGGAGGTACAGAAAAAGAGAGTGCTAATAATTAGCTATTAAATTTACAATAGACTCCTTACCGTTATTGGAGAGTAAAATACTTTTATTCCAGCTCCTATGGTGTAGGAAATTTCAGAAACTTGAAGAATATGACGAGTCAAGATTGGTTAGTAACACAAGAGGGTAAATGTGAAGCTTGTCAAAGCGATAGTGACTTTGAATCATCAACAAATCCATACCGTCTCTATCGGTTTCTGACTGATTTGGAAGATATTCTTGAGAAGATTCCCGATGAGCGTCAACGACTCCAGGCAATTCGACCTCTTGTACGTCGATTACTCACTAGTTCGGAGTGGTTACAAGGTGAATACCTTGTACCTGATGTTGACACTGGCTGGTCGGTACTTATGCTCTATGATGAACCCAACTTTCCCTTAACCGTGCAAACCGTAGTCTGGTTGCCTGGAAGAGTTTCACCAATTCATAATCATGCCACTTGGGGTGTTGTGGCTCTGATTAGTGGACAGGAAAAAAATACATTTTGGAAACGTGCTAATAATCAAGAATTAAGTGGAGAAATTGAACAAGTGGGTGAGCATATTCTCATGCCGGGAGATATTATTAGCTTCTTACCCGATGCGATTCATTCTGTAGAAGCACTGGGCGACGAACCGACTATTACCTTTAATTTATATGGTGAAACAAACTACGAGCAACGATTTGAATTCGATCCAGTAACCTGTACCGCAAAAATTTTTTGACGTTATTAAACATGGCAAAGTGCTGATGTATACCATCAGCACTTAAATTGCCAAAAAGTGGTAATTTTTTACCTACTTAAAATCTCCTTACAAGGACTGCAAAAGTTAGCCATTACCCGATGCTAAACCTTGAAGATGGAAATCGACTGCTCTCAGGAACTCTCGATCTGACAGAACTTCTTGGGGAATTCGGTTGGAATTAACTGCACTTTGAACGATATCTTTTGCACTGACCTTCCCACTTTGGTAAGCATAAATTAGATCTGCATAGCTGGGAATATTATCATTGATGAAGAAGCCTTTATAAGCCAGTCCAACCAGGTTAAAAGGAGTTGTTTTATGATTGACAAAGGGGGAGTTAACTATACCTGTTGGTGATACTCTCATTGCAGTTTCAGCTTGAACATTAGGGACAAAAGCTACTGATAGAACTAGAAAAAACATACTACCTTGGATTACTCGTTTCATTTGGGTCTTTGCCTCCGTAAAAAAACTTGGTATCATTCCTCAATCAGTCAGTTGATGAAATTAACTTGGGCTTTAAAAATTGAGTTCAAGTGCGGTTAACCATTTGTCATCACAAAATTGGGGCATAAGGAGTTGAACCTAGTTCTCCATCCTTATGCATCCGAACTTGAAAATGGAAATCCAGAGAAAACAGTTAGTTCATTTGAGTTGGAAGTTTAACCGGACTGGCTCTTAACTTCTGACTTCCGACTTAAGCTGTGTTTATTTCATCCCACTGACTTACTTAGGAATTTGATAGTGATACGAAGCTGAAGCCAAAAAGGATTTACTCAGATTCAGTCAAAATTTTGGACTTAGGAACTGAAGCTTAACTCGATCAATGGAGGGGTGGGGGTTCTAGGTGGGGTGCTTTGTATTTTGCAAGAGACACCATGAGCTGTCGCTCACAACCAAGGATGAAAATTCCTCTTCCTCGACTCCCGACTCCCGACTCCCTATTTTCAAGCTAGGTTTATTGGGATACTCCCGAACACAACTGTGTATGACTTGCTGAAAAATCTGCAATTTCAAGGTCGAATCTCATGCTTAAGCCAACGTCGGAAGGAATTAACCAGTTCTAAGTAATCTACAACCCCTGCTTGGAGCAGAAATTGGTCAATTTTTCCAATTGGCAACGTGGGAAATACCAAACTTTGAGGACAAGAAATGTACGTTCTATTTTGCAATCGATAAATAATCAGAGATATCCCATCATAGCGCCAGACTTCTGGAACACCGATTGCGGCCAAGACCTCTAGGCGGCGTTTCGCACTATCGCAGATATCTATCTCAATCACTAAATCCGGGGGAGGATTGTGGAGTAAATCAATTCTCTTTTTGCCTTTAACAGCACCTTGATTTTGAATATAGAAACATTCATCAGGTTCTAGACCCATGTTTAAATCTGGACAACTAAAGGTCGTAGAACCTAATGGATATAGACTAATTTTCTGTTCTTCGGCAATGGTTTCGATAAAACGACCCAGTAATTTTTTGTAGATCTCATGCTCAGGCGAGGGAGCCATAATTTCGAGGATACTACGACTGTATGTCAGGCGCAATCGACGCTCGCTCAGTTCCTGTAGCAAGATTTGATAGGTCTGCCAACTGATACCTGATAACTCAATTCTTTGTTCTGGTTGCTCGAGCGTGTTGCGAGTCATAACCTTATTGTCCGCTATCTGGGATCACAGTGCTATGAGGGTTCATATCCTCCCTTCGCTTCATCATGACAATGGGAATTGCAATCGCGTAAGACAGCGAGGGAGAAGCTTCTAATTTCCAATCCTTCAAGATGGGGAAGTCTCCCAACCGATGTAGACAAATTCTGGTAAGTTTTGTGGGTGAGTCTGAAACGCTGAGCAGGAAAATGCGATCGCGATTGAGTTTCCCGTTTGAGTCCGACCCACTACGTTTACATCCCGCACAACTTGATGAGAGGTAAGATATTGTTGGCTGGCTGCTAGTAGGGCATGATAATCGACAATAATATCTGAGATATGCTTGCCCATTAATTCTTCTTTTTTATAGCCAAACAATTGATGAGCTGCTTGATTGACCAGTTTGATTAATCCTGTTTGCGTCGTTATTAATAAAGCATCCGCAAGGGATTGAAGAATAATGTCCAGATATTCATTAGAAGAATCCCACGCCTCTAATAAAAGGCTGACTTCATTCGACCTTTGAACTAATTTCTGCTCCAAAACCATTCTTTCTGTCACATCTTCAAGCAGAATAATTAATTGATTATCTGATTCTTTTTTGTGCTTAATTTTACAAACTTGCAGGTCAATATAGAGAGGTTTCTCAAGTCCCGAACTCCGCCCAATTCCTTTGATTTCAAAACTAATTTGTTGCTCTTCTAGAATAGCAATCAGTATATCTTCAATTCCGATCAATTCGGGAAAACTGAGGCAGATATTCTTGCCTTGTTCCACCTCATAAGGGCAATCGGCAAACTTTTTTACTTCTGAAGATGCCTCCAGAATCGTTAAATCTCGATTTAGTGCTAAGTACTCTAGCTGGCGAAGAGATAAGAATTGGTTGAAAAGGGAATTCATTCGGGTTGGAGCATTTGATACGCAAGTTTTTCAAAAATTTCATCCACATATAAACCCGTCTTAGCCGAAGTTGAATATGTGGCTATGACTTTCTCTGGGGCTTTGAGAGAAAAATCATCCATCAGATTAACCCTCTGCTGTTCTGTTAAAAGGTCTGATTTGTTGAGAGCAACGATAACAAACCCTTTAGGATTAACCGCTAAATAGCATTGAATATGATCGATAATATGATCGATCGTAACGTGCCGATTGACATCGGCAACCACCACGGCACTGTTAGCACCTTGTAAATAGGTTGGAGTAACAGTTTTAAACTTAGTATTGCCTTCTAAATCCCAAATTAGCAACTGAACATTCACCTGCTTTTGTCGAGTGGCTGATTCGCACCCCACTGTCTTTCGAGAAATTTTTACCCCGACTGTAGACAGATATCGATCGCTAAACTGGCGATCGACAAAACGGCGAATTAAGCTGGTTTTCCCCACGCTAAAATCACCCAGCATACAGACTTTTTTAGATATTGTTGAAGTCATTGTAAATGTTCAACGTTATGCAATACTAATAAAATACAACCAATAGATTAAGATTAGACGAGCCTACAGCCCAGGATTGTTACTTATTCTTAACTTTAAATGCCTACTCAATTTTTATAAATCCTTGTCCATTTTCTCATCAAAAATGGCACCTCGTTTGATTAAATCCTGCTTCATCCCTTCAGAAAGCCCTAAATTGTAAGCAAATACCGCTTGGTTCACCTCCACAAAACTGAAATTAGTCAGACTGAGATTGGCCAGACTCAAATCGGCACCATTGAGGTTAGCATTGCTGAGGTTAGCGCGATTTAAGTTGGCGCTACAAAGCTGGGCACGACTGAGCTTAACACCTGTTAAATTGGCGCGACTCATATTAGTACTCATTAAATTGGTGCGGGTGAGATTAGCACGAGTGAAGTTAGCCCCCAGTAAGTTAGCCCCCCTTAGATCGGCTTGACTTAAGTCAGCACCACTCAAGTCAGCACCAATTAGGTTAGCATCTCTCAAATTGATTCGGATTAGGATGCTACTGATTAAAATTGCATCTCTTAAATCCGCCTCGCTCAAGTTGGCCTCACGCAGATTAGCACCGATGAGTTTTGTACGAATCAGAGTTGCATCCCTTAAATCTATATGGCTCAAATTAGCGCCGCTCAAGTCAGAACCAATCAGCTTACTATCTCGCAAGTCAGCCTCAATCAAGCTAGCACTGATTAAGTTAGCGTCGATCAGGTTAGCATTGATGAGATTGGTCGCCATCAGGTTAGCACCACTCAGATTTGCCTTGCTCAAATTCACATCTCTCAGGTTGGCATCTTTTAATTGAGCGCCGCTTAAATTAGCATTCCTTAAATTTGCCCCCCCCAAGTCAGCACGACTTAAGTCAGCACTACTTAAATCAGCACTACTGAGATTGGCACAATTGAGGTCAGTACGACTTAAGTTAGTGCCACTCAAGTCAGCGCCTTTCATATTAGCACCGCATAATTTATCTCCTCTGAGGTCTTCACCACTGAGATCAATACCCACTAGATCTTGAGCTAAATCCAAACCTGCAATTTGTGCCAACCTAGACAAATCTTCTGTTCTAGCCCCCGAAATTTGTTGAATCAGATTATGAATTTGTATGGCAAAAGCTTTATCAGTCATATTGCAACTCTTGCCGACTTAGATAGGGTTTGAATTGTTGTTTGAGTAAGCGACGGGTAATGGCTCTTTCAATCACTGCTTTCTTTTTTTTGCCTAGGGTTGGGGGTAGCAATCCCTCCATGTTCATAATGTAAATATCTTGCGGCGAGACACAAAACCTGGCTTCTATGCGACAGGGTTTGGCTAAAACATTCACTGTTCCCAGTAAGGTATGCTTAAGAAAGCCCTTGAGTACTCTATTCTTGTTTCCTGCAAAAACCCAAGTGGGATTATCCTCTAAAGTTAAAGTGCGATCGCTAACTTGAGAGTTTGGACGTTGGCAGGCTTCAACCACCCTATTTACTTTGGATTGACTCAGCTTGCCTGGAGTCAGGGTTTTTCTTTCATAAAACGTCACACTGACACAACTGGGTTCACTACCCATTTCCTGGTTTCCTGTTGCGGGTAGTCCCGAAAGCTCAAATAAGCGATTGTGTCCGGGGGAAGCTACAGCAATCGTTCCATTCTCCAAACGCAGGGTTAGCTGTCCACCTTTTAGACCAAACTGAATGTGTCCATTGAGTAATTGCTCCCTATGTTCATTGAATCGTAGAGACAAGTAAAGCTTGATGGGGTCGATTGCCAATAAATTGGGTTTGAGGTTAAAAATTCCCTGCTTCTCTGGCTGAACCACAACGCCATCCAACCTCATAGCCAGGCAAGTTGGACACTGGTTCTCAGGTTGTGACTGAGTAGATATGGGGAGAGATGGTTGCATTACTTCAGTTAATCTCAGTCTTTCGGAGGATGACTACAAAACTACCATGATAAATAACCTATTTTCTCTGCCTATAGATTGACTTTCTACCTAAAGATACTTTACTGATGATTGAAGGATTGAGGGAGTTGAAATGTATTCCAAACCAAAAAGTCAGCGTAGGACAACCCAACCCTGCAACTGGCCAATTGAGCAATTACCGGGATTAAGCCAGCAAGATCGATCCAAGTTGCAAGCCTTAGGCATTACAACCACTGGAGAACTCCTAAAATCTGCTAGCACTCCAGTATTACGGCAAAAGCTGGCTAACCAACTACAAATGAAGTGCCAGTACATCAATAAATGGGTGGCTTTGGCAGATTTAGCTCGTGTTCCCACCATCGGCTACCAATACTGCGGTCTGGTACTCCATGCCGGAATCTGTTCTGTCCAGCAGTTGACTCAGGTTCCACCTTATCGATTACATCAGCAAATTGTACGTCTACATGTGGCCATGATGCAACGCCAAGACCTCTGCCCTCATGTAGATGAAGTGTCAGCCTGGATTAAGCAAGCACGAGATTTAGTTATGAGCAATTAGGAATGGGTTGTTATTTCAAGATACCTAAAAGACTAGCCGATATCAGTTCTTAGCCCTTGATGGGTTTGGCCGACATTTGCCTAACAATCAACAACCAATCACAATCACTATTCTTTGACTAACACACCATTGAGAAAAATATCAGCAAGCCCTTCTGCCATCTCTTGCATTTGTTTCGGGGAAGCTCCGGGCTCCATGATCGTATCATGGCTGAATCCAGCCACAGCAAACATTCCCAAAAACACCTGAGCAACAATTTTAGGGTTCATGCGACGATAGATGCCTCGATCCATGGCGGTTTGAAAGAAGGCTTCGGCAACCACCGTCATTTTCTCAATCACTTCTGACTGAATGCGATCGCGCAACTCGGGATGAAACTGTGCCTCCATAAAACACACTCGCATCATGTCCGCATTTTCATGCAGCCGCAGCATTCGCCGCCGCATCACTTGGGCTACAGCTTTATAGCTACCCATTTCGCTGAGTTCAGTGAGTAAATCTGTCAGAATTTCTACCCATCCTTGAGTTGCAACCTCAATTAAGATTGCTTTTTTATTCTCAAAATGCCGAAACAAGGTGCCTTCTGCCACTCCGGCTGCACTGGCTAAATCCCGAGTGGTCGTGCCGTCATATCCCCGACTGGCAAACAGGCGCTGCGCCGCTTGGAGGATGCGTTGCCTTGTTTCGGTTTCTGACTGAGGAGGCCGATTTAATATTCGCATTGTGAATTCTAACAAAAGCTGTTGCGCTATTGTCCAACAGCATACCTAATAATTGACAAAAGTTTCATACAATCTCACAAAATCCTAATAATGTGAACAGGAATTGGCGAGATAGATGTGAAAAATTTATTGATGGGGTGACATTGCACAATCAGGAAACAAGGAGCTCAGGAGTTGCTCAAAATCCTAAATCGTCCCATAACTAGGCAACGTGAATATAATTATGTAACAAGTCGTAAAAATATAGAATATTATGCAATAATTTAGTTATTGTATAAGAGTACACAATAAAAAATATATAGATGTGTCTCGAAGGTTAACGATTGCTGTTCCCGAATCATTGTATGAGCGATTACAAAAGGTCAAGCACAGCCTCAATATTTCGGCAGTGTGCCAAGAGGCTTTGGAAATGGCTATTAATTTAACCGAATTAAAAACTGATAGTTTTGACCGTGAGAAGCTTATTGAAAGACTGCGATTGGAACGGAAAGCTGTTCGCGTTCAAATTAAAGAAAAAGGCTTTAATTTGGGTCTAAAATCGGCTCATAACTTATCCTATCAAGAGTTTCAAAGGTTCGAGCAAAGAAGCCGTATTCAGGCTAGATTCGATGAAGCTGCCTTTGCGGATATGTGGGAATTGCTGGAATCTCGTCAACCGGCTGAAGAGATGGAGTTAGAAGAGGTTGGTTTAAAAAGCTTCTTGCCTTTAGATGATAGTAATAAAGGTGCCTTTATGGAAGGGTGGATTGAAGGGGTATTATCGGTTTGGCGTGACATTAAAGACCAAGTAAATAATGATGAACTGTAAATATAGCAGTTTTCGGATGAGTGAGGTACATTCATCATTGCCTAAATTCTGACTCCTAAAAGCCGATATACTTCACCTAGCGAGAGAAACGCTATAGTAAACTCAAAGTTTACCTTACCTTCAATAGGATTAGGCAAGTGATCGGACAGCGTAAAAGATTGTGGCGTGGGCTGACTCGACCTGGCTTCATGATGCTAGGTGTATTGTTTTTCCTTTTAGTTCCAGGAGCTTCAGTTGTTTTAGCGCAAGGGTCTGCTCAAAAACCATCTTATGATTTTCAAGATGTATTTTTTGCCTTCGTCATTCTCAGTTTTTTAATCTTAGTGGGGCGATGGATTAGACAGAGTGTTCCTTTGTTTCAATCGCTGTTTTTGCCTAGCTCGATTGTAGCTGGAGGTCTGGCGTTACTTTTGGGGCCAGGAGTTTTAGGAGCGATCGCATCATCGATAGGCGGCCAAGAATTCTTCCTCGCCAATGGTTTATTCCCGGCAGAAATTCGGCAGGTTTGGTCGGCGGTTCCCGGTGTTTTTATTAATATCGTCTTTGCCACCATTTTTTTAGGTGAGTTTATTCCCAGTCCACGAGACATTTGGCAGAAAGCCGCACCTCAAGTTGCATTTGGCCAGACATTGGCTTGGGGGCAATATGTGGTTGGCTTGTTACTGGCTTTATTGGTATTAACGCCAGTATTTGGACTTGACCCGATTGCCGGAGCATTAATCGAAATTGCCTTTGAAGGAGGACACGGAACGGCAGCAGGGATGGCTCCCGTACTGACCAACTTAGGGTTTACAGATGGACCAGACTTAGCGCTAGGTTTAGCGACGGTTGGTATTGTCAGTGGAATTGTAGCCGGAGTAATTTTAGCTGATTGGGGACGCCGTAAAGGACATATTGCCATAGACCCAGAAGAAGACTTATGGCAAGACGTAGCTGAGGAGGGGAATGAAGTCCTTTCCCAAATGCAGGAAAGACGTGCGAGGCATTTACGCACCCTTTTAATTGACCCATTATCTATCCATTTTGGTTTTGTGGGTGTGGCGATTGCGATCGGATGGCTGATTCAGCGAGGATTAGTTGCCTTTGAATCGGTGACTTGGAATCAAGGGGGTGAAGGACGTGAAATTCTTTCTGCAATTCCCTTATTTCCCCTGGCACTAGTGGGCGGGATTATCGTACAAATTATTTTAGAACGATTGCATCGTACCTATTTAATTGACCGTGAATTGATGAATCGTATTGGGGGTGTGGCTCTGGATGTGACGATTGTAACTGCACTGGCCAGTATTTCATTAGCTGTAATCGGCAGTAACTTAGGTGCTTTTATCAGTTTGTCTCTGGTAGGCATTATTTGGAATGTTGTGGTGTTTATCTACCTTGCTCCTCGGATGATTCCTACTTTTTGGTTTGAAAGAGGTATTGGGGATATGGGTCAATCGATGGGGGTGACAGCAACGGGTTTATTATTAATCCGAATGGTTGATGCCGATAATCACTCGGGTGCATTGGAGAGTTTTGCGTACAAACAGCTCTTTTTTGAACCGATTGTAGGAGGAGGATTATTCACGGCGGCAGCACCGATTTTGATTCGAGAGTGGGGAGCGATTCCTGTTTTGCTGCTCACTACAATTATTTTCGTCTTCTGGTTGATTTTTGGGTTCTGGAATTACAGGCAGATGGCGAAATCTGTCACAGTTACAAGAAGTTAAAGGAGCTTGTCAAAAATTTCGTCAACGGATATTATCTACGAAGTAGTTTTGAAATGATTAAAGACTGAGTATAAGCGGTAGTTAATTGCTTAGACTGTGCTAACGAAAATTTGTCGAACTCAGTTGATAACTGTAAGTTAGGACATTAGAGTTGTATGAAAAAAGCAACAATTTTAATTTTATTCAGCTTGTGCCTCTATATTTTAGGAATAGGTTTAATCGCTGCAATTTTTTTGCCTGATTCAAAAGATTTAGCAGAGCTACTACGTCTAGTTTTACAGATTAGTTCCTACGCAATATTTATTTGGGGATGCGTTGAGTTAGCAAAAGCAAAAGGCTATCATCCTCTATGGGGAGCATTAGGAATACTGAACTTAATTGGACTATTAATTCTTATTTTATTGCCTAATAAGAATAAAGCTCGTTGACCGCTCTATCTCTATCAAGTCTTTAGCAATTTGGTATCATAAGCGATCGCACAACAGGACTCGATACCCTAATTTCCTCCCTTTTTGTTGGTTTTTGACGAGTTCGGTTCGCAAGAATTGGATTTTTTTTGTCACGATAGATCGGGAGAAAGAAATTCTTTGTCTAGAAACCGTGTCCCTTGCTACCGTTTTATGAGTCAGATTAATTTATTTGTTCAGTTTTACCAGTGGTTTGCCACCCCATTAAGACGCCAACGGTGGCGATCGCTGATTTTGGTGTTCTTAGGGACTGCCATTCTCGGGTGGGGGATGATGCCGTCGGTGGCGTTGGCTCGCACTGAGACACCTGTAACCACCGCTCAATCGATACAACCGTATTTAGATCGAGTAATTGATCGCGTCACAGAATTTCGCCTCGATAACGGCATTAAATTCATTGTTCTCAAACGTGATAAGGCACCTACCGTCTCGTTTGTCACCTATGCCGATGTGGGGGGTGCCAATGAACCCGAAGGCAAAACGGGAGTTGCCCACTTTTTGGAGCATTTAGCCTTCAAAGGAACTACCCGCATCGGGACGAAAGACTATCAGGCAGAACAGCCTTTGCTCGACAAGTTGGATCGATTATCGGCGCAAATTAAAGCCGCCAAAAAGGCAGGCAAAGAGGCAGAAGCCGCCAAATTACAGGAAGAATTTACCAAAACTGAAGCTCAAGCCGCTAACTTAGTCACGCAAAATGAACTGGGACAAATTGTTGAACAGGCCGGGGGTGTCGGCTTGAATGCAGCGACATCGGCGGATGCAACAGTCTATTTTTATAGCTTTCCGGCTAATAAACTCGAGTTGTGGATGTCTCTAGAATCAGAGCGATTTCTAGACCCCGTGTTTCGCGAATTTTATAAAGAACAAGAGGTCATTTTAGAAGAACGTCGTCTGCGAACCGATAACTCTCCCATCGGTCAAATGATTGAAGCTTTTCTCGATACGGCCTTTAAAGAACATCCCTATCGGCGTCCGGTGATTGGCTATGACGAAGACATCCGCAACCTCACCCGTGAGGATGTGCAGAAATTTTTCGAGACGCACTATGTTCCTAGTCAATTAACAATGGCTGTAGTGGGTGATGTTGACCCCGCTAGGGTGAAAGAATTGGCAGAAGTCTACTTTGGACGCTACAAAGCTGGCCCCACCCCTCCTGATGTGACGGAGGTTGAACCCCCGCAAACGCAGACTCGAGAAGTCACGTTGCAGTTGCCCTCCCAACCCTGGTACTTGGAAGGATACCATCGACCTGCCGTTACCCATCCTGATGATGTGGTTTATGGAATTATCGGGCGTTTGCTGAGTGATGGACGCACCTCGCGTCTGTACAAGTCTCTGGTAGAAGAGAAGCAATTGGCACTATCGGCGCAAGGATTTAGCGGTTTTCCGGGGGATAAGTATCCGAATTTGATGCTGTTTTATGCACTGACTGCACCGGGACATACCGTCGAGGAAGTGGCCACAGCATTACGCAGTGAAATTGAGCAACTCAAGACAGAACCCGTTTCCCCGCAAGAATTGGAACGAGTCAAAACTCAAGCGCGTGCCGATCTTTTGCGATCGCTCGATTCTAATATGGGCATGGCTCGAACTTTAGTAGAGTACGAAGTCAAAACCGGCGACTGGCGCAATTTATTCAAGGAGTTAGAGGCAATTGTGGCAGTAACTCCCGCAGATATTCAACGAGTTGCCAAAGCCACCTTTACTCCGGAAAATCGCACGATTGGACGCCTATTAACGAAACAATAAGCGGGG